>DASRHC010000030.1:0-132693 GCA_035650715.1 Candidatus Methylomirabilota bacterium | reverse complement strand
CGGCCGTTCGCCGATGACCTCGGGCACGAGGTACCCCTCGGCGCCCTTCCAGAGCCGGAGCCCGAAGAAGAGAGTGAAGCTTGCGGTGAAGCTTCCCTCCGAGTCGGGCAGGAGAGACATGCCGGTGGGCGGCTGTCCCGGCTTCAGGGGCGCCTGTCCCGCGTTGGTGTAGCCGGCGTGGAAGGGCGGCTTGTAGCTGCCGATGAGGGTGAATTGCCCATAGGCGTTCCAGCTCTCGTCGTCGATGTCGTGCAGCCCGTGGTGCGCGAGCAGGTTCATCACGTCGAACGCCGCGTCCTGGTGCGCGGCGGGCGGGGCCGCCTGGGCGAAAGCGGCCTTTGATGCGAGAACCGCGCCCAGCGCAGCGCCCACGAGGAGAACGCGCGCGCCGAGGGACCTGGCCGGGGTGGTCATGTGCGTTCTGGTCGAGCGTTAGCGTAGACCGTGGGCTGTGAGCCACAGCCCACGGGCCCGAACCCATACTTTCAGGCGGCGCTCGGGAAAAGGCCAAGATGCTAGGATCGTCTCCCCGTGGCGATCAAAAGCGACAAGTGGATCACCCGCATGGCGCGCGAGCACGGGATGATCGAGCCGTTCGAGCCGAGCCAGGTCCGCGTCGGGGCCACGGGCGCCAAGATCGTGAGCTACGGTACGTCGAGCTACGGCTACGACGTCCGGTGCGCCGACGAGTTCAAGATCTTCACCAACATCAACAGCAGCATCGTCGATCCGAAGGCCTTCGACCCGCGCTCGTTCGTCGACTACCAGGGCGAGGTGGCGCTGATCCCGCCGAACTCCTTCGCGCTGGGGCGGTCGGTGGAGTACTTCAAGATTCCACGCAACGTGCTGACGATCTGCGTGGGCAAGTCGACCTACGCGCGCTGCGGCATCATCACGAACGTGACGCCGTTCGAGCCGGAGTGGGAGGGGTACGTGACGCTCGAGATCAGCAACACGACCCCCCTGCCGGCCCGGATCTATGCCAACGAGGGAATCGCGCAGGTGCTCTTTTTCGAATCGGACGAGCCCTGCGAGACGTCTTATGCTGACAGGCAGGGGAAGTACCAGGGCCAGCAGGGGATCGTGCTGCCGACCGTCTAGGCCCTGACGCCGGTCCCGCGAATGCGGGGCCAGGAGGTGTTCGCCATGGCTGAGCAGAAGAAGAAGGAGACGAGGCCCACCAAGCCCACCGAGGGCGGGGACGAGGGCGGCGCGGGAAGCGCCGAACTGTCCAAGAAGGGCAAGAAGATCAAGGAGGACCTCGACAACCTGCTCGACGAGATCGACGACATCCTCGAGGAGAACGCCGAGGAGTTCGTGAAGAGCTACGTGCAGCGCGGCGGGCAGTAAGCCGCTCACGAAGGAGCCGAGGGGGGACCATGCCGATTTACGAGTACGGCTGCCTGGCGTGCGGGGCCCAGTTCGAGAAGTTCATGCAGACCCCCAAGGCGGTGAGCTGCCCGATGTGCGAGAGCGACCGGGTGAGCCGGCGGCTCTCGCTGGTGGGTGTCAAGGTCGGCGCGCGCATGGGCGAGGCGCCCGCGGCGCCGATGGGCGGTGGCGGCGGCTGCTGCGGTGGAGGGTGCGGCTGCCACTGACGCGGGACTTCGGCCGCGAGACCTAGTCGAGGGGCCTTCGGGCCCCTTCGTTGTCTCCGCCTCCTGGACAGGGCCCGGGGGCGCTCCTATACTCGGCCCCGATGGACCTGAGACAGCTCGAGATCTTCGCGAAGGTAGCCGAGCTGGGCTCTTTCTCCCGCGCCGCCCAGGCGCTTTTCCTCACCCAGCCCACGGTCTCCGAGCACATCCGCGCGCTCGAGGACGAGCTGGGCGTGCGCCTGCTGGACCGCCTCGGGCGGGGGGCCGCGGTCACCAAGGGCGGCGCCTTGCTCCTGGGCTACGCGCAGCGGATGCTCACGCTCGCGCGCGAGGCGCGGCAGGCCATGGAGAGCTTCCAGGGCCGCATGAGCGGCGACCTGCTGGTGGGGGCCAGCACGATTCCCGGCGAGTACATCCTCCCGGCGCTCATCGGTCGGTTCAAGGAGAAGTTCCCGGACGTCGCCATCACCCTGCTGATAGGGGGCAGCCGGACGGTCAACGACTGGGTGCTGGAGGGCCGCGCGGAGATCGGCGTGGTGGGCGCGCGCCCGAGTCATCGTGCGCTCGAGCATCGCGAGCTCCTGCCCGACGACATCGTGCTGATCGTGGGAGCGGGGCATCCCTGGCAGGGCCGCCGGGAGGTGACGCTGGACGAGCTGAGGGGAGAGCCCCTGCTGCTGCGGGAGCAGGGCTCGGGGACCCGCGCCGCGCTGGAGCGCGGCCTCGAGGCGGCCGGCGCGGACCTGAGCGGGTTCCGCGTGGTGGGCGAGATGGGCTCGACCCAGGCGATCAAGCAGGCGGTGAAGGCGGGGGTCGGCGTCTCCCTGATCTCGCGCCGCGCGGTGGAGGAGGAGTGCCGGGTGGGGAGCGTGTGGTGCTTGAAGGTGGCGGGCCTGCAGATCGACCGCGCCTTCTACCTGGTGACCCACCGGGAGCGCAGCCGCTCGCCCCTCGCGGAGGCCTTCCGCGCCTTCGTCGAGGGCGAGGCCAGCTGATCGCTCCGCGCGCGCGGCGCCGATGGCTCCGCCCCTGATCGATCCGAAGACCGGCAAGGAGATCCGCCTCACCGCCTACGCGGCCTGCGCGGGCTGAGCCTCCAAGATGGGTCCTGGAGATCTCCAGGACGTGCTCGGCGACCTCCGACACGAGGAGCACGCCGATCTGCTGGTGGGCCTGGGGCGGAGCGACGACGCGGCCGTCTTCCGGATCACCGACGACGTGGCCATCGTGGAGACGGTCGACTTCTTCCCGCCGATCGTGGACGACCCGTATCTCTTCGGCGCGATCGCGGCGGCGAACTCGATGTCCGACGTCTACGCGATGGGCGGCCAGGTGCTCTTCGCCCTGAACGTGGCCGGCTTTCCCCGCGAGCTGCCCAAGGAGATCATCGCGGCGGTGTTCCGGGGCGGCGCGGACAAGGTGCGCGAGGCGGGCGGCGTGATCGCGGGCGGCCACACCGTGGTGGACGCCGAGCCGAAGTACGGGCTCTGCGTGACCGGGCGGGTCGATCCGCGCCGCCTGCTCACCAAGGGCGGTCTGCGTCCCGGCCAGCGCGTCTTCCTCTCGAAGCCGCTCGGGACCGGGGTGATCGCGACCGCGGCCAAGAACGACGGCTGCGAGCCGGCGGTGCTCGAGGGCGCGGTGCAGAGCATGCTGCGCCTCAACCGCGTCGCGGCCGCGGTGGCCCAGGAGGCCGGGGCCACCGGCGCCACCGACATCACCGGCTTCGGGCTGCTCGGGCACGCGGCGGAGATGGTGGCGGGCGCGGGCGTCGGCCTGGCCCTCCGCAGCCGGGACCTGCCGCTCCTGCCCGGGGCGCTCGCGCTCGCCGAGCGCGGCACCTTCAGCGGAGGCATGGGGCGCAACCGCCGCTACCTCGAGGAGGCCTTCGGCGCGCGCGGCCTGCTGCGGGTGGACGCCGCGGTTCCGGAGCCCCTGGCCAAGCTGCTCTGCGAGTCGGAGACCTCGGGCGGGCTCCTGTTCGGGGTCGACGAGGATCGGGCCGCGCTCGTGACCGAGGGGTTCGCGCGCCGCGGTGAGCCGGTATGGGAGATCGGGGTGGTGACGAAGGAGCCCGCGCTGGCGGTGCTCTAGCGGGCGGGACGGAGCGGTCGACCCGCTAGCGGGCGGCGTCGGAGCGCTTCAGGAACGCGAGCAGCTTCTGGCGGAGCTCGGCGGGCAGCTTGGCGTCGCTGGATTCACGGAGGCGGCGGGCGGCGTCGACGGTGCCCCGGTAGGTGTTCACGAAAGCCACGCACGGCTGGCAGCCGTCCAGGTGCCACTCGAGCAGCTCGGTCTGATCGCGCGGCAGGGTGCCGTCGATGTAATCCGCGAGCAGCTCCACGCACTCCGAGCACCCGATCTCCCGCGAGGCACCGTCCAGCATTGGTTCTCCCTCACCGATGAGGCGAAACGGCCCGTGTGACGAAACCTTAACACAGGCGCGCGCCGAGGCAAGTCGGTCCTTGCCGCCGTGCGTTGCCTTCGCGCGGCGCCTCAGTGTAGGCTCGTCGCATTCATGTCCGTCCGCGTGGCCCTCCTGACGCCCTTCGCGTCACCCTCGGTCCGGGGCAACGCCATCACGGCAGAACGCATCGCCCGCGGCCTGCGGCAGCGCGGGATCGAGCTGCGGGTGTGGGACCTCTCGGTGGTGCCGGAGCCCGCGATCGAGCACCAGCTCGTGCAGTTCCGCCCCGCGCTCGTCCACGCCCTGCACGCGTTCCGCACCGGCCCGGTGGCGCTGCGCCTGGCCCGTCGCGCGGACGTGCCGGTGTTGGTGACCGTCACCGGCACCGACGTGAACCACGATCTCGGGGATCCGGATTCGGCCCCGGTGGTGCGGCGGGTGCTGGAGGGCGCCGCCGCGATCAGCGCCTTCGACGAGTCGATCGCGACCGCGATCGTGACCGCGCTGCCCGACGTCGCGGGGCGGGTGGTGGTGATCCCGCAGAGCGCGTCGTTCGAGCCCGCGCCCGGCGGCCCCTGGCCGCCCGCGGCGGCGCTGCAGCGCGCGCCCGGCCCCATCGTGCTGTTCCCGGCCGGCATCCGGGAACTGAAGCGTCCCCTGTTGCCGATCGAGCCGCTCGAGAGCCTGCGGCCGGAGTTCCCGGGACTGGAGCTGCTCTACGTGGGGCCGGTCCTCGACGTGGCGGTCGGCGAGGCGCTGGCCGAGGCGCTCGCCTCCCGGCCGTGGGCGCGCCACCTGGGCGCGGTGCCCCACGCGCGCATGCGCGCCCTCATGGAAGCGAGCGACGTGGTGCTGAACTGCTCGATCTCGGAGGGCGGCATGGCGAACTCCGTGCTCGAGGCCCTGTCGCTCGGCCGCGCCGTGCTCGCCGCCGACATCCCGGGCAACCGCTCGCTCGTCGAGGACGGCGTCTCGGGCCTGCTGTTCGGGAGCGCCTCGGAGCTGGCCCTCAAGGCGCGGCGCCTCCTGGGCGATCCCGACCTGCGGCTGCGGCTCGGTCAGGCCGGCCGCGAGCGCGTCGCCGCGCGCTTCGGAGCCGATCGCGAGCTCGACGGCTACGTGGCCGCCTACACGCGCCTGTCACCCGACTTTTCCTGACCGCGGCGCGCGCGGTCCGGGGCGTCCGTGCGCGCGCATCGCACCCGTCTCGCGGTCGTTTTCTTGCGAGGCGCGCGCCGCGGTGAGCGACTGGTCGGCCGCTCGCGCGCATGCCGCGCTGCACGAGGGGGCAACTAGTTGACGGAGGTATGACGCCCCCCTATGATGGGTCAATTCCAAGGCCGAAAAGGAGCCGTTCATGGCGCAACCGCCCGTGTCGAGCGAGTCGCAGGAGCAGCGGGTCAGGGAGTTCGTCGACGCCTACCAGTCGCTCCGCGCCGAGGTGGGCAAGGTGATCGTCGGCCACGCCGAGGTGGTCGGGCAGGTCATGATCGGCCTGTTCGCGGGCGGGCACGTGCTGCTGGAAGGGGTGCCCGGCCTCGGCAAGACGCTCCTGATCAAGACCCTCGCGGAGAGCCTCGAGCTGTCGTTCTCGCGCATCCAGTTCACGCCGGACCTGATGCCGGGCGACATCATCGGCACCAACATCATCGTGGAGGACGCGCAGGGCCGGAAGCACTTCCAGTTCCAGCGGGGCCCGATCTTCGGCCACATCCTGCTCGCCGACGAGGTGAACCGGGCCACCCCGAAGACCCAGTCCGCCCTGCTCGAGGGCATGCAGGAGGGCGCGGTGACGGTTTCCGGCGCGGCCCATCCGCTGCCGGCCCCGTTCTTCGTGCTCGCCACCCAGAACCCCATCGAGATGGAGGGCACGTACCCGCTGCCCGAGGCCCAGCTGGACCGCTTCCTCTTCAAGGTGCGCGTCCGCTACCCCGCCCTCGAGGAGCTCACCGAGATCATCGACCGCACCACCCACGTACGCACGGTCGAGGTGCGCCGGGTGCTCACGGGCGCCCAGGTGCTCTCGATGCGGGAGCTGGTGCGCGAGATCCCCATCGCCTCCCACGTGCGCGACCTCGCCTCCTTCATCGTGCTCGGCACCCATCCCCAGTGGGAGCGGGCGCCCGAGATCGCCCGTCGCTACGTGCGCTACGGCGCGAGCCCGCGCGGGGCGCAGGCCCTGGTGCTGGGCGCCAAGGTGCGCGCGCTCGCGGAGGGCCGCTTCAACGTGAGCGTGGAGGACCTGCGCGTGATGGCGCTGCCCGCGCTGCGTCACCGGCTGATCCTGAACTTCGAGGGTGAGGCCGCCGGGGTGGACGTGGACGACGTGGTCACCCAGATCGTCGAGTCCGCCGAGGCGATGAGCGGATCGGGGAAAGAGGTCTTCCTGCGGTAGGAAGAGGAGGCGTCGATGTCCGATCCCTCGGTCATCCAGCGACTGGTCTCAGACGTCGCCCGCCAGATCCGCCTGCGGCGCGCGGAGTTCTACGGGCTGCGCGGTCTCTTCTGGGGGGCGGTGGTCGCGATGGTGCCGCTGCTCCTGAAGGAGAGCCTCGGGCCGTGGAGCTACGCGCTCGCGGGGCTCCTGCTGCTGGCCGGGGCCCTCGCGGGAGCCACCTGGGGGCTCCTCCTCCCGTTGCCGCCCGCGGAGGCCGCGCGCCTCGCCGATCGGGGCTACGGGCTGCAGGAGCGCGTCAGCACCGCGCTGGAATGGGGCGAGCGGCAGGACCGCACCCCGATCGTGGAGGCCCTGGTGGCGGACGCGGCCGCCCGCGTGTCGCAGCTCGGCGCGCGGCGGATCATCCCGCGCCGCCTGCCTCGCGAGGCCAAGATGGTGCCGGTGCCGCTCGTGCTGGGCCTGGCGCTGGCGGTGGCGCCGCCCATTCCGCTGCCGCAGGGTCGTCTGCCGAACTTCTCGGTCTCGCGTGACGATGACGAGGATGTGGCGCCGACGGATCGCAGCGGCGAGCTCCAGCAGTCGGAGCGCCGGCAGACGACCCGGCGCGATCCGGTCCGGCGCGCCGACGTGCAGGAGCGCAATCTCGCGCCCCGGCTGGGCGGGGGCGGGCAGAGCCAGCCCGGCGATCTCGCCGCGGTCTTCAAGGACACCTCGCTGAGCGGGCGGGCCCCGGACTTCAACTCGTTCCTGAAGAAGGGCGACGAGCGCCTCCGCATGCTCGACTCGCTCGACCGGTTGCCCGATCTACAATCCGACTTCACCCAGAGCCAGACCCGCATGGTGTTCCAGAAGGCCAAGGCCCTGCGCGGCGGTCTCGATCCGAACAAGAAGGTTTCCCCCGAGAAGCTGCGCGAGCTGCTGAACGAGATGGAGCGGCTCGGCCGCAAGAACGGCGGGCAGGGCCAGGGCAACTGGGCCGGCGACGCCTACGAGGGCATGGAGGCGCTCGAGGGCGGGCAGACCGACAAGGCCATGGAGGCCATGGAGCGCGCGCTCAACAAGATGCGCTCGATGGAGGAGCGCGGCCGCGATGGCAAGGGGCTGAAGGGCGGGCGTGAGAGCGACCGCCGCGGGGCCAGGCGCGGCGACAAGGGCGGCGGGCAGCAGGGCGGCGGCCCGGGCGACGAGGGAGACTTCCCGGAGGGGGAGGGGCTCCTCCCCGGGCGCGGCAAGAGCGGCGCGCCGAAGGGTGATCCCACCGCGCGCCTGCGCGGCAACCCCTTCGACGTGGGCGTCGAGGGCGAGGCGCGCGCGGGGCGCAAGCAGGGCATCGACACCAACATGGTGGGGCGCGGCGCGCAGATGCCCTCGCGCATGCAGTACCTGGGCGTCCTGGGGCAGTACCGGAAGATGATGGAGGAATCCATCGCGCGCGAGCAGGTGCCGCGCGACTTCCAGACCCAGGTCAAGGAGTACTTCCAGTCGCTGGACGAGAAGTAGCGTCGTGGCGACCGTGCGCGCGGGCCAGGAGCTGCTCTCGGCGGACTTCCTCGCTCAGCTGGAGCGGCTGAGCCTGATCTCCCGCCGCTCGTTCCGGGGGCGGGTCAAGGGCGAGCGCCGGAGCCCCCGCAAGGGCATCAGCGTCGAGTTCTCGGACTACCGGCCCTACGGGCTCGGCGACGATCTCCGCTACGTGGACTGGAACGTCTACGCGCGGCTCGACCGGCTCTACCTCAAGCTGTTCGTGGACGAGGAGGATCTCTGCCTGCACCTCCTGCTCGACGCCTCCGCGTCCATGGGCTTCGGCACTCCGTCGAAGCTCGACCACGCGGCCCGCCTGGCCGCCGCCCTGGGGTTCGTGGGCCTGGTGGGCCTGGAGCGGGTGGGCGTGGGCGTGGTCCGCGAGCGGATGATGGAGGGCTTCAATCCCGCGCGCGGCCGCAGCCAGGTGCTGCCGCTCATGAACTTCCTCGGGCGGCTCGAGGCGGGCGGGGCCACCTCGCTCAACGACGCCCTCGCGGCCTACGCGCTCCGCTCCCGCGAGGCGGGCCTCGCGGTCCTGATCTCGGACCTGATGGATCCGGGCGGGTACGAGCGCGGCCTGAAGTCCCTGCTGGAGCGGCGCTTCGACGTGCACCTCGTGCATGTGCTGTCTGCCGACGAGATGAATCCCGGCTTCGGCGGCGACCTGCGCCTGCTGGACGCCGAGACGGACGAGCCGCGCGACCTCACCCTGGACGGCGAGGCCCTCCGCGGCTACTACGAGCGGCTGCGCGAGTTCCTCGAGCGCGCGGAGCAGTTCTGCCGCGGCAACGAGATCACCTACCACCGGGTGGTGACCGACACGCCGGTGGAGGAGTTCATGCTCCGCCAGCTGAAGGGGCTCCTGCTCGCATGAACTTCCTCAGCCCGTTCGCGCTCCTCCTCGGCACCCTCGCGGTGCCGCTGCTCCTGCTCTACTTCCTCAAGGTCCGCCGGCGGCAGATGCGCGTCTCGAGCCTCCTCCTCTGGGAGGCCGCCCTCCGCGACCGCGAGGCCTCGACCTTCTTCCAGCGACTGCAGCGGGACCCGCTCCTCATCTTGCAGATCCTGGCCCTGCTCGCCCTCACGGTGGCGCTGGCCCGCCCCGCGGTGACCGTCATGGGGCAGGGCGCGAAGCGCGTGGCCATCGTGATGGACACCTCCGCCTCCATGAAGGCCACCGACGTGGCCTCCTCGCGCTTCGTGCAGGCGCAGCGCGCCGCGCTCGGGCTCGTGGGGCGCCTCGGCGAGGGCGCCGAGGTCATGGTCATCGAGGCGGGGGTGCAGCCGCGCGTGGTGGTGCCGTTCACCCGCGAGCACGATCGCGTCACGGCGGGGCTGCGCTCGCTCGAGGCCCACGACCTGCCCAATCGCCTGGCGGAGGGGCTCCGCACCGCCCGGGCCCTGGTGGGCGCGGATCCGCGGGCGGAGATCCACGTCTTCACCGACGGGGCGCATCCCGACGCGATCAAGGCCCAGGGCGACGACGTGCGGGTGCGGTGGACCGGGGTGGGGCAGCGCTCGCACAACGTGGGCATCACGAGCCTCGCGGTGCGCCGGAACTACTTCGGCAACTACAACTCCCAGGCCTTCTTCTCGGTGGGGAACTTCTCCACCGAGCCGCAGACGCTGTCGCTCCGGCTCACCCTGGACGACCAGATCCTGACCGAGCGCACCCTGACCCTCGACCCGCAGGTCCGGCGCGCGATCGTGGTGCCGTTCAGCGAGCAACGGGGCGGGGTGCTGAAGCTCAAGCTGGACGTCGCCGACGATCTCGAGGCCGACAACGTGGCCTACGCGGTGATCCCGGCCCCGCGGACGCTGTCCGTGCTGCTGGTGAGCCCGGGCAACCTGTTCCTGGAGAAGGTGCTCCAGACGGATCCGCAGGTGAAGCTCGAGGTGCGCAAGCCGGACGCCTACCAGGGCGGCATGGAAGGCTTCGACGTGGTGGTGGTCGACAGCGTGAGCCCGCCCAAGCTCGGCGACGGCCGCTTCGTGCTGGTCAACACGGTGCCGGCGGACGTGCCGATCGAGATGCTCGGGCGCCTCGACCACCCCCCCATCATGGACTGGGATCGGAATCATCCGATCATGCGTCAGATCGACTTCGCCAAGGTCACCATCGAGGACGCGATGCGCGTCCGGCCGGTGGCCGCGGGCAAGACCCTGGTGGAGGCGGTGGGCGGGCCCCTCATCTACGCGCTGGAGGAGCGCGACCGCAAGGCGCTCTTCTTCGGCTTCGATCTGTTCCGGACCGACTTCCCGTTGCGGGTGGCGTTCCCGCTCATCCTCTCCAAGGGGCTCAGGTGGCTGAGCCCGGTCGGGCTCGACCAGTCGAGCCTGCAGCTGCAGGCGGGCCAGCCGATCCTGCTGCCGGTGGAGCACGGGGTGAACACCGCGACCGTGCGCACGCCGTCCGGACGCACCGTGCGGGCGCAGGTCAACCGCGGCATGGCGAGCTTCACCGAGACCGACGAGGTGGGCATCTACACCGTCGTCACCGGCCGCGGGGAGACCAAGGTCGCGGTCAACCTGATGAACGCGGACGAGTCGGATCTCACCCCGCAGCCGCTGCCCACCGTGGTGGAAGGGGCGCGCCCGGAGTCCCCGCCGGTGGCGATCCTGCGCGAGCTGTGGCCCTTCTTCGTGATGCTGGCCGTGCTGCTGTTCGCGCTGGAGGGCTTTCTCTACTGGCGGCGTCAGACCGGCGGGCGGCTCGGCCTGCCGCGCGGCCTGGGCGACCGGTGGGCGCTCGGCCTGCGCTGCCTGCTGCTCGCGGTGCTGCTGATCGCCCTGACCAAGCCCACGATCCCGCGCTGGGCGGATCGGCTGAACGTGATGTTCCTGCTCGACGCCTCGGACAGCGTGAGCCTGGCCGCGCGCGAGAGCGCCTACCGCTTCGCGGCCCAGGCGGTGAACGCCATGCAGCCGGGCGACCAGGCGGGCGTGGTGGTGTTCGGCGAGGAAGCGGTCGTGGACCAGCCGCTGCGCGCCACCGGCAAGATCGAGCGGCCGCAGGCCCACGTCCCCGGGCGGGGCACCAACATCGCGCAGGCGCTGCAGCTCGGGCTGGCCACCGCGCCCGCCGGCCAGGCCAACCGCTTCGTGTTGCTGACGGACGGCCGGCAGAACATCGGCAACGCGCTCGCGGTGGCGCAGGCGGCCAAGGACGCGGGCGCGGACATCTACTACGTGCCGGCCCCGCTCACGTTCCCGCAGGAAGTGGTGGTCGAGTCGATGGTGCTGCCGCAGGAGGTGAAGTTCGGGGAGCCGTTCCAGGCCAAGGTGGTCGCCTGGAGCCAGGCCGAGACGCAGGGACGACTGTCGCTCTATCGCAACGGGGAGTTCCTGGGCTCGCAGGTGGTGCGGCTCGCCCCGGGCAAGAACGTCTACACCTACCGGCAGTCGCTCGAGCAGAGCGGCATCCACGTCTACCAGGCCGCCATCGACGTCGACGGCGACACCATCGAGGAGAACAACCGCGCGATCGGGACCCTGGTGGTGCGCGGCCGGCCGCAGGTGCTGCTGGCCGAGAAGGACCGCAGCCAGGCCCAGGCGCTCGCGGCGGCGCTGCGCTCGCAGCACGTGGACGTCACGGTGGTGGAGGCGGACAAGATCCCCAAGGACATGGCGGGGCTGCAGAAGTACGACGGTCTCATCCTGTCCAACGTCTCCTCGCTCAAGATGACGAAGAAGCAGATGGAGAACATCCGCGACTACGTCCGCGAGCAGGGCGGCGGCCTCATCATGCTGGGCGGCGAGGAGAGCTTCGGCCTCGGCGGCTACTACCGCACTCCCATCGAGGAAGCGCTGCCGGTCACCATGGAGGTGAAGCAGAAGATCGAGATCCCGAGCCTCGCGGTGGTGCTCTCCATCGACCGCTCCGGCTCGATGGCCATGACCACCGACGAGAAGGTGACCAAGCTCGACATCGCCAAGGAGGCGGCCCATCTGGTGGTCGATCTCCTGGACGAGCGCAACGAGGTCGGGGTCATGAGCTGGGACACCGAGTTCATCTGGGACTCCCCGGTCAAGCCGGCCAAGGACAAGCAGGCGATCCACCACGCGATCGCCACCATCAAGGCGGGCGGCGGGACCGACGGCTACCCGGCGCTCAAGGAGTCCTACCAGGTCCTCTTCGATCGGCCCGCGCTGCTCAAGCACGTCATCTTCCTCTCCGACGGCCAGATGACCCGGGGCGACTTCGCGGGCCTGCTGCGCCGGATGGCCAAGGACAAGATCACGGTGTCCACGGTGGCCATCGGCAAGGACGCGGACGTGCCCCTGATGGTGGACGTGGCCAAGTGGGGGCGGGGCCGCTTCTACTACACCGAGGACGACTCGACGATCCCGCGCATCTTCACCCTGGAGACCCAGCTGGCCTCCAAGGCCTCGCTGGTCGAGCAGCCCTTCAAGGCGGTGGTGGCGAGCCCGGCCCACGAGGCGATCCAGGAGATCGACTGGAAGGACGCGCCGCCGCTCGGCGGCTACGTGGCGACCAGCATGAAGCCCAGCGCGGACCTGGTGCTGATGACGCACCAGGAGGACCCGCTGCTCGCCACCTGGCGCTACGGCCTCGGCCGGTCGGTGGCGTTCACCTCCGACGCCAAGGCCAAGTGGGGCGTGCTCTGGGTGCGCTGGGGCGGCTTCAACAAGTTCTGGTCGCAGCTGACGCGGTGGGCGTTGCGGACCGGGACCCGCAGCGATACGGTGGCCAGCGTGGCCCGCACCGACAACGTGGGCGAGGTGACGGTCGACGCCATCGATCCCAAGGGCGAGTTCATCAACTTCCTGGACTCGCAGGTCGGCGTGGTCGCCCCCGACAAGACCCGCAGCGTGATCGACCTCGAGCAGGTCGGGCCCGGGCGCTATCGGGGCCGCTTCCCGGCCGGGCAGGAGGGCGTGTACCTGGTCGGCATGGCCCAGCGCCGGGCCGACCAGATGGTGGGCTCGCAGCTCGCGGGGCTCGTGGTGCCGTACGGGCAGGAGTTCCGGGACCTCGGGGTGGACGAGTCGTTCCTGCGCGAGCTCACCGAGCTCACCGGCGGCGGGATGCTGGGCGACCCGAGGGATGCGTTCCTGCAGAATCGGCATCGGTCCCGGTTGAGCGTGGACATCTGGCCGTGGCTGGTGGGCATGGTGGCGGTGCTGCTGATTCCGGAGATCGCGCTCCGGCGGATCGGGCCGGTGGGGCTCGGTCGGCTGTGGGGGCGGTTGCGGGTGGGACGAACCAGAGGAGGATCAGGCCATGACAGCGCTGACCCGAGCTAAATGGGCCGTCGTCTCCGCGCTGCTGTTCGCGTTGACCGTGAGCACCGGCGAGGCCGCGTCCAAGCCGCGCACCGTCCTGATCTTGCCCTACGCCACCGCGGATCTGAGCCGCGAGGAGCAGTGGATCGGGGAGGGCATCGCCCAGTCCCTGATGCTGGCCCTCGTCAACGTGCCCGGTCTCGTGCAGATCGACCGCGATCGGGTGCGCGCCCTGCCGCAGCCGGAGGCCTGGGACGAGGCCGCGACCACGACCGCGGCCAAGAAGGTCGGCGCGGACCTGGCCCTCTTCGGCGAGGTGAAGCGAACCGGCGCCGACCTGATCGTGCAGCCGCGCCTCCTGGACGTGCGGGGCGAGAAGGTGGAGGCGGTCGCGCTCGACACCTTTGCGGTGGCCGACGGGCAGCTGCTCGACCGGCTGCGGGCCCTGCCGGTCGCGTATCTGAAGGCGATGAAGGTGTCGGCGAGCGACGCGGAGCTGGCCCGGGCGCAGAAGTGGGCCG
This sequence comes from Candidatus Methylomirabilota bacterium, assembly GCA_035650715.1. Taxonomy (GTDB): domain Bacteria; phylum Methylomirabilota; class Methylomirabilia; order Rokubacteriales; family CSP1-6; genus CAMLFJ01. The sequence goes on along the minus strand of DASRHC010000030.1, from coordinate 118,998 downwards.
CCCCCACCGCGGTGCCGCGCGCGTACGAGCTGTACGTGCAGGGGCGCCGCGCCGCCTATCGGGGCACCCAGGACGGCAGCGAGTCGGCGGTGGAGTTCCTGAGCCGGGCCATCGAGGCCGATCCGCAGTTCGTGGCGGCCCAGTATGCCCTCGGGGTCGTGCACCAGAACCTCGGCAACCGCTGGAAGGCGGCCGCGCAGTTTCGCGCCTCCGCGCAGCTCGACCCCACCTACGCGGAACCCTACAAGGCCCTCGGCGATCTGTACCTGACCGCGCCGCGCCGGCTCTTCGAGGAGGCGATCAAGGCCTACAGCAAGGCCATCGAGCTGCGGCCCTTCTACGCCGACGCGCACGTGGGGCTGGGCGACGCGCTCGCCGCCAAGGGGGAGATCGATCCCGCGGTGGCGGCCTACCAGAAGGGGCTCGACTTCAACCCGATGAACGCGAAGGTCTACGTGAGCCTCGGGAAGATCTACTACTCCGAGAAGGGCCTCTACTACGAGTCGGTGACCGCCTACAAGAAGGCCATCGACCTCGACCCCACGTACATGGACGCACGGATGGGCCTGGCCGAGGTGTACGAGGACAAGGGGCTCTACAAGGAGGCCATCGGGGAGTACCGCAGGGTGGTCGACGCCGACGCCAAGAATACCGGGGCGCTCTACAATCTGGCCCTCGTGTACGAGAAGGTCGACCCCAAGGAGGCGATCACGCTCTGGGAACGGTACATCAGCCTGGCCGGCACCCAGCCGTCCGAGAAGGACTGGGTGGACGTCGCCCGGCTACACCTCAAGAAGCTCCGGCAGCAGCAGGGGAACTAGAGGCCGAGCGCGCTCTTCAGCGCGGGCTTGTTGAAGCCGCGCACCACCTGATCGCCGACCACGATCACGGGGATGGACATCTGTCCGGTCAGCTTCACCAGCTCGTCCCGCGCCGCCGCGTCCGCCATCACGTTGATGTCCTCGAAGGCCACACCCTGAGACGAAAGAAACTCTTTCGCCGCCTTGCAGGGCCCTCAGGTGGGGCTACTGAAGACTCGGACTCGGGGGCGCTCGTCGGTCATGGGGTCTCCTTGATCGGCGCTAGCGTAGCATAAGCTCATGCGTAGGATTCGGCTGATGGGGGCCGGGGATGCGATGGTCCGGCTGGCCTGGAAGCTCCTCTGGAGCTGGAGGCGCTGAGGCGGAGATTCGTCGGCGGGAGGCCGGTTTCAGTCACACGAGCTGACTGATCGTGTCAGGGGCGTTTCCGCTAGCAGCGCGGAATCAGCGAGATGGACCGCAGCACCCCCCCTGGCCCCTGTCTTGCTTCCTTGCGGCCCGGCAGTGCACGCGCACCGGGGAGAGGGCCATGGCCCGCAGGACGTCGCCACGTCGCGAGCAGGGATTCACGCTGGTGGAGCTGATGGTCGTGGTCGCCGTGATCGGCGTCCTCGCGACCATCGCCGTCCCGCTCTACGCCAACGTCCAGGCCCGTGGCCGGATCGCCAAGGCACAGGCCGACACCCGCGCGCTGGCCTCCGCGGTGACCATCTACAGCGCGCACGCGGGACGGATCCCCACGGCGCTCAGCCAGCTGACCACGGTGGTCACGAATGCCGCGGGCGTGGCGGGCGGGCCCTTCCTCGGCTCGGTGCCGACCGCTCCGGGCGGCTGGTCCGCGTATTCTTACACCGCGAACACCTCGGTCGGCACCTTCACCATCACCACGGCCGGCGACGGCACCACCGTCTCGATCCCGTAGGACCCGCCGCGGCTTTCTCGACGGCCCGTCGGCCGCGGCCCTGCCCGACGAGCGGGCCGGCGCCTCGCGCACCTTCGCCAGCAGTCCCTCCGGCGTCAACGTCCGCTCGTCCCGGCTCGCCTTGACTGACGGGGCGCCATTTCCTATCGTGGCCGGGTCATGAGCGATCTGCGCAAGGATCCCACGCGGGGCCGCTGGGTGCTGGTGCGCCCGGGCGGGAAGCCGCCCGCCTCCGCGGTGTGCCCGTTCTGTCCGGGAAACGAATCGCACACCCCGCACGAGATCTTCGCCTACCGACGCGAGGGCTCCCGGCCCGACGAGCCGGGATGGTCGGTGCGGGTCATTCCCGAGGCCGATCCGTACTTCCGCATCGAGCAGGAGCTGGTGCGCGAGGGGGTGGGTCTCTACGACCGCATCTCCCCGCGCGGGGCCACCGAGCTGATCGTGGAGACGCCCAATCACGACGACACCGCGGCCACCCTGGGCGAGGCCCAGTGGACGCAGGTGCTGTGGATGTACGGCGAGCGCATCCGCGACCTCAAGCGGGACCGGAACATCCGCGACATCCTGGTGACCCGGCGCCACCGCGCGCCCGGCTCGCGCATCACGCATCCCTATTCGCGCGTCACCGCGATCCCCATCATCTTCGACGAGGTGCGACGCAAGCTGCGCGAGTGCCGCGAGCACTACGAGTACAAGCGCCGCTGCGTGTACTGCGACATGATCCGGCAGGAGATCGCGGGGGGCGACCGCGTGGTGCGCCTGACCGATCACTTCCTGGCGCTCTCGCCGTACGCGGCGCGGACCGCCTTCGAGACCTGGATCCTGCCGCGCCAGCACAACTGCCTCTACGAGAGCGCGCTCTCGGGCGAGATGGTGACCGAGCTGGCCGGCATCCTGAGCGGCCTCTTCCGGACCCTGGCCGCCAAGATGGGCGATCCGCCGTTCGAGATGACGCTCTACACCGCGCCGAACCTGGCCGCCAAGATCCTGCCCGGCGAGTGGGCCACCATCGCCGACGACTATCACTGGCACATCGAGGTGTGCACCACGCCTGACCGGGTCAACGGGGTGGGGGGCATCCACGTGAACGACACGCCGCCGGAGGAGGCGGCCAAGCAGTTCCGGGACTCCTGGCACTGAGCGGTGCCCCCTGAGGGGCTCGCCGGTGGTTAGACCAACCTAAGGTCACGCCGCCGCAGCACAAAATCCATTGCCGGCTTGACAAGGGGGGATGCCGGGTGGGAGACTCCGACCATGAAGGTCGGCGACCAGCCGAGTCGGATATAGGGGGAGCCACCGTGCTGAGGTTCACGAAGCGCGCGGACTACGGGCTGATGGCGATCCACTTCATCGCGTCCCACGGCGAGGACGGGGCGGTGAGCGCGAAGCGGATCGCGGAGGAGTTCCAGATCCCGCCCGAGCGGCTCGCCAAGATCCTGCAGCGGCTGGCCAAGAGAAGGCTGATCACGAGCCACAACGGGCCGAAGGGCGGCTACTTGCTGACCCGGCGGCCGACGGAGATCACGGTGGGGCAGGTGGTGCGGGCGCTGGAGGGGCCGCTCAGCGTGGTGAGCTGCATGACCAGCCACGACGACTGCCCGCAGTTCGCCCGCTGCAACCTCCGCGGCCCGGTCCAGAAGATCCAGGCAAGCATCACCCAGGTCCTCGATAGCATGACGCTCGCGGAGCTGGCCGCCGGGCCCACCGTGGTCCCGGTGCCGCCGCTGGCCGCGACCCGCTAGGCATCGACAGGAGAGAGCGCGCAATGGCGTTGAAGCTTCCGATCTTCATGGACAGCCAGTCCACGACCCCGGTCGATCCCCGGGTGCTCGAGGCGATGATCCCGTACTTCACCGAGAAGTTCGGCCATCCCGCGAGCCGGAACCATCCCTTCGGCTGGGAGGCGGAGAAGGGCGTGGACCGGGCCCGCGAGCAGGTCGCCAAGCTGATCGGGGCGCGCGATCCCAAGGAGGTCGTGTTCACGTCCGGGGGCACCGAGGCCATCAATTTGGCGCTCAAGGGCGTGGCCGAGATGTACCGGGAGAAGGGCAACCACATCGTCACCACCGCCATCGAGCAGCGGGCCACTCTCGACGTGTGCAAGCGGCTCGAGCGGCAGGGCTTCGAGGTGACGTACGTGCCGGTGGGGCGCGACGGGCTGGTGGACGTGGAAGCGGTGCGGGCCGCGTGCACCGACAAGACCATCCTCATCTCGGTGATGTTCGCCAACAACGAGATCGGGACCATCCAGCCGGTGGCGGAGCTGGGGAAGCTGGCCAAGGAGAAGGGCATCATCTTCCACACCGACGCCACCCAGGCGGTGGGGAAGATCCCGGTGGACGTGGAGGCCATGGGCATCGACCTGCTCTCGGCCACCGCCCACCTGCTGTACGGGCCGAAGGGGGTCGGGGCCCTGTACGTGCGGCGGAAGAATCCCCGCGTGCGCCTGGCCCCCATGCTGGACGGCGGCGGCCACGAGCGCGGCATGCGTTCGGGCACGGTGCCGGTGCCGCTGGCGGTGGGGTTCGGTCGCGCGGCGGAGATCGCCCGGGAGGAGATGGCGGAGGAGGGCAAGCGGCTGGCCGCGATGCGGGACCGGTTGCAGGAGCAGATCCTCTCGAAGGTGGACGAGGCCTACGTCAACGGTCACCCCGAGCGGCGGCTCCCCCACAACCTGAACATCTCGTTCGCGTACGTGGAGGGGGAGTCGGTGCTGATGGGCCTGAACCGGGAAGCCGCGCTCGCCTCGGGCTCGGCCTGCACGTCGGCCACCCTCGAGCCGTCGTACGTGATCTCCGCGCTGGGCGTCGACACCGAGCTGGCCCACTCCTCGATCCGCTTCGGGCTGCACCGGTTCACCACCGACGAGGAGGTCGATTTCGTCGCGGCCAAGACGGTGGAGGTGGTCCAGCGGCTGCGCGAGATGTCGCCGCTCTACGAGCTTGCGAAGGAAGGCGTGGACCTGAAGACGATCCACTGGAAGGCGGAATAACGACGCCCACGGGCGATCCCGGGAGGATGTGCGGACATGGCCTACAGCGATAAGGTGGTCGACCACTACAACAACCCGCGCAACGTGGGGTCCTTCTCCAAGGACACTCCGGGGGTGGGGACGGGGCTGGTGGGGGCGCCCGAGTGTGGCGACGTGATGAAGCTGCAGATCAAGGTGAACGTGGAGACCGGCGTGATCGAAGACGCCAAGTTCAAGACCTTCGGCTGCGGCAGCGCCATCGCCTCCTCGAGCCTCGCCACCGAGTGGCTCAAGGGGCGCACGGTGGACGAGGCGGCCAAGATCAAGAACACGGACATCGTGAACGAGCTCCGGCTGCCCCCGGTGAAGATCCATTGCTCGGTGCTGGCCGAGGACGCGATCAAGGCCGCGCTGCAGGACTATCGAGAGAAGTGGACCAATCGCGAAGCGCCCGCCAGCGGGGGCGCGTCGTAAGAAGGGCGCACGAGGAGAGCCCTCGCCATGGCGGTGGCGCTGACCGAGAAGGCGGTGCAGCAGGTCAAGCAGCTCATGCAGGCCCAGAATCTCGAGAACGTCTATCTCCGGATGGGGGTCAAGGGCGGAGGCTGCTCCGGCCTGTCGTATTCCCTGGAGTTCGACAACGAGACGGGTCCCCACGACAAGAAGTTCGACATCGACGGGATCCAGGTGGTTTGCGACAAGAAGAGCTACTTGTACCTCAACGGCACCACCCTCGACTACGTGACGCAGGGGCTGACGGGCGGCTTCACCTTCGTCAACCCCAACGCCAAATCGAGCTGCGGGTGCGGGACCTCGTTCTCGGCCTAGGGCCCGAGCTCGCGTGACACGAGAACGGGCCCGCCGGGGCCCGTTCTCATTTTTTGAGGACATTCGAGTGACCGACTATTTCGCGGTGTTCGGCCTTCCCCGCAAGCTGACGGTGGATGCCGACTTCCTGCAGCGGCGCTTCTACGAGCTGTCGCGCCGGCACCACCCCGACTTTCACCAGGGGGCGGATGCGGCGCGGCAGGCGGAGGCGCTCGCGCAGTCCGCGCTGGTGAATCGCGCGTACCGGGCCCTGCGGGATCCGATCCCGCGGGTCGAGTACCTGATCGCGCTGGAGGAGGGCCGCGGGGCGCGGGAGGGCGCGACCGAGAAGCCGACCGCGCCCCGGGAGCTCCTGGAGGAGATGCTGGAGGTCCAGGAGGCGCTCGAGGAAGCGAAGGCAACGGGGATGACCGGTGAGGCGGCGGCCCGTGTCCGGGAGGAGCGCGCCCGGCTCGAGGCGCGCTACGCGGCGGAGGCGGACGCCATCGCCGGCCGCGCCGCGGAGTGGGACCGGCTGGTGGACGAAGGCGGCGACCGCAAACCGCTGCTCGAGTGGTTCAAGCATCGGCTCGCGACGCGGGCCTACCTGCGCACGGTCATCGACGACCTGAGCGAGGCGCTGGGAGAGCAGGAGGAGGGCCATGTCTCGCATCGTCGGCATTGACCTCGGCACCACCAACAGCCTGGTGGCGCACGTCGAGGGCGGCATCCCGCGGGTGATCCCCGACGCGGAGGGCCGCGCCCTGCTGCCGTCGATCGTGGCCTGGACCCCGCACGGGGTGGTGGTCGGAGAGGCGGCGCGCCGGCAGCTGGCCCGCAACGCGGCGCGCACCGTCTACTCGGTGAAGCGGCTCATGGGACGCGGCTACGAGGACGTCAAGGACGAGCGCCTGCCCTTCGAGATCGTCCCGCACGCGGAGGTCGTGAGCATCCGCATCGGCGACCGCGAGGTGACGCCGCCCGAGGTGTCCGCGCACGTGCTGCGCGCGCTCAAGCAGCGGGCGGAGGCGCATTTCGGGGAGGCGGTCGAGCAGGCGGTGATCACGGTGCCCGCCTATTTCAACGACGCCCAGCGCCAGGCCACCAAGGACGCGGGGCGCATCGCGGGGCTCGACGTGCTGCGCATCGTGAACGAGCCCACCGCCGCCTCGCTCGCCTACGGGCTCCAGAGGATGGCGGAGGGGATCATCGCGGTCTACGACCTCGGGGGCGGGACCTTCGACATCTCGATCTTGCGGGTGAAGGACGGCGTGTTCGAGGTCCTCGCCACGAACGGCAACACGCACCTGGGCGGCGACGACTTCGACCAGGCGATGGTCGACTGGATCGTGGACGACATCCGGCGCCGGCACGGGGTGGACCCGAGCGGCGACCCGGAAGCGATGCAGGAGATCCGGCTCGGGGCGGAGGCGGCCAAGTGCCGGCTGTCGTTCGACGAGCGCACCGTCCTCGGCATCCCGTTCGAGGGCTTCACCTACCACCGCGACATCACGCGCGCCGAGGCGGAGGCGCTGGTGGAGCCGCTGGTGGCGACCACCCTCGGCCCCTGCCGCCGGGCCCTCGCCGACGCGGGGCTCGACGCCCGCGCGGTGGATCAGGTGGTGCTGGTGGGGGGCTCCACCCGCATGCCGCTGGTGCGGCGCCGGGTGGAGGAGCTCTTCGGCCGGGCGCCGCACAGCCGGCTCAATCCGGACGAGGTGGTCGCGCTCGGCGCGGCGGTGCAGGCCCAGATCCTCGCCGGCGGCATCACCGACATGCTGCTGCTCGACGTGACCCCGCTCTCCCTCGGCATCGAGACCCTGGGCGGCATCGTCAGCGTGCTGATCCCGCGCAACACCACGATCCCCACCATGGCCAAGGAGTACTTCACGACCTCGGTGGACGGACAGACCACCATCGACATGCACGTGCTGCAGGGGGAGCGCGAGCTGGCCAAGGACAACCGCTCGCTGGCCCGCTTCGACCTGGCCGGACTGGAGCCGATGCCGGCCGGCATGCCGAAGATCGAGGTGACCTTCCTCATCGATGCCAACGGCATCCTGCAGGTGCAGGCGCGCGAGCTGCGGACCGGCAAGGCGGCCAGCATCGAGGTGAAGCCGACCTACGGGCTCACCGAGGACCAGGTCGAGCAGATGGTGGAGGACTCCTTCACCCACGCGGAGGCGGACGTGGAGGCGCGTCTCCTGATCGAGACCCGCACCGAGGCCGACACCGTGATCAACCACGTGGAGCGCGCCCTGCGCCAGGCGGGCGATCTCGCGAGCGCGGAGGAGCGGGCGGCGATCGAGAGCGCCCTCGGCGCGCTCCGGGCCGCGCGGCCGGGCACCGACCGGGACGAGATCCGCGAGCGCACCATCGCGCTGAACCAGGCCACCGCCCCGCTGGCCGACCGCATGATGGAGGCCGCCATCCGCGACGCGGTCACGTCCAAGCGGGCCGACCGGCTCCTGGAGGAGCGATAGATGGCGGTGCACAAGGTCACGTTCCTCCCGCTGAACAAGACGATCGAGGTCGACGACGCCGAGTACCCGCTGGCCGACCACGGCCGGCCGGGCTCGGTGCTCGACATCGCGCTGGCCCACGACATCGCGCTCGAGCACAATTGCGGCGGGAGCTGCGCGTGCACCACCTGTCACGTGGTGGTGCGCGAGGGGGAGGACAACCTGTCGCCGATGGAGCAGGACGAGGAGGACCGCCTCGACACCGCGGAGGGGCTCACGCTCCACTCCCGGCTCGGCTGTCAGGCGGTCGTGCGGGGCGACGTGGTGGTGGAGATACCGAAGTGAACTGGCAGGACGCGGAGGACATCGCGCTGGCCCTCATGGACGCGCATCCCGACGTGGATCCGCTCTCGGTGCGGTTCACCGACCTCCACAAGTGGGTGGTCGCGCTGCCCGGGTTCACCGGCGATCCCAAGGCTTCCAACGAGGGGATCCTGGAGGCGATCCAGATGAGGTGGGTCGAGGAGTACCGCGACCGCTGAGCTACCAGGTGACCACGTGATCGTGAGCGAAGATCAGGTCGAGCAGCGCGGGGTAGTCCAGCTCGCCGGCGGCGAGTCGGCGCACCGTCACGCCCGCGGGCAGGTCCGGCGCGGCCGCTCCGTCGAGCAGGACCACCGTGACGCGTGCGTCGGGCCGGGCCGCGTTGGCCGCGATGACCGGGGCCGCGAGGGCGCCGGTGTCCTTCCGGAGCAGATGGAGGAAGGACGCCATCAGAACACGAGGAACCGGGTCGCCTTCGGCACCAGCGCCGCGATGTCCTCCCGGCTCACCGACCGCACCGGGTGGCCGTCGGCGTTCCAGCCCGGCTCGTCGGGCAGGGCGCCTTCGATGTGGAACGCGACGCCCAGCTTCTTGAGCGAGGCGCGGAACTTGGCGATGTCGTCGCCGTCGACCAGATCGTCGGTGTTCTCGTCCAGCAGGTGCACCGCGGGGCCGGTTAGCACGACGTGGATCGGATTGTTGCCCGAGACGATGCCGAGCGCGATCCGCATCGCCTCGTTGGCGCGGTGCGAGGCGCGCGGATCCTCCGAGATGATCACCAGCGTCGGCTGGTTCGCGGCCACGAGGCGTCTAGTTCAGGGCGAGGAAGCGGTCGGTGCCGTTGATCACGTCGGTGAGGACCACCAGCCCGCAGTTGGTGGCCCGGTCCGACAGGGGGAGCCGTCGCTTCTGGCAGCCGTAGGCGCAGACGAAGAGCTTGAGGCCGCGCCCGGCGAGCGCCTGCACGCGCTCGTCCTCCACCGCGGCCACCGCGTCGTCGATCAGGTACAGGTAGACCTCGCCGCCGCCGTCCAGCGCCGCCTGGGAGAGACCGATGGCGGTCTCGAGATTCGGGTGGTCGGGCGCGGTCGAGACCATCAGGCCGAGCTTGCGTCCCGCGAGGGCCATGCGAGCGTCAGCGTAACATCGTGAAAGGGGAGCGTCAATGAACCGACAGGTCTATCTCGATCACAACGCCTCGACGCCGGTGCATCCGGAGGTCGTGCAGGCGATGCTGCCGTACTTCAGCGAGCGCTTCGGCAACCCGTCGAGCGTGCACGCCTTCGGCCGCGAGGCGCGCGAGGGGCTGGAGACCGCGCGCGAGCAGATCGCCCACTTCCTGCGGGTCGGCAAGGAGGAGATCGTGTTCACCTCCGGCGGCACCGAGTCCGACAACATGGCGGTGAAGGGGGTGGCGATGGCCCGGCGTCAGGGTCACATCATCACCTCCAAGATCGAGCACCACGCGGTGCTGCGGGCGGTGCAGGCCCTGGAGAGCCAGGGGTTCAGCGCGACCTATCTCGACGTGGACGGCCACGGCATGGTCGATCCCGACGCGCTCCGGCGGGCCATCCGGCCGGACACGATCCTGATCACGATCATGCACGCCAACTCCGAGATCGGCACCATCCAGCCCGCCCGCGAGCTGGGCGCCATCGCGCGCGAGCACGGCATTCCCTTCCACATGGACGCGGTGCAGACCTTCGGCAAGGTGCCGATCGATCTGGATGCCTTCAACATCGACATGCTCTCGTTCTCCGGCCACAAGATCTACGGCCCCAAGGGCGTGGCCGGGCTGTACATCCGGAAGGGCACCAAGATGGTCTCGATCCAGCACGGGGGCGAGCACGAGCGGCGCCGCCGCGCCGGCACCGAGAACGTGGCCGGTATCGTGGGCTTCGGCAAGGCGGTGGAGATCCGGGGCCGCGACATGGCCGAGGAAGGGCAGCGCCTGACCGCCCTCCGGGATCGGCTCTGGCGGGGTCTCGAGCGCCGCGTGCCCGAGGTGCGGCTGAACGGCCACCCGACCCGGCGGGTTCCCGGCACCTGCAACGTGTGCTTCCGGCACGTGGAGTCGGAATCCATCGTGCTGGGTCTGGATCTGAAGGGCATCGGCGTGTCGGCGGGATCGGCGTGTACCTCGGGAAACGTGGAGCCGTCGTACGTGCTGGTGGCGATGGGGGTGCCGCTCGACTGGGCGATGGGCGCGGTGCGCCACTCGCTGGGCCGATCGACCACCGAGGCCGACATCGACTACGTGCTGGATTGCGTCGAGCCGCTGGTCGCGAAGCTGCGCAGCGCGATGCCGGCGCGGGCCTGAGGCGACCGGGACGGAGCCACGTCGAACGGGGCCTGACCGGGCCGGACAAGGAGCGAGCGGAATGTTCGATCGCATGCGACGGGACGTGAGGACGGTGATGGAGCGCGATCCGGCGGCCCGCTCGGCGTTGGAGGTCGTGCTGTGCTACCCCGGCGTGCACGCGATCTGGGCGCACCGGGTGGCGCACGCGCTCTGGCGCGGCGGCTGGCGCCTGGCGGCCCGCTTCGTCTCCCACGTGAGCCGGTTCTTCACCGGCATCGAGATCCACCCCGCCGCGGTCCTGGGCCCCGGCCTCTTCATCGATCACGGCATGGGGATCGTGATCGGGGAGACGGCGGAGATCGGCGAGAACGTCAGCATCCTGCAGGGCGTGACCCTCGGCGGCACCAGCGTGAAGCGCGAGAAGCGCCATCCCACCATCGGCGACAACGTGGTGATCGGCGCCGGCGCGAAGATCCTCGGCGCGTTCCGAATCGGCGCGGGCAGCCGGATCGGCGCGGGCTCGGTGGTGGTGCGGGAAGTGCCGGAGAACTGTGTTGTGGTCGGGGTGCCGGGTCGCATAACATTCCGCAACGGAGAGCGGGTGACCGGCGGCATCGACCTCAACCAGGCCGACCTGCCGGATCCGCTGGCGCGCACGCTGGAACAGATGCTCGATCGCATCCATACCCTGGAGGCGGAGATCGAGCGGCTCAAGAAGGCGTCCGACGCGACCGCGGGTGCCCGCGCGCACTGATCCACGCCGGGGGCCCACCCCGAGAGGAGATGTAAGAGGATGTCGGTGCTGCCAAAGGACACGATGGACGTGAAGGAAGCCGCCCGGTACCTGGCCATGGACGAGAAGACGGTGGCCGCGATGGCGGCGGAGCGTCGCATTCCCGCGCTCCAGCACGAAGGCAAGTGGCTCTTCTCCAAGAAGTCCATCGACAAGTGGCGCGGCCGTAGCGTCCCGCGCTGAGCCCCCGGCCACCGCGGGAAGTCCGCCGGAGTGGGGGAGTGCGGGGGGCCATCTCGGGGCCCCCGCAGCGGAAGGGCTCAAAGAAGTGAACGGTCGACACGCCGCCAAGAGACCGTGACCCGCACCGTCCTGCACGTCGACATGGACGCCTTCTATGCGTCCGTGGAGCAGCGGGACCGGCCCGACCTGCGCGGACGGCCGGTGATCGTGGGGGCGGATCCGCGCGGCCGCGGGGTCGTGTCGGCCGCTTCCTACGAGGCCCGGCGGTTCGGCGTGCACTCCGCGATGCCGATCGGGCGCGCCGCGCGGCTCTGTCCCGACGGGGTGTTCCTCCCGGTGGACATGGACAAGTACGCGGCGGTCTCCCGGCAGGTCATGGCCATCCTGGCCGACTTCACGCCGTTGCTGGAGCCGGTGTCGATCGACGAGGCCTTCCTGGACGTGACCGGCACCGAAGGGCTCGCCGGAGACGGGCCCACGGTCGCCGCCACCATCAAGGCCCGTATCGCCGACGAGCTCGCGCTCACCGCGTCCGTGGGAGTCGCGGTCAACAAGTTCGTGGCCAAGGTCGCCTCGGATCTCCGCAAGCCGGACGGTCTCGTGGTGGTGCCCCCGGGCTCGGAGGCGGACTTCCTCGCCCCGCTGCCCGTCTCGCGGCTCTGGGGGGTCGGCAAGGTGACGGGGCAGGGGCTGGAGGCGATGGGTATCACCACGATCGGTCAGCTCGCGGCGGTGCCGGTCGCCTATCTGGAGGCGCGCTTCGGCCCGAGCGGACGCGGGCTGCGCGACCTGGCGCTCGGCCGCGATGACCGGGCGGTGGAGCCGTTCGCGCCGCCCAAGTCCATGGGCGCCGAGGAGACGTTCGCCCACGACCACCGCGATCTGGAGCGGCTGGGCTCGACGCTCCGCGGCCAGGCGGAGCGGGTGGCGCGCGAGCTGCGCGAGAGCGGCTACGCCGCCCGCTGCGTCACCCTGAAGCTCCGCTTCGCGGACTTCTCCACGCTCACCCGGCGGCACACCGACGATCCGACCCAGGACGGGCTCGCGATCTACCGGCGGGCGCGCGCCCTGCTCGATCGCATCCCGCTCAGCCAGCCCGTGCGGCTCATCGGCCTCTCCGCGTCCGGCCTCGGGCCCGCGACGGCGGGCCAGCTGCCGCTGCTGGGCGGGGACCCCACGCGCCGCGCGCGTCTGGCCCAGGCGATGGATCGGGTCGTCGCCCGCTGGGGGGAGGGATCGCTGCGTCCGGCCAGCGTGGTCCGGCCCCCGCACCGGCGGCCCCTCGCGGAGTGAGCCGGCTCCCGTTGCGGTCGCACGGGGCATCGTTTAGACTGCGCTGAACAGCGGTTCATTCCTCCGGAGCGGAGTCGGCGCATGGAACGGCTGATCGCCTACGACAGGCTGGCGCGCGAGGATCGACTGGTGCGGATGCGGGCGCGCGAGGTCGCGCAGCTGAAGGTCGATCAGGGGCTGCCCCCGTTTCCGGACCTGCTCTCTCGCGAGTCCATCAAGGAGCGCGTCCACGGCATCATGGTGGGCGAGCTGCAGGCGATGGAGGGGGCGGGCCGCTCGGTGTACGACTTCCCGGACGCGCCGTGGGAATTCACCATGGACATGGCCCGGCAGGTGTGGGACGAGTCGCGCCACGTCGAGATCTACGTCCGCCTGCTCGAGCACCTCGAGGGCTACATCGGCGAGTTCCCCGAGACCACCATTCTCTGGCGCTGCGCCTGCGCGGAGGACGCGGCGGCCCGGGTGGCCGGCGTGAACCGCGGTCTCGAGGGCCTGGCCTGCGACGTGTTCAACCAGCTGGTGCACATCGCGCGGAAGATGGGCGATCCCATCCTGGAGCGCGCGGTCGACTACGTGCTGGCCGACGAGATCACCCACGTCCGCATGGGCTCGAAGTGGCTCGCCCGGCTCACCGAGGGCGACCCGGAGCGGCGTCGCCGCGCGGTGGAGTTCCAGGAGTCCATCGACGAGCGCTTCAACCTGGGCGGGGTGCGGCGCGAGGGCCCCCACGAGGCGGTGCCGATCTCCATCGCGACCGAGGCCCGGCGCGAGGGCGGCTTCACCGACGAGGAGATCGCTCGACTCATCCGGACGACGCAGCGCTCCGCGGTCTACTAGCCTCGACCACCCGGACGCCGCGATGCCCCATCCCCTGGCCGGCTTCCTCGAGGTGGACGAGTCCGCCCGTATCGTGCGCCACTACCGGTACGTGACCGAGCGGATGATGCGCACCCTCGGCGGCTGGATCGCGCTCACGCCCGAGCTCTCCGCCAAGCTGCTGTTCGGGCGCCACGTGTGGGACAACGCGCAGCACGCCGACGCCTGGGGCAAGCGCCTGCCCGAGCTGCGCGCGGCCGCGCAGGTCTCGGAGCCCGCCAACGAGCGGGTCGTGGCGTTCATGGACGCGCTGGAGGCCCTGGAGGCGCCGGGAGAGACCATCGAGCGGGTCGTCGGCGTGTACCGGGTGTTGAAGCCGCAGCTGCTCGCCGCCTACGAGGCGCACCTGGCCAGCACCAACGCGGTGTACGAGCCGCCGACCTGCCGCATCCTCACCCGCTGCATCGCGGACGAGCGGCGGCACGTGGCGGCGGGCGAGACGATCGCGCGCCACCTGCTGCGCACGCCCGCGCTGGTGGAGCGCGCCCGGGTCGCGGAGGCTCGCCTGTGGGCGCTCCTGGAGGCCGCCGGCGGCGCCACCGGGGCGGGCCCGCTCACGCGCGCGGTGGCGGGCGAGCCGGAGGCGCCGCTGAGCGACGACGCGCGCGAGTTCATCCGGCTCGAGCAGACCTCGCGGCCGTGGCCGATCGATCCCGCGCTCGCCGCCGCGCTGGACGGGTTCGGCCAGGCGCTCACCGGCGGCGATGCGGACGCCGCCCGGCGCTGGCTCGATCCCGCCTTCGAGCCGGGCGAGGACCTGGCGGGCCGGCTCGCGGCCGGCCGCGGCGCGCGACCGCGCGTGGTGGCCGTCGCCCGCGTCGGCGCCCAGCGGCTCGTGAAGCTGCGGCTCGACGGCGCGGCCGACGCCGCCGGGGGTCTGACCCTGCTGCTCCGCTGGGTGCCGACCGACGCGGGCTGGCGTGTCGCCGCGCTCGAGCCGGTGGCGGGCTCCGCCGCGCCGCACGCCTGACACCATGCTGCGGAGCGTCCTGGTCGCCAATCGGGGCGAGATCGCCCGTCGCGTGATCCGCGGGTGCCGGGCCCTCGGGGCGCGGGCGATCGCGGTGTACTCGGAGGCGGACGCGGCGTGGCCGCACGTGGCGGACGCGGACGAGGCGGTCGCCATCGGCCCCGCGCCGGCCCGGCAGAGCTATCTCGACATCGACCGCGTGATCGACGCGGCCCGCCGCACCGGGGCCCAGGCGATCCATCCCGGCTACGGCTTCCTCTCCGAGAACTGGCGCTTCGCCCAGGCCTGCGAGGCGGCCGGCCTGATCTTCGTCGGCCCGCCGTGGCGCGTGATCCAGCAGATGGGCGACAAGATCGGCGCGCGCCGGATCATGGCCGCAGCCGGCGTGCCGGTGGTGCCGGGCAGCGACGGGCCGGTGGATTCGGTGGAGGCGGCCCGGGAGGCCGCGGCCCGTATCGGCTACCCGGTGATGCTGAAGGCCTCGGCGGGCGGCGGCGGCATCGGCATGGTCAAGGTGGCGGACGAGGCGGCGCTGCCCGCCGCGTTCGCGTCGGCGCAGCGGAGGGCGCAGGCCGCGTTCGGCTCCGGCGCGCTCTTCCTGGAGCGCTACGTGCAGGGGGCTCGGCACGTCGAGGTGCAGGTCTTCGGCGACGCGGCGGGCCACGTGGTGCACCTGCACGAGCGCGAGTGCTCGATCCAGCGCCGGCACCAGAAGCTGGTCGAGGAGACGCCCGCCCCGGGCCTGTCGGCCGACCTGAAGGCGCGTCTGACCGCGGCCGCGGTGGCGGGCGCGCGCTCGGTCGGCTACGTCAACGCGGGCACCATGGAGTTCATCGTCAGCGGGGAGGCGTTCTACTTCCTGGAAATGAACACCCGCCTGCAGGTGGAGCATCCGGTGACCGAGGAGGTGACCGGCGTCGACCTGGTGCAGGCCCAGCTGCGGGTGGCCGCGGGGGAGCCGCTGCCGTGGACCCAGGAGCAGATCGTGCAGCGCGGGGCGAGCATCGAGTGTCGCATCTACGCGGAGGACCCCGCCAAGAACTTCATGCCGTCGCCCGGGGCGCTCAAGCGCCTCGCGCTGCCCGACGGCGCCGGCATCCGGATCGAGTGCGGGGTGGCGGAGGGCGTGGAGGTGTCGGTCCACTACGACCCGCTGCTGGCCAAGCTGATCGCCACCGGCCGGGACCGCGACGAGGCCATCGCGCGCATGACCGGGGCGCTCGACGCCTTCGTGGTGGAGGGCGTGAAGACGGTGATCCCGTTCCACCAGCGCGTCATGCGGAGCGACCTCTTCCGCGCGGGCGCGGTGCACACGCAGCTGATCGAACAGGGCGCCTTCGCCTGAGGCGCCGCTCCCAGGGGAGCGGGATGCAGACCACTCTCACCGACGAGCGGATCCGGGCCATGACCGGGGCCGGGCACTGGCGGAACGAGAGCCTCCTCGCCTACCTCGACCGCTGGGCCCGCGAGCGGCCCGAGCGCACCGCCTTCGTCGACGGGCGCGGGCGCTACACGTGGCAGGCGCTGGCCCGGGCGGTGGAGCGCGCGGCCCTGGGCCTGCGCGCGCACGGGCTCGAGCCGGGCGGGGTCCTCTCCTGCCAGCTGCCCAACTGGAACGAGGCGGCGGTGCTGTTCCTGGCCGCGCTCCGTCTGGGCGCCATCGTGAACCCGATCCCGCCGACCTACCGGGCGAGCGAGCTGCGCTTCATGCTGGGGCTCCTGGGCTCGCAGGTGGCGGTGGTGCCCGCGCAGTTCCGCGGCTTCGACCATGCGGGGATGCTGACGGCGCTCCAGCCCGAGCTGCCCCGGCTGCGTTCGGTGCTGGTGGCCCGGGGGGTCGGTCCCGCGGGCACCCGGCCGCTGGAGGCGCTCCTCCAGGAGCCGTGGGAGGCCCGTGCCGGGAGTGCGCCGCTGCCCGGCACCGATCCCAACGCGGTCCATGAGGTGGTGTTCACCTCCGGCACCACCGGCGAGCCCAAGGGCGTGATGCACACCGAGAACACCACGCTCTCGCTCCTGCCGCGGGCCATCGAGCGGCTCGAGCTCTCCGACCGCGACGTGATGCTGATGGCCTCCACCGTCGGCCACCAGACCGGCTTCCTCTTCGGCTACTGCCTCACCGTGCTGCTGGGCGGGACCACGGTGTGGATGGACGTATGGAACGTGGAGGCGGGCGCGCGCCTCATCGAGGCGGAGGGCGTGACGGTGTCGATGGGGGCCACCCCGTTCCTGCGCGACCTGACCTACGCGGAGCCCCGGCCGGCTCGGGGGCCAGGAGGCCGCACCCTGCGTCTCTTTATCGCGGCGGGCGCGCCGATCCCGCGCGCGCTGGTGCGGGACGCGCGGGAGCGCCTGGGCTGCGTGGTGTCGGCGGGCTGGGGCATGACCGAGAACGGCCTCTGCACCTGCAACGGCCTGCGCGACCCGGACGAGAAGATCTTCGGCAGCGACGGGGTGCCGCTGCCCGGCGTGGAGCTGCGGATCGTGGACGACGCCGACCGCGACGTCGCCCCCGGGGTGGAGGGCCATCTCCTCTCCCGCGGCTGCTCGCACTTCGTCGGCTACTACGAGCGGCCCGGCTTCACCGCGGAGGCCCATACCCGGGACGGCTGGTTCCGCACCGGCGACCGGGCCACCCGCGACCGCGACGGCTACCTGACCATCACCGGGCGGGCCAAGGACATCATCATCCGGGGCGGGGAGAACATCCCCATCGTCGAGGTGGAGAACCTGCTCTACACGCATCCGAAGATCGCGGGCGTGGCGATCGTGGCGATGCCCGATCCGCGCCTCGGGGAGCGGGCCTGCGCGGTGGTGGTGCCGCGGGAGGGCCAGGCGATCACCCTCGCCGAGATCGTGGCCTTCCTGGAGGGGCACCAGCTGGCGCGGCAGAAGTTCCCCGAGCGGCTCGAGCTGGTCTCGGAGTTCCCCACCACCCCCAGCGGGAAGGTGCAGAAGTACCGCCTGCGGGAGCTGGTGATCAAGCGCATGGAGAACACGGCATGAATCTGGATCTCGAGGGCAAGAGCGTGATCGTCACCGGCGGCGGCTCCAACATCGGCCGCGCCATCAGCCTCGCCTTCGCGCGCGAGGGCGTCCACCTCACGGTGGCCGAGATCGACGAGGCGCAGGGACGCAAGGTGGCGGAGGAGGCGCGGGCGCTGGGGGCCGCCTCCGCCACGCTGGTACCGACCGACGTGACGCGCTGGGAGTCGGTGCAGGCGATGGTGCGCGAGGTGGAGGGCCGGGCCGGCCGGGTGGACGTGCTGGTCAACAACGTGGGCTGGACCTACGACCGGCTGTTCGTGGAGAAGGAGCGGGCGGAGTGGGAGCGCGAGATCCAGCTGAACCTCTGGGGCATGATCAACTGCACCCGCGCGGTCCTGGACGGCATGATCGCGCGCAAGTCGGGCGCCATCGTGAGCATCGGCTCGGACGCCGGGCGCATGGGCGAGTTCCGCGAGGCGGTGTACGGGGCGTGCAAGGCGGGAGTGATCGCGCTCAGCAAGAGCCTGGCCCGCGAGGTCGGCCGCCACGGCATCCGCCTCAACGTGGTCTGCCCGGGCATGACCATCCCGGCCAGCGACGAGGACATCGGCGGGCTCAGCATGTGGACCGCGGACGCCAATCGGGCGCTCAGCACTCCGGAGATGCAGGCGCGCATCGCCAAGGCCTATCCGCTGCGTCGCATCGGCAAGCCCGAGGACGTGGCGCCCACCGTGGTGTTCCTCGCGTCGTCGGCCGCCTCGTTCATCACCGGGCAGACCGTCTCGGTGAGCGGCGGCTACACCATGATGTGAGGGCGGCCCATCATGGACCTGGGATTCACGCCCGAGCAGGAAGCGCTCGCCCGCACCCTGCGCCAGTTCGCGCGCCGAGAGCTGGCCCCGCGCTCCGCGTCGTGGGACCGGACGGGTCAGTTCCCCTGGGAGGCGTGGCGCCGGATGGGCGAGCTCGGGCTGCTCGGGCTCCGGGTGCCGGCGGCCTACGGGGGCCAGGAGTCCGACCTCGTCACGTTCGGCATCGCGATGGAGGAGATCGGGCGCGGCGACTTCGCGTGCACCTACGGCATCCAGCTCGCGGGCCTGGCCGGCCAGATCCTGGGGCGGAGCGCGACCGAGGAGGTCAAGGCCCGCTGGCTGCCGCCGGTCGCGCGCGGGGAGGCGGTGATGGCGCTGGCGCTGACCGAGCCCGGCGCCGGATCCGACGCGGCCAGCCTGGCGTGCCGGGCCGAGCGCGACGGCGGCGACTACGTGCTGACCGGCGAGAAGTCGGGCATCAGCCTCGGCATGGCCGCCCGGTCCGCCATCGCCTTCGCCCGGACCGATCCGGCCGAGCGCGCCCGCGGCATCACCGCGTTCCTGGTCGACCTCGAGCAGCCCGGCGTCTCGCGCAGCCCGTTGCGGGACATGGGTACGCGCGCCATCGGGCGCGCGGTGCTGTCCTTCGACCGGGTGCGGGTTCCCGCCTCGCACCGCCTGGGCGAGGAGGGCACCGGCTTCTACCAGGTCATGCAGGGGTTCGACTACAACCGCATCGGCATCGCGCTGGCGTGCCTCGGGGTCGCCCAGCAGTCCGTGGAGGAGACGATCGCCTACGTGAAGGAGCGCCAGGCCTTCGGCCGCGCCATCGCGCGCTTCGAGGGGGTGTCGTTCCCGATCGCGGAGGCGGCCACCCTGCTGGAGGCGTGCCGGTGGCTCTGCTACCGGGCGCTGTGGCTCGCCGACCAGGGACAGCCCCACACCAAGGAGTCGGCCATGACGAAGTGGTGGGGGCCGCGGCTCGCGGTGGACACGATCCACCAGTGTCTGCTGCTCCACGGCCACTACGGGTACACCGACGAGCTGCCCTTCGAGCAGCGCATGCGGGACGTGATCGGGCTGGAGATCGGCGACGGTGCCGCGGAGGTCATGAAGATGGTGGTGGCCCGCGAGCTGCTGGGGCGGGAGAGCCTGCCCTACTAGCCGCCCAGCCCGCTCGCCCCGGATGTGAGAAAATGCCCCCGCTTCGAATCCCCCCGCGGTATCGACAAGGAGCGCTCAATGTCTGAGGACGTCAAGGCCCACATCACCGGCGTGGTCTTTCAGATCTCCACCAAGCCGGGCGACGCGGTGGCGGCCGGGGACCCGGTCATCGTGCTGGAGTCCATGAAGATGGAGATCCCGGTGGAGGCGCCCCGCGCCGGCACGGTGCGCGAGATCAAGGTCGCCGAGGGCCAGACGGTGCAGGAAGGGGACACCGTCGCGGTCCTCGAGTGACGCGCTCGGAAGGAGACGGCATGGGCCCGGCAATGATCCGCGAGCTGTACGACTATCACCGCTGGGCGAACCGGCGGCTCTTCGACGTGGCGGCGGCCCTGGGCGACGGGGCCACCCGCGACATGGGCCGACAGTGGAGCTTCCCCACGCTCAAGGGGATGTTCGCCCACATCTACGGGGCCGACGCGATCTGGCTCGCCCGCTGGAAGGGCTCGTCGCCCTCCCGCATCCCGGGCGACGCGGATTTCGCCTCGATGCCGGAGCTGCGGGCGCGCTGGGACGACCTGGAGGCGGAGCAGCGCGCGTTCGTGGACGGCCTCACCGAGGCCGATCTCGCGCGGCCGGTCTCGTACTCGAACACCGCGGGCGAGAAGTTCCGCGTGGCGCTCGCCCCGCTGCTCCAGCACGTGGTGAACCACGCCACCCACCATCGCAGCGAGGCCGCGACGATGATCACCATGATCAGCGGCTCGCCCCCCGACACCGGCCTCGCGCTCTACCGGACGTCGGTCGTCAAGGGGTGAGCCGTTGGGCATGAAGGAGCTGGTCGAGGACCTCCGGGCCCGCCGCCAGCGGGCGCTCGCGATGGGCGGGCCGGAGGCGATCGCGCGGCAGCACGCCGAGGGCAAGCTGACCGTCCGGGAGCGGCTCGACCTGCTGTTCGACGCCGGATCCTTCCAGGAGATCGGGGCGCTCGCCACCCACGCCAACATCGCCCCCTCGATGAAGGGGCGCGAGACCCCGGCCGACGGGGTGGTCACCGGGTTCGGCCGGATCGACGGCCGACCCGCCGCGGTCATCGCCTACGACTTCACGGTGATGGCCGGCTCGATGGGGCGCACCGCCGAGGTGAAGTGCAACCGCGCCCGCGAGATCGCGCTCGGCAAGCGCATGCCCATGATCTGGCTCATCGACTCCGCGGGCGCGCGCATCCAGGAGGCGATCGGCTCCACCTTCGCGGGCTCGGGCCTGCTCTTCCGCGAGGAATCGATCATGTCGGGCGTGGTGCCGATGGTCGCGGCCATGATGGGCCCGGGCGCGGCGGGCACCGCGTACATCCCCGCGCTGGCCGACTTCGTGCCGATGGTGAAGGGCACGAGCCACATGGCTCTCGGCGGCCCGCCCCTGGTCAAGGCGGTGGTGGGAGAGGACGTGACCGCCGAGGAGCTGGGCGGCTCCCGGGTGCACACCGAGGTGTCGGGCGTGGCCGATCTGGAAGTGGCGGACGACCGGGCCTGCATCGCGGCGGTGAAGGAGTACCTCTCGTTCTTCCCCACCTCGAACCTGGAGGCCCCGCCGGTGCAGCCCTGCGACGATCCGGCCGACCGCCAGGACGAGGCCCTGCTGACCCTGGTGCCGGACGGCGCGCGGCGCGCCTACGACATGAAGAAGGTGATCGGTCACCTGGTCGATCGCGGCCGCCTGTTCGAGATCAAGCCGGGCTGGGCGCGGAACATCATCACCGGGCTCGCCCGGATGGGCGGGCGGCCGGTCGGCGTGGTCGCCAACCAGCCGATGGTGCTGGGCGGCGCCCTCGACGTGGATGCGGCGGACAAGGCCGCGCGCTTCATCACCCTCTGCGACGCCTTCGGCCTCCCGCTCGTGTTCCTGCAGGACGTGCCCGGCTTCCTGGTGGGCTCGAAGGTGGAGCGGCAGGGCATCATCCGCCACGGGGCCAAGATGCTCTACGCGGTCAGCGAGGCCACCGTGCCCAAGGTCACGGTGGTGGTGCGCAAGGCCTACGGCGCCGGGTACTTCGTGATGTGCGGGCGCGCCTACGAGCCGGACCTGATCGTGGCGTGGCCCACCGCGGAGATCTCGGTCATGGGTCCGGAGGGCGGGACCAATATCGTCTTCCGCAAGGAGATCGCGGCGGCGGCCCATCCGGAGGAGGAGCGGGCGCGGCGCGTGGAGGAGTTCCGGCGCCTGATCAACCCCTACATCGCCGCGGGGGGAGCGCTGATCGACGATGTCATCGACCCGCGGGAAACGCGCCCGGTGATCATCCGGGCGCTCGAGATGGCCCGCACCAAGAAGGTGGACCGGCCCTGGAAGAAGCACGGCGTGATGCCGGTCTGACACGAAAGGAGCACACCATGCACATCGGCGTTTGCATGTTCGCCACCGACTACGCGATCCGGCCCGACGATCTGGCCCGAGCCGCCGAGGAGCGGGGCTTCGAGTCCCTGTGGGTGCCCGAGCACACCCACATCCCCACCAGCCGCCGCACCCCGTTCCCGGGCGGCGAGCCGCTGCCCCGGGAGTACTCGCACACCTACGATCCGTTCGTCTCGCTGATGGCGGCGGCCGCGGCCACCAAGCGGCTCAAGGTCGGGACCGGCATCTGCCTCATCATCGAGCGGGACACCATCACCACCGCCAAGGAGGTGGCGAGCCTCGACGCGCTCTCGAACGGCCGCTTCCTCTTCGGGATCGGGGCGGGCTGGAACGCGGAGGAGATGGAGAACCACGGCACCGTGTTCAAGACCCGCTTCCAGCGCATGCGGGAGCAGGTGCTGGCCATGAAGGAGATCTGGACGAAGGAGGAGGCCTCCTTTCACGGTCAGCACGTCAACTTCGATCCGATCTGGTCGTGGCCCAAGCCGGCCCAGAAGCCGCATCCGCCGGTGCTGCTGGGCGGCGAGAGCGGGCACACGCTGCAGCGGGTGGTGGACTTCTGCGACGGCTGGTTCCCGCGGGGCCGCGCCGGCGACGTGATCCTGAGCGGCCTGAAGGACCTGCAGGCCCGGGCCGCGCGGGCGGGGCGCGACATCAAGACGATCTCGGTGTCGGTCTTCGGGGCGAAGCCGGACGAGGCCACGCTGGAGAGCTACGCGAAGGCCGGCATCACCCGCGCGATCCTCCGGCTGCCGTCCGACGGGCGCGACGTGGTCCTGCCGCTGCTCGATCAGTACGCCAAGCTGATCCGCTGAAAGATGGGGTCAGGTCTTACATTCCGACATTTCCGTGGCGCGAGACGAGATCTCGCAATGCGCGGAAATGTCGGAATGTAAGACCTGACCCCTTCCTCAATTCTCGACGAAGGCGCGGAGGGCGCGGCCGCGCAGGGGGTGGCGCAGCTTGCGGAGGGCCTTGGTCTCGATCTGCCGGATCCGCTCCCGGGTCACCGAGAAGCGCCGCCCGACCTCCTCCAGGGTGTGCTCGCCCGCCTCGCCGATACCGAAGCGCAGGCGCAGGATCTCCTTCTCCTTCGGCGACAGCGTGCTGAGCGCCCGCTCCACCTGGGTGGTGAGGTCCTGGGTGATCAGGCTGTCGTTGGGCGACTCGGCGCCCTTGTCCTCGAGGAAATCGCCGAGCTCGGAGTCGTCTCCGATCGGTGTCTCGAGCGACAGCGGCTTGCGCGACGACTCCAGGATCAGGCGTACCTTCCGCGCCGGCACGCCGGTGTGCCGGGCCAGCTCCTCCGGGGTGGGCTCGCGGCCCATCTCGTTGACGAGCGACCGATTCACCCGCGAGATGCGGTTCAGCGTCTCCACCATGTGCACCGGGATGCGGATGGTGCGCGAGTGGTCCGCGATGGCCCGCGTGATGGCCTGCCGGATCCACCAGGTGGCGTAGGTCGAGAACTTGAACCCGCGCCGGTACTGGAAGCGGTCGACCGCCTTCATGAGCCCGATGTTGCCCTCCTGGACCAGGTCCAGCAGCGACAGCTCGCTCCCCAGGTAGCGCTTCGCCACCGAGACCACCAGGCGGAGGTTCGCCTCCATGAGCTCCTTCTTGGCCTGCCGCACGACCCGGTCGTGCTCCTCGATCTCCGCGAGCGAGGCCAGCAGCGCCTTGCGGGGGATCCCCGCCTTCTCCTCGATGTGGCGCAGCTCGCTGCGGCCCTTGCCCTCCATGCTCTTGGCGAGCTCGCGGATATCGGCGACCAGCTGATCGACGAGCGCCGGCTTCAGCGGCAGGTTCTCCAGCACGGACTGGATGGAGGCGCGGTTCTGCGCGATCCACTTGGTGTAGTTGGCCCGCGTGGTCTTGCTGCGCCGCTTGTCGGTCAGCGCCGCCTGCAGGCGCTCGATCTCGCGCTCCAGCCGCCGGATGCGGGCGAAGGCGGCCAGGCTCGAGCGGACCTCGCTCGGGGTGGGCTCGCCGCCCTCGGGCAGCAGGATCACGTCGTCCAGCGGGACCTCGTCGTGGCGGACGCGGTCGACCAGCGCGAGCAGCTTCGCGGTGGCGTACGGGACGCGACCGAGCGCGCGGCGCAGGGCGATCTGGCCGATCTCGATGCGCTGGCCGATCGCGACCTCCTCCTCCGCCTTGAGCAGGGAGACCTTCCCGATCTCCTTCAGGTAGAGGCGCACCGGATCCTCGGCCGGCGAGGCCGAGGGCCGCAGGGCGGACTCGGAGAGCGCGGGCGTCTCGTCCAGCTCGACCGCGGCGTCCACCACCCGGTCGAGCTCGTCGTCGACCGGCGGCGTCGCCGCCTTCCCGGCCAGCTGGGGCTGTCGACCGCGTCGCTTCGGCTCGGGGGCGTCCGCTTTCGGCTGGCCGGTCTCGATCGTCTGCACGGTGTCGCTATTTCCAAAGGTCATCACGGCCCCTCGTATCACTCAGATGCGTCTCGGTCGGGGTGCGGCCGGTAATTGTTACCGTCGGTATCGCGTCGGCCCGTCCCTACGGCTCCGCCCTCAGTGGTTTAGATGATGGACGATGCGCCCCGGTTGCAGCCGCGCGGCGCGGCGACGGTCGTTTCTCCGGTGAACCATCGGCCCTGCCGTCACGTTCCAAATCCGTGACGCCGTTTCGAACAGACGAACGAGGCGGCGGGAGTATTCGGTCGAAACGCCCGGAGGGAACGGTCGCGACGCCCCGCCGATTGCGGGGCCGTACGTCTAGAAAACCCGGCCAGTTACCGCGGCTGGGTGAGGGTCAGGTCGAACATGGCCAGGACGCTGTCCTTCATGCTCACGAGCCATGTCCGGATCAGAGGCACCCCGAAGTCCTGGGGCTTGACCCACCCCTCGCCCCGGACCCAGAGGCCACCTCCCGGCGTTCGCCGCACCCGGCCCGCGAACGTGGCCGGGCGATCCACGCCCTTGATCGACAGGACCCCGTGGATGGTCAGGAAGACGTCGTTGTTCTCGGCCAGGGAGGGGAACGAGCTGTCGACCTTGTCGATCCGGTACCGGATCTCGGGATGGTGCTCCGCATCCAGGGCCCGCCGGATGTCCTTGTCCCGGCCGGCCCGCCCTGAGCGGAACGCCGCGGCCTGGACGGTCAGGGTACCCTTGGTCGACTGGCGGAGGTCGTCCACGTCGATCTCGAACTCCCCGGTCGGGTGCTCCGCGCCGGCGGAGAACCGCCCGATCGCCCAGGGATGGAACACGTCGACCAGCACGCGGCTCTTGTCCGACTCGACCGTGAACTTCCGGGATTCCGCGACGGCGGGAGGGGCCAGCGCGGCCGCGCCGAGGATGAGGGCGGTGAGAAGCGCGGCGAGCCGGGGCGCTGCGGGCACAGCGTGGCATACCATGTGCCGAGTCGGCCGGTCAACAAGCGGCCCTCAAATAAGTTGACTCTGCCGGATCCGGGTCTTACCGTCTAAGTGCCCGCCATGTTGAGCGATTAGAAACACACCCGATGGCCGTCGCCCCCAGCGCCTCTTACAGCTTCACGATCCGGCTCGAGATCCGGAACAAGCCCGGCATGCTGGGCCGGGTCACGTCCGTCATCGGCAAGGCGGGCGGCGACATCGGGGCGGTGGACCTGGTCGAAATGACCGGGCAGCAAGTCCTCCGGGACATCACGATCAAGGCCCGGGACAGCCGGCACGCCCACGACATCGTGGATCGGCTCCGGGCCACCGCCGGCATCCGGATCGCCAACATCTCCGACCGCACCTTCCTGATGCATCTGGGCGGGAAGATCGAGGTCAACAGCAAGGTGCCGATCCGGAGCCGGGACGACCTCAGCATGGCCTACACGCCGGGGGTGGCCCGCGTCTGCCTGGCCATCAAGGACGACCCGAGCCGGGCGTTCACCCTCACCATCAAGCAGAACGCGGTCGCGGTGGTGACCGACGGCACCGCGGTGCTGGGGCTGGGCGACATCGGCCCGGAAGCGGCGATGCCGGTGATGGAAGGCAAGGCCATGCTGTTCAAGCAGCTGGCCGGGGTGGACGCCTTCCCGATCCCGCTCGATACGAAGGACCCGGGCAAGATCGTGGAGACGGTCAAGCTGATCGCCCCCGCCTTCGGCGGCATCAACCTGGAGGACATCTCCGCGCCCCGCTGCTTCGAGGTGGAGGAGCGGCTCCGCAAGGAGCTCGACATCCCGGTCTTCCACGACGACCAGCACGGCACCGCGGTGGTGGTCCTCGGCGCGCTCCTCAACGCGCTCAAGATCGTCCGCAAGGACATCCGGCGCATCAAGGTGGTGGTCTCCGGGGTCGGCGCGGCCGGCACCGCCACCATCAAGATCCTTCAAGCCATGGGGACCCGGCACATCATCGGCGTCGACGAGCACGGGACGATCTACCGCGGCCGGCCGGCGGGCATGGACTTCATGAAGAGCTGGGTGGCCTCCGCGACCAATCCGCGGAACCTGAAGGGCAAGCTCGCCGACGCGGTCCGCGGGGCCGACGTGTTCATCGGGCTGTCGGTGCCGCGGGTGCTGAGCGTGCGCGACGTCAAGAGCATGGCCCGCGACCCCATCGTGTTCGCGATGGCCAACCCGGTCCCCGAGATCCAGCCGGAGGAGGCGGAGCGGTACGTGCGCGTGATGGCCACCGGCCGGTCCGACTACCCGAACCAGATCAACAACGTGCTGTGCTTCCCCGGGTTCTTCCGCGGCCTGCTCGACTCCCGCGCCCGCCTCGTGAACGACGACATGAAGATCGCGGCGGCCCACGCGATCGCCTCCTGCGTGGGGCGGAGCGAGCTCGGCCCCGAGTACATCATCCCGAGCGTGTTCAACAAGAAGGTCGCGCCGGCGGTGGCGCGGGAGGTCGCGCGGGCCGCGCAGAAGACCGGCGTGGCCCGACGACGCCGGCGGGCCGACGCCCCCGTCTGGGCGTAGCGGGCCCGGTGACCGCGCCCGACCTCCGCCGGTCGCCCCACTGGTCGATCGTCATTCCGGCCTACGACGAGGCGGTCCGGCTCCCCGGCTTCCTCAAGGACGTGCTGGCCTACTTCGAGGAGCGCGACGAGACGTTCGAGGTGGTGGTGGTGGACGACGGCAGCACCGACGGCACCGCGGAGCGCGTCCGCGAGGTGGCGGTGACCCGCGCGGCGGTGGTGGTCCACGCGCTCGACCGGAACCGGGGCAAGGGGGCGGCGGTGCGGGCGGGCATGGCGCGGGCCCGGGGCGCCCTGCGCCTGATGGCGGACGCCGACGGCGCCACCCCCATCGCGGAGGTGGCCCGGCTCGAGGCGGCGCTGCGAGCGGGCGCGGACGTCGCGGTGGGCTCGCGCATCCTCGAGGATCCGGGGGTCGCCCGCCAGGTCCGGATCCACCGCTGGCTGTCCGGTCACGTGTTCAACTTCCTGGTCCGCCGCGTGGGCGCGGTGGGGGTGGCGGACACCCAGTGCGGGTTCAAGCTGTTCCGCGGGCCGGTGGCGGAGGACCTGTTCCCCCGGCTCGGCACCGACGGCTTCGGCTTCGACGTGGAATTGCTCCTGCTGGCGCGGCGCCGCGGCTACCGGGTCACCGAGGTTCCGGTGAACTGGGCCGACCAGCCCGGCTCCAAGGTGAGCGTGCTGCGCCACGGCCCGCGCATGCTGCGCGAGGTGCTCGCGGCCCGGCGGCGCGTCGACCGGTTGCCCCGCGGGGGTCGCCCGTCGTGATCGCGCGCCGCACGCAGGAGATCGAGCCGTTCCTGGCCGTGGAGGTGTTCCAGCGGGCGCAGGCGCTCGAGCGGCAGGGCGTCGACGTCATCCATCTGGAGTTCGGGGAGCCGGACTTCGAGACCCCGGCGGTGATCCGCGAGGCGGCCGAGAAGGCGCTCAAGGACGGGCGCACCCGCTACGCGCACACGCTCGGCATCCTGCCGCTGCGCGAGGCCATCGCCGAGCACTACCTGACCCGTTACGGGGTGACCGTCTCGCCGGACCAGATCCTGGTGACCGCGGGCACCTCGCCCGCGATGATGCTGCTGTTCAGCGCCCTGCTCGACCGGGGCGACCAGGTGATCCTCTCCGACCCGTACTACGCCTGCTACCCGAAGTTCGTGAAGTTCGCCGAGGGCGAGCCGGTGTACGTGCCGGTGGAGGAGGCCGACGCCTTCCAGTACCGGCCGGACGCGGTGGCCGCCCGCCTGACCGCCCGCACCAAGGCCCTGCTGGTGAACTCGCCCGCGAACCCGACCGGCACCGTGCTCGACGCGGCCCGGCTCGCCGCCCTCTGTCGCCTCGGCCCCTGGGTGGTGTCGGACGAGATCTACCACGGGCTGACCTACGAGGGGCCCGAGCACACCGTCCTCGAGTTCACCGACCACGCCTTCGTGCTGAACGGCTTCTCGAAGGCCTTCGCGATGACCGGCTGGCGGGTGGGCTACCTCATCGCCCCCCGGGAATTCATGCCGGCCCTCACCGCGATGCACGGCAACTTCTTCATCTCGAGCAACGAGTTCGTCCAGTGCGCGGCGCTCGCGGCCCTGCGCGAGGCCCGGGAGGAGAGCGCCCGCTTCCGCCGCATCTTCGACGAGCGGCGGCGCGCCATGGTGGACGGGCTGCGGGCGATCGGGCTGGGCGTGGGGGCGCCCCCCACCGGCGCCTTCTACGTGCTGGCCAACGCCCGTCGCTACACCGGCGACTCGCTCGCCTTCGCGTTCGAGATCCTCGAGCGGGCCCACGTGGGCGTGACCCCCGGCGTGGACTTCGGCAAGAATGCGGAAGGCTACCTGCGCTTCTCCTACGCGCAGTCCCTCGAGCGGATCCAGGAGGCGATCGGCCGCATCGGACGGTTCCTCGCCGGGCGCCGGTGAGCGAGCGCGGCTGCGTGATGTGCGGCAAGTACGCCGCGCCGGGTCCGCTCCTGATCGCGGAGCTGGCGACCGCGCGCGCCTACCTCCACGAGGACCAGTTCTTCCCGGGCTACGTCCTGTTCGTGCTGCGTCGCCACGCCACCGAGCTCTACGGGCTGCCGGCGTCCGAGCGCGCGACGCACCTCGAGGAGATGAGCCGGGTGGCGGAAGCGATCGCCCGCGTGTTCCAGCCGGTGAAGATGAACTACGAGCTGCTCGGCAACCAGGTGCCGCACATCCACTGGCATCTGGTGCCGCGCCTGTCCACCGATCCGGCCCTGCGCCAGCCCGTCTGGCGGGTGGATCACGTCCCGGTCGCGCTCGATCCCGCTCCCGCGCGGGAGCGGGTGGAGGCGATCCGCCGGGCGCTCGGCGCGCTCGGCTGAGTCTCGTGGTTCCCGGCTACGCGGCGGTCCACGCCGAGCAGGAGCGCGCCCACTGGTGGTTCCGCGGGCGCCGGGCGGTGCTGGTGGCCGAGATGGCCCGTCATCTGTCGGATGCCGGCACCGACGGCGGGTGCCGCATCGCCGAGATCGGCTGCGGCAGCGGCGGGATGCTGGGGGCGCTCGGCCGCTTCGGTCCCGCGGTCGGCGTGGAGCCGGACCCCGCCCTGGGCGAGCGGGCCCGCGCCCGAGGCCTCGACGTGCGGGCGGGGGCGCTGCCGGACGACCTGCCGCTCGAGGACGGCCGCTGGGACGCGGCGTGCCTCTTCGATGTCCTCGAGCACGTGGACGACGAGGCGGGCTCGCTGCGCGCGCGCCGGCGCCTGCTCGGGCCGGGCGGGTGCCTCGTGGCGACCGTCACGCTGCTCGCCGCCCCGATCGTGGCGGTGCGCCTCGTTCGCTCGCTCCGGCACCGCCCCGAGCACGACCTCGACCGACCGCGGCGGCTGATCAACGGGCTCCCGGCGCGCATCTTCGCGGCGGAGGCCGCGCTGCTGCGCCTGGCCCCGGTGCCGTTCGGCATCTCGGTCCTGCTCGTCGCGCGCGCCGCCGATTCCGCGTTTTCTCGATGAGCCGACCCGGCGCGGCGGCACTGGCGCTGCTCCTGGTCGGCCTCGGGATGGTCACGGCCGTGTGGCTCGCGATCGACCGCCGCCCACCGGAGTGGGACCACGCCAACCACCTGGAGCGCGCCATCCTCTGTCAGCGGAGCCTCGGCGATCCGGTGGGGGAGGCCGTCGAGGAGATCCTCGCGGAGTCGAGCTTCTATCCGCCGGTCGTGACGTGCTCGGCGGGCCTGCTGGGGTTGGTGCTGCCGCCGCGGGCCGCCGCGCACACGCTGATGTGGCTGGCGCTGGTGGTGGGGACGCTGGCCATATTCGGCCTGGGTCGGCGTTTCCTGAATCCCGGCAGCGGACTCCTGGCCGCGTTCCTCTTCGCCACCGGGCCGTTCGTCGTGTTCTCGCTGCTGCACTTCCAGCTCGATCTGCCCCTCGCCGCGGTCGTGGCGGTCGCGCTCTATGCGCTGGCGCGCACCGAGGATCTCGCCCACCGTCGCTGGTCCCTCGTCCTCGGTCTCGTCATGGGCCTCGGCATGTTGACGAAGCCCTCGTTTCCCGCGTACGTGTGCGGCGCCGTGCCATGGACGCTCGGGTGTGCGCTTCGCGCCGGCGACCGCCGGCGCCGCGTCGCGAACCTGCTCATCGCCCTCGGGGTGACCGCCCTGATCGCGATCCCGTGGTACGGGCCCCGCCTGGTCGGGCTGCCCATTCAGGTCCTCAACCGATCCTTCAAGCAGGCGGCTGAATCGGGCCACGCCCCCGCGATGACGTCGGCGGGGCTGCTGTTCTACCCGCGCTGGATCGTGCCGCAGCTCGGGCTCGTCGCGACCGTGCTGCTGGTCCTCGGGGTGATCCTGCTCGTGCGGCGCCCCCGCGGGCGGGGCTTCCTGCTCGCCGCGCTCACCCCCGCGGTGCTCTTCTTCCTGATCCAGAACAAGAACCTGCGCTACACGTTGCCGCTCCTGCCCGCGGCCACGCTCATCGCGGCCGCCGCGGTGGCCTTGCTCGGCCGGCGGGCGCGGCGTGTCGTCATCGCGGCCTGCGTCGCGGTTGGCGCGCTGCAGGTCGGCTCGACCGCCTTCGGCTGGCCGCCCGCCACCGCGCTGGCGCCGACGGTTCCCCTGCTGGCGCTCTCCCGGCCGCCCGACGGGCGAGACTGGCATCACCGGGAGATCCTGCAGGCGATCGTGGCGGCCGCCGGTCCGGGCGGGGCACGCGTCTCGGTGGTGCCGAACGACAACTTCTTTTCGGTATCGAACTTCCGGTACGAGGTCGTGCGGGATCGCCTGCCGCTCCGACTGTCGCGCGCGTGGGACCAGTCACCGATGGGCGTGGACTTCGCGATCGTGAAGACCGGCGACCAGGGCCCCGACGCGGCGTCGGCCAAGCCGGACCGGATCATGGCCGCGTTCGGTGGCGGCGACCCGTGGCTCGCGGCCGCCTATCCGATCATCCTGCGCGTGCCGTTGCCCGACGGAAGCGAGGGCATGGTGCGGATGCGACGGATCGAGCCGGTCCGGGCGCCGGACCCGACCCGGCTCGCCGAGCGGGTGCGGCAAGGCGCCCTGGCCCTTCTGAGCGACGTGGTGAGGGACGCGCAGGGTCTGCGAATCACGCTCGACTACCGGGACGAGGCGCTGCTCACGGGCCTGATCGACCACGCCACGCTGGAGGCCGAGTCGGCGGTGGTGGGCGAATTCGCCCGGCGCAAGCCGCCACTTCGCATCGGACCGGTGCGGGTGCGGGCGAGCGGCGTGCTGATCAACCCGGGGCGGCTCGCGGCGACCGGAGCCCTGGAACTCCTCGATGTGCGCGCGCTGGCGGTGGAGCGTCTGGGGGTGTCGGAAGCCGACCTGGCCGAGTTCATCGGACGGCAGCGGGGGCTCGGCGGCCTCCAGGCCACGATGGAGGCCTGCGCGGTCCGCGTCCGATGGTCGCTGCCCGGTCCCGACCTGCACGCGCGCCTCGGCATCGAGGCGGGACCGGCTCCCAAGCCCTTCTCGCTGTCCGCCGACCGCGTCCGCTACGGTCGGATGCGCGTGCCCTCGCTGCTGGTGGGCTGGATCGTGAGAAACTTCGACCCGACCCCGCGCCTGCGGCGCCTGCCCATGACGGTGTCGCTGGCGCCGATCTCCATCGAGGCGGGGCGGCTCGATGTCGGGCGCGAGCCGGACGCGCGATGCCCGACGAAGGAGTCACCGTGATGGCGGAGAGCCTGGCCGAGAAGAAGGCGCGCGCCCGGAAGATCTTGAGTCGGCTCGCCCGGGTCTATCCGGACGCGCGCACCGAGCTGCACTTCAGCACCCCGCTCGACCTGCTGGTGGCCACCATCCTCTCCGCCCAGTGCACGGACGAGCGGGTGAACGCGGTCACCGCGGACCTGTTCAAGCGCCACCGCCGGGCGGAGGACTGGGCGCGCATCCCGCTGCCGACCCTCGAGAAGCAGATCTACTCCACCGGCTTCTTCCGGGCCAAGGCCCGCGCGATCTCGGGGATGGCCCGGGCCCTGGTCGAGCGGCACGGCGGCGAGGTGCCGAACACCCTGGAGGACCTGGTGGCGCTGCCGGGCGTGGGGCGGAAGACCGCGAACGTGGTGCTGGGCAACGCGTTCGGGATCCCGGCCCTGGCGGTCGACACCCACGTGTTCCGGGTGTCGCAGCGCCTGGGTCTGGCTCGCGGGGGGGACCCCGAGGAGATCCACGACCAGCTCTGTCAGGTCGTTCCCCGGGCGCAGTGGACCCGGGCCAGCCACCTCCTGATCCTCCACGGCCGCCGGGTGTGCTTCGCGCGCAAGCCGGCCTGCCCGACGTGCCCGGTGGAGCCCCTCTGCCCGTGGCCCGGCAAGACCCCGCCGACGCCGGCGACCGCGGCCAGGGCCCGTCCGCGGCGGCCCGGCAGTTGACCGCCCCCGACCTTTCTTTTATGATTACCCGTTGCCAATCGAGGGGAGTGCGACTGAGAACATGACGACCGTAATGCCGAGGGAAGCAGACGTCGAGCGCAGATGGTTCCTGGTCGACGCCAGCGACCGGGTCCTGGGCCGGCTCGCGACCGAGGTCGCGACCATCCTGCGCGGCAAGCACAAGCCACAGTTCTCGCCGCACCTCGACGTGGGGGACCACGTGGTGGTGATCAACGCGGAGAAGGTCCACCTCACCGGCCGCAAGCTCACGGACAAGATCTATCGCTGGCACAGCGGCTACATCGGCGGCCTGCGCGAGGTGAGCGCGGAGCGCATGCTCCGGACCCACCCGGAGCGCGTGATCGAGTGGGCGGTGCAGGGGATGCTGCCGAAGGGCCGTCTCGGTCGCGCGATGGCCAAGAAGCTGAAGGTCTACAAGGGGGCGGAGCACCCGCACGCCGCCCAGAAGCCCGAGCCGCTCGCCATCCGCGCGCGCGCCCGCTGAGGAGTCTCATGGCCGTCGTCACCCGCTTCTACGGAACCGGACGCCGCAAGACCTCCGTCGCCCGCGTCTGGCTGCAGGCCGGCCAGGGCCGCATCCTGATCAACCGGCGCCCCTTCGAGGACTACTTCCCGCGCGAGACGCTGCGGATGGTGATCTCCCAGCCGCTCCAGCTGACGAACACGATGGGGCAGTTCGACGCGATCGTGAACGTGGGCGGGGGCGGGCCCAGCGGCCAGGCGGGGGCGGTCCGCCACGGCATCGCGCGCGCGCTCCTGCAGTTCGACGACAAGCTGCGCCAGACGCTCAAGCGGGCGGGTCTCCTCACCCGCGATCCCCGGATGAAGGAGCGGAAGAAGTACGGGCAGCCCGGCGCCCGCTCGAAGTTCCAGTACTCCAAGCGGTAGTCCGCGCTCGAACCGGCGCATGATCAAGGTCGCGGTCACCGGGGCGAGCGGCTACATGGGCGCCGAGCTGCTGCGCCTGCTGTCCGTCCACCCCCAGGTGCAGATCACCGCGGTGACCTCGGAGCGTCTGGCCGGCGAGCGCCTCGACAAGAGCTACCCGCACCTGCGTGGGCTCAGCGATCTGGTGTTCCAGGAGATCCAGCCCGAACGTCTCGCCGCCCTGGCCGACGTGGTGTTCCTGGCCCTGCCGCACATGGAGTCGCAGCGGCTCGTGCCGGTGCTGCGGCGGAGCGGTCGAAAGGCGATCGACCTGTCCGCCGACTACCGCCTGAAGGACGCGGGACTCTACACCACCTGGTACAAGGCGCCCCACGAGGATGCGGCCGGCCTCGCGGAGGCGGTCTACGGCATGCCCGAGCTTCACCGGAAGGAGATCGTGGGCGCCTCGCTGGTCGCCTCGCCCGGCTGCTACCCGATGGGCGCGGTGCTGGCCATCGCGCCACTGCTCAAGAGCGGGTACGGGGCGGTCGAGGGGATCGTGATCGACGGCAAGTCCGGCGTGACCGGCGCGGGGGCCCAGGGCCGCAAGGCCGACCCGATGTACCTCTTCACCGAGGCCAACGAGAACGTGCAGGCCTACGGGATGGCCAGCCACCGGCACACCCCCGAGATCGAGCAGGAGCTCTCCGGGCTCGCCGGCCGGCCGGTGGTGGTGAGCTTCACGCCCCACCTGGTCCCGCTCAACCGCGGCCTCTTCACCACCGCCTCGGTGCCGCTCACCCGGGAGGCCGGCACCGGGGAGCTGGTCGCGCTCTACCGGGAGTTCTACGCGGGCGAGCCGTTCGTCCGCGTGCTCGACGAGGGCCAGCGGCCGACGACCCGCTCGGTGGTGGGCTCGAACTACTGCGACGTCACGGTGGTGGCCGACCCGCGCACCCGCCGCGCGGTGTGCGTCTCCGCCCTCGACAACCTGGGCAAGGGCGGCTCCGCCAATGGGATCCAGAACCTCAACATCATGATGGGGTGGGACGAGCGGACCGGCCTCACCGCGCCGCCGGTGTATCCGTAGCCGGCATGGCCGCGACCGCGGACGTCCAGTGGCTGGAGGGGGGCATCACCGCCGTCCCCGGCATCCTCGCCTCGGGCGTCGCCGCCGGCATCAAGCCGAGCGGCAAGAAGGACCTGGCCCTCGTCTACTCCTCGTCGCCCGCCCGTGCGGCCGCGGTGTTCACCACCAACCAGATCAAGGGCGCGCCGGTGCTGGTCTCGCAGGAGCACGTGCGCGACGGCCGGGCGCAGGCGATCCTGGCGTCCGCGGGCTGCTCCAACGTGTGCACCGGGGAGCAGGGCATCAGGGACGCGCGCGAGATGACCCGCATCACCGGCGAGCTGCTCCGCATCCCGCCGCGCCAGGTGCTGATCGCGTCCACCGGGGTGATCGGGCAGCCGCTGCCGATGGACAAGATCCGCGCCGGGCTGCCGAAGCTGGTGAAGGGTCTCTCGCCTCAGGGCAGCCGCCTTGCCGCCGAGGCGATCATGACCACCGATACGCGGCCGAAGGAAGCGGCCCTGCGGGTCGACGTGGCGGGCCGGCCGGTCACCATCGGCGGCATCGCCAAGGGCGTGGGCATGATCGAGCCGCACATGGCGACCATGTTCTGCTTCCTCGCCACCGACGCGATGGTCGCGCGCGACTCGCTGCCCCGCGTCCTGCGGCGGGCGGTGGACGGCTCGTTCAACCGCATCACGGTGGACGGCGATCAGTCCACCAGCGACACGGTGGCGATCCTGGCCAACGGCCTCGCCGAGAACGCCCCGCTCGAGCGCGGGGGCCGCGGCCTGCGGCAGTTCGCGCGCGCGCTCGAGGCCATCACGAGCCGGCTGGCCCGCATGCTGGTGGAGGACGGCGAGGGCGCGACCAAGCTGGTGGAGATCGCGGTGACCGGGGCCCGCACCCGGCGCGAGGCGGTGGTGGCCGCGCGCTCGGTGGCGAACTCGCCCCTCGTCAAGACCGCGATCAACGGGGCCGACCCGAACTGGGGGCGGATCCTGATGGCGCTCGGCAAGAGCGCGGCCCGGGTGGCCCCCGACCGGGTGGCGGTGGCCATCGGCGGTGAGCCGCTGGTGGAGAAGGGGATGCTCAAGCCCGGGGCCCGGGTAGACCGGATCCACGAGGTGATGGGCGGGCCCGCCTACACCATCGCCATCGACCTCGGGCTGGGCCGGGGCGAGGACTCGGTGTGGACATCGGACCTCAGTGAGGAGTACGTTCGAATCAACGCGAAGTACACGACCTGACCACGCACGGTCGCGAGCTTCGGTCTCCGCGGCCCTCGTCGGCCCGGGGAAGTGCCCGCCCCCCCTTCCGGGGGCCGGCCGCTCGCGACCGGAGGCCAACCGAACGACGACGGAAAGGAATCCCGCACCATGGCAACGCTGACCATGAAGGAATTGCTGGAGGCCGGAGTGCACTTCGGCCACCAGACCAAGCGCTGGAATCCGAAGATGCAGAAGTACATCTTCGGCGAGCGCAACGGCATCTACATCATCGATCTCCAGAAGACCCTCAAGAAGTTCCGCGAGGCCTACGCGTTCGTCCGCGACCTCGCCGCCGAGGGTGGCTCCGTGCTGTTCGTGGGCACCAAGAAGCAGGCCCAGGAGACGGTATTCGAGGAGGCCACTCGCTGTGGGCAGTTCTACGTGAACCACCGCTGGCTGGGCGGGACGCTGACCAACTTCGCGACGATCCGCAAGTCCATCGCGCGGCTGAAGAA
Source organism: Candidatus Methylomirabilota bacterium (assembly GCA_035650715.1). GTDB lineage: Bacteria > Methylomirabilota > Methylomirabilia > Rokubacteriales > CSP1-6 > CAMLFJ01. The sequence continues at coordinate 82,445 of DASRHC010000030.1, read as the reverse complement.
GCTCGACGAGATGAGCGAGAGCGGCGAGTACGAGCGGCTGCCCAAAAAGGAAGTGATCGGGCTCGAGCGCGAGCGGTCGAAGCTGCAGAGCGCGCTGGTGGGCATCAAGAACATGGACCGTCTGCCCTCCGCGGTCTTCATCATCGACCCCAAGAAGGAGTCGATCGCGGTCGAGGAGGCGCGCCGGCTCGCGATCCCCATCGTGGCCATCGTGGACACCAACTGCGATCCCAGCGGCATCGACTATCCGGTGCCGGGCAACGACGACGCCATCCGCTCGGTGCGGCTCATCACCTCCCGCATCGCGGACGCGATCGTCGAGGGCAGCGGCAGCCTGGCCAAGCAGGAGGCGGAGCAGGAGGCGGTGCCGGACTCGCCGGACCTGCCGGTGGTGACCGAGGCCGAGATGTCCGCGTCGGCCGAGGCCGGCGCGTGAGGCGAGCCCCCATGGCGGCTTCGGCGGAGCAGGTGAAGGAGCTGCGGGAGCGCACCGGCGCGGGGGTGATGGACTGCAAGGCGGCGCTGGAGGCCTCCAGGGGCGACATGCAGGGCGCCATCGAGCACCTGCGCAAGAAGGGCCTCGCCGACGCGGCCAAGAAGGCCCATCGGGAGGCCAAGGACGGGGTGGTGGCGTCGTACATCCATCCCGGGAGCAAGATCGGGGTGCTGGTCGAGGTCAACTGCGAGACCGACTTCGTCGCCCGCACCGACGACTTCCAGCAGCTGGTGAAGGATCTCGCGATGCAGGTGGCGGCGGCGAACCCGTCCTACGTGTCGCGCGAGGACGTGCCGGCCGCGGTGGTGGAGAAGGAGCGCGAGATCTACCGCCAGCAGATGGCCGACCAGAAGAAGCCGCCCCACGTGGTCGAGAAGATCGTGGAGGGCAAGCTCGAGAAGTTCTACGCCGAGTCCTGCCTGATGGAGCAGCCGTTCATCCGCGATCCCTCGGGCAAGACCCGGCTCAAGGACATGGTCGACCAGGCGACGGCCAAGATGGGCGAGCGCATCGTGGTCAAGCGCTTCGCCCGGTTTCAGGTGGGCGAGAGCTAGACCGTCGATGGCCGCCCCCGGCGCGGCGCCCGCGTACCGGCGCGTTCTCCTGAAGATCTCGGGGGAGGCGCTGGCGGGCGGCCAGGGCTACGGGATCGACCCCGAGGTCCTCGCGCGCATCGCGGACGAGATCACCGACGTGGTGCGGCTCGGGGTCGAGCTCGCGGTGGTCATCGGCGGCGGCAACATCTTCCGGGGGATCGCGGCGAGCGCGGGGGGGATGGACCGCGCCACCGGCGACTACATGGGCATGCTCGCCACCGTGATGAACGCGCTCGCGCTGCAGGATTCCATCGAGAAGGCGGGGGTGCCCACGCGGGTGCTGTCCGCGATCGAGATGCGCGCGGTCGCGGAGCCGTACATCCGCCGCCGGGCCATCCGGCACCTGGAGAAGGGCCGGGTCGTGGTGTTCGCGGCCGGCACCGGGAATCCCTTCTTCACCACCGATACCGCGGGGGCCCTGCGCGCGGTGGAGATCGGAGCCGAGGCGATCCTGAAGGCCACCAAGGTGGACGGCATCTACACCGCGGATCCGACCAAGGACAACAGCGCGGTGCGGCTGCCCCGCGTCGGCTACATCGAGGTGCTGAACCGGGGCCTGCAGGTGATGGACACCACCGCGATCTCGCTCTGCATGGACAACAAGCTTCCCATCGTCGTGTTCGACCTCACGCGCAAGGGGAACATCCGACGGATCGTGACGGGTGAGCCGGTCGGCTCGGTGGTCTCCGCCGACGCGGCGCCGAGGGGGTAGACCATGAACCAGCAAGCGGTGCAGAAGGATCTCGAGACCCGCATGCAGCAGGTGATCGACGTGCTGACCCGCGAGTTCGCGGCGGTGCGCACCGGGCGCGCCAACGCGGCGCTGCTCGACACCGTGCGCGTCGAGGCCTACGGGAACATGACGCCGATCAACCAGGTGGCCTCGGTGTCGGTGCCCGATCCGCGCACCATCGTGATCCAGCCGTGGGACGCCTCCCTGCTGAAGGAGATCGAGAAGGGCATCGTGAAGTCGGACATCGGCATCACCCCCAGCAACGACGGCAAGGTCATCCGCCTCACCATGCCGACCCTCACCGAGGAGCGCCGCAAGCAGCTGGCCAAGGCGGTCGGCAAGCTGGCCGAGGACGCGCGGGTCTCGATCCGGAACCTCCGCCGCGAGGCGAACGACAAGCTCAAGGCGCTCGCCAAGGAGAAGAAGATCTCCGAGGACGAGGAGCGGCGCGCCCACGATCAGATCCAGAAGACCACCGACCGCTTCACCGCCCGCATCGACGAGGTGACCAAGAAGAAGGAGCAGGAGATCCTCACCGTCTAGGCCGACCCGAGCGCCTCCGCCGCCGCCGTGACTCTACTCGATCACGCGGTCGGCGCGCAGACGCAGGGGCGAAGGGATCTCCAAACCGAGGGCGCGCGCCGCCTCGAGGTTCGGCACGGACTCGAACGTCCGGGGCCGCTCGAAGGGAAGCTCCCCGGGCCGGCTGCCGCGCAGGGTGCGGTCCACGTAGACGGCCATCTGGTGGAATCGTTCCTGCGCCAGCGGGCCGCAGGAGACGAGCCCGCCGCGCTCGGCGAAGCGGGCCGTCTCGGAGACGGCGGGCGTGCGGTGGCGCGCCGCCAGCTCGACGATGCGGCGCGTGCCGCCGAACAGCCGCGGGTCGGCCACGAGCAAGAGGGCCTCGCTACGCGCCCGGGTGAGCGCCTCGAACGCCGCCGGCAGCTCGGACAGCTGCGGGACGTCCACGACCTGCAGGCGCATCCGCGTCTGCCGGGCCGCCGCCTCCGCGGCCCGGAGGACGGGCGCGGTGGCCGCGTTCGCCCGGTTGAGCAACACGCCGATCCGCTCCACCCGCGGGATGATCTCCCGTAGCAACTCCAGGCGCTTGCCGCCGGGCTCCGGCGAGAAGCCCGAGACACCGGTGACGTTGCCGCCCGGCCGGGCCAGGTTCGACACGAGCCCGGTGACGCTCGGGCCGAAGTTCGCCTCGGTGCTCGACGCGAGCACTCCGACGCGGGCGGACTTCGACGGCTGGGCGTCGACCACGCGCGGGCCGAGCAGCGCGGCGAGGGCACCCAGCATTGCACAGCGACGCGCGCGGCCCGCGGCGTTCAGGGGCGGCTATCGTACCGCGCGGCCCCGGCGTTCGGCCGCCGACCCGTTCCTAAGCCCTCGCCGTGAAGCTTTTCGCCTGTATTTCGGCCTTTTTGCTGGCAAACATTCAGCCCGTCACGTAACATCGTCGGATATGGCGGCGAAGGCGGGGGCGTCGGTGTCGGTGGCGGAACTGTCCACGCTGGCGGAGGACGATCTCAAGCGACGCATCCTCGCCCGACCGGTCCCGCGCCACGTCGCGGTGATCATGGACGGCAACGGCCGCTGGGCCACGCGTCGCGGCCTGCCCCGGGTGGCCGGCCACAGCGAGGGCGTGAAGGCGGTGCGGGACGTCGTCCGCACCGCGGGGGAGCTGGGCGTGCAGTTCCTCACCCTCTACGCCTTCTCCTCCGAGAACTGGCGGCGCCCGCACCAGGAGGTGTCCACCCTGATGACCCTGCTCGAGCGTTCGATCGAGCGCGAGCTGCCGGAGCTCATGGAGCGCCGCGTGCGCTTCCGGGCCATCGGGCGGCCGGAGGGGGTGCCGCCGCGCGTGGCGGAGGGCCTCCGGCGCCTCACCGACACCACCGCCGGCAACACCGGCCTGACCCTGCTCATGGCCTTCAACTACGGCGGCCGCGACGAGCTGGTCGACGCGGTACGGAGCCTCGCGCGGGATGTCGCGCGGGGCGCGCTGCGGCCCGAGGACATCGACGAGGTCCGGGTGGCGCGCGCGCTCTACACCGGCGGGATCCCGGATCCCGACCTGCTCATCCGCACCAGCGGCGAGCTTCGCGTGTCGAACTTCCTCCTGTGGCAGATCGCCTACACCGAGCTGTGGGTGACCTCGACCCTGTGGCCCGACTTCGGGGCGCGTGAGTTCTGCCTCGCGGTCGCCGACTTCCAGCAACGGAACCGCCGTTTCGGGAGCGTGTGATGCCGCGGGCGGACGGCGTTCCGGTGCCCCGCCCGGTGGAGACCGCGATGCCGTCCCGGTTTGCCTCGCTCGCGCGGCGCCTGCTCAGCACGCTCGTGCTGCTGCCGCTGTTCCTGTGGATGGTGATGGCCGGCCCGGTGTGGCTCTTCGGCACGGTCATGGTGCTGGTGGGGGCGCTCGGCCAGTGGGAGTTCACCGGCATGTTCACCCAGGCGGGCGTGCGCACGTACCGGTGGCTGGGTCTCGTGGGTGGGGCCGCGCTCACCGCCAGCTTCGCGCTGCCGATCTCGGAGCGCGTGGCGTTCACGGCGGTGATCCTGGCGATCCTCGTCCGCGGTCTGCTGGGAGGTGACGTGGCGCAGCGCGCGGGGTGGGAGCCGGTGGCGGTCACCCTGTTCGGGGTCTGCTACGTGAACTGGCTGCTCGGCTACGCCTTCTGGCTGCGCGATCTGGAGCACGGGGTCTCGTGGATCCTGCTCCTGGTCTTCGTCACGTGGCTCGGCGAGACCGCCGCCTACCTGGTGGGCTCCACGCTCGGGCGGCACAAGCTCGCGCCCGTCGTCAGCCCTCGCAAGACGGTGGAGGGCGCGGTGGCCCAGCTGGCGGTCTCGCCGCTGACCGCGCTGGCCGCGCAGGCGTGGTTCTTCCCCGAATTGCCCGTGCACAGCGCGCTGGTCGCGGGGCTGATCCTGGGCCTGGCCGGCCAGGCGGGAGACCTGATCGAGTCCGCGATCAAGCGCAGCGTGGGCACCAAGGATACCGGCCACCTGATCCCGGGGCACGGCGGCGTGCTGGATCGCATCGACAGCCTCCTGGTCAACACCCCGGTGCTGTTCTACTACGCCACCTACGCGAGGTTCCTGGGCGCATGAAGCGGCTGACCGTGCTGGGAGTCACCGGCTCCGTCGGACGACGGACCCTCGAGCTGGTCGAGCACTTTCCCGACGACTTCCAGCTGGAGGGCATCGCCGCGCGCGGCTCCGACCCGGCGCTGGTCGCCGAGCTGTGCCGCCGCCACCGGCCGCGCGTGCTCGCGCTGTCCGACCCGGACGCGCTCGACGCGGTGGCGCGCGCGCTGGCGGCGCCGCGCCCCGAGCTGCTGGCCGGCCCCGACGGCCTGGTGACGCTCGCGCGCGAGGGGCAGGCCGACGTGGTGCTGTCCGCCATCGTGGGCGGCGCGGGCCTGCTGCCGACCATGGCGGCCATCCAGAGCGGCAAGGCCATCGCGCTCGCCAACAAGGAGACGCTGGTCATGGCGGGCAGCCTGATGACCGCGGCGGCCCGCGAGCGCGGGGTGCCCCTGCTGCCGGTCGACTCCGAGCACAGCGCGATCTTCCAGTGCCTCGAGGGCCACAACCGCGCCGAGGTCCGCCGCATCCTGCTCACCGCCTCCGGCGGGCCGTTCCGGACCATGAAGGCGTCGGACCTGGCCCGGGTCACGGTGGCGGAGGCGCTCAACCATCCCACCTGGCGGATGGGGGCCAAGATCACGGTGGACTCGGCGACCCTCATGAACAAGGGGCTCGAGGTCATCGAGGCGCGCTGGCTCTTCGACGTGGCCCCGGAGCAGGTGCAGGTGGTGGTCCACCCGCAGTCGGTGATCCACTCGATGGTGGAGTACGTGGACGGCTCGGTGATCGCCCAGCTCGGCGTGCCCGACATGGGCATCCCGATCCTCTACGCGCTCACCTATCCGCGGCGCCTGCCGTGCCCGGCCGATCGCCTCGATCTCACCCGGGTCGGCGCGCTCACGTTCGAGGAGCCGGACGTCGAGCGGTTCCCGTGTCTGGCCCTCGCGCGACGGGCGCTGCTCGAGGGTGGCTGTGCCCCGGTCGTCCTCAACGCGGCCAACGAGGTCGCGGTGGCCGCGTTCCTGGACAACCGGATCCGCTTCACCCAGATTCCGGAGCTCATCGCGGAGGCGCTGGCGCGGATCCCCGCGCGGGCGCTCGACGGGATCGACACCTGCGTGGACGTCGATACCCGGACGCGGGCCCTCGTGCGGGAGTGGTTGCCGGGCGGCGTGGGCGCGGCGGTGAAATAGGAGGCGTCGGTGGCAACCGTACAGATGCTCGTATCGTTCGTGGTGGTGCTGGGCGTGCTCATCGTCGTGCACGAGCTCGGCCACTTCCTCATGGCCCGGCTGGCCGGGGTGGGAGTGGAGCGCTTCTCGATCGGGTTCGGCCCGGTGCTGTGGCGCTTCCGCGGCAAGGAGACCGAGTACTGCATCTCCGCCATCCCCATGGGCGGCTACGTGAAGATGATGGGTGACGACGAGAACCCGCTCGAGGGCGGCAGGAGCGGCGCGATCGACCCGCGCAAGGCCTTCAACGGCAAGTCGCTGGGCGCCCGCTTCCTGATCGTGTTCGCGGGGCCCGCCATGAACTTCATCCTCGCGGTGGTGATCGCCGCCCTGATGTTCACGCTGGTCGGCCGCCCGGTGGCCCCCGCGCAGGTGGGGCGGGTGGTCGAGGGCAGCCCCGCCGCGCAGGCCGGGCTCGTCACCGGCGACCGCATCGTCTCGATCGACGGCAGCGCGGTCGCCTACTGGGAGGACGTGGCCCGGGTGGTGCAGGCCGCAGGCGCCCGCCCGCTGAAGGTGGTGGTGCAGGGGCCTGCGGGGGAGCGCACCGTCGACGTCACGCCCACGCAGGGGAAGCGGCGCGATATCTTCGGCGACGAGCAGACCGTGTGGGAGATCGGGGCGAGCCCGTACATCCCGGCCACCATCGGGGACACCGTCGCGGGTGATCCCGCCGATCAGGCCGGCTTGAAGTCGGGGGACACCGTGGTCGCCCTGGAGGGGCAGGCGGTCGTGTCCTGGGACGACCTCGCCGAGAAGATCCACCAGCGCGCGGGGCAGCCCACCCGGCTCGAGATCAAGCGCGACGACCGGACCCTCACGGTGACGGTGACCCCCAGGAAGGGCAAGATCCCGGGCCCCGACGGCAGGGAGGTGGAGGTCGGGCTCGTGGGGATCCGGCCGGGCGGGACGTCGCTGATGGTGCGATCGAACCCCCTCACCGCGCTCTGGGAGGGGGCGGCGTGGGCGGGGGACGTCACCGCCAAGACCGCCATCGGCCTCTACAAGTGGGCCAGCCGGCAGATCCCGTCCAACAGCATCGGCGGGCCGATCCAGATCGCCACGATGGCGGGCGAGCAGGCCAAGCAGGGCCTCTCGAGCCTGGCGTTGTTCACCGCGGTGATCAGCGTCAACCTGTTCCTGCTGAACCTGCTGCCGGTGCCCATGCTGGACGGCGGGCACCTGCTCTTCTTCGCGTGCGAGGCAGTCCTGGGCCGGCCCTTGTCCGTGCGCAAGCGGGAGGTGGCGCAGCAGGTCGGCTTCGCGCTCCTCATGCTGCTCATGGTGTTCGCGTTCTACAACGACTTCAAACGGATCGGATTCTTCTGATGGGACAGTACGAGCGCCACGTCTTCGTGTGCACGGTGGGGGACCGCTGCCCGGTCCAGGGTGACGTCGAGAAGTACGTGAAGACCCTCCGCGCCGGGGTCGCCAGCGCGGGCCGGCACGTCGAGGTCCGCATCAACAAGGCGGGCTGCTTCTCGCAGTGCGGGCACGGTCCCATGATCGTGGTGTATCCCGAGAACGTCTGGTACGCCGGCGTGCAGGAGAGCGATCTGCCCGAGATCCTCGAGTCCCACATCCTGAACGGGGTGCCGGTCAAGCGTCTGATCTACGATCCGGGCGTGAAGGGCGCCAACAAGGTCAAGGAGAGCACGTAGGCGTCCATGCGCTGGACCCGGTCGCTCATCCCGACGCTCCGAGACGATCCCGCGGATGCCGAGGCCATCAGCCACCGGCTGATGGTGCGCGCGGGCCTGGTGCGGCAGCTCGCGGCGGGCATCTACGTCTACCTGCCGCTCGGCCTCCGGGTGATCGAGAAGATCAACGCCATCATCCGGGAAGAGATGAACCGGATCGGGGGCCAGGAGATCGAGATGCCGGTGCTGCACCCGGCCGAGATCTGGCAGCAGTCGGGGCGGTGGGACGCGATCGGCGGCGAGATGTTCCGGTTGAAGGACCGCAACGGCCGGGACATGTGCCTGGGCATGACCCACGAGGAGGTCATCGCCTGGCTGGCCGCGCGCGAGATCCGCTCGTATCGCGATCTGCCCCAGATCTGGTACCAGATCCAGACGAAGGAGCGGGACGAGGCGCGGCCCCGCTCGGGCGTGCTGCGCACGCGCGAGTTCCTCATGAAGGACTCGTACACGCTCGATCCGGACCACGCGGCCCTCGAGGTCTCCTACGACGCCCACAAGGAGGCCTACTGCCGGATCTTCGATCGGTGCGGGGTCCGGTACGTGGTGGTGCAGTCGGACCCCGGCATGATGGGCGGCTCGGGCTCGCACGAGTTCATGGCGCCCAGCGCGGCGGGCGAGGACGAGGTGGCCCTGTGCGACGCCTGCGGCTACGCGGCCAACGTGGAGCTGGCCCGCGGGGTACCCGACCCGCCCCCCGCCTTCGACGGACCGAGATCGGAGGTGGCGACGCCCCACGCCCGCACCATCGCGGAGGTCTCGGCCCAGCTGAAGGTCGATCCCGCGGGCACCATCAAGACCCTGGTCTTCATCGGCCCCGACGGACCGGTGCTGGCCCTGGTGCGGGGGGACCACGCGCTGCACGAGCGCAAGCTCGCGCGGGCACTCAGGGCGGAGGCGCGGCCGGCCCATCCCGACGAGGTCACGAAGCATCTCGGCGCGGCGCCCGGCTCGGTCGGGCCCCTCGGCGCGCGCGGGGTACGGATCATCGCCGACGAGTCGCTGCGCCAGGGGCGCTACGTGGTCGGGGCCAATCGGGACGGCTTCCACACCACCGGGGTGACGCCCGGCCAGGACTTCGCCTGCGAGTGGGCGGACCTGCAGGTCGCGCTCGCGGGGGAGGGCTGTCCCACCTGCGGCAAGGCGCTGCGGATCGAGCGGGTGATCGAGATCGGCAACATCTTCAAGCTGGGCACCAAGTACTCGGTGCCGCTCGGGGCCACCTACCTGGACGAGCGCGGGCAGGCGCACCCGATCGTCATGGGCTCCTACGGCATCGGCCCCGCGCGCATCGCGGCCGCGGCGGTGGAGCAGCGTCACGACGCCGACGGCATCATCTGGCCGTGGGCCATCGCCCCCTTCCACGTCCACCTGGTCCCGGTCTCCACCAAGGACGCCGGCCAGATGACCGCGGCGGAGGGACTGTACGAGGCGCTGGGCGCCGCCGGCTTCAGCGTGCTGATGGACGACCGGGAGGAGCGGGCCGGGGTGAAGTTCAAGGACGCCGATCTGCTCGGCATCCCCATCCGGGTGACGATCGGCAACGCGCTGGCGAGGGAGGGGGTGGTGGAGGTGCGTGCTCGCGCCACCCGCGAGGAGCGTCGCGTGCCCCGGGCCGAGGTCGTCGAGGTCATCCGGGCGATGGCGCAAACCATTTCATAGCGCCCCCGCGGTCCGGTCCCCTTGCGGGGGTCGGATCCGTGTGCTAAAGTCCTGAAAAAAGTGGGCCCTGTCGCCCACTTTTTTTTCTGGGGGACGGCATGGTGGACGATGCACAGTGGCTCGACCAGATCGAAGCGGTCGTGGCGCCGGTGCTCGCCGCGCATGGCCTCGACCTCGTCGATACCGAGTGGCGCCGTGAGGGCCGCCGCTGGGTGCTGCGCTTCTACGTGGACAAGCCGGGCGGCGTCGGCATCCAGGACTGCCAGGCGTTCAGCCGCGAGGCGGGCGACGTGCTGGACGTGTCCGGCCTGATCGAGCCCTCCTACGACCTCGAGGTGTCCTCGCCCGGCCTCGACCGGGTGCTGAAGAAGGACCGCGAGCTGCGCTGGGCCATCGGGCGGGAGGTGCACTGCTGGGTGCGCGAGCCGCTCGACGGCCGGACCGAGTTCGCGGGGCGGCTGGTGGAGGTATCCTCGACGGCGCTGGTGCTGGAGGAAGAGGTCGGAACGCGGCGCGAGGTGCCGCGGCGGCTGGTGTCGAAGGCGCGGCTCCAGCTGCCGGCCTTCGGGCGGACCAAGTGATGATGAACAAGGACTTGATCTTCGTCATCGAGCAGATCGGGCGAGAGAAGGGGATCGGCAAGGAGGTCCTTTTCGAGGCGCTGGAGTCTGCCCTGCTGTCCGCGTCCAAGAAGACCATGGGCGCGGCCGACAACGTCCGCATGCAGATCGACCGGCAGACCGGGGCGCTCCGGGTGTTCGCGCGCAAGAAGGTGGTCGCGTCGGTGACCGATCCCAAGCTCGAGATCACGCTCGAGCAGGCTCGCCGGCTGAACCCCGACGTGCAGATGGACGACGAGATCGAGCAGGAGCTGGCCCCCCAGGAGTTCGGGCGCATCGCGGCCCAGACCGCCAAGCAGGTGATCCTCCAGCGGGTGCGCGACGCCGAGCGCGACGCGGTCTACGCGGAGTTCATCGACCGCGAGGGCAAGATCGTGCGGGGCGCGGTGCACCGCATCGAGAAGCGCAACGTGATCGTGGAGCTGGGCAAGGCGGAGGCGGTGATCACCGAGCGGGAGCAGCTGCCGGGGGAGCGCTACAATCCCGGCGATCGGGTGCGGGCCTACATGCTGGAGGTCAAGAAGACCGCCAAGGGGCCCCAGATCCTGCTGTCGCGCACGCACCCCGGCTTCCTGGTGCGCCTCTTCGAGAGCGAGATCCCGGAGATCGCGGAGGGCATCGTGCTGGTGAAGGGCGCGGCCCGGGAGCCCGGCGAGCGGGCCAAGGTCGCGGTGGCGTCCACCCGGCGCGACGTCGATCCGATCGGGGCCTGCGTGGGGCTGCGCGGCACGCGCATCCAGGTGATCAGCCGGGAGCTGCGGGGCGAGAAGATCGACATCGTGGAGTGGTCGCCGGATCCCGCGGTGTTCGTGGCCCGCGCGCTGTCTCCCGCCAAGGTCTCCTCGGTCACGGTGGAGGAGCGGCCGGAGGGGGCGGAGGGCGACGAGCAACGCTCGGTGCTGGTGGTGGTGCCGGACAACCAGCTCTCGCTCGCCATCGGCAAGAAGGGGCAGAACGCGCGGCTGGCCGCGAAGCTCACCGGCTTCCGCGTCGACATCAAGAGCGAGAGCGAGGTCGAGGAGGAGCGCCGGCGCGAGGAGGAGGAGCGGACCGAGGGCCGGGAGAGCCTCGGGCGGCTGCCCGGCGTCGGCCCGCAGCTGGTGGACAAGCTGGTGGAGGTGGGGCTCCACTCGCCGGCCCGCATCGTGGCCGCGGGTCTCCCCGCGCTGCAGGCGCTGCCCGGAGTGGGAGAGACCAAGGCGACCTCGATCCTGGCCGCCGCCACCGCGTGGATGGCCGAGCATCCGGCCCCGGAGCCGTCCGCGGAGGGCACGCTCCAGCACGAAGGAGACGGCGGGGGGTCGGAGATCGAGCCGAGCCCGCTCGAGCACTGAGCCGGGGGCAGGCCCGACCGCAGCGGACGTGCATCGGGTGCCGGACCGCGCGGCTCAAGGAGGACCTGATCCGCCTGGTCCGGGATGACAGCGGGCAGGTCAGGGTGGATCATGAAGGCGATGCAGGGGGACGGGGCGCGTATGTGTGCCCTGTCCCCGAGTGCGTGGAGAAGGCGCTCCAGGCGGGCCGACTCGGACATGCGTTCCGGCAATCGAGCCGGCCGCCGCGGGAGAGTGCGGCAGTGATCGTGGCGAGCTGGAAGGGGAGGTAATCGCGCGTGGCAGGACGGGTGAAGGTCATCGACCTGGCGAAGGAGCTGGGCGTCACCAGCAAGGATCTGATCGTGGCGCTCGAGGGCATGGGCCACAAGGGCATGCGGGCCATGAGTCCGCTCCTCTCCGGGGTCGCCAACGAGCTGCGGGTGAAGCTCGGGCGCGGCCGCGAGCTGCCGCCCGAGGCGAAGCCCAAGCGGGCGCCCAGGCCGAAGGCCGCGGAGGGACAGACACCCGCGCCGCGGAAGAAGGCGGCGGGCGCCCCTGCGCGCGGCAAGAAGGCCAAGGTTGCGACGGAGGAGCCGGCCGGCGTGGTGCAGCTGCCGCCGAGCCCGTCGCCCGAGGTGGCGAAGCCCGCGGCCACGATCTTCCGCCCGGCGCCGACTCCCGCCCCCGCCGAGCCGCCCGCGGCCGCGGCTCCGGCGGCACCCGCTGCGCCGGCGCCTGCCGCGCCGGCACCTGCGGCCCCGGCGCCTCCGGCCCCCACGCCTGCGCCCAGCATCGCGCCGGCGGCCGCCGCTCCCGCGGCGCCGCCGCGCCCCTTCCCCGCGCCACCTCCCGCGCCGGCCGTCGTGCGCCCGGCCGCCGCAACCCCGGCGGCGCCGCCGATCTCGCGCCGGCCCGCCGCGCCGCCGGCCCCGCCCGCGCGTCCGGCCGCGCCGCCCGCTCCGCCCGCGCGGCCGGCCGCGCCGACGCGGCCCGCGGCGCCGCCGGTCCCGGCGCGGCCGGCCGCCGCCGCGGCGCCCGCGCCCCCGGCCGCACCTGCTGCCCCGGCCCGTCCGGCCCCGGCGCCGGCCGCGCCCGAGCCGCCGCAGGAGATCAAGCGCGAGCTGATCAAGCTGCCGGAGTCGGTGACGGTCGGTGAGCTGGCGGCCGCCATGCGCCGCAAGAGCACCGAGGTCATCAAGGCCCTGCTCGAGCTGGGCGTGATGGCCACCGTGAACGAGGTGCTCGATCCGACCGCGGCCAAGCTCGTCGCGGACAAGTTCCACTTCGACGTGGAGGTGCGCTCGCTCGAGGGCGAGGTGCTCGAGGAAGAGGAGTCCGATCCCTCGCAGCTGCGGCCGCGGCCGCCGGTGGTCACGGTCATGGGCCACGTCGACCACGGCAAGACGTCGCTGCTGGACGCCATCCGCGCCACCAAGGTCGCGGAGCGCGAGCACGGCGGCATCACCCAGCACATCGGGGCGTACCAGGTCGAGACGAGCCACGGCAAGGTCACGTTCCTCGACACCCCGGGCCACGAGGCCTTCACGGCCATGCGCGCCCGCGGCGCCCAGGCCACCGACATGGTGATCCTCGTGGTCGCGGCCGACGATGGGGTGATGCCCCAGACCGTCGAGGCCATCAACCACGCCCGGGCCGCCAACGTGCCGATCCTGGTGGCGGTGAACAAGATCGACAAGCCCGGCGCCGAGCCGGATCGGGTCAAGCGCGAGCTGGCCAACCACGGCCTCGTGCCGGAGGAGTGGGGCGGCCAGACCATCTTCATCCACACCTCGGCCAAGCGAGGGGACGGCATCCCGCAGCTGCTCGAGATGACCGCGCTGCAGGCGGAGATCCTCGAGCTGCGCGCCAATCCCGCGCGGGCCGGCCGGGGCGTCATCGTGGAGGGCCGGCTCGACCGCGGGCGCGGCCCGGTGGCCACCGCGCTCATCCAGTCGGGCACGCTGAAGGAGGGCGACGCGGTGGTGGTGGGCTCGCACTCGGGCCGCGTGCGCGCGATGTTCAACGACCGCGGCAAGAAGGTGACGAGCGCGGGCCCGTCGGACCCGGTGGAGATCCTGGGCCTCTCCGGCGTGCCGCAGGCGGGCGACACCCTGCTGGTGGTCTCGGACGAGCGCAAGGCGCGGCAGATCGCCACCGTGCGCAGCGAGCGGGACCGCCTGAAGGGCAAGAGCGCGGCGCGGGTCACCCTGGAAGACCTGCACAACCAGATCGCGGCGGGCGAGGTGAAGGAGCTCCGCCTCGTGATCAAGGCCGACGTGCAGGGCTCGGTGGAGGCCCTGACCGAGTCGCTCGAGCGGCTCTCCACCGACGAGGTGAAGCTCAAGGTCATCCACAGCTCGGTCGGAGCGGTGACCGAGTCCGACGTGATGCTGGCCTCCGCCTCCAACGCCATCGTGCTGGGCTTCAACGTGAAGGCGGATCCCAAGGCGGCCAGCCAGGCCCAGGCCAACGGCGTCGACATGCGCAGCTACAACGTCATCTACGACGCGATCAACGACGTGAAGGCGGCCCTGTCCGGCATGCTGGCCCCCGAGATCCGCGAGGTGATCCTGGGGCGGGCCCAGGTCCGCCAGCTGTTCCCGATCTCCAAGGTGGGCACGATCTACGGCTCCGCGGTCACCGAGGGCAAGATCGTGCGCGGGGCGAAGGCCCGCATCAAGCGCGGCGACACCGTGCTGGGCGAGTCGAGCATCACCTCGCTCAAGCGGTTCAAGGACGACGTGCGCGAGGTGCTGCAGGGCCTCGAGTGCGGCATCGGCATCGAAGGCATCAAGGGGGTGGCGCCCAACGACGTGATCGAGGCGTTCACCACCGAAGAGGTCGCCCGCACGTTGTAGGGGCGCCGGACCAGTGGCGGGCGCGCGCGTGGCGGTCGGCACCGTCGAGCTGCACCTGCCGGATGTCGGCTCGCTCAAGGGCAAGCGGCACGCCCTCAAGGGCCTCAAGGACACCCTGCGGCGGCGCTTCGAGATCTCGGTCGCGGAGGTGGACCACCACGACGTCTGGCAGCGCGCGACCCTCGCGCTGGCCTGCGTGTCCGGCGACTCCCGCCACGCCAACGAGGTGATCTCGAAGGCCATGGACTACATCGAGGATCACGTCGACGGCTGGGTCACCGACGTCCACGTGGAGGTGTTGTGAGAGCGGACAACCGATGCAGACCAAGCGACTCGAGCGGGTCAACCAGCTGATCAAGGAAGAGATCTCGATGCTCGTCCAGCGTCAGCTCAAGGATCCGCGTCTCGGCTTCGTCACCATCACCGAGGTCGACACGAGCCCGGACCTCAAGCACGCCAAGGTCTACGTCTCGGTGCTGGGTCCGGAGGCGCAGTGGACCGCCTCGTTCAAGGCCCTGGAGAGCGCGCGCGGCTTCGTGTGGAGCTGGCTGCGCCGGCACCTCGACCTCCGCACGACGCCCGAGCTGCTCTTCCGGCCGGATCGCTCGATGGAGCACGCCGCGCACATCCAGTCCCTGCTCGCCGAGCTCAAGGCGCGGGGCTCGCACGCCCCGGATTCCGACTGACGTGAGCGCCCCCGCCGCCTCCCCCGTCACCGTCCTGTCCGTCGAGCCGCCCGCGGCGCTGCTGGACGCCCTCCGGCGCCCGCGGGGCAGCGCCCTCATGCTGGGCCACGTCCATCCCGACGGGGACGTGCTGGGCACGCTCTTCGGCCTGGGCCTCGCCATGGAGAAGGCGGGCTGGTCGGTGAGCTACGCAGGTCCGGATCCGGTGCCCGAGGTGCTCGCGTTCATCCCGGGCAGCGACCGCTGGCAGGTCTGGCGGAGCGCGCCGCGGCGCTTCGACACCATCGTGCTCACCGACTGCCCGAACGACGGGCGGACCGAGGGGCTGATGGCCGGGGTGCGGGGGCCGGAGAGCCAGGTGATCAACATCGATCACCATCCGGACAACCGCCGCTACGGAACGATCAACTGGATCGACTCCTCCGCGGCCGCCACCGGGGAGATGATCCACGACCTGATCACCGCGCTGGGCTGGCCGATCGGCCCGGACGTGGCCCTCGGTCTCTACACCGCGATCCACACCGACACCGGCTCGTTCCGCTACTCGAACACCACCCCGCGCACGTTCCGCATCGCGGCGGCCCTCACCGCGGCCGGGGCGCAGCCGGCGCTCGTCACGGATCACCTCTATCAGCGACGGCCGAAGGACGCGCTGCCCACCCTGGGGCGGCTGCTGGAGCGCGTGGAGGTCAGCGAAGACGGCCGGGTGGCGACGCTCACCGTGCCCGAGGGCATGGCCTCCGAGGCGTTCATGGCCGCCGAGGACCTCGTGACCTACCCGCGATCGATCGCGGGGGTGCGGGTGGCGGTGCTGCTGCGCGCGGAGGCGGACGGCAAGGTCAAGGCGAGCCTGCGCGGCAAGGGCGACGTGCCGGTCAACCGCATCGCGCACCGCTTCGGCGGCGGCGGGCACGAGAACGCGGCGGGCTGCACGCTGCCGGGGCCGCTCCCCGCGGCCCGCGAGGCGGTGCTGGCCGCGGTGCGCCAGGCGCTCGACGGCTCCTCCTCGTGAGCGAGCGCGGGCGCGCCGGCGTCCTTCCCGTCGAGAAGGGCCCCGGCGTCACATCGTTCCAGGTGGTGGCGCACCTGCGCCGCATCCTGCGCGCGCCGCGCATCGGCCACGGCGGCACCCTGGATCCCGCCGCCACCGGGCTCCTGCCGATCCTGATCGGCGAGGCCACCAAGCTCACGCCCTACCTGGTGGACCTGGACAAGGAGTACGTCGCGACGGTGCGTCTCGGGGTGATCACCGAGAGCCAGGACCTCTCCGGCGCGGTGATCGAGACCCGCCCGGTGCCGCCGCTCGACGCGTCGGCCATCGAGGCCGCGCTGCCTCGGTTCGTGGGCCGGATCCGCCAGGTGCCGCCCATGTTCTCGGCGCTGCGGCGCGGCGGCAAGCGGCTCTACGAGCTGGCCCGCGAGGGCGTGGAGGTCGAGCGGGAGCCGCGCGAGGTGACCGTGCACGCCCTCCGCCTCGTCTCGGTGAGCCTGCCCGACTTCGTGCTCCACGTCCGCTGCGGGAAGGGGACCTACGTGCGCACCCTCGCCGCGGACCTGGGCGCGGCGCTCGGCTGCGGCGCCGCGCTGGCCGGGCTGGTCCGCACGCGAGTGGGGCCCTACGCGCTCGAGTCGGCGGTGCCGTGGGAGGAGGTGCGCATGGCGCGCGCCGCCGCCCCGCTGTGGGCGCGCCTGCAGCCGCCCGATTCCGCCCTCGCCGGCATGCCCGCGGTGCACCTGGACGCCGACGGCGCGCGCGCGTTCGCCCACGGGCAGGCGGTGGCCGCGGGCGGCCGCGCGACGGGCTGGCTCCGCGTCTACGCCCCCGGCGGGCGGCTGCTCGGGGTCGGGCGCGGGCTCGGCGATCGGGTGAAGCCCGAACGATTGCTCCATGCGGATCCTCAAGGGTCTCCCGTCCTTCCCGCCTGAGCTGCGGCCGTCGGTGGCCGCGCTCGGGGCCTTCGACGGGATCCATCTCGCCCACGCCAAGATCCTCGACACCGCGGTGTCGCGGGCCCGCGCACTCGGCGTCTCCGCGGTGGCCACGACCTTCGATCCGCATCCGGTCGCGGTGCTCCGGCCGGAGCAGGCGCCGCCGCCCATCGCCACCCTCGACGAGAACCTGGCCCGCATCGCGGAGCGCGGCATCGACGCCACGCTGGTCATCCCGTTCACCCGCGAGCTCTCCCGCATGGAGCCGGAGGCCTTCGTGGGCCAGGTGCTGGTCGGCACGCTGGGCGTGCGGGAGGTCGTGGTGGGCTTCAACCACACGTTCGGGGCGGGCGCCCGCGGCACCGCGGCGCTGCTGGTCGACCTGGGCGCGCGGCGCGGGTTCGTGACTCACGTGCTGCCCCCGCTGCAGGTCGACGGGCTCACCGTGTCGTCCAGCACCATCCGCGAGGCTCTCAAGGAGGGTGACGTGGCGCTGGCCCGCGCGCTCCTCGGCCGGCCGTACTCGGTCTCCGGCATCGTGCAGCGCGGGGCCGGCCGCGGTCGGACGCTCGGCTTTCCCACCGCGAACCTCCGGCCGGACCGCCCGCTGGTGCTGGCCGCCGGGGTCTACGCGGCCCGCGCGCGGTTCGACGGCGGCACCGCGGATGCGGTGGTGAACATCGGGTACCGGCCGACCTTCGACGAGTCCCAGTACTGGATCGAGGCCTACCTGTTCGACTTCTCGGGCGATCTCTACGACCGGCCCCTCACGCTCGAGCTCCTGGTCCGCATCCGGCCGGAGAAGAAGTTCCCCGGGGTGGACGCCCTCAAGGCCCAGGTCTTTGCCGACATGGAGGAAGCCAGACGGCGACTGCGGGCCGTCGTCGGTTGAAGGGCGGGAGGGCGCATGGTACACTCCGGTCTGTCTTGACGCGGGTTTGAGCAATTCACGAACCCGTCCCGACGGAGCCGCAGGCGGGGCTCTGGGGGCGTGGCGATTGGGGGGGGAACCCCCGGGAGGATATCCGTATGCGGCTGTCCCAGGAGAAAAAGAAGAGCCTGATCGAGCAGTTCAAGGTGCACGAGGGCGACACCGGATCGCCCGAGGTGCAGATCGCGCTCCTGTCGGAGCGGATCAACGGGCTCACCGACCACTTCAAGGCCCACCAGAAGGACCATCACTCGCGTCGCGGCCTGTTGATGCTGATCGGCAAGCGCCGCGGCCTGCTCGAGTACCTGCGGAAGAAGGATACGGAGCGCTACCGAGCCGTCACGGAAAAGCTCGGGCTTCGCAAGTGACCGCGGAACCCGATCGGATCGGTCCCCGACTCGCCCGGCCCACCAAGCCCGCCCTCGTAGCCGTCGCCAGTGCCGCGGCCCACGCCGGCCGCCATTCCAGTCGCCCACATCGTCGGAGGACGCAGACTGTATGACACCTCATTCCGTGCAAATCCAGATCAACGACGCCACGCTGTCGATCGAGACCGGCAAGGTCGCGAAGCAGGCGGACGGCTCGGTGGTGGTCCGCTGCGGCGGCACCGTCGTCCTATCCACCGCGGTGGCCGCGCGCACCGCGCTGGAGGGACGCGACTTCCTGCCGCTCACCGTGGAGTACCGCGAGCGGGCCTACGCGGGTGGCCGCATCCCCGGCGGCTTCTTCAAGCGCGAGGGACGCCCGGACGAGAAGGAGACGCTGACCTGCCGGCTGATCGACCGGCCGCTGCGCCCCCTCTTTCCCAAGGGCTTCCGCAACGAGATCCAGATCATCAACCTGGTGATCTCGGCCGACAACGACAACGACCCGGACGTGCTGGCCATGGTGGGCTCCTCCTGCGCGATGGCCCTCTCCGGCATCCCGTTCGCGGGCCCGGTGGGCGCGGTCCGGGTGGGCCTGGTGGACGGCAAGCTGGTGGCCAACCCCACCTACAAGCAGCTCGCGGCCTCGCCGCTCGAGCTCGTGATCGCCGGCACCGAGGACGCGATCCTCATGGTGGAGTCGGGCGGCCGCGAGATCAGCGAGGAGCAGATGCTGGAGGCGCTCGCCTTCGGCCACGAGCGCTGCAAGGAGCTGACCCGGGTGCAGAAGGAGCTGGTGGCCCGGGCCGGCAAGCCGCGCTGGCCCTTCGACGCCGCCGCCGATGCGGACCCCGCGCTGGAGGCGCGGGTGAAGGAGCTGGCCTCGGCCAAGGTCGCCCAGGCCCTGTCCGTGCACGAGAAGCAGGCGCGGGCCCAGGCCCTCGAAGCCATCTTCGAGGAAATCTTCTCCGCGCTCGGAGGCGACGAGAGCCAGAAGGCGAAGGTGCGGGAGTACTTCGAGAAGGTGGAGAAGGCCGAGGTCCGGCGGCTCATCGTGGACAAGGGCATCCGGGTCGACGGCCGCAGCGTGAAGGAGGTGCGCCCGATCTGGGGCGAGGTGGAGTACCTGCCGCGGGCCCACGGCTCCGCGCTGTTCACGCGCGGCGAGACCCAGGCCCTGGTCAGCGCCACCCTCGGCACCAAGGACGACGAGCAGAAGATCGAGTCGTTCGAGGGCAACACCTACCGGCGCTTCATGCTCCACTACAACTTCCCCTCCTTCTCGACCGGCGAGGTGAAGCGCTTCGGCACGCCGGGCCGGCGTGAGATCGGCCACGGCGCGCTCGCCCAGCGGGCGGTGGAGGCGGTGCTGCCCACCCGGGAGGAGTTCCCCTACACGATCCGGGTGGTCTCCGACATCCTGGAGTCCAACGGCTCCTCGTCGATGGCGAGCGTGTGCGGGGCCTCGATGGCGTTGATGGACGCGGGGGTGCCGCTCAAGGCGCCGGTGGCCGGCATCGCGATGGGGCTGGTGAAGGAGGGCGACAGGGTCGGCATCCTCACCGACATCATGGGCACCGAGGACCACTACGGTGACATGGATTTCAAGGTCGCGGGTACCCAGAAGGGCATCACCGCGCTGCAGATGGACATCAAGATCGGCGGGGTGTCGATCGACATCATGCGTCAGGCCCTGGCCCAGGCCCGGGAGGCGCGCATGCACGTGCTGAACAAGATGGCGGAGATCATCAAGGGGCCCCGCGCCGAGCTGTCGCCGAACGCGCCGCGCTTCCTCACCATCAAGATCCGCCCGGAGAAGATCCGGGAGATCATCGGCCCCGGCGGCAAGGTCATCCGGGGCATCCAGGAGAAGACGGGCGCCAAGATCGACGTGGAGGACGACGGCAAGATCACCGTGTTCTCCCCGAGCGCGGAGGCGGCCCAGATGGCCATCGGCATCATCCAGGACATCTGCCGCGAGGCCGAGCTCGACCGGATCTACGTGGGCAAGGTGAAGTCGATCAAGGAGTTCGGCGCCTTCGTGGAGATCATCCCCGGCAGCGAGGGGCTGCTCCACATCTCGCAGATCGCGGAGAACCGCATCCGCTCGGTGAGCGACGTGCTCTCCGAGGGCGACATCGTGGCGGTCAAGGTGATCGAGATCGACGGCAACGGCAAGATGCGGCTCTCCCGGAAGGCGGCGCTGCGGGACCAGCCCCAGATCGGCGAGCAGGAGAAGCTCAAGCTCGCGCCCGCCGGCGCGGGAGGCTCGTCCTAGGTGCCGGGCCGCAGGACGGCGGGGGGCTCTGCCTAGTGCCCCATCGCAAGAGCACCCTGCCCAACGGCGTTCGCCTCGTCACCGAGACCATGCCGCACGTGCGCTCGGTGGCGGTCGGGATCTGGGTGGAGACGGGCTCGCGGGCGGAGCCCGAGGCCCTGGGCGGTATCTCCCACCTGATCGAGCACCTGGTCTTCAAGGGCACCGCCACCCGCTCCGCCCAGGACATCGCCCGCGCCATCGACTCGGTGGGCGGACACATGGATGCCTTCACCGCCAAGGAGCACACCTGCTTCTACGTGAGCGTGCTCGACGAGCACCTGCCGCTCGCGGTGGAGCTCCTGTCCGACATCCTCCGCCATCCGCGCTTCGCTCCCGAGGACATCGAGAAGGAGAAGGCGGTGGTCCTCCAGGAGATCAAGATGGTGGAGGACACTCCCGACGACCTGATCCACGACCTGTTCGCGGAGCGGATCTGGGCCGACCATCCGCTGGGCCGGCCGATCCTGGGCCGGTGGGACGTGGTGAAGGCCTTCGAGCGGGACACCCTCCTCGACTACTTCCGGCGCGAGTACGCGCCGGGCCGCACCGTGGTGGCGGTGGCCGGCAACGCGGAGCACGACCGGGTGGCCGACCTCTTCGCGGCCGCCTTCGAGGGCTGGGAGCAGCCGACGGATCCGCACCGGTGGCAGCCGCCGGTGATCCATCCCGGGCTCCACGCGGTGCAGAAGCCGCTGGAGCAGGTGCACCTGGTCATGGGGCTGCCCGGGGTGCCCGACGCGGCGCCGGAGCGGCACGCGCTGTACCTGCTGAACGACATCCTGGGCGGCAGCATGTCCTCGCGCCTGTTCCAGGAGATCCGCGAGCGCCAGGGGCTGGTCTACTCGGTGCACTCCGGCCAGCAGGGCTATCGGGACACCGGGCTGTTCTACGTCTACGCGGGAACCGACCCTTCGAGTCTGGGCAAGCTCCTGAGCGCGCTGATGAAGGAGGTCCGGGGGCTCAAGAAGGACGGCATCACCGCGGACGAGCTGCGGCGGTCCAAGGATCACCTGAAGGGCAGCCTGATGCTGTCGCTCGAGTCCACCTCGTCCCGGATGAACCGTCTCGCCCGGCACGAGATGCGGTTCGGCACGTTCATGACGATGGACGAGATGCTGGCCGCGATCGACGCGGTCCACCTGGAGGACGTCGAGGCCCTGATCCACCGCGTGCTCGACGAGGAGCATCTCGCGCTGATGACCCTCGGCTCGGTGAGCCGCCGCCGCTTCCCCCGGGGACTGTTCCGAGCCTAGGAGGACCCGCGATGATTTCCCGCTACGCCCGCCCGGACATGGCGCGGATCTGGACGCAGGAGGCGAAGTACGAGGCGTGGCTCCGCGTGGAGCTGGCGGTGTGCGAGGTCTACGCCCGCCGCGGCCTGATCCCGGTGGACGCGCTGGGGCGCATCAAGGCGCGCGCCCACGTCTCGGCCGAGCGCATCGACCAGATCGAGGCCACCACCCGCCACGACGTCATCGCGTTCCTCACCAACCTGGAGGAGGCGCTCGGCACCGACTCCCGCTACGTGCACATGGGGCTCACCTCCTCGGACGTGGTGGACACCGCGCTCGCGCTGCAGCTGCAGCAGGCCGCCGAGCTCCTGATCGCGGGGCTCGAGCGCTACCGCGCGGCCCTCCGCGCCCTGGCGGTGCAGCACCGCGACACCCTGTGCGTGGGGCGCACCCACGGCATCCACGCCGAGCCCATGGTGTTCGGGCTCAAGGCCGCGCTCTGGTACAGCGAGGCGGGCCGGGACCTGGAGCGCCTGCGGCGGGCGCGCGAGGCGGTGCGGGTGGGCAAGCTCTCCGGCGCGGTGGGCACCTTCGCCCACGTGGATCCGGACGTGGAGGAGGAGGCGTGCCGGCTGCTCGGGCTCGAGGCGGCGCCGATCTCGAACCAGATCGTGCAGCGCGATCGCCACGCGGAGTTCTCCACCACGCTGGCGATCGTGGCCGCGTCGCTGGAAAAGGTGGCCACCGAGATCCGGGCGCTCCAGCGGACCGAGATCCTGGAGGCGGAGGAGCCGTTCACCGCCGGTCAGAAGGGCTCGAGCGCGATGCCGCACAAGCGCAACCCGGTCTCCTGCGAGCAGGTGTGCGGGCTGGCCCGGCTGGTGCGGACGAACGCGCTGGCCGCGCTCGAGAACGTGGCCCTGTGGCACGAGCGGGACATCAGCCACTCCTCGGTCGAGCGGGTGATCCTCCCCGACTCCACGTGCCTGGTCGACTACATGCTCCACCAGATGACCCGCATCCTCGAGGGGCTCCAGGTCTACCCCGAGCGCATGCGCGAGAACATGGAGCGGAGCTTCGGTCTCCTCTTCTCCCAGCGTGTCCTGCTGAAGCTGACCGACAAGGGCCTCGCGCGGCAGCGGGCCTACGAGATGGTGCAGCGCAACGCGATGACGGCATGGCGGGAGCGCACCGACTTCCGCGCGCGGCTGGCCGCGGACCCCGAGGTGATGGCCCACCTGAGCCGGCCCGAGCTCGACGAGTGCTTCGACCCCGCCTGGTATCTGCGCAACGTCGCCGCCATCTACCGCCGGGTCGGGCTCCCCGCGTGACCGCGCGGAGCCGCGAGGAGGACCGGGCGTGACGGCGCGCGTGCTGGTGCGGCTCAAGCCGTCCATCCTGGACGCGCAGGGCGCCACCGTGAAGCGCGCGCTCGAGGGTCTGGGCTTCGCGGAGGTGCAGGACGTGCGCGTGGGCAAGGTGATCGACGTGGAGATCGCCGGGCTCGGTCCCGACGACGCACGGCGGCGCATCGAGGAGATGTGCGCGCGCCTGCTGTGCAACCCCGTCATCGAGGATTTCACGGTGGAGATGCTCGGCGACGGGCGATAGGACCGTCGAGCCTCTTGTCAGATGGCGGGGCGCGGGGTAGAGTGACGGGGTAGCGACCAAAGGAGGAACACACGGTCCCATGAACTTTGGCGTAGTGGTGTTCCCGGGCACGTGGAGCGACTGTGATTTCCACTACGTCATCGGCGAGGTGCTCCACCAGCCGGTCCGCTACGTCTGGCACCGGGACTCGAATCTGGCCGACTTCGACTGCCTGATCCTGCCCGGCGGGTTCTCCTACGGGGACTATCTGCGGGCCGGGGCGATCGCGGGCCGCTCCCCGGTGGTGGAGGCGCTGCCCGAGTTCACCGCGCGCGGCGGCCTCGTGCTCGGATCCTGCAACGGGTTTCAGATCCTCTGCGAGGCGCGGCTCCTGCCCGGCGCCCTGATGCGCAATGAGTGCCTGCAGTACCGATGCCAGTCCACCTACCTCGTGGTCGAGAACGCCGACACCGCGTTCACGCGGGCGATGCGGCCCGGCCAGGTGCTCAAGATGCCGATCTCGCACGGGGAGGGGAAGTACCACGCCGACGCCGAGACGATCCGGGCGCTCAAGGCGAAGAACCAGATCGTCTTCCGCTACTGCACGGAGAACGGCCGGGTGGTGAAGGAAGCCAACCCCAACGGCTCGATCGACAACATCGCCGGGGTGATCAACGAGGAAGGCACCGTGCTGGGCCTGATGCCGCACCCGGAGCGGGCCGCCGAGGCCGCGGTGGGCGGCACCGACGGCACGCTGATCTTCCACTCGATCCTCAACACCCTGGTCGAAGACGGCTCGTTCCTGAAACGGTAGGCCGCCACGTGCGAACCCATTGGGGGCGGGGTGACCGCGGGCGAGCCTAAGGTCACGCTGGACCTGGCCCTGGGCCACGGCCTCACGGCCGAAGAGTACGACCGCATCATCCGGCGCCTCGATCGGGAGCCGACCTTCACCGAGCTGGGCCTCTTCTCCGCCCTCTGGTCGGAGCACTGCGCCTACAAGCATTCCCGCGTCTTCCTCCGCGGCCTGCCCACCCGGGGCCCGCACGTGCTGCAGGGGCCGGGGGAGAACGCGGGCATCGTGGACCTGGGCGGCGATCTCGCGCTCACCTTCAAGATCGAGAGCCACAACCACCCCTCGTTCATCGAGCCGTTCCAGGGCGCGGCCACCGGGGTGGGCGGGATCCTGCGCGACATCTTCACCATGGGCGCCCGGCCCATCGCGGTGCTCGACTCCCTGCGCTTCGGGGATCCGACCGATCCGCGTACCCGCCGGCTGATCGAGGGCGTGGTCTCCGGCATCGGCTGGTACGGCAACTGCTTCGGGGTGCCGAACCTCGGGGGGGAGGTGGGCTTCGCGCCCGAGTACGCGGGCAACCCGCTCGTGAACGCGATGGCGGTCGGCCTCGTGAGCAAGCGCGGCATCGTCCGGGCGCGCGCCGACGGGGTGGGCAATCCGGTGCTCTACGTGGGGGCCAAGACCGGCCGCGACGGCATCCACGGCGCCACGATGGCCTCGGCGACCTTCGACGAGACCGCGGAGGAGCGGCGGCCCACGGTGCAGGTGGGCGATCCGTTCACCGAGAAGCTCTTGCTGGAGGCCTGCCTGGAGGCGATGGCCTCGGGCGCGATCGTGGGCATCCAGGACATGGGGGCGGCGGGCCTGGCCTGCGCCTGCTCCGAGATGCCGGCGCGGGCGGGCACCGGGATGGAGATCGAGGTCTCCCGCGTGCCGCAGCGCGAAGCGGGGATGACCCCCTACGAGATCATGCTGTCCGAGTCCCAGGAGCGCATGCTGCTGGTGGCCGCGCACGGGCGCGAGGAGGAGGTCCGCGCGATCTTCGCCCGGTGGGAGCTGGACGCGGTCCCGATCGGCACCGTCACCGACGACGGACTGCTCCGCGTCCGCTTCCACGGCACCGTGGTGGCGGAGGTGCCGGTGCGGGCGCTCGCCGACGAGGCCCCGGTCTACGAGAAGCCCAGCGCGCGGCCCGGGTGGCAGGACGAGCTCGCCGCCTTCGACCCGGGGAGCCTGCCGGCCCCGGCGCAGCCGGCCGACACGCTGCTGGCCCTGGTCGACTCCCCCGGAATCGCCTCGAAGGAATGGGTGTACCGGCAGTACGACCAGCAGGTCGGGATCAACTCGCTGGTGCTGCCCGGCTCGGATGCGGGCGTGCTCCGCATCAAGGGCCACCGGATCGGCGTGGCGGTCACCACCGATTGCAACGCGCGCTTCGTCTACCTCGATCCCCGCCTCGGCACCGCGATGGCGGTGGCCGAGGCGGCGCGCAACCTGTCGGTGAGCGGGGCGCGCCCGCTCGGCCTCACCGACTGCCTCAACTTCGGCTCGCCGGAGCGGCCGGAGATCCTCTGGCAGTTCAAGGAAGCGGTGAGCGGGCTCGGCGAGGCCTGCCGCGCGCTGGAAATCCCCGTGGTCGGGGGCAACGTCTCCTTCTACAATGAGACCCTCGGGCAGGCCGTCCTGCCCACGCCGGTGATCGGCATGGCGGGTATCCTGGACGATGCGGAGGCCCGCGCCACCCAGTGGTTCGCCTCGCCGGGGGACCGGGTGGCGCTGCTGGGCCCGGAGGCCGTGAGCCTGGGGGGCTCGGAGTGGCTCTGGGTGCTCCATCGCAAGGTTGCGGGCCGGCTGGCCCCCCTGGACCTCGCGATGGAGCGGGCGGTGCAGGAGGCGTGTCGCGCCGCGATCGGGGCGCGCCTGCTGGGGTCCGCGCACGATTGCGCGGAGGGCGGCCTGGCGGTGGCGCTGGCCGAGAGCTGCGTCAGCGGGCCGCGGCCGGTGGGGGCGGAGATCGACCTCGGGCCCGGCGCGATCCGGGCCGGCGAGGCGGCGGACCTGGCGCTCTTCGGCGAGGGGCCGTCGCGGGTGGTGGTCTCGGTGAAGGCGGAGGCGGTGCGGCACTTCGAGCAGCTCATGAGCGAGTTCCGTGTGCCGTGGCGATTCATCGGCACGGTGGGGGGCGAGCGGCTGGTGATCAAGGCGGGGGGCGCGAGTCGCGTGGACCTGGATCTCGACCGTCTCATCGGCGCCTGGAGGAACGGCTTTGAGCGACTGGTCAGCTGAGCCGGCGGCTCTCGATCTGGACGACAAGTTCCACGACGAGTGCGGCCTCTTCGGCATCTGGAACCATGCCGAGGCCGCCAACGTCGCGTACCTCGGACTCTACGCCCTGCAGCACCGCGGGCAGGAATCGGCCGGCATCGCCTCGACCGACGGCAATCACTTCCAGGTCGAGAAGGCCATGGGCTGGGTGGCCGATGTCTTCAGCCGGGAGCGGCTCCGGCGGCTGCCCGGCCATCGCGCCATCGGCCACGTCCGCTACTCCACCGCGGGCAGCTCGAACCTGCGCAACGCGCAGCCCATCACCGGCACCACCGTGCACGGGCCGGTGGCCATCGCCCACAACGGCAACCTGGTGAACGCGGAGGCGCTGCGCGAGGAGCTCGAGAAGGAAGGCGCGGTGTTCCAGTCGTCGTCCGACACCGAGGTGATCCTCCACCTCCTGGCCCGCGCCGACGGGGCGACCCTGGTCGACCAGCTCGCCCGCGCCCTGACCCGGGTGAGGGGCGCCTACACCCTCCTGCTCATGACCCCGGACTCCATCATCGGGGTGCGGGACCCGTCCGGCTTCCGGCCGCTCACCCTGGGCCGGCTGGACGACTCGTGGGTGCTCGCCTCCGAGACCTGCGCGCTCGACCTGATGGAAGCGCGGGTGGAGCGCGACGTGGAGCCGGGCGAGATCGTGATCGTCGACGATCACGGGGTGACGTCGGTGAAACCGTTCCGGCCCGCGCCGCGGCTGGCGTGCGTGTTCGAGTACGTCTACTTCGCGCGGCCGGACTCCGTGCTCTGGGGGCGCAACGTGCACGCGGTGCGCAAGGCGCTCGGGCACCAGCTCGCGCGCGAGTACCCGGTAGCCGCGGACCTGGTCATCCCGGTGCCGGACTCCGGGGTGGGCGCCGCCCTCGGCTTCTCGGAGGAGTCCGGGATGCCGTACGACAGCGGCCTCGTTCGCAACCACTACGTGGGCCGCACCTTCATCGAGCCCCAGCAGGGCATCCGCCACTTCGGGGTGAAGGTGAAGCTCAACCCGAACCGCGAGGTCCTGGACGGCAAGCGGGTGGTGGTGGTCGACGACTCGATCGTGCGCGGGACCACGAGCCGCAAGATCGTCAAGATGATCCGGGCCGCGGGCGCCCGGCAGGTGCACGTGCGCATCTCCTCGCCGCCCATCCAGTGGCCGTGCTACTACGGCATCGACACCCCGACCCGCCGCGAGCTCATCGGCGCGAGCCACAAGGTGGACGAGATCCAGCGGTACCTGGGGGCCGACTCCCTCGGCTACCTCTCGCTCGAGGGCATGCTGAAGGCCACCGGGTCGGACCCCAATCAGTTCTGTCACGCGTGCTTCACCGGGCAGTACCAGGTCGGCTTCGACTCGGAGGAGCTGGCGCAGCTCAAGCTGTTTGACTCGTAGGAGTTCATGGATCCGCTGACGTATCGGGCGGCCGGCGTGGACATCCACGCCGGCGACCTCGCCGTGCGCCGCATCGCGCCCCTGGCGGCGTCCACCCGTCGGCCGGAGGTGCTCGGCGGCCTGGGCGCGTTCGCCGCGTTCTTCCGCGTCCCCACCGGCTACCGCCAGCCGGTCCTGCTCTCCTCCACCGACGGCGTCGGCACCAAGCTCAAGATCGCGATCATGGCCGAGCGCCACGACACGGTGGGCGTGGACCTGGTCGCCATGGGCGTCAACGACCTGCTCGTGCACGGGGCGGAGCCGCTCTTCTTCCTCGACTACCTGGCGGTGCACCAGGTCGATCCGGACCGCATCGAGTCGATCGTGACCGGCATCGCGGCGGGCTGCCGCCAGGCCGGCTGCGCGCTGGTCGGCGGCGAGACCGCGGAGATGGGCGCGCTCTACGCGCCGGGCGAGTACGACCTGGCCGGCTTCGCGGTGGGCGTGGCGGAGGAGAGCCGCCTCGTCACCGGCGCGGACGTCGCGGTGGGCGACCGCGTGCTCGGCCTCGCCTCCTCGGGGCTCCACTCGAACGGCTACACGCTGGCGCGGGAGGCGATCTTCGGCCGCATGGGCCTCAAGCTGGGCGATCCCATCCCCGGCGTGGGCCGCTCGGTGGTGGACGAGCTGCTGGAGCCCACCCGCATCTACGTGCGCGCGGTCCTGGGCCTCCTGAAGGAGGTGGGGGTGAAGGCGATGGCCCACATCACCGGCGGCGGCATCACCGAGAACCTGCCCCGCGTGCTGCCCGCGGGCCGGCGCGCGCGGCTCGCCGCCGGCGCGTGGCCGGTGCCGCCGGTCTTCGCGGCCATCCAGCGCGCGGCCCGGGTGGACGACGCGGAGATGCGCCGCACGTTCAACATGGGGCTGGGCTTCCTGCTGGTGGTCTCGCCCGACGACGTGGCCGCCGCGACCCGGTGCCTGGAGGCGGCGGGCGAGCGTGTCCACGCGGTGGGCGAGATCGTGGCCGGCGATCCGGGAGTGGACTTTGTCTGAGCCGCTGCGGGTCGGGGTGCTGGCCTCCGGCCGCGGGTCGAACTTCCGCGCGCTCGCCGAGGCGGCGGCGCAGGGCCGGATCCCGGCCGCGATCGTGGTGCTGATCAGCGACCGGCCGGCCGCGCCCGTGCTCGACATCGCGCGCGAGCACGGGGTGGAGGCGGTGGTGCTCGACCCGCGGCAGCATCCCTCCCGCGAGGCGCACGAGAAGGCGGTGATCGGCGCGCTCGAGGAGCGGCGGGTCGGCCTCGTGTGCCTGGCCGGCTACATGCGCCTGCTGAGCCCGGGCTTCGTGGCCCACTTCGCGGGCCGGATGCTGAACATCCATCCCTCGCTCCTGCCCGCGTTCCCGGGCCTCCATCCCCACCGGCAGGCGCTGGCCCACGGGGTGCGCGTCTCGGGAGCGACCGTGCACTTCGTGGACGAGGGCGTGGACACCGGCCCCATCGTGCTGCAGGCGGCGGTGCCGGTGGCGCCCGACGACACCGAGGAGAGCCTCGCCGCGCGTGTGCTGGTCGAGGAGCACCGCATCTACCCGGAGGCGGTGCGCCTCTTCGCGGAGGGCCGGCTCCAGATCCGGGGACGGCGCGTGGACATCAGGGAGACGTCATGACACGAATCGGACGGGCGCTGATCAGCGTGCACGACAAGACCGGGGTGGTGGACTTCGCGCGGGGGCTGGTCGCCCTCGGCGCGGAGATCGTCTCCACCGGCGGGACGGCCCGGCTGCTCCGCGAGTCCGGCCTCGCGGTGGTGGACGTGGCGGAGGTCACCGGCTTTCCCGAGATGCTCGACGGGCGCGTGAAGACGCTGCACCCGAAGGTGCACGGCGGCCTCCTGGCCCGGCGCGATCGGCCCGAGCACATGGAGGCGCTCGCCCGGCACGGGATCCGCCCGATCGACCTGGTGGCGGTGACGCTCTATCCCTTCGAGCAGACGGTGGCCCGGCCCGGCGTGGCGCTCGAGGAGGCCATCGAGAACATCGACATCGGCGGCCCCGGCATGATCCGCGGCGCGGCCAAGAACCACGCCCACGTGGCGGTGGTGACCGACCCCGCCCAGTACGGCCCGGTGCTCGAGGAGCTGTGCCGCGCGGGCGGCGTGCTCTCCGCGGAGACGCGCTTCCGGCTCGCCGCGGAGGCCTTCCGGCGCACCGCCCAGTACGACGCGGCCATCGCGGCCTACCTGCGGGAGCAGGCCGCCGCCGGCGGCGCCCCCGCGGGCGCGTTCCCGGAGCGGCTCACGCTGGAGGGCGTGCGGGTGCAGAGCCTCCGCTACGGGGAGAACCCGCACCAGGCCGCCGCGTTCTACCGGCCGGCCGCGGGCCCCGCGCTCGGGCTCGGCGCGGCGCGGCAGCTCCACGGCCCGGAGCTCTCGTACAACAACCTGCTCGACTGGTCGGCGGCGCTCGGGCTGCTGCTCGAGTTCGACGACCCGGCCGCGGTGGTGATCAAGCACACCAATCCGTGCGGGGTCGCCCTGGGCCGCGGGGTGGGCGAGGCGATGCGGCGGGCGAAGGCGTGCGATCCGGTGTCGATCTACGGCGGCATCGTGGGGCTGAACCGGACGGTGGACATGGAGGTCGTGAAGGAGCTCTCCGGCATCCTGCTCGAGATCCTGTTCGCTCCCGCCTACGAGCCCGACGCGCTGGAGGAGATCCGGCGCACCAAGAAGAAGTGCCGGGTGTTCGAGCTGCCCTGCGCGCGCCGGGACTATCCGGCCCGGCACCAGGAGGTGCGGAGCGTGTGGGGCGGCCTGCTGCTGCAGGACGCGGACCTGACCGACCTGGACCCGGGCGCGTTGAAGGTGGTCTCGCAGCGCGCGCCCACCGAGGCGGAGCGCGAGGCCCTGCGGTTCGCGTGGCGGGTGGGCAAGCACGCCAAGTCCAACGCGATCGTGCTCACCACCGCCGACCAGGTGGTGGGGGTGGGCGCGGGCCAGATGAACCGGGTGGACGCGGCGCGCCTCGCGGTGATGCGGGCGCGCGAGGTCGGACTCGAGACCAAGGGCACGGTGTGCGCCTCCGACGCGTTCTTCCCCTTCCGGGACGGGCTCGACGTGGTGGCCGAGGCGGGCGCCACCGCGGTCATCCATCCGGGCGGCTCGCTGCGCGACGAGGAAGTGATCGCGGCCGCGAACGAGCACGGCATGGCGATGGTGGTGTGCGGGATTCGCCATTTCAAGCACTAGTCATCCTCCCGAGCGGGTGTTCTCGCTGCGCGAGCTGACGCGGCTCCTGCGGCTGTCCCCCAAGCGGCGCTCCCAGCTGCGCCGGCTGGGCCTCCTGCGCGACGACCCGCGCGGGGTCCGCTTCCGCGAGCTGGTGTCGGCCCGCGCCGCGGTGCAGCTGCTGGAGAGCGGGGCCAGCGTGCGGCAGGTGCGCGCCGCGCTCGACGGGGCCCGGCGGCTCGCGCCGCACGTGCAGACCCCGCTCGCCGAGCTGCGCCTGGTGGTGCACGACCGGCGGGTGGTGGTCGAGCAGGACCGGCTGCGCCTCGAGCCCGGCACCGGCCAGACCCTGCTCGACTTCGCGGTCGGCGATCTGGAGGCGGAGGCGCGCGAGACGCTCCAGACCGGCATGGTGCGGCCGATGATCCCGCCCGCGGACGCGGCGGAGGTGTGGTTCCAGCGCGCTTCGGAGTGGGACGGCGACCCCGAGCGGTGGGAATCGGCGGTGGAAGCGTACGGGCGCGTGCTCGACATGGACCCGGGCTACGCGGCGGCGTGGAACAACCTCGGGCTGCTGCACCACCGGATGGGCCAGTACGAGCGGGCGGGGGAGTGCTACCGCGCCGCGCTGGAGGCCGACGACACCTGCTGCCAGGCCGCGTTCAACCTGGGCTCGCTCCACGAGGACCTGGGCGATTTCCCGGTGGCGGTCAACTGGTACCGCCGCGCGCTCGAGCTCGACGCCGACTATGCCGACGCGCACTTCAACCTGGCCGGGGTCCTGGCCAAGCTCGGGCGCGGCGACAGCGCGGCGGTGCACTGGCGGCGCTACCTCGAGCTCGACCTGGGCAGCCCGTGGGCCAAGATCGCGCGCGCGCACCTCGAGGGCGAGGCGGGCCCGGACGAGACGCGCGAGAGCGACGAATGACCGACGTGCTCCTCATCGGCGGCGCGCACCTCGAGGGCGAGGCGGGCCCGGACCAGCCGCACGCGAGCGACGAATGACCGACGTGCTCCTCGTCGGCGGCGGTGGCCGCGAGCACGCGCTCGCCTGGAAGCTCGCCCAGAGCCCGGGGCTCGGCCGCCTGATCGCCGCGCCCGGCAACCCGGGCATCGCGGCCCACGCGCGCTGCGTGCCGGTCAAGGACACCGCGCTCGACGAGCTGGTGGCGCTGGCGCGGCAGGAGCGGCCCGACCTGGTGGTGGTGGGCCCGGAGGCGCCGCTGGCCATGGGGCTGGCCGATCGCCTGCGCGCGGCCGGCTTTCCGGTGTTCGGCGGCAGCGCGGCGGCGGCGCGGCTCGAGAGCTCCAAGGCCTTCGCCAAGGACCTCATGGCCCGCCATCGCATCCCCACCGCGCGCTTCGAAACCTTTTGCGACGCGGCGGCCGCGCGGGCCTTCTGCCGCAAGCTCGGCGCGCCGCTCGTGGTGAAGGCCGACGGCCTCGCCGCGGGCAAGGGCGTCCTGATCTGCCGGAGCCTGGAGGAGGCCGACGCCGCGGTGGCCCGGTGCCTGGAGGCGCGCGCGTTCGGCGACTCCGGCCTCACGGTGGTGGTGGAGGAGTTCCTAGAGGGCGAGGAGGCCTCGTTCTTCGCGCTCTCGGACGGCACCGCCGTGCTGCCCCTGGCCGCGGCCCAGGACCACAAGACGGTGTGGGACGGCGACCGCGGGCCGAACACCGGGGGCATGGGCGCGTACTCGCCCGCGCCCGTGATGGATCCGGCGATGGAGGCGCGGGTGATGGCGGAGATCGTCCGGCCCACCATCGCGGCGATGGCCGCCGAGGGCACGCCCTACACCGGGGTCCTCTACGTGGGCCTCATGATCACCCGCGAGGGTCCCAAGGTGATCGAGTTCAACTGCCGCTTCGGCGACCCCGAGTGCCAGGTGCTGATGCCGCGCCTGGAGGAGGACGTGCTCGCCCTGCTGCTGGCCGCCGCCACCGGCAAGGGGCTGCCTCCCTCGCTGGCGTGGAGCCGCCGCACGTCGGTGTGCGTGGTGATGGCCTCCGCGGGCTATCCCGGCTCCCACGAGACCGGCAAGGCGATCACCGGCCTCGAGGAGGCGGCGGCGCAGCCCGGCGTCACCATCTTCCACGCGGGCACCGCGCGCGCGGGCGGCGCGCTGGTCACCGCGGGCGGCCGCGTGCTGGGGGTGCAGGCCCTCGGCGACGACGTGGCCGCCGCCATCCGCAACGCGTACGCGGCGGTGGAGCGCATCCGATTCGACGGCGCGCACTACCGGCGCGACATCGGTCATCACGCCCTGAGACGTCTCGGGTGAGCGCCCGGCCCATTCGTACCCGCGTCCGAGCCGTCGATCCCGAGCAGCCGGACCCCCGCGCGATCGCCGCCGCGGCCGCCGTCCTCGAGGCGGGCGGGCTGGTCGCCTTCCCCACCGAGAGCTTCTACGGCCTGGGCGCCGACGCCCTGGACGCCGACGCGGTGAACCGGACCTTCGAGGTGAAGGGCCGTCCGGAGCAGAAGGCGCTGCTGGTGCTGGTGGACTCGGTGGAGATGGCGGCGAGCCTCGCGGCCCACATCCCGGACGGCGCCCGCGCGCTCATGGCCCGGTACTGGCCGGGGCCGCTCACCCTGGTGCTGGAGGCGGCCCCGCGCGTGCCCGCCGCGCTCACCGGCGGCGGGGGCACCATCGGGGTGCGCATGCCCGGGCACGCGGTGGCCCGCGCGCTGGTGCACTCGGCGGGGCGGCCGGTCACCGCGCCCAGCGCGAACCCGAGCGAGGCGCCGCCGCCCCGCACCGCGGCGGCGGTGCGCCAGTACTTCGACGGGCTCGTGGAGCTGATCCTGGACGGCGGCGCCACCGCGGGCGGCACGGGCTCCACGGTGGCCGACTGCACCGACTGGCCCCCGCGCATCCTGCGCCAGGGGCCGGTGGTGGTCGAAGAGGCCCACGCGTGAGTGACCGCCGGGCTCGGGGCGCATGCGGATCACCGGCGTGATCCAGGCCGGCGGGCTCAGCGTGCGCATGGGCGGCCGGCCGAAGGCCCTGATCGAGCTGGGCGGCCGCCGCATCATCGACCGGGTCGCGGACGTGGTGCGCGCGGTCACCGACGACGCGCTGATCGTCACCAACCGCCCGGAGCTCTACGCGTCGCTCGGCCTGCCGATGGTGCCCGACGCCTTCCCGGGCCACGGCGCGCTCGGCGGCGTGTACTCCGGGCTGCGCGCGGCCTCCGGTGACGTCGCCTTCACGGTGGCCTGCGACATGCCGTTCCTGATGGTGGAGGTCGCCCGCCTGGTGACCAGCCGGGCGGGGGAGGCCGACGTGGTGGCGCCCCGGCTGGGCGGGCGATGGGAGCCGCTGCACGCCTGCTACGCGCGGAGCTGCCTGCCGCCGCTCGAGGCGCGGCTGCGCGCGGGGAGGCTCGCCATCGTGGACTTCTACCAGGACGTGCGGGTGCTCGCGGTGCCGGAGACCGCGGTGGCGCGGCACCGGGCGCCCGAGATCGTGTTCATGAACGTCAACACCCCGGACGACCTCGAGGCGGCGCGCGGGCTCCTCGCGGGCCTCGAGCCGGGCGCGAGCCGGCGCTAGCCATGGACGCGCGCGCGGAGGGGCTGGGGCTCGGGTCGATCCAGGAGGTCAACGCGCTGCCGCGCGAGGTGGCGGAGGCGCTCTACGCCCGGCTCGTGCCGGAGGAGCTGCTCGACCGCTTCGGCATCGACCCCTCCACGCTGTGCGGCCGCGACGGGGCGCGGCTGGTGCGGGTGACCGCGCCGGCGGACAGGCCGTGGGCCCGCGTGGAGGTGCGCTCCTCGCTGGAGGACCGCGATCCCACCCTGCTGGTCGACGTCGAGATGTCGCCGCTGTCCGTCCCGGAGCTCGCGTTCGTGCAGATCACGGATCCCGCCGGGCCGCGCTTCGCCATCGACCGCGACCTCGAGGGGCGCGACACGCTGTTCGGCACCGCGTCCCGGAACATTCCGGAAGAGTTGCGCGCGGTGCGGGCCGGGCTCGCCCCCGGGCAGGTGCGGCGCGGCCTGCGCCTGCTCTCCCGCGTGCTCGACTGCATGTCCGACTTCTGCGCGCTGCTCGGCAAGGACCTCTACCTGATCGAGCCGCTCTTCTACCACTCCGCGATCCTCTACGAGCGGCGGGGCTGCGGCTACCTGATGGGCCGCGACGTGATGGAGGAGATCCACGCCGGCTTCTCCCCGGGCGGGGCGCTGCTCAAGGCCCTCGACGGCTCCTCCTACTTCCGGCGCGCCGAGGCGGCGCACACGGTGCGGGGCCGCAGCTGGGCGCTCCACGACGGGATCGTGGACGGGCTGTGGGGCGGCGCGGGCGTGGGCTCGGTGAAGATGTACCGGGCGGTGGGCCGGCCCGCCGGCGTCGACACGTTCCCGGGCGCGCCCTACTGACCCGCGCCCGCGGGATATACTGGCGGCGTGACGCGCAAGGCCTCCTCTCGTTCGCTCACGGCCGCGCCCGCGCACAAGCCCGTGCCCAAGCCCGTGCACAGGAAGGTCCGGAAGCCCATGCCGGCCAAGCCGCCGAAGGTCGAGGTGCCGAAGACGGTGTACCGGCGCCGGCCCAAGCACCCGCGGCCCATGGACCTTCAATGACCGCGCCCGCCGCGATCGTCCACTACCACGAGATCAGCCTCAAGCGGGGCAACCGCCCGGTGTTCCTGCGCCACCTCCAGCAGAACATCCTGCGGGCCGTCTCCGATCTGGGGCCGGTGAGCCTGGTCCAGCTGCCCGGGCGCCTCATGCTGGATCTCTCCCGCCACCCCGATCCGGAGGCGCTGCGCGAGCGTCTCGCGCGGGTGTGCGGCGTCGCCAACTTCTCGCTGGCCCTGCGCGCCGGTCCCACGCTGGACGCCCTGCGCCCCGCGGTGGAGCGGGCGATCGCCGGGCGCGCGTTCCGCACCTTCCGGATCTCGGCCCGCCGCGCGTTCAAGACCTTCCCGCTCACCTCGGTGGAGCTGAACCGCCAGCTCGGCGCCCACGTGCTCGCGCTGCGCCCCGACGCGCGGGTGAGCCTCGAGCACGCGGAGTGCGACGTGCGGGTGGAGGTGCTGCCGAGCGAGGCCTTCGTCTACGCCGACCGGCACCCCGGGGCGGGCGGGCTGCCGGTGGGGGCGAGCGGCACGGTGGCGGCGCTGATCTCCGGCGGGATCGACTCGCCGGTGGCCGCGTGGCGGCTCATGAAGCGCGGCTGCCGCGTGGCGTTCGTGCACTTCCACAGCGCGCCGTACCTGCCCGACCTCTCGCGGGGCAAGGTGCGCGAGCTGGTGGCGCGCCTCACCCAGTGGCAGTACTTCTCGCGCCTGTTCCTGGTGCCCTTCGGCGAGATCCAGCGCGAGGTCGTGCTCTCGGTCCCGCCGCCCGCGCGGGTGGTGATCTACCGCCGCCTCATGGTGCGCATCGCGGAGCGCCTGGCCCGCCACGCGGGCGCGCCCGCGCTCGTCACCGGCGAGAGCCTGGGGCAGGTGGCCTCGCAGACCCTGGCCAACCTCACCCGCATCGACGAGGCGGCGGAGATGCCGATCCTGCGCCCGCTCATCGGCATGGACAAGCTCGAGATCACCGAGCAGGCGCGCGCGCTCGGCACCTACGAGATCTCGATCGAGCCCGACGCGGACTGCTGCACGCTGTTCACCCCCCGGCACCCGGACACCCGGGTGGAGGCGGCCCAGGTGGCCGCGCTGGAGGCGCGCCTGGACCTCCCGCGCCTGGTCACCCAGGGCGTCGAGAGCGCGGAGCAGGAGACGTTCGACTTCCCGCCGAGCGCCGGACCGTACCCGGCGCGGGGCGCGCGGGATCGGCCGCGGTCGGAGTCGGTCTCCGAGTGAGCGCGTCGCTCACGTTCCTGGGGGGCGCCGGCGGCACCGTCACCGGCTCCAAGCATTTCCTCGAGAGCGACCCCGGACGGGTCCTCCTCGACTGCGGCCTCTTCCAGGGGCTCAAGCCCCTCCGCCTGCGCAACTGGGCGCCGCCGCCGGTGGATCCGAAGACGCTCGACGCGGTGGTGCTGAGCCACGCCCACATCGACCACTCGGGCTACCTGCCGCGGCTCTGCCGCGACGGGTTCGCCGGCCCGGTGTACTGCACCGCGAGCACGCTCGACCTGCTCCGCATCATGCTGCCCGACGCCGCGCACCAGCAGGAGGAGGAGGCCGACTTCGCCAACCGGCATCGCACCACCAAGCACGATCCGGCCCTGCCGCTCTACACGGAAACCGACGCGGAGCGGGTGCTGGCCCAGGCGCGGCCGGTGGAGTTCGGGGCCGCCTTCACGCCCGCGCCCGGGATCGAGGCCCGCTTCACGCCGTCCGGTCACATCCTGGGGGCGGGGGTCGTCGCCTGTCGCATCGGCGACAGACGGCTCGTGTTCTCCGGCGACCTCGGCCGCTACGGCGTGCCGATCATGGTCGATCCGGATCCGGTCGCGGAGGCCGACGTGCTGCTGGTGGAATCGACCTACGGCAACCGCGTCCACCCCGCCGACGATCCGCGGGACCGCCTGACCGCCGCCGTGCAGCGCGCGGCCAGCCAGAAGGGCTGGCTCCTGATTCCCGCGTTCGCGGTGGGCCGCTCGCAGGAGATCCTCCACGACCTGCGCCAGCTCGAGACCGCGGGCGCGATCCCCAGCCTGCCCGTCTACCTGGACAGCCCGATGGCCATCCAGGCCACCGTGATCTACGGCTCCCACCGGGAGGAGCACGACGCGGCGCTGACCGCGCTCGAGAAGGACGGCACGCGGCCCTTCGCCCCGCAGCGCCTGCGGCTGTCCCGGACGGTGGAGGACTCCAAGCGCCTGAACGACACCGCGGGCCCCGGGATCATCGTGGCCGGCAGCGGCATGGCCACCGGCGGACGCATCCTGCACCACCTCAAGCGCCTGCTGCCCGACCCGCGCACCACCGTGCTGTTCGTCGGCTACCAGGCCGCGGGCACCCGCGGGCGGCTCCTGAAAGAGGGTGCCCGGGAGATCAAGATGCTGGGCACGGTGGTGCCGGTGCGGGCGCAGATCATGGTGAGCGACGCGTACTCCGCGCACGCCGACCGCGACGAGATCCTCCGCTGGCTGCGCGGCTTCAAGC
This sequence comes from Candidatus Methylomirabilota bacterium, assembly GCA_035650715.1. GTDB lineage: Bacteria > Methylomirabilota > Methylomirabilia > Rokubacteriales > CSP1-6 > CAMLFJ01. The sequence goes on along the minus strand of DASRHC010000030.1, from coordinate 44,300 downwards.
GTCCGCCCGCCATGACCTACGTGGTCCACGGGGAGCCGGACGCGGCCTCCGCGCTGCGGGACACCATCGAGAGCCAGCTCGGCTGGCGCGTCGCGGTGGCCGGGGACGGCCAGCGCGTGGCCCTCTGAGCGAGACGCCCGCGGCGTACCGGCTGCTCCGGGCGCTGGCCCGGCTGCTGCTCGCGATCTTCTACCGCCGGATCGACGTGATCGGCGCCCAGCGCGTGCCGCCCACCGGCCCGCTCATCGTGGCGGCCAACCACCACAACGCGCTGGTGGACGGCGCCCTGCTGGTGGCCCACTTCCCGCGTCGCCTGGTGCCGGTGGCGAAGGCGCCGCTCTTCTCGATGCCGCTCATCGCCTGGTTCCTGCGCCTCATCGGGGCGCTGCCGGTGCACCGCCGGCAGGAAGGCGGCACCGATCCCGCGCGCAACGCGGCCCTGTTCGCCGCCTCGTCGGCCGCGCTCGGGGCCGGCCGGGCGATCCTGATCTTCCCGGAGGGCGTGAGCCAGCCCGAGCCCACCCTGATGCCGCTCCGCACCGGCGCCGCCCGCATGCTGCTGGCCGCCGCGGAGGGGGCCGGGCCGGTCACGCTCCTGCCGGTCGGGCTCATGTTCCACGAGCCCGGCACCTTCCGCACCGGCTGGGCCGTGATCTCGACGGGCGAGCCGGTGGCGACCGCGGACTGCGTGGCCCTCGCCCGCACCGAGCCGGAAGAGGCCGCGCGCCGGCTCACCGCGCGTCTCGGCGAGGCGATGCGCGCGCAGATCGCGATGGTGGACGACCGCCAGACGCTGCGCATGGTCGAGCACGCGGAGCGGCTCTGGCGGCAGGAACGGGGCGGGGAGCGGGATGCGGCCGCGCGCGCGGACTGGCGGCGCCGGGCCACCCGCGCCTATCGCTACCTGACCCGCCACGACCCGACCCGCGTCTCGCGCCTGCGCGCCCGGCTGGAGCGCTACGTGCACGACCTGGACGAGGCGGGCGTGCGCACCGCGGTGCTGCTGAAGCCGCCCCCGCCGGCGGTGGCGGTGCGCTACGCGGCCGCGCAGCTGGCGGCGCTGCTGGGGGCGCTCCCGCTGGCGCTGTGGGGACTGCTCGTGCACGCGGTGCCGTACTGGCTCACCGGGGTCGCGGCGCGCGGGCTGCGCCCCCAGGGCGACGTGGAGGCCACCTACAAGCTCCTCGCCGGGCTCGTGCTCTATCCGCTCGCGTGGATCGGCGAGGCGTGGTTCGCGTGGCGGCTGGGCGGGGGCGGGCTGCTCGCGCTGTTCCTGCTGCTGCTGGTGCCCGGCGGCTTCTTCGCGCTCTCCTGGAGCGAGCGGCTGGTGCGGCTCTACCGGGAGACCCGCGCTTTGCTCTCCCTGCTGCTCGATCGAGACCTCGCGCGCCATCTGGCCGAGCGCCGGCGAGAGATCCTCGCCGAGATGGAAGCGGCCGCGGCCCTGGTGCCCGAGCCGGTGCTGAGCGGGCAGCAGGAGGGGGACGACTGACGCGTGCGCGCCGCGCGCCGGCGGGCTCGCGCGATGGGCCCAACCGGTAGCGGGTTCCTTGACACCCAGCCCCGACGGAGCGTAAGGTTGGCCCGTGGTTTCCACCATCGCGCTCGGGGCCGATCACGCCGGATATGGGCTCAAGGAAGCCCTCAAGAGCTGGCTGATAAATCACGGCTATCAGGTGCTGGATCTGGGCACTCACTCCACTGAATCGGTCGACTACCCCGACTACGCGGCACTGGTCGCGGAGGCGGTGGCCGACCACAAGGTGGAGCGGGGCCTGCTGATCTGCGGCACCGGCATCGGCATGTCCATCGCGGCCAACAAGGTGCCGGGGGTGCGGGCGGCGCTCTGCGGTGATCTCTACACCGCGCGGATGAGCCGGGAGCACAACGACGCCAATGTCCTGGTCCTGGGCGGCCGGCTGATGGGCGCGGAGATGGCGGCCGACATCCTCCTGGCCTGGCTCGAGACCCCCTTCGCGGGCGGGCGCCACGCGCGGCGGGTGGAGAAGATCGCCGACGTCGAGGTGCGCCACGCGGGGGACCGGGCCCCCGGCCGATGACCCCGCTGGAGCAGGTCGACCCCGAGATCGCCAAGGCGATCCGCGCCGAGACCGAGCGGCAGTCCCGCAACCTCGAGCTGATCGCCTCCGAGAACTTCGTCTCGGAGGCGGTGCTGGAGGCGGTGGGCTCGGTGATGACCAACAAGTACGCCGAGGGCTACCCGGGCAAGCGCTACTACGGCGGCTGCGAGATGGTGGACATCGCCGAGGAGCTCGCGATCGGCCGGGCTCGCGAGCTCTTCGGGGCCGAGCACGTCAACGTGCAGCCGCACTCCGGCTCCCAGGCCAACATGGCCGTGTACTTCACGCTGCTCAAGCCCGGCGACGTGGTGCTGGGGCCGAACCTGTCCCACGGCGGACACCTCACCGCGGGCAGCCCCATGAACTTCTCGGGGCGCCTGTACCAGATCGTGCCTTACGGGGTCCGGAGGGACACCGAGCGCATCGACCTCGATCAGGTGCGCGACCTCGCCCGGCAGCACCGGCCCCGGCTCATCATCGCGGGCGGCTCCGCGTTCCCGCGCGCGATCGACTTCGCGCCGTTCCGCGAGATCGCCGACGAGGTGGGCGCCGCCCTCATGGCCGACATCGCGCACCCCGCGGGGCTGGTGGCGGCGGGGCTGCATCCCTCGCCGGTGCCGGTCGCCGACTTCGTGACCACCACCACCCACAAGACGCTGCGCGGGCCGCGCGGCGGCATGGTGATGTGCCGCGAGCGGTACGCGAAGGACCTCGACCGCACCGTGCTCCCCGGGATCCAGGGCGGCCCGCTCATGCACGTGATCGCGGCGAAGGCGGTGGCCTTCCGCGAGGCGCAGACTCCCGAGTGGCGCGCCTACCAGGGGCAGATCGTGAAGAACGCGCGCGCGCTCGCGGAGGCCCTGCTCGCCCGCGGCTTCCGGCTGGTCTCGGGGGGCACCGACACGCACCTGATCCTGGTGGACCTCACCGCGCGCGGCGTGACCGGCAAGGAAGCCCAGGAGGCGCTCGACCGCGCGTTCATCACCGTGAACAAGAACGGCATCCCCTTCGACACCAGGGGGCCCATGGTCACGAGCGGCATCCGCATCGGAACGCCGGCGGTCACCACGCGCGGCATGAAGGAGCCGGAGATGGCGCGGATCGCGGACTTCATTGATCGGGTCCTGCAGAAGCCGGGCGACGGCGCGGTGGAAGCGGCGGTGCGGGCCCAGGTGCAGGAGCTGACCGGGCAGTTTCCCCTCTACGCGGGGCGCCTCCGGTGAAGTGCCCGTTCTGCGGCCACACCGAGGACCGGGTGGTGGACTCGCGGGTCGGGCGTGACGGCGAGTTCATCCGCCGTCGGCGGGCGTGTCTCAAGTGCAACCGCCGCTACACGACCTACGAGTACATCGAGGACGTGCTGCCCCACGTGGTGAAGCGCGACGGACGGCGCGAACCGTTCGATCGCCAGAAGCTGCGGGGCTCCATCCTGAAGTCGTGCGAGAAGCGGTCGGTCGGGGTGCAGGCGGTGGACGACGTGGTGGCCGACATCGAGGCCAAGCTCCACGACCGGGCCGAGAAGGAGATCACGAGCCTCGAGCTGGGCGAGATCGTGATGGAGCATCTCCAGAAGCTCGACCAGGTGGCCTACGTGCGCTTCGCCTCCGTGTACCGCCAGTTCAAGGACATCTCGCAGTTCATGGACGAGGTGAAGCACCTCATCAAGGACGACAAGCCGGCGAAGCCCGCGGCCGGCAAGGGGCCGAAGGCCGCGGTCAAGCGGTAGCGTCAGGCGGTCCGCGCCGGCGCGGGGGGCCGCGCGCGGCGCGTGGTCAGCACCACGCCCGCGATCACTCCGATCGCGCCCACCCAGTGGTACCAGCGGATCGGCTCGCCCAGCATCAGCCACGAGAGGCCCAGCACCAGGAACGGAATCAGGTTCATGAACACCGCGGCCCGGCTCGGCCCGACGGTGCGCACCGCGTGGTAGTAGGCGATGTGGGCCGGGGTGCCGAGCAACGCGGTGTAGAGCACCACCGAGAAGCCCACCCGCGAGGCCTGGGCGAACGCCTGCCAGGGCCGCTCCACGAGGGCGAGCGGGGCCAGCAGCCCCGCCGCCACCACGTGGGCGCCGGCCAGCACCTGGAGCGGCGAGAAGGTGGAGCGGTTCGCCCGGCTGTAGAGCGTGTACCCGACCCAGAGCGATTGCGACAGCAGGATGATGACGTCGCCGCGGTTGACCGACAGGGTGAGCAGCACGTGCACCGAGCCCTGGGCCACCGTCAGCGCCACCGCGAGCACGGTGAGCGCGCTGCCGGCCAGGCTGAGTGGCGAGATGCGCTCGCGCAGCCAGGTGGCGGCGGCCAGCGCCACCACCACCGGCGAGGTGGCGCTCAGGATGCCCGCGTTGGCCGGGCTCGTCCCCCGCAGGCCCACGTACCAGAGCGCGGAGTTGCCCACGAAGCCGCTCACCGCGAGGACCACCACCGTCGTGAGATCGCGCCGGGCCAGCGGCGGCAGCGGGCCTTCCACCAGGCGGGAGACCAGCACCAGCAGCGGGGCGGCCAGGAGCGCGCGCAGCGCGGACATCGTGATCGGTCCCAGCTCGGAGAGGCCGATCTTCGCGAGCGGATAGTTGCCGGCCCACAGCAGCGCCACGCCGAGCAGCAGCCCGTAGGCCTGTCGATGCGTCACGGGGCGTTCAGGAGGGTGGGGGCGGGGAGGCTTCGCAGATGGAACGGCCCTGCCGGAATGGGGCCGACAGGGCCGAGCGCCACGAGGGGCGCCCTACTTCTTCTTTTTCTTCTTCGCGGCCTTCTTCGCCATCGTGACGTCACCCCCCTCCCGACCCCCGCGCGTCCACGCGGCCGATCATTGTCCGGACAATAGGGGAGGCCCCAGAGCGTGTCAAGGACAAAATACCGGATACGGGGGACAGGGCGCGCGTCGGACCCCACATGTTGGGGCCCGCGGGACGGGAGCGGTCAGGGCTTCTCGTGCGCGGAGGACGGCTTGCGGTGCTCGCGCCGCTTCACGTACTCCTGGTTGAGCGGCACGCCCTTCTTGCAGAGCGGACACGCCTCCGGCGCGTAGGTCGGGAAGTCGCGGCTCACCAGGCTGAAGATCTCCTTGCCGCCGATCTCCGACTTCTTGGTGCGCCGCCACAGGGCCCCGATGCCCACCACCTGGCCGCCGAGCTCCTCCACGAGCTGCGAGAGCAGGCGCACGGTGGTGCCGGAGCTCACCAGGTCCTCGACGATCAGCACCTTGGTGCCGGGGCGGATGAAGCGCTGGAACTCCACCGGCAGCGTGACGCGCCGCTTGCCTGCGCTGACCCCCTTGGTGCCGTAGGCGAGGGTGGGGCGGGACGGATGCGCGCGCGCGACGCAGTGCGAGAGGATCAGCGCGCCGGGCCCGGTGGAGAGCACCACGTCGATGGGCCACTGCGCGAAGTGCTTGGCGATCACCGCGCCAAGCCCCTCGGTGAAGGAGGCCTCGGTGGTGACGAGCGTCTTCTCGATGTACTCGCTGGTGTGGTGGCCGGAGGGAAGGAGGACGTGGTCGTTGGCGTGATAGGCGCCGGTGCGCTTGAGGATCTCGAGGTGGATCTTCTCACGCACCTCGGCGTCCATCTGGCTGTCGGTTGGTCGCGGCGGCGGGGCCATCAGTCGATTCAAGAATCGGGCCGCCGCGCGGGGTTGTCAACCCGAAAGTGGCCGCGGCGGGCGGCCCGCGGTCCGCTCGGCGTGCTAGACTGCCGCGCATGAGGCTGCTCGCGCTGGAGACCGCCACGCTCGCGGGCGGGGCCGCGCTGCTCGAGGACGGCCGCCTGGTGGGCGAGAGCCGGCTCAACATCGCCCTGACCCACTCCGAGCGGCTGATGGCGGTGGTGGATCGCCTGCTGCAGGACTGCGGCTGGGAGGTCGCGAGCCTGCGCGGTCTCGCGGTGTCGATCGGCCCCGGCTCCTTCACCGGGCTGCGCGTCGGGGCCGCCACCGCCAAGGGGCTGGCCCTGGCCCTCGACGTTCCGGTGGCCCCGGTGCCCACGCTGGACGCGCTCGCGGCCACGCTGCCGTTCGCGGACGCGCCGGTCGCTCCGCTGCTGGACGCGCGCAAGGGCGAGGTCTACGCCTCGCTCTACCGGTGGCGGGACGGCGAGATGGCCCGCGAGTGGGACTACCTCGCGCTGCCGCCCGCGGAGGCCGCGGCGCGGCTGCCCTCGCCGGTGATCGTGCTGGGCGACGGCGTACCCGCGTGCCGGCCGCACTGGCTCGCGCGCGGCGCCGACGTGCGCGAGGCCCCGCCCGCGCAGTCGCTGCCGTCGCCCGCGGTGGTGGGCGCGTTCGGTCACGCGATGCTGGTGTCCGGCGACGGCATCCCCGGGGAGCGGCTGCTCCCCCTCTACCTCCGCCCGTCCGAGGCGGAGCTCCGGGCGCGCCATGGCTGAGCCCGCGGTGCGCGTCGACCGGTCGCTCGCCATCGAGGCGATGACCCTCGACGACCTGGACGACGTGCTGGCGATCGAGCGCGCGTCGTTCCAGACCCCGTGGTCGCGCGGGGCCTTCCGCTACGAGCTGACCCAGAATCGGGTGGCGCGCTGCCTGGTGGCGCGGCTGGCCGGCCGCCTCGTGGGCTACCTCTGTCTGTGGGAGATCGGCCACGAGATCCACATCACCAACCTGGCCGCGCACCCGGAGCTGCGCCGCCGCGGGGTGGCCCGCGCCCTGCTGGGCGCGGTGCTGGCCGACGCGCGCGCCCGCGCGGTCAGCCTCGCGTTCCTCGAGGTGAGGCCCACGAACGCGGAGGCCCTCGGGCTCTACGAGAGCCTCGGCTTCCGGGTGATCGGTCGCCGCAAGGGTTACTACTTCGACACCGGCGAGGACGCCCTGGTGATGGAGGCCCGCCTCAGCGGGGAGCCGTCCGAGTCCGCCGCCTCCCCACGACCGGGCGCCTGAGCTCCGCGCGGCCCGTGACCGAGCTGGTCCGCCGGATGCTCGACGGCGATCGCCTGGCTCTCGCGCGCCTGATCACCCGGGTCGAGAACCGCTCCCCCGAGGTGCCGGACATCATGCGCGCCGTGCACGAGCGCACCGGCCGGGCCTACGTGCTGGGCATCACCGGGCCGCCCGGCGCGGGCAAGTCCACGCTGGTCGATCGGGTGACCAGCCGCCTGCGCGCGGAGTCGCTGCCGGTGGGGGTGATCGCGGTGGACCCGTCGAGCCCGTTCACCGGAGGGGCGGTCCTGGGCGACCGCATCCGCATGCAGACGCACACGCTCGATCCCGACGTGTTCATCCGCAGCATGGCCACCCGCGGCAGCCTGGGCGGACTCGCCCGCGCCACCGGCGACGTGATCAAGCTGATGGACGCCTTCGGCTTCCCCTGGATCATCATCGAGACGGTGGGCGTCGGGCAGACCGAGCTCGACATCGTCCGCCAGGCCGACACCACCGTGGTGGCCCTGGTGCCGGAGTCCGGGGACTCGGTGCAGGCCATGAAGGCGGGGCTGATGGAGGTCGCCGACGTGTTCGTGGTGAACAAGGCCGACCGCGACGGCGCGCACGCCCTGATGGCGGAGCTGCGCTTCAGCGTGCACCTGCACTACACGAGCGGGGCGGGGCCCAAGGACATCGACTGGGAGGTGCCGGTGCTGGCGGCCCAGGCCGCCAACGACGTGGGCATCGACGAGCTGATGGCCCAGATCCGCCGGCACCGGGCCGCGCTCGAGCAGGCGGGCGCGCTCGAGGCGCGACGGCAGGCGCGGCGGCGCGCGGAGCTGGAGGCCCTGCTGGTGGAGGAGTTCACGGCCCAGCTCACCGCGCGCGTGCAGGCCGATCCCGCCCTGTCCGCCACCATCGACGCGGTGATCGCGGGCCGGCTCGACCCGTACTCGGCGGTGAGCCGCATCCTGGACGAGACGCTCCGGCGGCCCTAACGGCCCGCCGTGCTTGACACTCCGGACCCCGCGCTCCACACTATCGAGCCCATGAGGCGTTCCTGATGCTGCCCTCGCACCAGTGGTACGGCCCCGTCCCGGGCGCGCTGCTCTTCTACGCGCTCATCGTGGTGGCGGTCGCGCTCTTCGCGCGCCGGTCGGTGTACCTGCTGCGGCTCCTGCTCAAGGGCAAGCCGATGCCGCGGTGGGATCACGTGCCGGCGCGGGTGGGGCGGGTGATCGTGTACGTGTTCGGACAGGCGCGCCTGCTCGCCAACGATTTCTGGCCGGGCCTCATGCACGCCACCATCTTCTGGGGCTTCGTGATCCTCACCCTCGGCACCATCGAGTTCTTCGGCAAGGGCGTGACCGAGGCGTTCTCGCTGCCGCTCCTGTCCGACACCGCGCCCTACCTGATCCTGGAGGACACCTTCAGCGTGCTCGTGATCCTCGCGGTGGGCTACGCGATGTTCCGCCGGCTCGTCACGCGGCCGCGGCGCCTGAACCTGTCGACCGAGGCGCTGGTGATCCTCCTCCTGATCCTCGGCCTGATGGTGACCGACCTGGTCGCCGACGCCGCGCGCATCGTGCGCGCCCCCGCGCCCTCCGACCACTGGCAGTTCGCGGGGCGGGCCATCGCGCAGGCCCTGGCCCCGCTGCCCGCGGGGGCGGTCACCGGGATCTTCCACGTGGCGTGGTGGCTGCACGCCGCCACCCTGCTCGGCTTCCTGGTGCTGCTGCCGTACTCCAAGCACCTGCACATCCTGGTCTCGCCGCTCAACGTGTTCTTCTCGCCGCTCGAGCCGAAGGGTCGGTACCGCAGCATGGACCTGGAGAACTCGGAGACCTTCGGGGTCGGCGCCCTGACCGAGATGGCGTGGAAGGACCTCTTCGACACCTACAACTGCACCGAGTGCGGGCGCTGCACCTCCCGCTGCCCGGCCAACATGAGCGGCAAGGAGCTCGACCCGAAGTGGCTCATCCTGCACCTGCGGGAGCGGCTCTTCGAGGAGGCGCCCGCGCTGCTCGGCGAGAAGGGCGCGGTCGCGCCGGACAAGCCGCTCGTGGGCGAGACGATCCACGACAACGTGCTGTGGGCCTGCACCACCTGTCGCTGGTGCGTCGACGCCTGCCCGGTGTTCATCGAGCACGTGCCGAAGATCGTGGACATGCGGCGCTGGCTGGTGCTCACCGAGTCGCGCTTCCCCAACGAGCTGCAGCCCGCGTTCCGGAACCTGGAGACGAACGGCAACCCGTGGCAGATGTCGTGGGAGACGCGGGCGGACTGGGCCCGCGACCTCGGGGTGCGACAGATGGCCGAGGTGCAGGAGGCGGAGTATCTCTACTGGGTCGGCTGCTACGGCTCGTTCGACGAGCGGAACAAGAAGGTGGCGCGCGCCCTGGTGCGGGTGCTGCAGGCGGCCGGGGTGGACTTCGCGATCCTCGGCAACGAGGAGAAGTGCACCGGCGAGCCGGCGCGGCGCCTCGGGCACGAGTACCTCTACCAGACCCTGGCCCAGGGCAACATCGAGACGTTGAAGGGCTACCGGTTCCAGACCATCGTGACCGCGTGCCCGCACTGCTTCAACACCATCCGCAACGAGTACCCGCAGTTCGACGGCCACTTCCGGGTGATCCACCACACCCAGCTCCTGGACGACCTGCTGCGGCAGGGGCGGCTGCAGCCGGTGCCGCGGGAGGGCGAGCGCATCACCTACCACGACGCGTGCAACCTGGGCCGGTACAACGACATCTACGACGAGCCGCGGCGCGTGCTGGCCAACGTGACGCGCGGTTCGCTGGTGGAGATGCGGCTCAACCGCGCCAAGGGCTTCTGCTGCGGCGGCGGCGGGGGACGGGCGTGGGTCGAGGAGCACGAGGGCCGGCGGGTGAACCAGCTGCGCGTCGAGCAGGCGATGGAGGTGAAGCCCGACATCCTGGCCTCCGCGTGCCCGTTCTGCCTCACGATGTTCGAGGACGGGGTGAAGGCGAAGGAGGTGGGCGACCGGATCAAGACCCGCGACATCGCCGAGCTGCTCGCCGAGCGTCTCCCGTAGGGCATGAAGGACCTGCTGCTCGCGCTGCCCCGCCTGGGCCGGATGCTGATCTCGCTGGCGGCCGACCGCGACGTGCCGACCGCGGCCAAGGTGGTGCTGGCCGCGGTGGCGGTCTACGTGGCCAGCCCGATCGACATCGTCCCCGACTTCATCCCGTGGCTCGGGTACCTCGACGACCTGCTGGTGGCCGCGGTGGTGGTGGACGGGGTGCTGAACTTCCTCGAGCGGCCGGTGGTGCTGCGGTACTGGCCGGGCTCCCCGGCCTCGCTCGATCGCGTGGCCGCGGTGGCGAGCCGCCTGGCGCGCTGGGTGCCGAGCCGGGTCAAGGCCCGCATCTTCGGCGGCCCCCGCGCCGCCTGATCCCATGCTCGACCCGTCCTATCAGGCGATCATCGAGCGGCGCCTCGGGCTGCCGCTGCACGAGGGCCCGGACAAGACGACCACGCTCGCGGACGCGATCCGCCGTCACGTGCCCGCCGGCGCGACGATCTACCTGGGCGCGGCCCACGGCCGCCCCAACCCCGCGGTGCGCGAGCTGGTGCGGCAGTGGTGGGGTCGGTCGCCCGGCTTCACGCTGGCCACCGTGGGGCTCGGCTCCCCGTGGACGGCGCTCGTCCACGGCGGCCTCGTCCGCCGCGTCATCACCACGTTCATGGGGGAGGGCTACCCGTTCCCCACGCCCCAGGCCCTCATCTCGCGCGCGGTGCTGGAGGGCCGGCTCGAGGTGTCGAACTGGTCGATGCTGAGCTTCCCGCTGCGCCTGCTCGCGGGCGCGATGGGGGTGCCGTTCCTGCCCACGCGCTCGCTGCTCGGCTCCTCCATGGAGGAGGACAACGCGCGCAGCGGGGACCTCATCGCGGCCGACGATCCCTTCGGCGGCGAGGGCCGCGTCGCGTACGTGCGGGCCCTCGTGCCGGACGTGGCGCTGCTGCACGGCTGGGCCGCGGATCGGGCCGGCAACGTGATCACCGGCGCCCCGCTCAACGAGAACATGTACGGGGCGATGGCGGCCCGCCACGGAGCGGTCGTCACGGTGGAGAAGATCGTCTCCACCGACTTCATCCGCCGCCACGCCGACCTGGTGCGGCTGCCCGGCCAGTACGTGCGCGCGGTGATCGAGGCCCCGCACGGCAACCACCCCGGCGGCATGTACGGCATGAACGTGCCGGAGCTCGAGGGCTACGCGGAGGACCTCGAGTGGATCCTGGAGTGCCGCCGGGCGTTCCGCCGGCCGGACACCGCGGACGCGTGGATCCGGGAGTGGATGCTCGAGCCGCCCGACCACGCGGCCTATCTCTCCAAGCTCGGCTACGCGCGCGTCATGGAGACCAAGGGCCGCGCCCACAGCGACGCGTGGGTCTCGGAGCTCGACAGCCTCGCGCCGCGGCTGCCCACCTCGGACGCGGCCACTCCGGGCGAGTGGATGGTGGTGGCCGCCGCGCGCATGCTGGCCGAGAAGGTGCAGGCCGGCGGCTACCGGACCTTCCTGGCCGGAGTGGGCAACTCCAACCTGGCCGCGTGGCTCGCCGCCTACCAGCTGAAGCGGGCCGGGGCGGAGGTGGAGCTGATGGCCGAGACCGGCATGGTGGGCTACCTGCCGCGCCCGGCCGAGCCGTTCGTGTTCTCCTTCCGCAACTTCCCCTCGTGCAAGATGCTCACCGACATCCTGCACGTGATGGGCATCTTCATGGGCGGCCGGCACAACCTCTGCCTGGGCTCGCTCGCCGCGGGGCAGATCGACAAGCACGGCAACATCAACTCCACCATCATGCCCGGCGTGACCTACATCACCGGCTCCGGCGGGGCCAACGACATCACCTCGTCCTCGCGCGAGGTGGTGGTGTGCCTGCAGCAGTCGCCGCGCCGCTTCGTGGACAAGGTGCCCTACATCACCGCGCCGGGCCGCACGGTGCGGACCGCGGTCTCGGATCTCGGCGTGTACGAGAAGACCGCCGAGCACGGCGAGCTGACCCTGGCCGGGCTCTACGGCGACGCCCCGGAAGGCCCCGCGGTAGAGGCCGCGCGCGCGGCCTGCGGCTGGGACCTGAAGGTCGCGCCCACCCTGCGCCGCTTCGCTCCGCCCACCGCGGAGGAGCTGGCGCTGATCCGCCTCTTCGACCCCCGCCGCTACTTCCTCGGGGAGTAGCGACCGGGGCCCGGCCGCTCAGGGCTGGGCCGGCTCCTCGGGCTCCCCGAAGAAGCCGCGCGCGATCTCGTCCGCGTAGCACGCCGGCGAGGCGAGGGGCCCGGGCTCGCCCGCCGCGGGCTCCCCCAGGAAGACGAGGCCGGACGGATCCCGCCGGTACACGCCCCGCTCGGTGACCACCCAGTCCATGGGCACGTCCCAGGGCTCGGGCCGGATGGTGGGCACGCGCGCCTGCTCGTAGCCGACGCCGATCGCCGCGAACGGCGTCGATCGGGCGGCCAGGGTGCGGTCGAAGTAGCCCCCGCCGTAGCCGAGACGGTAACCGGCGTCGTCCCAGCCGACCAGGGGCACCAGGACCGCGGCGGGCTCGACCAGGGGTGAGCCCTCCGGATACGGGATCCCCATCGGACCGGTGGCCAGCGGCACGCCGGGGTGCCACTCCCGGAAGGCCAGCGGCTGCCCCGGCCCGATCACCACCGGCAGCGCGGTGGTCGCGCCCCTGGTTCGCAACGTCTCGAGGAACGGCCGGGCGTCGTACTCGCCGCGCATCGGCCAGCAGAAGACGACGGTCTGGCGGGCCAGGCCGGGGAACGCCCGCCCGAGATGCCGGTCGATGTGCCGCCGCAGCGCCTCGAGCGTCGCCGCATCGAGACGCTCGCGTGCGGCGATCAGGCGCGCGCGCTCGGCCTTGCGCCAGTCGCGGAGGTCGGAGTCCATGCTCTCGTTATACGCCCCGTTGCCCGGGGCGGGCATTCTGCCGCGCGACGCGGTACCCTGCCCGGGCACGATCGGCCGTGCCGCGCGCGGCTCGCGAGCAGTTCCGGGCAGTTGCGCGCCTGGCATCGTCGATGCGTGAGGCGGGGCCGGGCAAATCGGCGTTACCCTGAGCGCGGCGAGGCGGGCGGGGCCCTGACCCCGGCAGCCGCCCGTCGAGGAGGAGACAGACGATGACCACGGCTACCCCCGCCCCCGAGACGCTTCGCGCGCAGTTCGCGGGATCCGTCCTGTCCCCCACCGACGCCGGCTTCGACGAGGCCCGGCGCGTGCACAACGGCATGATCGACCGGCGGCCGTGCCTGGTGGCCCGCTGCCACGGGACCGCCGACGTGCAGGCCGCGGTGCGCTTCGCGCGCGAGCACGGCCTCGAGATCTCGGTGCGCGGCGGCGGCCACAACGTCGCCGGCAACGCGGTCTGCGACGGCGGGCTCATGATCGATCTCTCCGCGATGCGGGGCGTCCACGTGGACCCGCGCGGCCGCCGCGCGCGGGTGCAGGGGGGCGCGACGTGGGGCGACTACAACCGCGAGACGCAGCTCCACGCCCTCGGCAGCACCGGCGGCGTGGTCTCCACCACCGGGGTGGGCGGCCTCACCCTGGGCGGCGGGCTCGGGTGGCTCATGGGCAAGCACGGGATGGCGGTCGACAACCTGCGCGCGGTCGAGCTGGTGACCGCCACCGGCGAGGTGGTGCGGGCCAGCGCGGAGGAGCACCCCGAGCTGTTCTGGGCGGTGCGCGGGGGCGGGGGCAACTTCGGCGTGGCCACCTGGCTCGAGTTCGAGCTGCACCCGGTGGGGCCGACGGTGGTGGCGGGGCTGGTGGCCCATCCGTTCTCGGCGGCCCGCGACGTGCTGCGCTTCTACCGGGACTTCACCTCGAAGCTCCCCGACGAGCTCACCGTGTTCGCGGGACTCCTGCACGCCCCCGACGGCTCCGGCACCAAGCTGGCCGGGATCCTCGCGTGCCACGCGGGCGGCCTCGAGTCCGGCGCGGCGGCGGTGGCGCCGATCAAGAGCTTCGGCAAGCCGGTGATGGACGTCATCGGTCCGATGCCGTACACCGCGGTCAACATGATGGTCGACGGCGGCTTCCCCAAGGGCGCGCTCAACTACTGGAAGTCGAACTTCCTCACCGCACTGCCCGACGCCGCCTTCGACACCATGATCGAGCGCTTCTCGGCGGCCCCGTCGCCGATGAGCGCGCTCCTGCTGGAGCACTTCCACGGCGCGGCCACCCGCGTGAAGGCGACCGACACCGCGTTCCCCCACCGGACGGTGGGCTACAACTTCCTCGCGGTCGGGGAGTGGATGGACGCGGCGGACACCCGGGCCAACGTGACGTGGGCGCGGCAGGCCTACGAGGCGATGGCGCCGCACTTCGCGCACGGCCGCTACGTGAACTACCTGAACGCGGAGGAGGTCGTCGACGGCGGCGCGGTGGAGGCCGCGTTCGGCGCGAACTACAAGCGCCTGCGCGAGGTCAAGCGCCGGTGCGATCCCGACAACGTGTTCCACCTGAACCAGAACATCAAGCCGTAGCGGGCGATCGCCCGGGCGTCATCCGGTTGACCTGCCCGACCTCGTCTGGCAGGCTGGCCGGCATATGACGACCGACTCGTTCGGCGCGCTCGCCGATCTCTGGCGCCGGGCCGGCGGCGCGCCGGAGGCGCTCGAGCGCGCCACGCTCACCGGCGCCGATCCGATCCTGCCCACCGACTTCAAGATCGGCACCGCCGCGTGCGCGACCATCGCGGCGACCGGCCTGGCCGCGAGCGAGATCTGGCGGCAGCGGACCGGGCGCGGGCAGGCCGTCGCGGTCGATCTGCGGGCCGCGGTGGCCGCGTTCCGGAGCGAGCGCTACCTCGAGGTCCCGGGCGATCCCACGCTCGGCCGGCGGGATCCGGTGTTCGGCTTCTACCGGGCGGGCGACGGGCGCTGGATCCAGATCCACTCGAACCTGCCGCATCACCGGGCGGGCGCGCTCTCGCTCCTGGGCGCGGAGGGTACCCGCGAGGCGGTCCAGGCCGCGGTGGCGAAGTGGACCGCCTCCGACCTCGAGGACGCCTTCGCGGCCGCGGGGCTGCCCGCCGGCATGGTGCGCTCGCGCGAGGAGTGGCGCGCGCACCCGCAGGGCCGCGCGGTCGCGGGCCTGCCGCTGCTCGAGATCGTGAAGATCGGCGACTCCGCGCCCGAGCCGGCGGGCGCCGGCCCGCGCCCGCTGTCGGGCGTGCGCGTGCTCGATCTCACGCGGGTGATCGCGGGGCCGGTGTGCGGCCGCGCGCTCGCCGCCTACGGCGCCGACGTGCTGCTGGTGACCGCGCCGCACCTGCCCAACGTCCCGCAGCTCGTGGTCGACACCGGCCTCGGCAAGCTCTCGGCCTCGCTGGACCTGCGCCGGTCGAGCGACCTCGACGTCCTCCGGGGCCTGGTGCGCGGCGCCGACGTGTTCAGCCAGTCCTATCGGCCGGGCGCGCTCGCCCGCCGGGGCCTCACGCCCGAGGAGCTGGCGCGGGCCCGGCCCGGCATCGTCTACGTGACGCTCTCCGCCTTCGGCCACGAGGGCCCGTGGCGGGAGCGTCGCGGCTTCGAGACCATCATCCAGTCGGTGAGCGGGCTCGCGCACGAGCAGGGGGGCCTCGGCGCCGGCGGCGCCGCCCCGCTTCACCTGCCCGCGCAGGTGGTGGACCACGGCACCGGGTACCTCGCGGCCTTCGGCGCGCTGACCGCCCTGGCGCGTCGGGCGCGCGAGGGCGGCAGCTATCTCGTGCGCGTGTCGCTGGCCCAGACCGGCTGGTGGGTGGACGGCCTCGGCCGCGTCGCCGGCCGCGGCACGCCCGATCTGTCCGCGGAGGCGGTGGCCGACCTGCTCGCCCCGATGGACACCCCGTTCGGCCGGCTGCGCCACGTGGTGCCGGCCGCGCGTCTGTCCGAGACGGCCGCGTTCTGGTCGCGGCCCACCGTGCCTCCCGGCACGCATCCCGCAGCCTGGCCGGCCGCGTCGCCCGCCACCCAGGAGATCTCATGAGCACACACGCACGCACCGTTGTCGCGCTGGCCCTCGCGGGCTGGCTCACCGCCTGCAGCACCGCGCCGCCCGCCGGGGAGGAGCGGACCGTGATGGTGGAGCAGGCCAGCGCGACCCTGCGGGACATGACCCGCGAGGATCCCACGCTCGAGGACCTGGTCCGCAAGAGTTACGGCTACGCGCTCTTCCCGGACGTCACCAAGGGCGGGCTCGTGTTCGGCGGCGCCTACGGCCGCGGAGTGGTCTACGAGCAGGGCCAGCTGGTCGGGTACGCGGACCTCACCGCGGGGTCCTTCGGGCTGCAGATCGGCGGACAGAGCTACCGCGAGCTGATCCTCTTCGCGGACAAGATGGCGATCGACCGCTTCAAGGCGGGCCCGATCGACATCGCGGCCGACGCCACCGCGGTGATCCTCACCACCGGGGCCGCGGCCAACGTGCGCTACGACGAGGGCATCCTGGTGATCGTGCGGCCGGTGGCCGGCGCGATGGCGGAGGCCTCGGTGGGGGCGCAGCAGGTGAAGTTCAGCCCGCGTTGATCCGGCAGACGCTGGCCACGATGGTGGTGAGCTCGCCCGGGTCGACCGGCTTGGGCACGTGCATGGTGAACCCGGCCGCGAGCGACTGCACGCGGTCCTGCGTCCGACCGTAGGCGGTCAGGGCCACCGCGGGCACGCGGCCGCCCCGCTCGGGGGGCAGGGCGCGCACGCGCCGGAGGAGCGAGTAGCCGTCCTCGCCCGGCATCTCGATGTCCGAGATCAGCACGTCGGGCACGAGCTCGCGGACGCTGTCCAGGGCCTCCGCCGCCGACGGGCAGGTGCGCACCTGCGCGCCCGCCCCGCCCAGGATCATCGAGGCCAGGTCGAGGGCCTCCGGATCGTCGTCGGCCACCACCACCCGGACCCCGTCGAGGCGGACGATCCGTCCCGCGCCGGGCTCCGCGGCCGCGAGGGGATGCGCCCGCGCGACGGAGGACGGCCCCCCCGGCTCCGCGATGGGCAGCCGGACGAGGAGGGTCGCGCCCTTCCCGACGCCGTCGCTCCGCGCGGTCACGCTGCCCCCGTGCAGGGCCACCAGCTGCCGCACCAGCGCGAGGCCGAGCCCGAGGCCGGCGTGGGCGCGGGTGCTCGAGCTGTCGCCCTGGCGGAACGGCTCGAAGATGTACGGCAGCACCTCGGGCGCGATGCCGGGGCCGTCGTCGCTCACCACGATCTCGACGTGCGCGTCGACCGGCTGCAGGGAGAGCCGCACGCGGCCGCCCTTCGGGGTGAACTTCACCGCGTTCATGAGCAGGTTCCACACCACCTGCTGCAGGCGATCCGGATCGCCGACCACCGGGCCCGCGCGGGGATCGAGCGCCGGCTGGAGCCGGATGTTCTTGGCCGCGGCGGCGGGACGGATCGCGTCGAGCGCGTGCTCGATCACCGCGGGCAGGTCGACCTGCCGCACGTCGAGGCGCATCTTCCCCACGCTCATGCGCGAGACGTCCAGCAGGTCGTCGATGAGCTGCACCTGGGCGTTGGACTGCCGCACGATCACGTCGAGCGCGCGGGCGCGGGTGGCCGCATCGACCTGGCCCGTCTGGAGCATGCGCGCCCAGCCGTACACCGCGTTGAGCGGGGTGCGCAGCTCGTGGGAGAGCACGGCCAGGAACTCGTCCTTGGCCCGGTTCGCCCGCTCCGCCTCCAGCGCCCGCTGCCGCACGAGGGTGCCCGCTTCCTGGAAGGCGCGGCGCACCTCGTCGATCTCCTCCACGCCCGCGGGGCCGCCCGCGTCCAGGCTCTCGCCCTGTCCGAAGGCGCGCGCCCCCCGGGCCAGCGCGGCGATGGGCCCGGTGATGCGGCGGCCCACCATCGCGGCCAGCACCAGCGCGAGCGCGATCACCACGAGGCCGCCCCCGACCAGGGCCAGGAGCGACAGCCGGAGCGGCGCGTACACCGACGCGGCCGGGATGCCGAGGCCGATGCCCCAGCCGGTGAGCGGAGAGCGGACGTAGGCGGTGAAGACGGAGGCGCCCTCGAGCGTGGTGGTGATGGAGCTGCCCTCGCGGCTGCCCCACTCCAGCAGGCTCGCGAACTCGGGCGACACCGGCTGGCCGAGCGCGTGCTCGGGGCCCTTGGTGCGCGCGACGATCCGCTTGTTGCGGTCGAAGATCGTGCCGACCCACTCCTCGGGGATGCGCTGGCGCGTCAGCACCGGGACCAGCGAGATGGGCTTGACCAGCGCGATCAGGACGTAGCGCACCGTCTCCTGCCTGAGCACCGGCACCATGATCGGGATGTGGTAGAGGCCGGGCATGGGACCGGGCGCGAGGTCGCCCACCACCGGCTCGCGGGTGGCGCGCAAGGTGTCGAACGCGGCGCGGTCCGGGCGGGGCAGGGCGCCCGTCCCGAACGGGTGGAGGCCGCTGACGCGCGCGGTCCCGTCCGGCGAGTAGAGCAGGACGGTGTACCAGTCCGGCTCCGCGAGGAGCGCGTGCTTGACGTCGGCGTCGAACTCGCGCAGATCGCCGCGGGCCAGGCTGCGCGCGTGGGCCAGGCCCACCAGCTGGCTCACCGAGCCGTGCAGGCTCTCGTCCACCGCGTTCATGAGGGCCCGGGTGGTCTCGAGCGCCCCGCGCTCCACCTCCGCGCGCTGCTGCCGGCCGAAGGCGACCACCACGACCGCGGAGAAGGCGATCATGGGCGCGAGCACGGCCATCACCAGCACGAGCAGATGCGAGCGGAGCTTCATTGCGGCAGCACCGATTGTCGCGCGCGGCCGTTGCCGAACACAAGTCGGCGCGGTAGAGTGCGGTGGTGGGTCTTTCCGACCGCACCGGCCGGCCTCGCGGGCCGGTCCTCGACCGTCGCCGGCTCCTCCTGCTCGGCGGCGCCGCCCTCACCACCGCGGCGCTGCCCGGCTGCGCGGGCCCGGTGCGAACGACGCCGAGCGATCTGGCCGGCGCCGCCCGCGCCAACTACCGCGAGAGCCTGATCCGGCTGCGCCGCCGCGTCGACCGTCCCGACGGCACCGAGGTCAGCGAGCCGGGCACCGGCCTCCTGGCCTCCGCGCAGGGTCTTCGCGCCGCGCGCGGCTCGCGTCCCGGCGCGCCCGACTTCGACGTGCTGATCGTGGGCTCCGGCTACGGCGGGGCGGTGTGCGCGGCGCGGCTCGCCGAGGCGCGCCGGCGCGGGGTGCGCATCGCGATCGTGGAGCGCGGGCGCGAGTGGGTGCCCGGCACCTTCCCCGAGCAGCTCACCGCGTTCAACCCGCTCAATCCGTTCGACCGGCGCGCCTCGTGGGTCGGCGAGCAGCTCTCGCGCAACCCGCTCGGCCTCTACGGCTTCTACGACCGCGGGGACGTGGTGGCGGTCGCGGGCAGCGGGCTCGGCGGCACCTCGCTGATCAACTGCGCGGTGGCCATCGAGGCCGAGGAGGCCGTGTTCCAGCAGCCGGAGTGGCCGCTGCCGTTCCGCCAGAAGAAGGCTTTGCACGCGTACTATCAGCGCGCGCGTCGCATGCTCGACACGCACGTCACCCCGGAGGACCGCTACCCGGCCAAGCTGCGCTCGCACCTCGCCGCGGCGGCCATCCTGCAGGCGCGCGGCCGCTGGGACGGCGTCACCGCGTTCCCGGTGGAGCTGGCGGTCACCTTCGATGCCAACGCCAACCGGCAGGGCATGCGGCAGCAAGGCTGCGTGCAGTGCGGGGACTGCACCACCGGCTGCAACGTGGGCGCCAAGAACTCGCTCGACATGAGCTACCTGCCGCTCGCCTGGACCCACGGGACCGAGATGTACACCCAGGTCGAGGTCGAGCACGTGGAGCGGGTGAACGGCCTCTACCGCGTGCACTTCCTCCAGCGGCCGGACCACGGCCACGAGGAGCGCGGCTGGGTGGACACGCGGGTGCTCATCCTGTCCGCGGGGACGCTGGGCAGCACCGAGATCCTGCTCCGCTCCCGGCAGCAGCACGGCCTGGCGCTCTCCGACTGGCTGGGGCGCGGCTTCTCCGGGAACGGCAACTACCTCGGGTTCGTCGACTACCAGTACACCGATCCCCCGGTGTTCACCAACACCGCCGGGGTGGGCATCGCGATGGGGCCGCCCACCGTGCCGGTGGGCACCTCCATCCAGGGGGCGATCGACTGCCGCCTGGACGGCCAGCCGCTGGTGCGGCACGTGGTGCTGGAGGACCTGGCGCATCCGCGCTCGCACGTGGCCGGCCTCTCCCTGCTCATGCTCGCCGACCTCAACCGGGGCATCACCCTGCTCGGCTGCGGCCACGACACCGCGTCGGGGGAGATCCGGCTGGACGGCGACAGCATCGCGGTGCGCTGGCCGGACTACGAGCGGCAGGCGAGCACCGCCGAGATGATCCAGCGCATGCGGGAGTACGCCACCGCCCAGGGCGGCCGGTTCCGGCCCTTCACGCCCGCGCGCAACTACACCGCGCACCCGCTCGGGGGCTGCCGCATGGGGCTCACCGCCGAGGACGGCGTGGTGGACGATCGGGGCCGGGTGTTCGACGGTACCCCGGGGGTGCCGGCGGGCCAGATCCATCGCGGCCTCTACGTGGTGGACGGCGCGATCGTCCCCACCGCGCTCGGCAACAACCCGCTGCTGACCATTACCGCCCTCGCGGAGCGCGCCGCCGAGCTCGTCGTGCGCGATCCGGATCACGCGGCGCTCTTCTCGCCGCTCGACCGGCCGGCGGTACCCGATGCGAAGCAGAGCCCCTGAGCGGGCCGTCCGCCGGCTCGTCCTGGCCGGCCTGCTGATCGCGCTCGCGACCGGGCGCGCCGCCGCGGGCGACCTGCTCGCGCTCGACGAGGACGAGCGGCGGCGTCTGGGCGCGGGCGAGATCGTGCTGCGCGACGTCCGGCCGCCGGGGGCCAGCGCGAGCGCCAGCGGCGGCACCGCGGTCGCGCTGGTGCGGGCGCCCGTCGAGCGGGTGTGGGGCGTGCTGACCGACTACCCGGGCCACCCGCGCTACTACCCCCGGGTGACCGCGGCCGAGGTGCTGGAGAGCAACGGCCCCGAGGTGCTGGTGCGCTACACGATCCAGATCGGGTTCTTCACGTTCGACTTCCACATGCGCAAGCACGCCGACGTGGCGCGCCGGCGGATCGACTGGCACCTCGCGGAGGACCGCGCCAACGGCCTGCTGCGGGAGAACTCCGGCTACTGGCTGGTCGAGCCGCACCCGCAGGGCAGCGTGGTCACCTACGCGGTGGCCACCCGCACCCTGATCCCGGGCTTCCTGACCGCGAGCAGCCAGCGCGACAGCCTCGTGGAGACCATCATCGGCCTGCGGCGCGTCGCGACCGGCGCGGCCGCGCAGGCCGCCGGCCGCTGACCGGAGGCCCGTCCGCCCACAGGCGGAAGCCGCCCGCGAAGGCGTTGGCGTTGTCGCCGCGACGACAGCCCGGGGGCAGCCGCTTGAGCTTCTTGACGTTGCCGCCGCCCAGCACCACGTCGTCGGGCTCGATCGCCGCGATCAGGTGCCGCACCGCGACCTTCACGTGGTGGCGCCATCGCTTCTTGCCGCGGCGGTCGAGGCCCCGCTGGCCCACGTAGTCCTCGAAGGTGCCCTTCCGGTAGGGGAGCTGGCCCAGCTCCATCGGCAGCACGTGGCCGTTCACCACCACCGCGGTGCCGAGCCCGGTGCCGAGGCCGAGGAACAGCATGGTGCCGGCGCGGTAGCTGCCGATCGCCTGCATGGCCGCGTCGTTGACGATGCGGAGCGGCTTGCCGAACGCGGCGCGGTAGTCGAAGCGCGTCCACCCGCCGCCCAGGTTGTTGGGATCGGCGGCGGGCCGTCCGTGCCGCACCACGCCGGGGTAGCCCATCGCGATGACGTCGTAGGCCCAGCCGCGGGCGAGCGCCTTGACCCCGGCGACCATGCGGGCGGGGGTGAGGGTGGGCCCGGAGGCGAAGCGGCGCGGCGTGCGGTGTCCGGTGGCCAAGATCTTGACGTGGCTGCCGCCGATGTCGATCACCAGGACCTTCACGCGCCGAGCGCCGCCTCCCACGCCTGCTGGGTCGCGATCTCCTGCGTCCACGGTCGCATCAGCGCGCCGGCCCGCGCGTCGCGCGCGTAGCGCTCCAGCGGGTAGCGCTTGAGCAGGCCGCGCCCGCCGCACACCCGGATCGCCTCCTGGGTGACGGACACCGCGGCGCGCTGCACGGTGACGTGCGCGGCCCGCGCCCGCTGGACCGCGTCCGGCGGCGCGCCCACCCGCGCCTCCGAGATCGCCCGGTAGTAGAGGGCGCGCGCGCCCTCGAGGGCGAAGAGCATCTCGGCGATGGCGTGGCCCTTCACCGCCGCGTCGGTGTGCAGGCCCGGCGAGCCGGCCATCTCGCCCCGGAGGTAGGCGAGGGCCCCGTCGTAGGAGGCCTGCATGAGGCCGAGGAACGTGGCGTCGAAGGTCAGCGGCGAGAGCTGGGGGAAGGCGTTGTACATGGCGCCGAACGTGCCGGGCGGCAGCACCTCGCCCTCGTCGGGCACGAACACGTCCCGGAGCACCATGTCGCGGCTCACCGTGCCGCGCATGCCCATGGGGTCCCAGTCGCCCGGGAAGGTGACGCCGGGCGCGTCCTTCGGCACCTGCAGGTAGAGGGTCCGCTCGATCCACGGCCCGTCCGCGAGGAGGATGGCGGGCGTGGCGAAGTAGGGCGCGCAGCCGGCGAGGGAGACGAAGAACTTCCGGCCGCTCACCACGTAGCCGCCGTCCACCTTGCGCGCGGTGGTGCCGAAGCGCCGGCCGCCCATGCTGAGCTGGGTGTCGGTCTGGCCCTGCTCCACCGGCTCGCTGTGCGGCTGGCCGTAGAAGGCCCCCGCCTCGATCACCTCCCGGAACTTGGCCGCGCGCAGCTTCTCGTGCCGCTCGCGCGCGGCCGGGGAGAGCGGCATGGCGTCCGCGAGCACGCCCATCATGAGCATGGTGAGGCAGTGCATGTTGAAGGTGAGCGAGGTCGAGGCGTTGCCCTGGGCGAGCTGCTCGGCCACCAGGCAGTACGTCTGGTAGTCGGCGCCGAGCCCACCGTAGCGCTCGGGCACGCAGAGGCCGAGGAAGCCCTCGGCGCGCAGGTCCGCGTAGTCGTCGAACGGGAACGAGGCGTCGCGATCGTGGCGGTCGGCGCGCGGGGCGAAGCGCTCGCGGGCCAGCGCGCGGGCCCGGTCCATCAGCTCGCGCTGTCGAGCGGTCGGGCGGAGGTCCATGGCCCCGCATTGTGCGGCCGCCGAGGGGGTCTCGACAAGCAGGCGGGCCGGAGGCGCGGCTCACGCGTCGATGCGCCGCTCCTCCAGGTCCAGCTCCCGCTCCAGCACCCGCAGCACGTCGTCGTCGATCGCGCGATCCGCGCGCAGGCGGAGCAGGGCTTCCCGCTGCGCGTCGAGCACGGTCCGCCGGATCTCCCGGTGCTCGACGATCTCCCGGTCCTCCTGCCCGGTCGCGCCGGAGTCGCGCTGGCGCTCGACGTGCTGGGCGCGGTGCGCGTGGCCCTCGCGCATGCGATCCAGGAGCGGCCGGTGTCCCGGCCACACCGCGTGGAGCTCGTCGATACGCCGCGTGGCCGCGTCGATCATCTCCTGGCGGGCGGTCGTCTCCTCCGCGCCGCCGCCGTCATCGCGGCTCAGGCCCAGGCGCCGGATCAGCCAGGGGAGCGTCAGCCCTTGGCCGAGCAGCGTGAACGCGATCACCGTGACCGTCACCATGACGAGGGCCTGGCGGACGGGGTCGGGACCTTCGTCCGGCAGGGCGGCGGGCACCGCGAGCACGACCGCGAGGGACACCACCCCCCGCATCCCCGCCCAGGAGAGCACGAGGGACTCGGCGAGCAGTCGAGGAGGACGGGTGTCCGGCCGGAGCCGGCACGCCAGGTACGAGGTGGGGAAGATCCACAGCGCGCGCACGAGCCCCAGGACCAGCGCGATCGCCAGGCCGATCCCGATGAGACGGACGGCGGTGATCCCCTCCATCTCGCGGAGCAGCAGCGGGACCTCGAGGCCGGTGACGATGAACACGATGCCGTTCAGCAGGAACGTCAAGGTTTCCCGCACCGCGCGCCCGGTGAGCCGGGTGTCCGGGCCCGCCATCTTCGAGATGCGCCGGCCGAGATAGGCCCTGCGCGGGCAGGAACGCGGCGCAGGGGGTCAGGAGCGACACCGTGATCTCCACCGGGGTGTCCTCGATGCGGGTGCGCACCTGCTCGACGATCAGGGCCACCGCGAGCCCGACGACCGCGCCCCCCATCAGGGCGGCCGCGAAGGTGAGCGCGCCGGAGGACGGATCGCGCGCTCGCCACCACCAGGCCGATGGCGAGAGAGCCGACCGAGCCCACGCTCTCGCCCAGGCGGCGGAGCGGGGTGAAGAAGGCCGCGATGTCGAGCCGGCGCGCGAGCGTCACCATCACCGCCACCGCGATCAGCAGGGTCAGGACGACCTGTGCGGTTTCCACGGCGGCCTAGCCGGCGGCGAGCGAGCGCGGCCTCATCTGACGGTTGGGTCAGTCACAGCGCTTGAGCAGCAGCGACCAGAAGCGCGTCGGGCGGTCCGTCTCGTTGCGGGCGAGGTGAACGGTGGCGTCGGGCAGCCAGTGGGCGGCGCCGGGTCCCAGCACCTCGCGCCGCGCCCCCGCGAAGACGACCAGCTCGCCCTCCTGCACGATCGTGACCTCGGGGCCCAGGTTCAGGTGGAGATCGGAGTCGGCGCCGGGCGGGTAGGTGATGAGGACCAGCCGCACCGAGTCGTTGTCGATCAGCACGCGCTCCTCGATGCCGCCGGGCGGCGTCTGCGCGGCGGTGGGATTTCCCGCGACCACGAGCAGCGCGATCAGGACGGCGAGGGTGAAGGCTCTGGGCATCGGTGGGCTCCTGTCGGGGTGCGCTCCTATCGGGACTCGATCGGGTAGCCGTGGGCGACCCAGCCGCGGTAGCCCTCGGGCAGCACACTGGCGTTCGCGTAGCCCTCCTGGGCCACGAGGTGGAACGCGGCCTCGAGGGGCGCGGTCGGACAGTCGCAGTAGAGCACGACCAGCCGGTCGCGCGGGATCTCCTGGTAGCGGCGCCGCAGCTCGGGCAGCGGAATGGACAGGGCGTGCGGGAGCCGGCCCCGCGCGAACTCGGCGGCGGGCCGCAGGTCCACGAAGACGAGGGGCTGTCCGGCGTCGAGCAGGCGCTTGGCGTAGGTGACCTCGGTGGTGACCACCGGGATCGGCGCCCCGTGCCCGGCGGAGGCCGGCGCCGGGGCGAGGGCGAGACCGGCCAGCAGCAGGGCGCGGACGAGCGGGCGGCGACTCACCACCGTGGAACGCGGGCGAGCGGACGGCGGTTCCCCGCGGCGGCGGGCCGGCGTATGATCCCGCTCACCACCTCCAAGGAGGACTCCCCATGCCGACCTACATGGTGCAGGCGTCCTACACCAGCTCCGCGTGGAGCAAGCTCGTGCAGCGCCCCGAGAACCGGATGGAGGCGCTCCGGCCGGTGGTCGAGAAGCTGGGCGGGCAGATCGTCGCCTGGTACTACGCCTTCGGCGACCACGACGTGGTGGCGATCTTCGACGTCCCCAGCAACATCAACGCGGCCGCGTTCTCGATGGCCATCGCGGGCAGCGGCGCGGTCAAGGACTTCAAGACCACCATCCTGATGTCGCCCGACGAGGGCTTCGACGCCCTGATCCTGGCCCAGGGGGCGGGCTACCGACCGCCCGGCGGCTGACGGGCTCAGTCGAGCCCCATCCGGTCGTGGGCGACGCGCCCGCCCACGACGGTGGCGAGGACCTGCAGGGTGGCGAGGTCCTCGGGCGCGATCGCGGTGGGATCGGCCGAGAGCACGGCGAAGTCGGCCGGCTTGCCCGCCTCGAGCGAGCCGAGATCGCGCTCCCGGACGGCGGCGCGCGCGGAGTGGAGCGTGTAGCACCGGATCGCCTCCTCCGCGGTGAGGGCCTCCGCCGGGTTGAACGGACGCCCGCTCGCGGTCCGCTGATTGACCATGGCGTGGATGCCCAGCAGGGGCGCGCCCTGCACTACCGGTCGGTCCGAGCTGCCGGGGAGCGTCAGGCCCGCGTCGAGGAAGCTGCGCTGTCGGTAGCGCCACCGCGACCGCTCGGGGCCGAGCGCGGCGAGCATGCCGTCGCCGATCTCGACGATGAAGCGAACCCTGCGGCACCGGGATGACCCCCAGCGCGGCGGGCCGCGCCACGTCCTCCGGCCGGCACACGCCGCAGTGCTCGATGCGGTGCGGGTGATCCGTCCGGGGAAACGCGCGCAGGGCGTCGGCGTAGATGTCGAGGACGGTGGCGACGGCGCGGTCGCCGATGGCGTGGGTCGCGACCTGCCAGCCCGCGCGGTGGGCGCGGGTGATGATCTGCCGGAGCCGCGCCACGTCCATCTGGAAGAGGCCGCGGTTGCCGGCCTCGCCCTCGAGGTCGCAGCACATCGCCGCGGTCCGCCCGATCAGCGAGCCGTCGGAGAAGATCTTCATCGCCCCGATGCGCAGCCACTCGTCGCCCCAGCCGGTGCGCAGGCCCAGGTCGAGGCCGAAGCCGTCGCCGTCCGCGGCGGCGTGGGGCAGGTCGTGCAGGGCCTCCGCGGCGATCATGAGCGTCGCCCGCACCCCGAGGCGCCCTTGCCGCCGCGCCTCCTGCCACGCGGCCACCTCCACCGGGCTCCGGGCCACGAGGCCGCCGCCCACACCGGCCTCCTGCACGCCGGTTTGCAGCGCGGTGGCGCGCGGGCGCGCCGGGTCCATGGTCAGGAGCGTCCCGCCCTCGAAGATCCGGTCCACGCGCACGGCGCCTCGTCCTCCCGGCGGCACGCTACCCCAGATGCCAGGGCCGCGCTATAGTGCGCGCATGTCCGACCTGCCCGGCTGCCTGCTGATCGTCACCGTCGAGGTCGATCCGGCGGTGGAGGCGGAGTGGAACCGCTGGTACGACAGCGTGCACCTTCCGGACGCCCTGCGGTGCCCGGGCGTGCGCCGGGGCCGCCGCTACGTGTCGGTCGGGGACGTCTCCGAGACCGTGCACGGCAGGAGCGAGAAGAGCCCACGCCGCATCTACACCACCGTCTACGAGCTCGACAACCCCGCCGCCACCGCGACCCCGGAGTTCCAGGCGATGCGCGGCTGGTACCACTTCGCGCCGCACGTCCGCTCCCGCACCCAGACCGTCGTGCCGGTGTCCGGCTGAAGCGGACCGGGTACTAGCGGGCGCGGGTCCGTCCGGGCGCCGAGCCTAACGACGCGCGAAGATGGTGGTGCGGCCGCTCGTGTCGAAGGCCAGCACGTCGTAGCGCTCGGCGGGCCGGCCCGGTGACTCCATGCCGGGCGACCCCACCGGCATGCCGGGCACGGCGAGCCCGGCCACCGCGGGGCGCTCGCGCAGCAGCCGCCGGATCAGGTCCGCCGGGACGTGCCCCTCGATCACGTAGTCGCCCGCCAGCGCGGTGTGGCAGGAGCGCAGCGGCTCCGGCACGCCCAAACGCTTCTTGATCGGCCCCAGCGTGTCCACGGTCTGCTCCTTCACCTCGAACCCGGCGGCGCGCAGGTGGCCCACCCACGCCTGGCAGCAGCCTCAGGCGGGGTCCTTGTAGACGGTGACGACGTCGGCGGCCGAGACGGGCGCGCGCGACAGCAGCAGCCACGCGGCCGCGCCCAGGAACGCGCGCCGGCCGATCGAGCGGGTTCGCATCGCGCTCACGGTATCATACGGCGCATGACCGCGCCCGCTCTCGACGCCCGCGAGGGCCACGGCCCGCTCACCGGCGTCACCGTGCTGGACCTGAGCGGGTACGTGGCCGGGCCCTACGGCTGCACCCTGCTGGGCGACCTCGGCGCCCAGGTGATCAAGATCGAGCCCCCGGAGGGCGACAACCTCCGCAACTATCCCTCCACGCTCCCGGACGCGAGCCGCGCCTTCCTCGGGGTCAATCGCAACAAGCACGGCCTGGGCCTGGATCTGAAGCATCCCGACGGGCTCGCGGTGCTGCGCCGGCTGGTGGCGCGCGCCGACGTGCTGGTCCACAACTTCCGCCCCGCGGTGCCGGCCCGGCTCGGCATCGACTACGAGGCGATGAAGGCGATCAACCCGCGCCTGATCTACTGCGCGCTGACCGGCTACGGGGAGCGCGGCCCGCTCCGGGACCGCGCCGGATACGACCAGGTGCTCCAGACCATGACCGGCATCTGCGTGGAGCAGGGGAAGCCGGGCGATCCGCAGATCGTGTACGGCTCCGCGGTGGACTTCTACGCCGCCTCCATGCTCGCCTTCGCGGTCTCCTCCGCGCTCTACGAGCGCAGCCGGACCGGAACCGGCCGCCGGATCGGCGTCTCGCTGCTACGCAGCGCGCTCGCCATGCAGGCCACGCGGCTGGTGTGGGCCGACGGCGAGGGGCGGGACGTCGCCCGCGACATGCGGTCGGGCGGCATCACCGGGCTGCATCCCACCAAGGCGGGGCACCTCTACGTGTCGGCCAACACCCCGCATTTCTGGAAGGCGCTCTGCGAGCTGACCGGCCTCCACGATCTCGCCGCGGATCCGCGCTTCGACACCGTGCGGAAGCGCGCGCAGCACGCCGACCTGCTGGTGCCCCGCCTGCGGGCAGCGCTGCAGGCCCGCACCGCGGTCGAGTGGGAGGCGCACCTGGGCGACCGCGTGCCATGCGCGGCGGCGCGGCCGGTGGAGGACATGTTCGATCATCCGCAGGTGGCCGCCGAAGGCATCCTGGCCCGGTTCGAGCACGGGCGCGTCGGTGGCTATCGCGGGATGGCGCACCCGGTGCACTTCCCGGACGGTCCGGAGCCGGCGCCGTTCACGGCGCCCGAGCTGGGGCAGCACTCCCGCGCGATCCTGACGGACCTCGGCTACACGGCGGAGGAGATCGATCGCCTCTGCCGCGAGCGCGCGGTGATCGCGCCGTGAGGGCCCGGTGATCCGATGACCGCGCCCGCGCCGCTCCTGCGAAGCAAGCTGTTCGTGCCCGCCTCCCGGCCGGAGCTCTTCGCCAAGGCCCTGGCCGGTCCGGCCGACGCGCTCTCGTTCGACCTCGAAGACGCGGTGCAGGAGTCGCGCAAGGAGGAGGCGCGGCGCACCCTCGCCGCCTTCCTCGCGCAGGCCCCGCCGCGGCCGGGCGGCAAGATCGTGATCGTGCGGGTGAACGGGCTCGGCACGCCGCACTTCGAGGCCGACCTCGCGGCGGTGGCGAGCCCCGCGGTCGAGATCGTCAACCTGCCGAAGCCGGAGTCGGCCGACGACGTACGGGCCGCCGCGGCGGCCCTGGCCCGGCACGAGCGCGCGCTCGGCCTCACGCGGCCGATCGGGCTCCTGCCGAACATCGAGTCGCCCCGCGGCCTGCGCCGCGCGGCCGCGATCGCGACCGCCGATCCGCGCGTGGTGGGGCTGCAGCTGGGGCTGGGCGACCTGTTCGAGCCGTTCGGCATCGATCGCGCCGATGCCGCCGCGGTGCACGCCATCCAGCTGGCGGTGCGGCTGGCCGCGGCGGAGGCGGGCGTGTGGGCGTGCGACACGGTCTACGGCACGGTGAGCGATCCGGACGGCTACACGCGCGAGGCGACCGCGGCGCGCCGGCTCGGCTTCATCGGCAAATCCTGCATCCACCCGAGCCAGGTCCCGCTCGCCAACGCGGTGTTCCGGCCGACCGACGCGGAGATCGCCTCAGCGCTCCGCGTGGTCGAGGCGGCGCGCGGGGCGGAGACGCGGGGAATGGGCGCGTTCCTGGTGGACGGCCGCATGATCGACCTGCCGTTCATCGAGCGGGCCCGCTCGATCCTGAATGCGGCGCGGCAACTCGACCTGCTGCCGGGCTGACGGTGTCGCTGACAGGATCTTGACGCACCCGGGTCCCGGCCCGCGATCGAGTCCCCCCGATCCGTGATCCCAATCGGCCCGTTCGACAAGGCGGTGGGTGGCCCGATTCTTGCGATTTCCGCCGGCCGTGCGCAGCACACCCGGTCGATCGTTCGATGCCGAGCAGGAGCAGCGCCGCGCTCCGCGCCAGCGTGTTTCCTGGCTGGTGACCGTTGCGGCGGGCAAGCGGAGCTTCCAGGGTCGCACCCAAGACGTGAGCGCCTCCGGCGCCAAGATCATCGTCAAGGAGCGGCCGGCGCTCGGGGAGGAAGTGGGGCTCTCGTTCCGCCCGCCCGGCCGCCGGCCGATCTCCACGCGCGCGCTGGTCTGGCGGATCGACCCGGACGGGCTGGCGTGCATGTTCGTGGGGACCCAGGAGCCTGACTTCATCGCCGCGGTCACCCCGAGGAGCGCGGCGCAGCCGCGTCGGACTGCCTCGCCCGCGCCGGCCGTCCCGGGCGCGCCCGTCGCATCGGTGGTGTTGCCGCCGGTGGCCGCCATCGCGGCCGCCGAGATCGCGCGCACGGCGGTCCCGGCCGCACGACCCACGGTCATCCCGGCGGGGCCGCCGCTGCCGGCTCCGGCGCCGCTCGCGCCGGGCAGCGCGGTGCTGGTCGCGGTCGCCGATCCGTCGGTCCGGGCGATGGTGCTGGTGGCGATGGAGCGCGCCGGCCATCCGGTCCTGGACGCGGGCCCGCAGCCGCTGCTGGCCCTGCGGATGGCGGAGCAGCACGCGCCCGCGATCGGCCTGGTGATCGTGGCGGCGGACCTGAAGCTGATGAACGGGGACCCGCTGGACCTACGGCTGGCGCCCGTCGTGCCCGCCGCGAAGGTCATCGTGATGTCGAGCCGCACCGTCCCGCGTCCCGCCGGCGCGCCCGGCTACTGGCTGCCGACGCCCTGCTCGGAAGCCGACCTGATGACCGTCGTCCGCCACGCCCTGGGCGCCTAGTGCCCGTTGCCCTTGACCGCCTCCCCCAGCGCGGCGGCCAGGTTGCGGCGGGCCGAGGTCAGGTGAGGGTGCACCGCGAGCGTCCGGCGGAAGCACGCGGCCGCCTCCCGGTACTGCCCGAGCGCCATGTGGCAGAGCCCCTGACCGGAGAGCGCCCCGAAGTGATGCGGGTTGCGGCGTAGCGTCTCCTCGCAGTCCGCCACCGCCCCCGAGAAGTCCTCCGCCAGATAGCGCACCGTCGCACGCTTGTTCCAGCCCTCCGCGAAGGCGGGGGCCCGCTCGATGACGCGGGTGAACACGCGCTGGGCCGCGTCCAGATCACCGCGCTCCATCGCCTGCACGCCGTCCCGGAAGAGGCGGTCGACCTCCGGGATGCCGGCGTGACACCACATCTGCCAGAGCGCGGCCTCCGCGCGGGCGGCGAGCGCCGGGTCGTCGCCGCGCAGGGCGGCCAGCGCCTCCGCCTCGGTCATGGTGTCTCCCGCCGCCTCATGGCCCCCGAGGGTACAAGAGCCGCGTCGCGATTGGCCAGCGGATCGAGCCGCCCTCTTGCTATCCTCGGCGCACCGGGCGCCCGATGTGCGACCAGGGAGCGGCGCCGGACGGAGGCGCTCCATGCTGACACGACGGCTCACCTTCGAGCGCATCCTCCGCGCGCCGGGCAGCAACGCCTCCATGTACCGGACCATCGCCAAGGTGGAGGCCCTCGACCGCCACACCGTGCGCTTCACCCTCTCGGAGCCGTTCGCGTGGTTCCTCGACATGGTGGCGAGCCCCATGGCGGGGGCCATCATCGACCGACTGGGCGCTGCCCATCGACCAGCTCGGCGAGGGCGCGAAGTACTACCGCCACGATCCCGCGGAGGCCCGGCGACTGCTCGCCGCGGCCGGCCATCCCAACGGGCTCCCGGCCAGCGTGTGCTTCAACTCCTACGGCTCGACGGTGCTGGTCGACACCATGCAGCTGGTGCTCGAGCAGCTGAAGGCGGTGGGGATCGATGCCCGGCTGGACCAGAAGGAGTACGCGGCCTACCAGGCCACCTGCCGGCTCGGCAAGTTCGACTCCACCGTGTTCGGCCCCCTGACCCCGTTCCTGGACCCGGACAACTTCCTGTTCGGCCAGCACTACACCGGCGCGCCGCGCAACCGCAGCCACGTGAAGGACCCCGCGCTCCATGACATGCTGGTGCGCCAGCGCCGGACCATGGACGTGGAGGCCCGACGTGACATCATCAACGACATCCAGCGTCACCTGGCCCGGCGGCCGTAGTACATGCACGTGCCGGGCGGCCATTACATCGCGGTGTGGGACGGCGCGCTCAAGAACCACGCGCCGAACCTGGGCTACGACCACGGCGGCCGGCTGGTCGCCGCCTGGCTCGACCGCTGAGGAGGACATCGTCATGCACCGGACGTCGACCGGCATCGCCCTGATCCTGACCCTCGCCGCTGCGATCGCGGCCATCCCGGCACCCGCCCGCGCGGAGAGCACCGCGCAGGAGGTCGCCTACGGGGTGGGCAGCGGCGCCACCACGCTCGTGTACACGCCCGTGAAGGCCGGATTCTGCATCCTGGGCGCGGTCACGAGCGGGCTCACGCTGCCGTTCGGCGGCCCGCGCACCGCGGGCCAGGTGGCCTCCACCGCGTGCGGCGGGACGTGGGTCGTCACCCCCGCGGCGCTGAAGGGCCGGGAGCCGGTGCGCTTCCTGGGCGGCGGGCGGTAGCCGCGTGGTCCTGGCCGATCAGGTCGCGATCGTAACCGGCGCCGGCAACGGCATCGGCCGGGCCATCGCGCTGGCCTTCGCGGGCGCGGGCGCGCGGGTGGTGGCCGCGGACGTGGACGGCGCCGCGGCGGACGCGACCGCGGCCGCGGCGACGGAGCTCGGCGCGCGGAGCCTCGCCCTCGACACCGACGTGGGCGACCTGAACGCGATCGACCGCATGGCGGTGCGCGCGGTGGAGACCTTCGGGCGCATCGACGTCCTGGTCAACAACGCGGGCGTGACCCGGCGCGCCCACATCATGGACCTCACCGAGCAGGACTGGGACCGCATCATGCGCGTCAACGGCAAGGGCGTGTTCTTCTGCCTGCAGCGGGTGGCCCGCGAGATGATCCCGCGCGGTGGCGGCGCCATCGTCAACATCGCGTCGGTGGCCGGGAAGGGCTACGTGGGCGCCTCCAACGCGATCTACGCGGCCAGCAAGGGCGGGGTGATCGCGCTCACGCGGCTCGCCGCGCTCCAGCTGGCCCGCCATGGGATCACGGTCAACGCGATCTGCCCCGGCGTCACCGTGACCGCCCTGTCCGAGGCGAACCTCGCGGTGCGGGCCCGCGACGAGGGCGTCTCCCTGGAGGAGATGCGGCGGCGGCGCGACGCGGTGATCCCGCTCGGGCGCGCGAACCGGCCGGAGGACGTCGCCGCGCTCGCGGTCTTCCTCGCCTCGCCGGGGGCGCGGAACATCACCGGTCAGTCGGTCAACGTCGACGGCGGGCTCGTCTTCGACTGATCGCCCGATGGCCCCCGCTCAGGGCATGAAGGTGGCGAAGCACTTGTTGGAGTTGAACGACCACGTCTCGACGAAGTAGCACGTGTCGGGCTTGCGCCCGAGCGCCTCCATCGCGCCCACGAGCATGTACCAGTTGAGCATCTCCTGCTGGCCCGATGCCTCGATGGCGGCGAGCGGCCGGCGGCGCCACGTCTCGTAGTCGCCGACCTTGAGCGCCTCGTAGAGCCGCCGGTCGGCCTCGATGTCGGGGTAGAGCTGGTGGTGCTTGTCGGTGAGGAAGGCGTGCGACCAGCTCGACGAGGCGATGAGGGCGGTGCGCCACGGGCTGTCCCGCATCACCCGCGCGGTGGCCGCGCCGACTTCCATGCACCGGCGGGGCGTGGGCGACGGCGGATCGAGGTCGGCCTCCGGGGTCGGATGCGCGAGGCTGCCACGTCCGCCGCGCTGGGCGATCACGCGGCGCCCGTAGCAGTTCACCTGGAACGGGATCACCCGGTGCGGGAACCCGACGCGATCGTAGTCGAGGAACAGGATCGTGTTGAGGAAGGCGTGCGCCAGCCCCGGGTGGTGCAGGGGCTTGTAGGCGTAGGCCGCGTCCACGCCCCGCTCCAGGAGCCCGCTCGTCAGGTATTTCCCCGCCTCGCGGTGGCCCTTGATCCGGAACGTGGTCTCGGACGGCTCGCCCCACACGTTGGGTCCCTGGCCGCTCCGCTGCCAGGGCCGCGCCTCCACCTCGTCGTAGGCGAGGACGCAGAAGGGCGGGATCACGTCGTCGACGAAGTTCTCGTGCTGGTCGTCGCCCCAGATGACCACCACGTCGGGATGGAAGTCGTCGAGCACGCGGCGCTGGGCGCGGAAGTGGTGGAGGAGCGCGTCCCGGTGGCCGGCCGCGCTGGCGGTGCCGCCGTCGTCGGCGTACTCGGCGCGCATGGGCGCGGGCCAGTTGGCGGGGTCGCGGTACCGCTCGGGGAGACCGGGGTCCTGCAGGACCCGTCGCAGGATGCCGGCCATGTTCTGGTCCAGGCCGGTGAGCGGCGGATAGTGCGTCATGCCGAGCCCGAGGATCTCGCCCATGAAATGGCTCCTGGCGTCCGGGTGGAAGCCTTGCGGCACCCTATGCCCCCGTCCCGGCCCTTGTCAACTTTCGCGCGGGGCGCCCGCGCGCGCCGAGCGGCTACTGGCCGCCCGTGACGTCGATGGTGACGCCGGTCACGAAGTCGGCGTCGGCGGAGGCGAGGAAGCAGATCACCCGGGCCTGGTCCTCGGGAGTGGCGACCCGCCCGAGCGGAGTCCGGCGGATCTCCGCGGCCTGGGCCTCGGCCGAGCGCCGGTCCCAGTGGGGGCGGATGCGCTCGGACAGGGTGAGGCTGGGCGCGATCGCGTTGACGGTGATGCCGTGGGGGCCGAGCTCGGAGGCCAGCTTGCGGGTCAGCGCGATGATGCCGCCCTTGGCGGTGGCGTACGCGCTCGAGCTCGACTGGCTGCGACCGCGCCCCGCGATCGAGGAGAGGTTGACGATCTTGCCCGCGCCCTGCCGCTTCATCACCGGCACCACCGCGTGGGTCAGCAGGAAGGTCGCGGTGAGGTTGAAGTGGAGCAGGCCCTGCCATTCTTCCAGGCCGAGCTCGTCGATCGTGGCGGCGGGCCGGCTCACGATGGTGCTGCCGCCCACCGCGTTGACCAGGATGTCGATGCGGCCGCACGCGTCCACCGTGTGGCGCACGACATCGTCCACCGCGGCCGCGTCGAGGGCGTCCGCGCGCAGGGCGAGCGCGCGGCCCCCCGCGGCGGCCACGTCGGCGGTCAGGCGCTCGAGCGCGGCCGGCTCCACGTCCACGCCGACCACGGTGCCTCCCTCGCGCGCGATGATCATGGCGGTGGCGCGGCCGATGCCCGCACCCGCGGCGGAGATCAGCGCGACCTTGCCCTGGAACCTCATGCGCCCGGCCGCCGGGTCATGGTCCCGGGATCATAGCGCAGCGGGCGCGTCACGGGCAGGGCAGGCAGCTGCCGGCGACGAGGACGCCGTTGCCGCGGCGGCACTCGCGATCGCGCTCCGCGTCGCGCTCGGCCCACGCCTGGCGGATCTCTGGCGGCCCCGCAAGTGAGGTGGTGCAGCCGGACGTGATGCCGACGAGCAGCATCCCGACGATGGCGGTGGCCGCGAGGCGTGCCGACCTGGTCATGGCAGCGGGATCCGAATCTCCTCGGGGCGGCCGAGCCGCCGCATCGGGATCATGCCGACGGTGCCCTCCGCGAAGCCGCGGATGCCGAGCGACGGGCGCAGCAGCGGGGTGTCGATGGCGCCCGGGCAGACGCAGTTGACGCGAATGCCGCGGCCCGCGTACTCGAGCGCGGTCACGCGGGTGAGGTTGATCACGCCGGCCTTGGCCGCGTTGTAGGCCGCGATGGCGTAGTCGGCGAAGAGCCCCGCGATCGACGCGGTGTTGACGATGGCCCCGCCGCCGCGGGCGAGGAGCTCGGGAAGGGCGCGCCTGGTGGCCCGGAAGACGCCGGTGAGGGCGAGGTCGATGGTGTGGGTCCACACCGCGTCGTCAAGATCGCCGGTGAAGGCGAGCCGGCTCCTGCCCGGCGGCAGCGCGAGGTTGCCGAAGGCGTTGTTGTGCAGGATGTCGAGCCCGCCGAAGGCGCGCACCGTGTCCGAGACCATGGCGTCGATGCCGGCGGGAGTGCCTGCGTCGGCGGTGATCGCGATGGCCTTGCCGCCCGCCGCCCTGATCTCGGCCGCCACCGTCTCCGCCTTGCCTCGGTCGATGTCCGCCACCGCCACGCTCGCCCCGCGCGCCGCGAAGCCCATCGCGGTGGCGCGGCCGATCCCCGAGCCCGCGCCCGACCCCAGCGCCACCTTGCCGTCGAATCGCATGGAGCCCTCCGCCTCAGAGGTCGAGGTCGCCGCGGGCCATCTGCTGGAAGATCGTGCGCCGCAGGATCTCGTTGGTGCCGTCGGCGATGTTGATGATGCGGAGCGTGTTGTAGGCGTGCACCAGGCCCACCTCGTTGGTGAGACCCATGCCGCCGTGGGTCTGGATGGCGCGATCGACCGCCCGGAGGCACACCTCCACCGCGTAGGCCTTCGCCATCGACAGCTCCTTGATCGCCCGCTCGCCGCGGTCGAGCAGCACCGCCGCGTTGAGGCCGGTGAGGTGCGCCGCGTGCACCTCCATCGCGGACTCGGCCAGGGGGAAGGCCACGCCCTGGTGCTCGGCGATGGGCACGCCGAAGGCGACCCGCTGGCCCGCGTAGGCGACCGCCTTCTCCAGCGACCAGCGGGCGAGGCCCACCGCGCGGGCCGCGTTGTAGACTCGCCCGAGCGAGACCCCGAGCAGCGCGATGCGGAACCCGTCGTGGAGCGGGCCCACCACCTGCCACGGCTCGACGCGGACCCCGTCGAAGGTGGACTCGCCCTCCGCGCCGCCGATGTCCCCCTGGAGCAGGGTGACGCGCGTGAGGGTGAAGCCCGGCGCGTCGGTGGGCACCAGGAACGCGCTGATGCCGCCGCGCCTGGCCGCGGCCCGCGCCGGATCGGTGACCGCGAAGACCATGATCCAGTCCGCGAAGGTGATGTTGGACGTCCACATCTTCCGGCCGGTGATGCGCCAGCCGTCGCCGTCCGGCACCGCTCGGGTCGAGATCATGGTGGCGTCGGAGCCCGCGCCCGGCTCGGAGAGGCCGAAGCACATGGACTGGCGGCCCGAGACGAGGCCGGGCAGGGCGCGCTCGCGCGCGAGGTCGGTGAGCTGCTCCAGCACCACGCTGGGCCCGAAGGCCCAGTGGCTGAGCGCGAAGGTGCCGAGCCAGTGGCGCGGCCCGCAGAGGTGGTTGATCGCCTCCCAGGCGACGTAGTAGGCGAGATGGCCCTGTCCCAGGCCGCCCATGGAGGCCGGCACGCAGAGGTTGAAGTAGCCGGCCGCCGCCGAGGCCATGCGCACCTCGCGGATCAGGTCCACGACCGCGGGCACGTAGCGGCCGTCGGGCCCGTAGCGCTGTCGGGGGTCGTCGAGGAGCGCGGCGTGCTTCTCGTGGCGCGTGATCACCTCCGCGCGCACGAAGCGCTCGAGGCCGGCGACGATCCGCCGGACGTCGTCGGGGATGTCGAAGCCGATCGCGGTCACGCGGGGAGCGTATCACGAGCAAGAAGCGCCCCCGCGATGGCCTTCCGCGAGCTCGCCGCGCCCTCGCGGCTCGTGATCCACCACGTGTCGGCCCCACGCCTCGTGCTGACGGTCGAGCTGGCCCCGCGGGACGGGGGAACCACGATCACCTGGACCGGGGTGTTCGAGGACGCGGCCGTCGCCGCCCGCATCCGGCACATCGTCGAGCCCGCGAACGAGCAGAACCTGGACCGGCTCGAGGCCCTGCTGGCGGAGCAGCATCCCGCCGGTCCCGCGTGACGCCCCGCCGGAGGTGGCGTGCACGAAGTCAACCTGGTCGCCGACGGGCTCCGGGCCTGGCTGGGCCCGCACCAGGTGTCGGGGCGGTAGTCCCCGGCGAGACCCCTCAAAACAATAGCGTTACGCCGCGGCCGCGTGGCATGCTCCGTGCCGTGGGGTATTGCTCCGGGCGCTACCGGCGAGCGGCGCTGATGGTGGTCCTGGCTGTCTGCCTGGACCTGACGAACCCGTTCGTCGGAGCCGCGTTCACCTTCGATACCGAGAGCTCGGTCGAGGTGGTGGCGAGGCAGCAGCAACGGCCCCCGGTGCCGGCACAGGGCGCCGCCGTCCCCGTTCCTCCCGCCGAGGCGGCTTCCATCGGCCGGCCTTGCGCGCCCGCGGCCCGCGCGCAGGGGCGCGCCATCGACGAGTGGTTCGTCCACCTGAGGCGGGCGCACGCGCCGCTCGCCGATCCGCAGTCCGCGACCGAAGACCACTAGCCTCCCGGCCGCTCCCGTCGCCGTCGACCTCGAATCCGGCGGACATCTGCGTCCCGGACTCGGGCGTGCCGCAGGATCGCGCGAGCAATCTCTACGGGAGGAATGATCCAATGGCGGATCTGACCGAGCAGCAGAAGCAGGAATACTGGCGATACAACATCAAGCTCACCACGATCTTGCTGGTGATCTGGTTCGTGGTGACGTACCTCGTCTCCGGCCTCTGGGCCGCTGCGCTGAACCACTACTCGTTCCTCGGGTTTCCGCTCGGCTACTACATGGCCGCGCAGGGATCGCTGGCGATCTTCGTGATCGAGATCGCGGTGTACGCCTGGCTCATGAACCGCAAGGACGAAGAGTACGGCATCCGAGAGGAGGCCTAGACGCCATGAGCCTGGGGAAGATCTTCGCCTGGTACACCATCGGCTTTCTCGGGGTCACCATCCTGATCGGTCTGGCCCAAACGCTGTTCGGCCTGCCGAACCGGTGGGTCGGCTGGCTCTTCATGGGGCTGTCCCTCGCCATCTACGTGGTGATCGGCATCATCACGCGGACGTCGAATGCCGATCAGTATTACGTCGCGGGCCGCGGGGTGCCGGCCTTCTACAACGGCATGGCCACCGGATCGGACTGGATGTCCGCCGCCTCGTTCATCTCCATGGGCGGCGCCCTGTCCGCGCAGGGCTTCGCGGGCCTGGCCTACGTCATGGGCTGGACCGGCGGCTACCTGCTGCTCGCGGTGTTCCTGGGCCCGTATCTCCGGCAGTTCGGGGCCTACACGATCCCCGACTTCCTCGGCGCCCGCTACGGCGGCAACACCGCGCGCGTCATCGGAGTCATCGCGGCCATCGCCTGCTCCTTCACCT
This sequence comes from Candidatus Methylomirabilota bacterium, assembly GCA_035650715.1. Lineage (GTDB taxonomy): Bacteria > Methylomirabilota > Methylomirabilia > Rokubacteriales > CSP1-6 > CAMLFJ01. Next base: position 5,277 of record DASRHC010000030.1, on the reverse strand, counting down.
ATCTGATCGCCCAGGTCACCGGCGTCGGGCTCATCGTGTCCCGCTTCATCGGGCTCGACTTCAATGTGGGCGTCTTCGTGGGCCTGCTCGGCGTGCTGTTCTGCTCGGTGCTCGGGGGCATGCGCTCGGTGACCTGGACCCAGGTCGCCCAGTACATCATCCTGATCATCTCGTACCTGGTGCCGGTGGTGTACCTGTCCTGGCAGCTCTTCGCGATCCCGATCCCGGAGCTGACCTACGGGAGGGTGCTCCAGGAGAACAACGCCAAGGCCCTGGAGGTGACGCGCGACCCCAAGGAGAAGGAGACGCGGGCCCTCTGGAAGGCCGACGCCGACGCGGCCAACGCCAAGATCAAGGCGGGCGGCCTCTCGGAGGCCGAGGTCGAGAAGCTGAAGGCCCAGGCGGCGCTCGCCACCCGCCAGGCCACCGCGCCGGCGGTGAGCGAGGACGCCCGGTTCGGACGGTATCTCACGGTGCCCTCGGGGGTCGGGATGTGGAACTTCCTCGCCCTGACCTTCTGCCTCATGGTCGGCACCGCGGGACTGCCGCACATCCTCACCCGGTACTACACGACACCGTCGGTGCGGCAGGCGCGCACCTCGGTGGCGTGGTCGCTCTTCTTCATCTTCCTGCTGTACTTCACCGCGCCCGCCTACGCGGCGTTCGCGCGGTTCGCGATCTACGTCAAGCTGATCGGCACCCAGATCGCGGACCTGCCGCGCTGGGTCACCCTGTGGCAGCCGGCCGGTCTGTTCGAGGTGATCGACAAGAACAAGGACGGCGTCATCCAGTGGGCGGACTTCGTGGTCAAGAGCACCGACTTCGTGGTGCTCGCGATGCCGGAGATCGCGGGGCTTCCGTTCGTGATCACCGGCCTCGTGATGGCCGGGGGCCTCGCCGCGGCGCTGTCCACCGCCGACGGCCTCCTGCTCACGATCGCCAACGCCATCTCGCACGATCTCTACTACAACGTCATCGATCCCCACGCCTCACTCACCAAGCGCCTGACCGTCACCAAGGTGCTCCTGATCGTGACCGCGCTGATCGCGGCGTGGGTGTCCACGTTCAGAGTCGCCATCATCGTGGAGCTGGTCGCGTGGGCGTTCAGCCTCGCCGGCGCCTCGTTCTTCCCGGCGCTCGTCATGGGGATCTGGTGGAAGCGGGCCAACAAGACCGGTGCGGTCGCCGGCATGGTGGCCGGCCTCGTCGTGACCACCTACTACATGATCGGCAGCCGCTTCTTCGGCGTCTCGTGGTTCGGGACCCAGACCATCGCGTCGGCGATCTTCGGCCTGCCGGTGGGCTTCGTCGTGATCTGGATCGTGTCGCTGCTCACCGAGGCGCCGCCGAAGTCGGTCCAGGACCTCGTGCTCAGCGTCCGCTACCCCAAGTCCGGGCAGGCGACGGCGCGGACGGCGCAGGGCATCCAGCTGGGTCAGCACTGATCATCAGCGGGCCGTCTCGCCGCGGGCAGGCGTGGAGACTCGCCTGCCCGCGGCGCGCGCCGGGTTTGCGCCATGCACGAGCTCATCCGTCGATGTCTCCTCCTGGTGTGGTTCCTGTCCTACATGGCGGCGATCTATCTGGCCCTGCACATGCTCGTCGCCCGCCTCAGCCGCGCGCCCGACGGCCGGCTGCTGTGGTTCTTCTCGGTGATCACGTCGCCGCTCACGCGACCGGTCCGAGCCGCGATGCCGACCGGCACGCCGGAGCGGCGGATCCGGGTGATCACGCTGCTCGTCCTGATGGCGGTGTGGCTCGGTGCGCGAGCGCTGCTCGGCCGGCTGGGCGGCGTCGAGATCCGCTGAGAAGGGCGCACGGCGTCGTGCTCGGCCTGGCCGGGATCAACGCGCTCGGGGCGGTCGTCTTCGCCCTGATCTACGGAGCGGCGGGGTCGCGCCGGCTCACCCAGGGCGCGTTCGTCGCCGGGCTGGTCGTGTTCTTCGCCTCGCTCACCGCGCTCTGGGTGCGCGTGGAGCGCGCGGCCGGTCGCGCGCGCGACCCCATCGGTCGCGTCGGTCGGAGCGCCGCCGCGCTCGCACTCGTCGTGATCGGTCTTCCCGCTCTCGTGCTGGCGCCTCTGTTTGCCGCGAAGGACGCGCTGCCGCCCGAGGCGGGCCTCGCCGACGCGCTGCCGGCGCTCATGGTGCTCCTGCTGGTCTCCCTGGCCCTCACGGCGGCGATGAACCTGGCCGGTTTGGTCGTCTGTGTCGCCCTCGCGCTCCGCGACCGGCTCGGCCCCCGCGGGCGCTCGGGTCTCTAGCCACCGTGCCGCGGGGGGCCGGGGATCTCGACGCGCTGCTGAGCCGCCTGCCCGGCTGCGCGCGACTCCCGGTGGAGGCGCGGGCGGCGCTGGCCGCGGCCTCGCGGGCGGAGCATTGGCCACCGGGGGCCCGGCTGGTCGGCGAGGGTGAGCCGGCTCCCGACTGGCTCTGCCTCGTGGGATCGGGAGGGCTCCGGATCTCGCGAGCCGGGGGCGGGGGCGAGGAGCACGTGGAATATCTCGCGGCCGGCGATGTGCTGGATCCCGGTGTGCCGGGCCTGCCGGCCCCGTGCTCGGTCTCGGCCATCGAGGACACCCGCGGCTGGCTCGTCCCGCAGCGCCTCGTGGCCCGCCATCGGGCGGCCCTCACCCTCGACCCGGTCACGGTGGACCGGGGGGAGATTGCCCTCTTCGTGCGTCGGGTGAGCGACCTCGTCGAGGGCGTACCCGTCACGTGTGCGCTCGGCGACACGGTGGCCGAGGCCGCGCGGCTGATGACGACGCGAGGCGTGGGCTCGGTCATCGTCGTGGGCGACGACGGCGGCCTCGCCGGTATCGTCACCGACCGCGACCTGCGCAGCCGGGTGGTGGCAGCGGCGCTGCCTTCCACGACGCCGGTCGAGCGGGTGATGTCGAGCCCCGTGGTGGCGATCGCCCCCACCGTCCCCGCATTCGACGCCCTGCTCGAGATGATGCGGCGGGGGATCCACCACCTCGCGGTCACCGTGGATGGGCGGCTGCTCGGCGTCGTCTCGAGCCATGATCTCGTCCGCCTGCAGGGCGGCCATCCGGTGGCCCTGGCCCGCCAGATCGAGGCGGAAGCCTCGGAGGACGGGCTCGCGGCCCTGGCGCCCCGCGTGGTGTCCGTGGTGCGGTGGCTCGCGGCGGGCGGCGCGGGTCCGACCGAGATCGGCCGTCTCGTCGCTGAGCTGAACGATCGACTCGTGCGCCGTGCTCTCGATCTGGTGACGGCGCGCCTCGCCGCCGCCGGCCACGGCCGCCCGCCGGTGCCGTTCGCGTGGCTGGCGGCCGGCAGCGAGGGGCGCCGCGAGCAGACCCTCAAGACCGACCAGGACAACGGGCTCGTCTACCGCGATCCCCCCGCGGACCTCCAGCCCGCGGCGTCCGACTACTTTCCCCGCGTGGCGGACGCCATGAGCGCGCTGCTCGCTCGGCTGGGCTTTCCCTCGTGTCCAGGCGGCTTCATGGCGTCCAATCCCCTCTGGCTCCAGCCGGAGAGCGTCTGGCGAGGGTACTTCGCGTCCTGGATGCAGACACCCGGACCGCAGGCGCTGCTGCAGTCCTCGGTCTTCTTCGATCTGCGCCCCATCGCCGGCTCGGTGGAGGTGGGCCGCGCGCTGTGGGAATGGGTCTGCGAGCGCGCCCCGCTCGAGACCGTCTTCCTGCGCCTGATGGCGAAGGCCGGGCTCGAGCGTCAGGTGCCCCTGGGCCTCTTCGGCGGGCTGGTGGTGGAGCGATCGGGCACGCACCGCGACCGGCTCGATCTCAAGGCGAGGGGAGTGCTGCCCGTCGTCGAGGCCGCGCGCGTCTATGCCCTCTCGCTGGGGCTGGGCGAGACGAACACGCTCGGTCGGCTCGAGGCGGCGGGGGCGCGCGGGCTCTTCACCGCCGCCGAGGTCGCGGAAGTATCGGACGGCTACGCGGTGATCGGGCGGCTCCGGCTGGCTCACCAGATCGCGTGTCTGGACGCCGGGACGACGCCGGACAACTTCGTCGACCCCCGGGCGCTCGGCAAGGCGGATCGCCTCCTTCTCAAGGAGGCGTTCAGGTCGATCGCGTGGCTCCAGCGTCACCTCGAGGACCGCTTCCAGACCGCGCTGGTGCCCTGATGCGCTTCGAGCGCAAGCTGACCCTCGCCGTGCTCGCGCTCTTCATCCCGCCGACGGCGGTCGCGGGAGTGATCCTGCTCCTGCTGTACCGGAGAGGGGCGCTGGAGGAGCCGTCGAGCCTTCTCACCGCGGTGCTGGTCGGCCTGGCCGCCCTGATGTCGTACCTCGCCCTGGTGACGCACGGCCTCGCGCGCTCGCTCGGCCGGACGGTGAAGGACCTGCGGCACGGGGTGGAGCTGATCGCCACCGTGAATCCGGGCCACCGGCTTCGCATCCGGACGGGGGACGAGCTCCAAGCCCTCGGGGAGGACATCAACCGGCTCGCCGACCTGCTGGACGCCGCGCGGAGGGGACGCACGCCCGGGATGGATCCTGCGGTCCAGACCCGCGAGTGCGACCAGCGGCTGGCGGACCTGGCCTTCGTGGTCTTCGACACCGAGACCACCGGGCTCCGGCCCGAAGCCGGGGATCGGGTGGTCTCCCTGGCGGGGGTCAGGGTCGAGGCGGGCCGGGTGCGTCGGGACCGCACGTTCCACGCGCTCGTCGATCCCGGCCGGCCGGTCCCTCCGGAGAGCACCCGTATCCACGGCCTGGACGCGGCGGCCCTCGCCGGCGCACCCCCGCTGAGCGCGGTGCTTCCGGCGTTTCTCGACTTCGCCGGCGACGCCGTGCTGGTCGCGCACGACGCATCCTTCGATCTGCGATTCCTCGCCCCGGCAGCGGCCCGGCTCGGGCTCTCGGCCCTGTCCGGGCGGCCGGTCCTCGACACGGGCCTGCTGTCCCGGAGCCTCCACGGACCGGGCGAGGACCACACCCTGGAGGCGCTGGCGCGGCGCCTGGGCGTTCCGGTCGTGGGCCGGCACTCCGCGCTGGGCGATGCGCTCACCACCGCCGAGCTCTTCGTGCGGCTGCTGGCCCTCCTGACCCGACGTGGCGTGCACACCGTTGGCGAGGCGCTGGAGGCGATGCGCCGGGCCCGCACCCCGATCGTCTAGACGGGCTCGAGGCCCCTCGTGACGCGACCGGCGCTAATGAGTCTCGTGAAATAAGTTGACGAGATTCATCGAGTATCCTGCGATGCTAGGGAATGCCACCAGGCAGCCGCGGATCCCGTCGGGATTTTGCTGCGTTGGAAGCGCGCCGGTACGAGGCCGCGCGTCTGTT
>DASRHC010000029.1:0-25880 GCA_035650715.1 Candidatus Methylomirabilota bacterium | reverse complement strand
CTCAGCACCTCACGAAGTGGGCGGAGACGCAGAGCCAGCGCCCGTCCCGCCGCTGCCAGATGTCGGTGTAGCGGCCCCGGCCGTGGCTGCCGTCCGGCCGCGTGTCCTCGAAGCTGGCGTGGATCAGCGCCACGTCACCCACGCGCTGGATGCGCACCTCGGGCGCGCGGAAGTTGGTGAGGCGATGGGGCTGCCCGATGCGGGCCAGGAATCCCGCCTTGTCCACGAAGGACCCGTCGGGATTGGTGGCGCGGTAGTCCTCGGCCAGGTGCTCCGCGTACCAGGCCACGTCCGATTTCTCGGCCGCGCGGAGGTAGCCCTCGTTCAGGGCCACGAGCGTGGCGTGATCGTCCGTCGTGCTCGCCATGGGCGCTTCCTCCTTGCGTTCGAGCACCGCTATCCTAGGCCCGACACTGGCCCCGTGGAAGGGCCAGATTCGACCCGATCGAAGGGGCCAGACGGCCGGCCGGACCGCCCCGGGGAGGCGACGATGCTGCTGAGCCTGCGCGAGACGAGCGGCCCGCTCTACCGGCGGGTCTACCTGGCGCTGAAGGCCAAGATCCGGGCCGGCGGGCTCGGCCCCGCCGCGCGCGTGCCGTCCACCCGCGCCCTGGCGCGCGACCTCGGCGTCTCGCGCAACACCGTGCTGCTGGCCTACGAGCAGCTCGCCGCCGAGGGGTATCTGGTGAGCCGCCACCGCGGCGGCACCTCGGTGGCCGCGGTGGCGCCGCCCCGTCCGGCAGCGGCACCCGCGCGGGTGGCACGGCCCCGGGCCGCCGCGATCTCCGGCCATGCGCGCCGGCTGACCGCGCGCCTGGACGTGGGCCGGCCGCGCCCGGCCGGGCCGCGCCCCGTGCTGCGCTGGGACTTCCGCTACGGCCGGCCCGCGGTGGACGAGTTCCCGCGCGAGATCTGGCGCCGGCTCCTCGCGACCCACGCCCGCCGCGCCTCCGCCGATGCCCTGGGCTACGGCGCCCCGGCCGGGCACGCCCGGCTGCGCGCGGCGCTCAGCGACTACCTGGCCCGGGCGCGCGGCGTCGTGAGCGATCCCGACCGCATCGTGGTCGTCAACGGCACGCAGCAGGCGCTCGATCTGCTGGCGCGCGTGCTGCTGGATCCGGGCGACGGGGCGGTGGTGGAGGAGCCGCACTATCCGGGCGCCACGATCCCCTTCGAGGCGGTCGGCGCCCGCCTGCTGCGCGTGCGGGTGGACGGAGGCGGCCTCGATCCGACGCGGCTGCCCGCGGCCGCCCGGCGCCCCCGGCTCGCCTACGTGACGCCCTGCCACCAGTTCCCCACCGGCGTGATCATGCCGCTGGAGCGGCGTCTCGCGCTGCTGCGGTGGGCGTCGCGCGTCGGCGCGTGGGTCGTCGAGGACGACTACGTGAGCGAGTTCCGGTACGAGGGCCATCCGCTGGAGGCGCTGCAGTCGCTCGACCGGGAGGAGCGGGCCATCTACCTCGGGTCCTTCTCCAAGACCTTGTTCCCGGCGCTGCGGGTGGGCTACCTGGTGCTGCCGCGGGCGCTCGTGCGTCCGATCGTCGCCGCGAAGTGGGCCGCGGATCGCTTCTCGGCTCCGCTCTACCAGGAGGCGCTCGCCGATCTCATCACCAGCGGGCAGTTCGAGCGCTACCTGCGCCGCGCGGGAGCCCGGAACGCGCGCCGCCGGCGCGTGCTCATCGCCACCCTGCGGGAGTGCTTCGGCGATCGGGTCGAGATCGCGGGGGAGAACACGGGCGTGCACCTGGTGGTCTGGCTCGAGCATCTGGCCCCGCGGGAGCTGGAGGCGGGGATCGCCCGCGCCGCCCGCGCCGGCGTCGGGATCTATCCGGTGGCGCCCTTCTACGCGGTGCCCCCGCGGCGCGCGGGATTGCTGTTCGGCTACGCGGCGCTCACGGAGGCGGAGATCCGCGCCGGCGTGCGGCGCCTCGCGGACGCGCTCGAGCCGGCGCGGGTGCGGGCGGGGGCTGGCTGACGCGGGAGGCGCTGGAGTACTCTCCTCGCACCGAGACCTCGGTCCTGACGGAGGACGGTCATGGGCGACTGGTACACGAAGCAGACCATCGGGTCGCTGCCCGAGCGCGCGGCCCGGCAGTGGGGCCCGCGCGAGGCGCTGGCTTTCAGGGGCGGCGGTGGACCTTCGCGGAGATCGACGCGCGCGTCGACGCGCTGGCGAAGGGGCTGCTGGCGCTCGGCATCAACCCCGGCGACAAGGTCGCGCTCTGGATGGTCAACCGGCCGGAGTGGATCGACGCGATGTTCGCCACCATGAAGATCGGCGCGGTGCTGGTGCCGGTGAACACGCGCTTCCGCACCGAGGACATGGCGTACGTCCTCGCGCACTCGGACGCCATCGCGGTGCTGCTGGCCGATCGATCCGGGCCGGTGGACTACCTCGGCATGCTGCGCGAGGTGACTCTTGCGCTGGGCGCCCGGCCCGATGCGCGCTTCCCCTGCCTGCGGCACGTGGTGGTCCTGTCCCAGTCGGCGGCGGTCCCGGAGGGCGCGGTGGGCTGGGACTCGCTGCTCGAGCGGGGCCGCGCCGTGTCCCCGGAGCGGCTGCGGGAGCGCGCGGCCGGGGTGGATCCCGACGACATCGCGTTCATGTTCTACACCTCGGGCACCACCGGATTCCCGAAGGGGGCGCTGCACACCCACCGCATGATCCGGAACGCGTGGGACCACGGCGACCGCATGGGGATCACTCCCGCCGACGTCATCCTGATGTACCTGCCGCTCTTCCACGCCTTCGGCTTCATCGAGGGGCCGCTCATGTCGATGGTCCGCGGCGCCCGTCAGGTCCTCACCGAGACCTTCGTGGGCGACGAGTGCCTCGATCTGATCGAGAGCGAGCGGGCGACGATCATCCACGGGTTCGACACCCACTACAAGGAGCTGCTCGACGCGCACGCGCGCCGGCCCCGCGACGTCTCCAGCGTGCGCACCGGCATCTGCGGCACCGGCATGTCGAGCTCGATCCCGATCGCCCGGCGCGCCCGCGCGACGTTCGGCAACCTCATGACCGGCTTCGGGATGAGCGAGGTGGGCATCGGCGTGACCTTCTCGTTCCTGGACTCCACCGAGGAGCAGTGCGTGGAGGCGAACGGCTATCCGGGCGCGGGCTACGAGGTGCGCATCGTCGATCCGGAGACCGGCAAGGATCAGCCGGTGTCGGTTCCGGGCGAGATCCTGGTGCGCGGCTACATCGTCACGCCCGGGTACTACAAGCAGCCGGAGGAGACCGCCCGCGCCATCGACGCCGACGGGTGGTTCCACACCGGCGACATGGGCGTGATGCGCCCCGACGGCCACATGCGGTTCCTCGGCCGCTACAAGGACATGCTGAAGATCGGCGGGGAGAACGTGGACCCGATGGAGGTGGAGGCGTTCCTGACCACCCATCCCGCGGTGCGGGCCGCCTCGGTGGTCGGGCTGCCCGACGAGCGCCTGGCCGAGGTGGCGGTGGCCTTCGTGCAGCGCGCGCCCGGCTCCACCCTCTCGGAGGACGAGCTCATCGCGTACTGCCGGGGGCGGGTGGCGAGCTTCAAGATCCCCCGCCACGTGTGCTTCGTCGACGACTTCCCGATGACCAGCTCGGGCAAGGTGCAGAAGGTGAAGCTGCGGGAGCGCGCCCGCCGGGAGTGGCCCTAGAGGCCTCCCATCTCGCAGATGATGCGCCACTCGGTGTCCGTGACCGGCTGAACCGAGAGGCGGGGGATCCGGACCAGCGCCATGCCGGCCAGGCGCCTGTCGGCCTTGATCCGATCGAGGCCGACCGCAGTCGGCAGCTTCTTCACCGCGGCCACGTCGATCGCCTGCCAGGCCCGATCGGTGGAATCCGGGTGGGCCTCCGCGATCACCTTCACGATGCCCACCACCGCCCGCTCCTTGCCGGTGTGGTAGAAGAAGGCCTGCTCGCCCTTCTTCATGGCGCGCAGGTGCCGCTGCGCGGAGAAGTTGCGGATGCCGGTCCACTCCGCGCCCTCGCGGCCCTTCGCGACCTGCTGCGCCCACGACCAGTCGTCGGGCTCGGACTTCAGCAGCCAGTGTGCCATGGGCTCCGATACTACTCCGGGCGGGGGCGGGGCGGGAGTCCACGAATCATGACGGACTCCGGCCCGGGCGAGGCGATATGATCGGCCCCATGGCTGATCTGGATGTTTTCGAAGCGATCCACACCGCGCGGGCGATGCGCCGGTTCAAGCCGGATCCGGTGCCGGACGCGCTGATCACGAAGGTGCTCGACGCCGCGATCCGGGCGCCGTCGGCGGGCAACTCGCAGAACTGGGCGTTCGTGGTGGTGCGCGACCCGGAGCAGCGGCGCCGGCTGGGCGCGATCTACCGGAAGGCCTCCGACATCGCCAGCGCCATGTACGCGGCGCGCGGCCGGCCGGCGCACCTCACCGAGGCCCAGTTCGGCCGGGTGATGGCCTCCGGCGCCTATCTGTGGGACCACATGGCCGACGCGCCCGTGATCCTGGTGCCCTGCCAGACCCGGCCCCGCATCCCGCCGCCCGAATCGCTGCCGCCCGACATCCGCGCGCGTTACGCGGACGAGGAGCGCTACGTGGAGCGCATCCGCGGCTCCAGCATCTACCCCGCGGTGCAGAACGTGATCCTGGCCTGCCGGGCGCTCGGTCTCGGCACCACCATCACCACCAACCACATCCGCTGCGAGGACGAGGTGAAGGCGGTGCTCGGCATCCCGGACGACGTGCTCACGTTCGCGCTGATGCCGATCGGCTATCCGCTGGACCGTCCCGGTCCGGTGGTGCGGCGCTCCGTGGACGAGGTGACCTACTCGGACCGCTGGGCGCAGCCCTGGCCGCGGTGAGCGCCCCGCGAGGTTACTCGATCACCTGATCGGCCCGGAGCCGGAGCGACGGTGGAAACTCGAGGCCGATCGCCCGGGCCGCCCGCAGGTTGATGACGAGCTCGAACGTCGTCGCCTGCTCCACCGGAAGATCGGCCGGCTTCGTCCCCCGAAGCACCTTGTCGACGTGGCGGGCCGCCCGGCGGAAAAGATCGGTCAGCTCGGCGCCGTAGGAGACGAGCCCGCCCGCGTCCACGAACGTCCGCAGCGGGTACATCGCGGGCAGGCGGGCGGCGGCCGCGAAGTCGACGATGGCCGCCCGCTTGGCGAGCGTCAGCGGATCCACGAGGGTGAGCAGGGCGTCCGGCCGGTCCCTCCGCATCGCGGCAAAGGACTCCGCGAAGTCGGCCTCGCGGCGCACCTCGCGGGACTGCAGCGCGACGCCGAGGGCCTGAGCGCTGGCCTTCACCGCGCGCCAGTCACTGGCCTTGGTCGGATTGGCCACGTTCCAGAGGACGGCGATCCGGGTGGCCTTCGGCACGATCTGCTTCAGCAGCTCGAGCTGCTTGGCGGCGACCTCCGGCGCCATCTGGCCGAGCCCGGTCACGTTGCCTCCGGGTCTCGCGAGCCCTGCCACGTCGCCGCTGCCGACCGGATCGCCATGCACGATGAAGATGATGGGGATCGTCCGCGTGGCCTGCCGCGCTGCCGCGGTCTCGGGCCCCGCGACCGCGACGATGGCGTCAACCCGGAGCGCGACCAACTCCGCGGCGAGAGCGGGCAGCCGCTCGAGGGCCCCGTCGGCGACGCGGGACTCGATCACCAGGTTGCCGCCCGGGACCCACCCGTGTCGGCGCAGACCGTCCTCGAGCGCCTTGACGTGCTCGGGATTCGGCGCCCGGCCGAAGAGCATGCCGACCTTGACCGTCTTGCGCTCGGCCGGCCGTCCGACACCGGGCGGCCCCGCCAGCAGGCCGAGCCCGCAGACGATGGCGAGGGCGAGCCGGAGGACGCCCCGCCCACGCATGGTGGCCCGCACGCCGAGCCGCCTAGACTAGCGGAGCGCGCCGCGGTGGGAGAAGCGCGTCTCCTGACTGGTGATGAACTCGAGCAGCGCGGCCTGACCACCCTCGGTGGCCTTGCGGGCCCGCGCGAAGGCGCCCGCGATGTCTTCCGGCCGCTCCACCCGCTCGCTCCAGCCGCCCATCGCCCGCGCCAGATCCGCGTAGCGGCCGCCGATGTCGCGCGTGCCGTACTTGTCGTGAGAGACCACGAGGTGCGGGATCTCGATCGCCATCGCGGAGTTGTTGAGCACCACGGTCAGGATCGGGACGCCGCAGCGCACCGCGGTCTCGAAGTCGAGCCCGGTCATGCCGAAGGCCGCGTCGCCCATGAAGTTCACGCAGAGCTTTTCGGGCGCCGCCAGCTTGGCCCCGATGGTGAGGCCGAGGCCGGTGCCGAGGGCGTGGGACTTCCCCCAGCCGAGATAGCCGCGCGGGGAGGCCGACCGGTAGAAGGGCAGCATCTGGTCGCGCGGGCTGCCCGAGTCGTGGGTGACGATGGCCTCGCGCGGGTCGACCGCCCGCATGAACTCGGCGATCACCCGGTACGGCGTCATCGGCACCTCGGTCGAGCCCAGGATCGGCGCCCACTCGGCGAGCCAGGCCGAGCGCACGCGCTCGATCTCCGCGCGCACGCCCTCGCGCCCGGCGGGCCGCCCGCCCAGGGACTTGACCGCCTTGATGAACTGCCGCAGCACCAGGCGCGCGTCGCCCAGCAGGGGATGGTCCGCGACGTAGCTCTTGTTGAGATCGCGCTCGTCGTTAGTGGCGTGGATGATCGTCTTGCCCGCCGGGATGCTCGCGGCCATGCCGTGGCGCGTGAAGCTGCAGCCGATGCCGAGCACCACGTCGGCCTCGCGGAGGTAGTGCAGGGTCGGGCCGCTGACGGAGGGGCCGCCGGCGCCGAGGGAGAGCGGATGGTCCTCCGGGAAGGCGCTCTTGCCCTCGAGGGTCGCCATGACCGGCGCCTGGAGCAGCTCGGCCAGCTCGAGGAGCTCGGCGGCGGCCTCGGCGTAGAGCACGCCCTGGCCCGCGTGGATGACCGGGCGGCGCGCGTCGCGCAGCACGCGGGCGGCCGCCTCCACGTCGCGCGCGTTGGCGCCCGCGGTGGTGACCCGGACCGGCCGGTAGGCGTCGACCAGCGCCTCGGGCACCTCCTCGTTCACGACGTCGGCGGGAATCTCCACCATCGTGGGGCCCGGGCGACCCATGCGCATGAGGCTGATGGCCCGGCGCATGACGTCGGCCACCTGGCCGCCCTGGGTGATGGTCTCGACGCCCTTGGTGACGGAGGCGAAGGTGCGCGCCGAGCTGAACAAGGGAAAGACCTGGGCCCGGTCGCGCGGATGGCCGAGCGGCAGCAGCAGCATCGGGGTGGAGTCGGAGAACGCGGTGGCGACGCCCGGGAACGCGTTCTCGGCGCCCGGCCCGTACTGCATGCAGAACGCAGCCAGCTTCCGGCCGTTGGTCACGCGCGCGTAGCCGTCGGCGATGCCCACCCCGACGCGCTCCTGGCGGCAGAGCACCGGGCGGATCTCGGCACGCGCCGCGGCCTCGATCACCGGCGTGGTCGGGTAGGCGCTCAGGAACTCGGCGCCCTCGATCTTGAGGATGCGGGCGATGGCGTCGACGACTTTCACTGGCGGCCTCCTCGAGCCCTCGGGTTTGCCGGGTGCTCGCCCCGATCGGAACGGAGGCGGCGCCGGTCACGGGCCGCGTCGACTATAGCGCAGGAGGCGCGGGCCGGGGAGGCCGCGGGCGCCTGGCCGCCGTCGTTCAGGAACACCATCAGGTCGATGCCGCGCGCGCGTCCATGGCGAGCGATGGAACTGCGAGAGGACCGGGTCGTCAACTACCCGACCGGTAGGCGAGCAGAGTCGGGCGAGGAGGACGGGATGACGAGACGATCCGGACCCTTCTGGGATGCGGCGGAGGGACGCGCGCCCCTGCCGCGGGCGGCGGCCACGCTGGGTCTGCAGTTGGTGGACGCGGACGTCGAGCGGGAGACCATCGAGCTCGCGTTCGCGGCCACCGAGGCGTTCACCAACCCCACCGGCAACGTGCTGGGGGCCTTCGTGGCCGCGATGCTCTACGACATGGTGGGGCCGGCGCTGCTCGCCACGCTCGAGCCGGACCAGTTCCAGTCGACGCTGTCGATCAACGTGAACTTCCTGCGGCCGGTCCGCCCGGGTCGGCTGGTCGGGAAGGGACGGGTGGTGCGGCGCGACGGCGACCTGGCCTCGCTGGAGGGATCGCTGCTCGACGGGCAGGGCGCCCTGATCGCCACCGCCACCGCGACGGCGGTCGTCATCCCGCTCGCCCGCGCCGGGGCCGCGGTGTGAGCGCGCGCCCGGCGCCCGGTCGACGCGGGCGGGCGGGCCGGTTAGAATGCCTCCCCGAGCTCCAGGGAGGGGGCCCCCCGCATGCGCATCGTGGACCTGAGCATGACCGTCGAGGAGTGCGATTCGGCGCCGTTCGCCAAGGACGAGTACTACTTCAAGCTGAAGCCGATCGTGAAGTGGGAGGAGAAGGGCTTCGTCTCCAACATGGTGGAGATGACGGTGCACGCCGGCACCCACATCGACACCCCGCACCACTTCTTCCGCGACATGCCCGGCATCGAGCAGCTGCCGCTGGACGCCATGATCGGCGAGGCCATCGTCATGGACCTCACGTTCAAGGGCAAGGCCAACGCCCGCATCACCCCCGCGGATCTGGAGCAGGCCGAGAAGGCGCTCGAGGCGCAGGGCATCCGCATCACTCCGGGCGCCACCATCTTCCTGCGGACCGACTGGCCCAAGGGCCACGTGACGACCGATCCCAAGTGGTGGGACGAATCTCCGTGCCTGACGAAGGCCGCGGCCGAGTGGCTGGTGGCCAAGGAGCCGAAGGTGCTGGGCTACGACTTCGCCCAGGAGGAGAAGGGGGCCGGCATCGGCTACGAGAAGGCCGAGGAGATCTTGCAGAGCTCCATGCCGGTGCACCGGACGATCCTGCCGCGGATCGTCTACCAGATCGAGAACCTCACCAATCTCGACCAGATCCCGTCGAAGGCGAAGGTGGTGGCGCTGCCCGCCAAGTGGAAGACGGAGTCGGCGCCCGCGCGGGTGATCGCGCTGCTGGACGACTGAGCGCGGACGCGGCATCAGCCGGCGGGGCCGCGGCCGGCCCGCTCAGCGCGCCGCCAGGGCCCGGTTCTCCAGCCGGCTGAGCAGCCGCACCACCGGCCAGAGCAGCAGGAAGTAGACGATGGCCGCGACCACGATGGGCGTCGGGCTGTAGGTGAGGCTCTGCGCCTGGCGGGCCTGGTAGAGCAGCTCCGGCACCGCCACCACGCTGCCGAGCGCGGTGAGCTTCACGACCTCGAGGGTGTTGGACAGCAGGTCGGGCAGCACGTTGCGCACCGCCTGCGGCAGCACCACGTAGGCCATCGCCTGCAGCCGCGAGAGCCCGGTCGAGCGCGCGGCCTCCAGCTGGCCCGCCGGCACCGAGTCGATGCCCGCGCGCAGGATCTCCCCGTAGTAGGCGCCGGTGTTCAGGAAGAACGCGATCGCCACGCACACGAAGCCGCCCAGCTCGAGGCCGGCGAACGGCAGCCCCGCGAAGAGCAGGATGAGGAGCACCAGGGGCGGGAAGGCCCGGAAGAAGTCCACCCATGCCATGAGGGGCCAGCGCACCAGCGGATTCCGCACGCTCGCCAGCAGCGCCAGGATCAGCCCGCCCAGGAGGCCGAGCGGCACCACCAGCAGCGACAGCAGCACCGTGTTGCCGAGGCCGGCCAGGATGATGGGCCAGGCGGCTCGGATGATCTCGGGGTTCAGGAAGGTCTCGATCATCGCGGCGGCCGGCTCAGCGCTTCCACGCGAAACGGCTCTCCACCCAGCGGCCCGCGACCACCACCGGGAAGAACAGCACCACGTAGGCGGCGGCGCCGAGCATCAGCGGCGAGGGGTTGTAGGAGTTGGACATCGCGGAGCTGGCCTGCCCCAGGATCTCGGTCACCGCGACCACGGTGCCCAGCGCGGTGCCCTTGGTGATGGCGATGGTGCGGTTGGTGAGCGGGGGGATGGTCAGGCGCAGGGCCTGGGGCAGCACCACGTGCAGCAGGGTCTGGCCGAACGACAGCCCGGTGGACCGCGCGGCCTCCCACTGGCCGCGGGCCACCGAGGTGATGCCGGCCCAGAAGATCTCCTCCGAGAACGCCATCAGCACGAGGGCCAGGGCGAGCCACGTGGACACGAAGCCGGACGGTGAGATGTCGATGCTGGGCAGGCCGAAGTAGATCAGCACGATCACCACCAGCGGGGGCAGCGAGCGGAAGACGTCGACCACCCCGACGATCAGCCAGTTGAGCGGACGGATCGCGAGGCTGCGCAGCAGGGCCAGGGCCAGCCCGGCCAGGATGCCGGTGATCACGATCAGGACGGCCAGCTCGATGGTCACCACCACGCCGGAGAGGATGTCCGGCAGGTAGCGGGCCATCACCCGCGTGTTGAAGAACGTGTCGAGGAAGCGGTCCCAGCGCGACATCCCGAGGCGTCGGTCAGTGGCGCTGGATCTGTCCGATGAAGGCGCGGGTCCGCTCGTGCGCCGGGCGCTCGAAGATCACCGCGGGCGGGCCCTCCTCCACCACCGCGCCGTGGTCCATGAACAGCACGCGATCGGCGGCGTTGCGGGCGAAGCCCATCTCGTGGCTCACCACGATCATGGTCATGCCGCTCTCCCGCAGCGCGCGCATGACCTCCAGCACCGAGCCCACCAGCTCCGGGTCCAGCGCGCTGGTCGGCTCGTCGAACAGCATCACCCGGGGCTCGAGCGCGATGGCGCGGGCGATGGCCACCCGCTGCTGCTGGCCGCCCGACAGCTGCCCGGGGGTGTGCCCGGCGCGGTCCGCGAGACCGACCCGGGCCAGGGCCGCCCGGCCCAGGGCGTCGGCCTCAGCCCGGGACTTGCCCGCGACCTTTCTGAGAGCCAGCGTGACGTTGCCGAGCGCGGTCATGTGCGGATAGAGGTTGAAGGACTGGAACACCATGCCGATCCGCTGGCGCGCGTGGTTGATGTCGGTGCGCGGGTCGAGCATGTCGATGCCGTCGACGGTGACCTGGCCCGCGGAGGGGACTTCCAGGCGGTTGAGACAGCGCAGGAGCGTCGACTTGCCGGAGCCGGACGGGCCGATGACGAAGACGAGCTCGCGCTCCGCCACCTGCAGGTCGACGCCCCGGAGCACGTGCAGGGGGCCGAAGTGCTTGTGCAGGCCCCGGGCGTCGACGATCGTCCGGCTCATGGCGCGGCGAGCGGACCGGCGATCAGTTGCAGTGCAGCTCGTGCGGCGTCGGGTCGTAGCCCGGCATGCCGGGCACGCCGTAGCCCGGGGTGATCGTCACCTCCAGCGCGTCGGGCGCGGGCTTGCGCCCGAACCACTTCTCGGACATGCGGGCGATGGTGCCGTCCTTCTTCATGCAGTCCAGCGCGTCCTGCAGCTGCTTCCGCAGCTCGGGATTGTTCTTCGGCACCGGCGCCGCCCAGTGGGCCCGGGTGTCCTTGAGCTCGAGGTCGGCCACGAACTGGGGGTTCTTGGACGCGGCGTACACGATGGTGGTGTTGCCGCCGAGCGTCGCGTAGGCGCGGCCCGAGAGCACCGCCTGGGTGGCGTCCGGCTGGGTGTCGTAGACCTGCACCGTGAAGCCGTGCTCGGCCGCCTTCGCCTTGGACATGGTCTCGTAGGGGGTGCCCTTGTTCACCGCGACCGACTTGCCCTTCAGATCGGACCAGTCCTTGATGGGCGGCGTGCCCTTCTTGATCCCGAACTGGTAGGCGGTCCAGAGATAGCCGGCGGTGAACAGCATGTTCTCCGCGCGCTCGCGCGTCACGGTGGTCGGCGCCGCGATGAAGTCGTAGCGGCCGGACTGCATGCCCGGGATCAGGGTCGAGAAGCTCACCGCGTCGATGGTGATCTCGCGCTTCATCCGGCGCGCGACCTCGGTGAAGAGGTCGATCTGGAAGCCTTCCACGCCGCCGCCCAGCTTGGGCATGGCGTGCGGCGCGAACGTGCCGTCCACGCCGGTGCGGAGCGGCGGGAGCTTGCCCTGCGCGGGCGCGAGGGCCGGAGCGAGGAGCAGCGCGGCGATGGCCACCAGGGCGGCGCGACGTCGGATCATGAGTCCCTCCCAGGGAGCGTGGGTTGGCGATACGGTCGGGGTCCGGCGCGGGTCCGTCACGCTCAGGGATGCGGGCCCCACGGGGCCGCGGTCAGCAGCTTGACCTCCTGCGAGGCCACGAGCGGACGGAACTTCACCGCGAAGCCCTCCACGAAGTCCTTGTTCGCGAAGACGGACGCCCAGTGCGCGCGCCGGTCGGCGTCGTCGGTGAACTTCCACAGGTGGACGAGCTGGTTGATCGTCCCGGTGTCGGCCTGGAAGTAACCGACCAGCTTCTTGTCCTGCCCGCCCTTCTGGAGCGCGGGGTAGCCGAACTCGGTGTAGAGCTTCACCGCCTCTCCCATCTTGCCGACGTGCAGCGTGTAGGTCCGTAGCTCGTAGACGGTCACGGTCGTCCTCCTCCCAAGTCCTGATGCGCGGCGTCCGAGGGTACCACGCGACGCGCGGGCGGTGGAAGGCGGCGCTGCCCGAGCCCCCGCTCCTGGCATAGAATGCGGGCCGAATTCTCGAGAGGAGGCGGCGACCATGAAAGGCGTGGTGTTCCTCGGCGACCGCAAGCTGGAGCTGCGCGAGTTCCCCGATCCGACCCCGGGCCCGCGGGAGGTGGTGCTCGAGATCAAGGCCTCCGGCATGTGCGGCAGCGACCTGCACGTCTACCGCGCCCCCGCCCAGCCCGCGGGCGCGGTGGCGGGCGGCATCCAGCGGAAGGCCGGCGTGATCGCCGGCCACGAGCCGTGCGGGGTGGTGGCCGCGGTCGGCGCCGGCGTCAGCGAGCGCGAGGCCCGCGTGGGCCAGCGGGTGATGGACCACCACTACGACGGCTGCGGCGTCTGCAAGCACTGCCGGGCGGGCTGGACCCAGATGTGCCTCGCGGGCACGACGGTCTACGGCTCGGGCGGCCACGGCGGCCACGCCCGCTACATGCAGGTGCCGGTCACGACGCTGGTGCCGCTGCCGGACGCGCTGTCGTTCGTGACCGGCGCCGCGATCTCCTGCGGCACCGGCACCGCGTGGGGCGCGCTCAAGCGGGTGCAGCTCCAGGGCGGGGAGACCATCGCGATCTTCGGTCAGGGGCCGGTGGGCCTCTCCGCGACCCAGCTCGCGGTGGTGATGGGCGCGCGCGTGATCGCCATCGACGTGGCCCCCGAGCGGCGGGCGCTCGCGCGGGAGTTCGGCGCGCACGAGGTGCTCGATCCGGCGGCCGGCGACGTGGTGGCCGCGATCCGGGACCTGACCCACGGCGAGGGCGCCCACAAGACCCTCGACGCCTCCTCGGCGCCGGAGGCGCGGGCGGCCGCGGTCCGCGCGGTGCGCGCCTGGGGCACCGCGTGCTTCGTGGGCGAGCGCGGTCAGGTCACCCTCGACGTGAGCCCGGACCTGCTGCGCCGGCAGGTCACGCTGGTGGGATCGTGGACGTTCTCCCGGCAGGGGCAGGCGGAGTGCGCGGAGTTCGTGGCCGACCGCGGCGTGGACGTGGAGAGGCTCTTCACGCACCGCTGGCGGCTCGAGCAGGCGAGGGAGGCCTACGAGCTGTTCGACACCCAGACCACCGGGAAGGGCGTCATCCTGCCGTCCTGACCCGCGCCACCAGCGCGACGCCCGCGGAGGCCAGCGCGAAGCCCAGCAGCGCCGACGGCGAGAGGTGCTCGCCGAAGGCGGCCCACGCGACCAGCGCGACCGTGCCGGGGACCAGATAGAAGTTCGCGGCCGCGCGCCCGGCCGTCCCGTGGGACAGCATGTAGTAGTAGAGCGCCATCGCGCCGATCGAGACCGCCAGCACGTTCCAGGCCACCGCGGTGATCGCGCCCACGGTCCAGGTCGCCTGCATGCGCTCGAAGGCCAGCGCCAGCCCCGCGGTGAGCAGCGCGCCCGCGCCGATCTGCACCGCGGTGGCGGGCAGCAGCGGCACGCCGCCGCAGTAGCGGCGGAAGTAGATGGTGCCCCCGGCCAGGCCCACGACCCCGATCAGGCCGAGGGCGATCGCCTGCCACCCGGCCGGGCCGGCGAGCGCGCGCGGGGCCACCACCAGCAGCACGCCGAGGGTGCCCAGGACGAGCCCGACCCACTGCGAGGCGCGCAGCCGCTCGCCGAGCAGCGGGATCGCGGCCAGCGCCACCAGCATGGGGCTCAGCGACTGCATCAGTGCCATCACCCCCACGCTCTCGGTCACCATGCCGACGTGGAAGGCGGACAGGGTGATTCCGTTGACGAGGGCGCCGGCGATCGCCAGGTGCCACCACCGGCCGCGCAGCGCCTCGCGGGACCCCGGGCTCCGCAGCGCGGCCACCCCCAGGATGAGCGCGGCGATGACCAGGCGCACGCCCACGAACAGGAGCGGCGAGATCACGCGCAGGCCGACCCGCGCGGTGACGAACGACGAGCTCCAGAGCAGGATGAAGACGTAGGGCGCGACGCGCGCGAACCGGCTAGTCGGCGACGCCGGCGCCACGTGCGGACCCGGTGGGGGCCCAGGACCGCACGACGGGTAGGACCTCCTTGGCGTAGAGGCGGAGCCCGGACTCGGCGAGCGGGTAGGGGGTGCCGCCGAAGCGGAACGAGGTGGCGAGCTCGAACTCGCCCACGAGGGTGCGGCGCGCCTCGAGCGTGCGCAGGATGCGGTCGGGCGTGCCCCAGACCGCGGCGTCCATGAACGCGGAGACGATCCCGTCCATCCCGATCTCGCGCGCCAGCGCGATCTTCTGCGCGTAGGCGTCGTAGCCCTTCACGGTGGAGAAGTGCGGGCCCAGCAGCTCGTAGTGGTAGAAGTTGCTCTCCACGAACTTGCCCATGTACCGGCGCGCGAGCGCCTCCGCGCCGTCCAGGGTGGGCGTGCACACGCAGAAATCGGCGAGGAGCGGCGGGCCCGCCGGGACCCCGTGGATCTCCTGCACCAGCGCGCGGTGCTTCTGGATGGCCGGCATGCGCATCGGCCACGGGCGATCCGCGAACATCACCATCCGGGCGTTGAGCCGGGCCGCGGAGACCACCGAGTCGTCGGAGGAGGCCACCGCGTAGACGCGCCCCTCGAAG
The DNA here is from genome assembly GCA_035650715.1 of Candidatus Methylomirabilota bacterium. Lineage (GTDB taxonomy): Bacteria > Methylomirabilota > Methylomirabilia > Rokubacteriales > CSP1-6 > CAMLFJ01. Next base: position 10,818 of record DASRHC010000029.1, on the reverse strand, counting down.
GGGCGGGTCGGCCGTGGGCGGATCTCGGCGCGCGGCTGCGGATAGAACGGGCCGTCGCCCTCCATGACGCCGGTGCGCAAAGCGCGCAGGATCATCGCGGCGGCCTCGTCGAAGCGGCCGCGGGATTCGTCCATGGTGCCGCGGAACATCTCGAACTCGCGCCGGGCCAGCCCGCGGCCGATGCCGAGGCGGAGCCGGCCGCGGCTCAGATGATCGAGCACCGAGACCCGCTCGGCCACCCGCAGCGGATCGTGCCAGGGCAGGATCACCGCCGCGGTGCCGAGGCCCACCTCGGGGCACGCGGCGGCCAGGTAGGACATGAGCTGCAGGTTGTCCGGGCAGAACGAGTAGTCGTTGCCGTGGTGCTCGACCGACCACAGGACGTCGAAGCCCAGGTCCGCGGCCAGCCGCGCCAGGCGCAGCTCCTCGTCCCACGCCTGCTCGTCGGACACGCCGCTCCACCCGTAGGTGGCGAAGATCATCTGGAGCCCCACGTCCATGTCGCTCTCCCGTTCCTGGCGTCGCCGCGAAGCCGGCTCGCGCCATCATTCCACGACCGCGCGGCGGCCACAACCCGGGACGGGGCGCGGGGCGTTGCTTGACGGGGGTCCCGCCGCGCGGCTAGCCTGGGCCGCACCCCCATGACCTGCGCCCGCTGCCAGACCGTCAATCCGCCCGGTGCGAAGTTCTGCCTGGAGTGCGGCGCCGCCCTCCGCGTCCGCTGCGAGGCCTGCGGCGCGGCGCTGTCGCCCGCGGCCCGGTTCTGCGTGGAGTGCGCGCGGCCGGTCCGCGGCCCGGCGGCGGCCGCGGCGCCGGCGGCGCGCTTCGCCTCGCCGGCGGCCTACACCCCGCGGCACCTCGCCGAGAAGATCCGCACCTCGGGCGCCGCCCTGGACGGCGAGCGCAAGCAGGTCACGGTGCTCTTCGCGGACACCAAGGACTCCATGGAGCTGGTGGCCGACCGCGACCCCGAGGAGGCGCGCACGCTCCTGGATCCCGTGCTCGAGCACATGATGGATGCGGTGCACCGCTACGAGGGGACCGTGAACCACGTCATGGGCGACGGCATCATGGCGATCTTCGGCGCGCCCCTCGCCCACGAGGACCACGCGGTGCGCGCCTGCTACGCGGCGCTGCGCATGCAGGAGGCGGTGAAGCGCTACGCCGCCCTGATCTTCCGCTCCCACGGGGTGCTGGTGCAGATCCGGGTGGGGCTCAACTCGGGCGAGGTGGTCGTGCGCGGCATCGGCTCCGACCTGCACGTGGACTACGTGGCGCTGGGCCACACCACGTACCTCGCCAGCCGCATGGAGCAGCTGGCCACCCCGGGCACGGTGCTCGTGACGCCCACCACGCTGTCCCTCGTGGAGGGCTACGTCCACGTGACCTCCCGCGGGCCGGTCGCGGTCCGGGGCCTGCCCGAGCCCATCGAGGTCTACGAGATCGTGGCCCCCGGAGGGGCGCGCTCGCGGCTGCACGCGGCGGCGGCGCGGGGCCTCACCCGCTTCGTGGGCCGCGGCCGCGAGGTGGAGCAGCTCCGCCAGGCGCTCGAGCAGGCCCAGGCCGGCGCGGGGCAGGTGGCCGCGGTGGTGGGCGAGCCGGGGGTGGGCAAATCGCGGCTCTACTGGGAGTTCGCCCGCTCGCATCGCGTGCAGGGGTGGCGGGTGCTCGAGTGCGGCGCGGTCTCCTACGGCCGCACCACCGCGTACCTGCCGATCATCGAGCTGCTGAAGGCCTACTTCCGGATCGAGGCCCGCGACGAGATCCGCGACATCCGCGAGAAGGTGATCGGCAAGGTGCTCTCGCTGGACCGCGCGCTCGAGCCCGCCCTCTCCGCACTCCTCGCCCTGCTGGACGTCCCGGTGGACGACCCCGCGTGGCAGCGCCTCGATCCGCCGCAGCGCCGGCAGCGCACGCTGGAGGCGGTGACCGGCCTGCTCCTGCGCGAGAGCCGGGTGCAGCCGCTCCTGCTGCTGGTGGAGGACCTCCACTGGATCGACGCAGAGACGGAGGCGGTGCTGGAGAGCCTCGTGCCGGCGCTCGCGGGCGCGGGGGTGCTGCTGCTGCTCAACTACCGGCCGGAGTACGAGCCGCCCTGGGCCCGCGCCCCGCACGTCCGCGCGCTGCGCATCGATCCGCTGCCCGCGGCGAGCGCGGAGGATCTGCTCACCGCGCTGCTCGGCCCCCACGCGAGCCTCGACGCGCTCAAGCGCGCGCTGATCGCGCGCACGGAGGGCAACCCGCTGTTCCTGGAAGAGAGCGTGCAGGCGCTGGCCGAGACGGGCGCCCTCGTCGGCGAGCGCGGCGCCTACCGCCTCGCCCACGACGACGCCCCCGTGCAGGTGCCCTCCACGGTCCAGGCGATCCTGGCCGCGCGCATCGACCGGCTCGCGCCGGAGGACAAGCGTCTGCTCCAGGCCGCCTCCGTCATCGGCCACGACGTGCCGTTCGCGCTGCTGCACGCGGTGGCGGACCTCGACGAGGAGGAGCTCCGCCGGCGGCTGGACCACCTGCAGACCGCGGAGTTCCTCTACGAGTCGCGCCTCTACCCCGACCTCGAGTACACGTTCAAGCATGCCCTCACCCAGGAGGTCGCCTACGGCGGTCTGCTGCAGGAGCGGCGGCGCGAGCTCCACGCCCGCCTGGTCGACGCGATCGAGTCGTTCCATCGCGAGCGCCCCGGCGAGCAGGTCGAGCGGCTGGCCCACCACGCCCTGCGCGGCGAGGTGTGGGGCAGGGCGGTGCCCTATCTCCGCCAGGCCGGGCTCAGGGCCGCGGGGCGGTCGGCGCTCCCGGAGGCGCGGGAGTGGCTCGAGCAGGCGCTGGGCGTCCTCGCCGCGCTCCCGGAGAGCCCGGCCACCCTCGCGCAGGCCTTCGACATCCGCCTCGAGCTGCGCCCGTACCTGGCCCAGCTGGGCGAGTACCGTCAGGTGATGGAGCGGGTGCGGGAGGCCGAGGCCATCGCGGAGGCCCTCGACGACGACCGCCGGCGCGGCCGCGTGTGCGCGGTGCTCACCAACGCCCACTCGCAGCTCGGCGAGCTCGACGAGGCGTTCGCGCAGGGCGAGCGGGCGCTGGCCATCGCCCGCCGCAGCGGCGACCTGAGCCTGCGGGTGCTCACCACCACGTACCTCGAGCAGGCGAGCTACTTCCGGGGCGAGTACGAGCGGGCCGCGGCGCTGGCCCTGGACAATCTGGCCGCGCTGCCGCCGGACCGGGTCCATGAATCGTTCGGGGCCGCGATGCCGATCGCGATCTACGACCGCTACCTGCTGATCCGCAGCCTGGCCCAGCTGGGGCGCTTCGCGGAGGCCGCGCGCTACGAGGCGGACGCGCTGCGGCTCGCGGAGTCCACGCGTCACGCCTACCCGGTCGGCATGGCGCACGTGGCCGCGAGCTGGCTGCACCTGCTCCAGGGCGACTGGGCGCGGGCGGCCGCGCTGGCAGAGCAGGGGATCGCGGCCTACCGCAGCGGCACCATCCTGCTGAACCTGCCGCACGCGGTCGCCACCGCGGCCTGGGCCCTCGCCCAGGCGGGGCCGCGCGACGTGGCGCTCGACCGGCTGCACGAGGGCGGGCAGATGTTGGAGCGAGAGGCCACGCGGGGCATCATCGGGCTCCACGCCGAGGCCTGTCACGCGCTGGGACGCGCCGCCCTGCTGCTCGGCCGGCCGGAGGACGCGCGACGGCTGGGCGAGACCGCGCTGGCCTACGCGCCCGCGCATCCCGGCTTTCAGGCGCACGCCTGGTACCTGCTGGCCGACGCCGCGGCCGGCCCCGAGGCGCGCGACGCCGACCGCGCGGAGCGCGCCTACCGGTGCGCGCTCGCGCTGGCCGAGGCGCGGGCGATGCGTCCGCTGGTCGCGCACTGCCATCTGGGGCTGGGCCGCCTCGCCCGGAGCGCGCAGCGCGATCCGGAGGCGAAGGAGCATCTGGCCACCGCTTCCGAGCTGTATCGCGCGATGGCGATGGAGTACTGGACCCGACGGGCGCAGGAAGAGACGGGCCCTCCGGCATCGCTGCTATAGTGGGCGCCATGTTCGAGCACCCCCTCCCGGGGTGGCTGTCCTGGGCCACGGACCCGGAGCAGGCCCGCCGTGTGCCCTTTCTCTCGCGCTCCCCGCTCTTCGCCGGGCTGCCGCGCCGGCTGCTGGCCCGGCTCGCCACCCGCTTCTTCGAGAAGACCTACCACGCGGGCGACGTGATCTTCGAGGAGGGCGACCCGGGCCGCGCGCTGTTCGTGATCGTCGAGGGCTCGGTGGCCATCACCCGGGCCACCCCGAAGGGGCCGGTGGTGCTGAACACGCTCGGCCCCGGCGACGCCTTCGGGGAGCTCGCGCTCATCGACGACTTCCCGCGCTCGGCCTCCGCTCAGCAGGCCACCGACGGCCGCCTGTTCATCCTCTACAAGAGCGACTTCGACGCGCTCATGGAAGGCAACGCGCGCATCGCGATGGTGGTGATGCGCAACCTCGCCCGCCAGCTCACCCTCTACGCGCGGCGCGCACCGGTCTTCCCCGGCGCCGGCCCCGAGGCGGGCGCGCCGCTGTGAGGCCGGCCCGGCTCCTCGGGTGGGCCGGGCTCGCGGCGCTGCTGTGGCTGGCCCGCGGTCTGCTGCTGCCCCTGTTCCTCGCGGTCGCCCTCGCCTATCTGCTGAGCCCGGCGGTGGTGTGGGCCGACACGCACGCCATCCGGCGCAGCGTGGCGGTCGGCGCCCTGTTCGCGCTCATCGTCACGGTCCTCGCCATCGCCGGCTTCCTGCTGGGCCCCGGTCTGCTCGCGGAGGGCGCGGCCTTGCTGGAGCGGCTGCCCGGGCTCGCCCGGCAGATCGACCAGGGCCTGGACCGGGTGGTGCACGAGCTGGCCGAGTCGGCCCCGGCGGTGCGACGGCTGCTGCCGGAAGGAGGCGGCTGGGTGCAGCGGTTCGTGCTCGACCGCACCCCGGCCGAGCCGGCGGACCTGTTCGAGCGCGCGGGCCACCTCTTCCTCCTCGTGATCCTCGTTCCGTTCTTCGCCTTCTTCCTCCTGCGCGACATGCACCGGCTCATGGCGCTGGCGATGGACCGGTTGCCGCCCCAGCACGTCGAGACCTCGGTCGCGGTCTGGCGGGAGATCAACGGGGTCATCGGCCGCTACATCCGCGGCGTCGTGCTGGATGGGCTGGTGGTGGGCGCGCTGGCCGCGGCCGGGCTGTGGGCCGCCCGGGTGCCGTACCCGCTCCTGCTGGGCGCGTTCGCCGGCCTCGCCAACGTGGTCCCGTTCGTGGGCCCGCTGCTGTCCGCCACCGCGGCGGGGCTGGTGGTGGTGCTGACGCCGGGACAGGGGCTCGCCGGCGTGGGCCGCGTGGCGCTGCTGTTCCTCGCCATCAAGGTGATGGACGACACCGTCATCCAGCCCTTCACCATCGGGCGCAGCGTGCATTTGCACCCGGCGCTGCTGCTGGGCTCGGTGGTGGCGGGCAACCACGCCCTCGGCGTGCTGGGGATGATCGTCGCGGTCCCCGCGGCCACCGTGCTGCAGGAGACGGTGCGCCTGGTGCTGGAGCACCGCCGCGCGCTGGCCCGGCGCGACCTGCGGCATCAACCGCAGCGCGTCGTGATCTGACCGGAACGTTCGCCGACCGCGCTAGGCGGTGTAGGTGGGAGCCCGCCGCGGCGGCTCGGTGCCGGCCAGGATGCGGAGCACGTCAATCGGCGCGACCGGCTTCACCAGATGAAGATCGAAGCCCGCGGCCGCCGACTGCTCGCGGTCCTGCATCTGCCCGTAGCCGGTCAGCGCCACCAGCTTCACCGCGCGATCGAGCCGCGGGCGGAGCGCCTGGGCCACCACGTAGCCGTCCACGTCGGGCAGCCCGATGTCGATCAGCACGTAGTCCGGGTGGCCGCGCAGGGCGAGCTCGATGCCGGCCTGGCCGCTGGCCGCCGCCTCCACGTGGTGACCGGCCGCGCGCAGCGCCATCGCGAGCGCCTCGCGGCCGTCGTCGTTGTCCTCGATCAGCACGAGCCGCCGGCGGCCGAGCGCCGGGCCCGTCGCTCCCGCGGCGGCGGGCAGCGGCTCGGTGGTGAGGCGCAGGCGCAGCGTGAACTCGCTGCCGTGGCCGTCCGGCCCGTCGTCCACCTGGATGGCGCCGCCGTGCAGGTCCACGATGCGCTTCACGAGGCTCAGCCCGATGCCGAGTCCCCCGCTGGAGTGCCGCGGGTGGCCCTGGGTGAAGGGCTCGAAGATGGTGTGCCGGCGGTCCGCCGGGATGCCGATGCCGGTGTCGCGCACGCGCAGCACCGCGTGCTCGGCGTCGACCTCCAGCGCCAGGCCGATGCGGCTGCTCTCCGGGCTGTACTTCGAGGCGTTGTCGAGCAGGTTCGCCACCACCTGTTGCAGCCGGTTGGCGTCGCCGCGCACCGGCACCGGGTGCTGCGGCAGCGCGACGTCGAGGTGCTGCCGCTTCTCGCGGTAGCGGTGCGCCAGCTTCTCCACCGCCGCGCCGACCGCGGCCCGCAGGTCCATCGTCTCGAGACGCACCTCCAGATGGCCGCGGCCGATCCGGGCCGCGTCGAGCAGGTCGTCGAGGAGTCGGGCCAGGTGGGTCGTCTGCCGCCGGATGAGGTTCTGGGCCTTGACCGCCATCGGCTGCCGACCGTCCACCTGATCCAGCACGCCGACCGCGTTGACGATCGCGTTCAGCGGATTGCGCAGCTCGTGGGAGAGGATCGCCAGGAAGTCGTCCTTGGCCCGGTTGAGCATCTCCGCGTCGTGGCGCGCGGCGCGCTCGCGGTCCAGCAACTCGGTGATCTCGATCTCGGCCCGCACCCGGTCCAGGCCGAAGGCCACGTAGTGGCAGACCATCGCCGCGATCTGGAGCTCCAGCGGGGAGAAGTCGTGCGGGGCGTCGTAGTACACCATGAACGTGCCGAGCAGACGGCCGGGACGACCCAGCGGGAAGAAGCCGAGCGAGCGGATGCCTTCCGCGAGGATCGCCTCGCGCAGCGCGCCCGGCGAGGCGTCGGCGGCCGCGTCGGGGACGAGCACCGGAGCCGGGTCCCGCGCGTCCGGCGTCCACGGCGAGTGGCCATCCACCGCGGCGCGATGGCGGTCGGAGAGATTGCGCCACGCCTTGAAGCGCATGACGCCGGCTTGATCGAACAGCAGCAGGCTGGCGCGGTTCGCCCCGGTCGCCGCGATCATCGCATCGACCGCGGGTTCGTAGATCTCTTCCGGGTCCCGGACGTGAGCGACCAGGTCCGCGATCCGGTACAGGGACTCGAGGCTCATCCTGGCCCGACCCAGTATAGGGACCGGTGTAAGGATGCGCAAGGCAAGGGCCGACAAGATCTTCCCCGGCGTGGGATCATGAAAGGGTGAACGAGACGGGATCGTCCACACTCTACCAGCCGAGCCTCTTCGCCGAGGCGCCGGGCTGCGACGCCTCGCTGGCCGGCCTCGCGCGGACCGACCTGGGCGCGGGAGCGTGGATCGACTACCTGCCGGAGTGGATCAAGGGCCACGAGGCGGTGCTGGACACGCTCCGGACCACGACCGCGTGGCAGGCGCACCGCCGGATGATGTACGAGCGGATGGTGGACGTCCCGCGGCTGGTCGCGACGTGGCCGGAGGACGGCCCCGGGCATCCGCTGATCCCCCTCGTGCGCGACGCGCTCGCGGCCCACTACGACCGACCGCTGCCGCGGGTGTCGCTGGCCGCGTACCGCGACGGCCGCGACAGCGTGGCCTTCCACGGCGATCGCTTGGGGCGGGCGAGGAGCGACGCGATCGTGGCCATCGTGGCGCTCGGCGCGCGCCGCCGCTTCCTCCTGCGGCCGGCCGGCGGGGGGCGGTCGCGCGCCTTCGATCCGGGCGGCGGCGACCTGCTGGTGATGGGGGGCACCTGCCAGCGCACGTGGGAGCACGGGATCCCCAAGACCGCGCACGCGGGCCTGCGGATCAGCATCCAGCTGCGCTCGGCGCCGGTGGTGGCGGCGCGCTACTGATCGGCTACCGCCCCCAGAGCGCCTGCGAGGCCAGGCGCGCGCCCTCGGCGAGGCTCCGCAGCTTCGCCCACGCGATGTCGGGATCGACCGCGGCCTGCCCCACCCAGGTGCCGAAGCCGCAATCGGTCCCCGCGATGACGTTCTCCCGCCCCACGAGGCGGGCGAAGCGGCCGATGCGCTCGGCCACCAGCTCGGGATGCTCGATGAAGTTGGTGGTCGAGTCGAGCACGCCCGGGATGATGATCTTGCCGGCCGGGACCTTGATCCGCTCGAAGACCGTCCACTCGTGGGCGTGGCGCGGGTTCGCGGCCTCGAAGGAGATCGCCTGCGGCCGGGCCGCGAGGACCAGGTCCAGCACGTCCGCGAGGGGGACGTCGTAGTGGTGCGGGCCCTCGTAATTGCCCCAGCAGAGGTGCATGCGGAGCTGCTCGGGCGGAATGCGGGCCACTGCATGGTCGAGCGCGGAGAGGTGCAGCGCCGCCATCCGGCGGAAACCGGCCAGATCCAGGTCCGCGAACTGGATGTGGCGGCCCATCGCGAGGTCCGGGCAGTCGATCTGCAGCGTGAAGCCGGCCCGCGCCACCGTCTCGTACTCGTGCCGCATGGCGTCCGCGATCGCAAAGAGGTACTTCTCGTGGTCGCGGTAGTGATCGTCGCGGAAGAAGAGCGAGATCACGCCCGGCGAGGCCGCGCTCACGAACACGTCCTCCGCCGGCGTCGCGGCCACCGCCGCCTTCAGGTTGTCGACGTCGGTCTGGGCGGCCGCGGGGTCGCGCACCGCGATGGGGCCGGTGCAGGCGGGCGTCTTCCGGCGCGCGCGGCCGGGATCGCCGAACACCCGCCGGGCCATCTCCGGGAAGTCCACCAGGTCCCGGTACTGGAGCGGGTGGCTCGCGCCCCCGAAGCCGGTGAGGCGGTCCTTGACGTAGGTCGCGTAGCTCGGCTTGCTGACCTCGCCATCGTTCACCACCGCGATCCCCGCGTCCACCTGCCGGCGCACCACCTCGGCCACCGCTTCCCGGATTCGCGCGGCGAGCGCCGCGGCGTCGACGGGGACGCCCTCCTCGCGCGCGAACATCGACCGGATCAGGTCGGGGGGACGCGGGAGGCTGCCGGTGTGGGTGGTGAGGATGCGATCGGTGCTGCGCTTCATCGGGGGCCCTCCCGGGCGGCATCTTACTCCACCGGGCGGCGCGGTCGGCGGGTAAGATATCGCCCGATGGTGAGCTATCTCGACGAGGCGCGCGTGCGCGCGCTGCTGGACTGGGACCCGCTGATCGCGGCGATGGAGGCGGCGCTCACCGCGCTCTCCGCGGGACGCGTGATGCAGCCGGTGCGCACCATGCTGACCATCGAGGAAAGCCGCCGCTACCTCGGCATCATGCCCGCGGTGGCCGACGACGCGATGGGGCTCAAGCTGGTCAGCTTCTACCCCTCCAACGCGGACCGCGATCTCCCCACCCACTTCGCGGTCATCGTGCTCTGCCGGACCGACACCGGCGAGCCCCTCGCGGTGATGGACGGCCGCCTCATCACCGAGATGCGGACCGCCGCGGTGTCGGCCGCGGTCACGCGCCGCCTGGCCGCGCCGGACGCGCGCGTGCTCGCCCTGCTCGGCAGCGGGGTCCAGGCCCGCGCGCACCTGGAGGCGCTGGGGCGCGTGCGGCGCTTCGCCGAGGTGCGGGTGTGGAGCCGCACCGGCGAGCACGCCCGCCGCTTCGCCCGCGAGCACGGGGCGATCGCCACCGACGCCGAGACCGCGGTGCGCGGGGCGGACGTGGTCGTGACCGCGACCGCCGCGCAGACGCCGATCCTCCAGGGCGCGTGGCTCAAGCGGGGTGCGCTCGTGAACGCGGTGGGCGCGCCGCGGCCGACCTGGCGCGAGCTGGACGACGCGGCGATGCGCAACGTGCTGGTGGCCGACGCGCGCGAGGCGGTGCTCCAGGAGTCCGGAGACGTGATCCTGTCCGGGGCGACCGTGCACGCCGAGGCGGGCGAGATCTTCGCGGGCACCAAGTCGGTGCCGCCCGGGGAGACGGTGGTGTTCAAGTCGGTCGGCCTGGCCATCGAGGACGTGGCGGCGGCCCGGCTCGTCCACGAGGCGCACGTGGCCCGCGGGCGGGCGTGATCCGCTCCATCAATGCGATCACGCTCGGCACCGCCGACATGGCGCGCGCGGTGCGCTTCTATCGGGCCCTGGGCTTCAGCCTGCGCTACGGGGGCGAGGAGGCGGACTTCACCTCCTTCCGGATCGTGGATCAGCACCTGAACCTCACGGTGGAGGGACGACCGAGGACGGACGGGCTGGTGCGTATCATCTTCTACGTGGACGACGTCGACGCGATGCACCGCCACGTGCTGGCCCAGGGGCTGGTCCCGGAGGCCGGTCCCCGGGACGCCCCGTGGGGCGAGCGGTACTTCCACGTGATGGACCCCGACGGACACTCCCTGTCCTTCGCGCGGCCGCTCGACCGGTGAGCGAGGCCCGACCCGTGCCGCTCCGCCGCTCCCGTCGCCACAAGATGATCGCCGGCGTGTGCGGCGGCCTCGCCGAGTGGCTCGGCTGGGATCCCACCGTGGTGCGGATCGTCTACGTGCTGGTCTCGATCTTCTCGGCGGCGTTCCCGGGCATCCTGGTCTACCTGATCCTCTGGCTGATCATGCCGAAGGCCCCGAAGGAGCCCGACTAGCCTGTCCTGAGCCGAAATAGTGTTGACACTTGTGACCAGAAACAACGAGGGCCATCTGGCCTATCGTTCCCAGAGTGACAACCCCCTGCAAGGGACCACTTTGGGAGGACGGACCGATGACCCTCGAGGAGAAGGTACACGGA
>DASRHC010000028.1:0-215710 GCA_035650715.1 Candidatus Methylomirabilota bacterium | reverse complement strand
AACTGGGCGGCGCCCGGCGCCGGATGCTACACTTGCCCCGTCACGTCTCGGCGTGCAGGGGCCCCCGTAGCTCAGGTGGATAGAGCAGCAGTTTCCTAAACTGCGTGCCGGGTGTTCGAGTCACCCCGGGGGCACCACTTTGAACCCCCTGCAACCACAGTCAAGCATGCTACCGATCCCGCTCGAAGAAGAAGGGGCCGTGACAGGACTGGGAGACGGGCTGGCGGCCCAATCCTGATGCCTTCTGTGCTGCCTCCCGAAGCACTACCACTCGCGCCTCGGCGCGGTCGCAGCGTTCTTTCGGTCCAACTATGTACAGGTTGATGGGCACTTCCCCGGCCGGGATGCCATGGGGGCCCGCCTGCTTCTCCGCGTTGAAGGCGACGCATCCCTGAGACACGAGACTCACGCCGAGCACAGCACGAGAAGAGCTCGCGTGAACTTGGGACACTTCCCAAAATGAACGCCCGGGACACTTTTGAAGAGTGAGTTTTGTCCTTACAGAGCGAGCGGCCTTCTCTCCGTGCCGACGAGCCCGCTCTTGTTGACGTTGCCCCGGACCCGCTGTCGCCATCCAATCGAGTATTCAGCAACGTGTTTCCCTTCGATCAAAGCGGTCAATTGTCGCTGATACTCCAATCATCAGGTGGTGTCGTGGGCGGGTACCGTTTTGGCAGATTCTCCGGGGAGAACACCAATGCGCAATACGTGCTCTGCGCCGGCCCTGGCCATTGCGTGAGCGTGCTCGAGTGGTCTGGAACCAATCCGCCGCGTTCCGTCGTCTTCGCCACGCCGCCGCGATTCGACTGGCCAGTAGACTCGACACTGTTTTTCAATTCGGGACCGATCTGCCCGTTTGGCCCGCCGGTTTGTGTGACGCAAGGCTTCGACGCTAAATTATTATAGCTATCTTGTGATGTCAGGCGTGCCGGACGGTGTGGGTTCACTCACGGCTACCATCGAGTTCGAAGCACATCCCATCTGCATCGGCCCGCCAGCGTGTCAGTCCCACTACGAAGTCACTTTTATGCTTGACTCGCTGAATGCCGTCCCTGAGCCAACCACTGTCTTCCTTTGGGGCACCACGATGGCGGGCCTGGGGCTGGCTCGTTGGAGACGTCGCAGGTGACGATAGCAGCTCGGGTAGTCCACGCGCTTGAACGGTCCGGCGTCCGACGAAAGTCGAGCCCATCGACCAAGGTCCAATAGACACGCTGCGCCAATCCGGCGGACACTCGACTCCGGCGCCATGCCCTTCGGGGTGCATCTCCGAACCACCAGGGGGGACGATGCTCGCGATCTGGGTGAAGGTCAGGATCAAGCCGTCGGTGCGGGAGCACTTCCTGAAGGCCATCGAGGCGGACGCGCTCGGCTCGGAGCGCGACGAGCCGGGCTGCCTGCGCTTCAACGTGTTCCAGGACGAGAAGGACGAGAACGTCTACTACTTCTTCGAGGTCTACCGGGACCAGGCCGCGCTGGAGGCGCACCGAAGGACCCGGCACTACGCGACCTGGCGCGGGGTCGCCGACGTCCTGGAGGGACCGAAGGCCGCGACCTACACGGCCTCGGCCGTCCGGCGGCTGGGAGCGACCCGGTGTCAGTGGCTGCGGCGGCTCGTCTACGTGCTGGGGCTCTGGCCCACGGAGCCGACCCGGTGTCGGCCCGTCTTCCCGACCACCCCCGCCTACTGGGGCAAGACGTAGGGCCGCCGGTTACCCGCCTGCTCGCGCGAGCGGCGGCAGAGCATCTGCCGGACCTTCGCCCGCACCAGCTTCTCGTGCCCGATGTGCGCCGGATGCGATGGCAGCGCCGCGGTGGTGCGGTACCTGGCGAAGAGCAGATCGCGCCCACCTGCTCCGGCCCAAGGTCGATCCAGATTTCGGCGCCTTGATCGGCGGACGACGCCCGCGATAGGATACCGCTACCTTCTCGGTCTTTCGTAAGGACTGGGCCGACCTGGCTGGAATTGAGGGATCCCGAATGCGGGCCACTGCTGGCGACCGGTTGTTTCTGCCGCTCCTGGTCGAGGGACCTGTCGTGGCCTGCCCGCAAGGCGGACGTCCCGGGCCACGAGTGCGTCGTAGGCGGCGGGCGCAGGGCGTGGGCCGCGCCGTCGTCGCGCTGGCCCTCGAGGCGCGGCCGGCGGGCGAGCGCGCGATGAGAGCCGCCGCGAGCGCCCCGGCGCGGCTCGTTACCCGGCTCACCACCGCTTTCCGGGGCCCCGGGAACCGGCGCAGCTACCGGATCTGGGGCGCTCTTCTCCTGATCGTGTTCTCGCCGGTCGCCCTGCTCCAGCTCACGCTGGGCGCCGCTCCGATCACCGGGCCCTGGGACGTCATGGCGCTGCTCGATGGAGGATGGCGCATCGTCAGCGGCCAGGTGCCGCACGCCGAGGTGCACAACCCGATCGGCCCGCTCACGTACGAGCTGATCGCCCTCGGCATGAAGGTGGGGAGGCCGTCCACGTCGTCGATCGTCTACGGCACCGTGCTGCTGATGGCGGCGCTGATGCCCTGGGCGTGGCGGATCGCCGCGGTGAGGTTGCCGGCTCCCATCGCCTTCGTGTGGGGCCTCACCCTGGGGTTCCTGCTGATCTCGCCCCGGCCGCTCGGCTATGCGATTCGCGAGACGACGTACGCCATGATGTACAACCGCGCGGGCTACGTGTTCCTCGCGATGTTCCTGCTCTGCCTCTTTCTCCCTCGCCGCGAGCCGACGCCCGGGTCGATCGTCATCGACGGCTTCGCGCTCGGGCTTCTCGCGGCCCTGATGTTCTACAACAAGATCACCTATGCGGCCGCCGCCTTCGGATCGCTCCTGCTCGGCGTCCTGCTCGATCGCCGCCCCGCCTCCTGGTTTGCCGCCACCGGGCTCGGGTTCCTGACCGGCGGGGCCCTGTTCTTCGCCGTCTTCCATGTCAATCCGCAGGCGTACATCGCCGATATCCTGAGCGCGGGGCACGTCCAGTCGGTGGGCGAACGCGTCCGGCTCCTGATGGCGGGCGTAGAAAACAACTTCTGGTGGCTCTACCTGATCGCCGTCTGCCTGGCCTGCTGGACGCGCCTCGATCTCGACCGGGATCCTCCCGGCGTCCCCGGATTCAAGCCGTGGCTGATCACGGCGTGGATCCTCGCGGCGGGGCTCGCCATCAGCACGGGAAACGCGGCGCAGCGCGGCGGGGTCGACGATCCCCTCTTCTTCGTGGCCGGCATCATCGCCATCGAATGGTACTGCCGCTGCTGCCCGCGACCGGCCCCGCGTGCGGCCGAGCCATTCCGGCTGGTTCACGGTCTATCGCTGGCGATCGTGGTCCCGATATTCTGCGGAACCATCCTGGCCCGGGATGTCGCCGCCGTCGCCTACGCGAGCGCCTGGGACATCATGCGGCGGCCCACGATCGACGCGTCACGCCGGCTGCATTCGCCAGCCCTGCGGGACTTCCTGGTCCCGGCGGGCACCAACCACATCACCGCCTACTGGCCGGCCCGCGATCACTCGGCCAGGATCAACGAGGGGATCGATCTCCTCCGCAAGCACCTCGAGCCCGATGACCGCATCACTGCGCTCGCCTTCACGAACCCTTTCTCGCTCGCGCTGGGCGTGCTGCCGGCGCACGACGCGCTCCAGTGGTGGGAGCTCAACCACTCCTTCAACCACCGGAGCCATCCCTCCGCGGAGCAGGTGCTCGGCGACGCGACGCTGGTGATCGTGCCGCAGCTCTCCACGCGCGATCGTGGGTTGAGCTTCGAGACGGTGGACGCGATGCTCGACCTCTACGGCGACTACCTGAACGCGCACTTTCAGCAGATCGACTCCACCCCGACGTGGAAGCTCTATCGTCGGAAGGCCTAGGCTCCCGCGAGGCCGGGCCAGACGTCGGCGGGGTATTATGATAGCTGCGCGAGGGGCGGAGTGGGTGGGCGCAGAGAGCCCCCGTCTGCGCTACCCTGGCGGCCGGTCACGCGATGACAGCGCCCCGCCGCCGGATGCCCCCTACGCCGCGCTCGAGCGCATGAATCGCTTCCAGGAGCCGGAGGCGCGGCGGATCATCCGGGACCTCGCCCTGCCCGCCCGCTCGCGCGGCCTCGACGTCGGCTGCGGGATCGGTCTCTGGGCCCTCTGGCTGGCCGAGGCGGTGGGACGCGGCGGCCACGTCCTCGGCATCGAGCCGGAGATCGAGAAGGTCGAGGCGGCGCGGGAACGGGCGCGCGGCGCGGCCCGGGTCCAGTTCGAGCGCGGCGAGGCCACCGCGATTCCCCTCGCCGATCGCAGTGTCGACTGGGTCTGGTACGGCGACGTCCTGCACCATGTGGTCGATACCCAGGCGGCGCTCCGCGAATGCCTGCGCGTGCTCCACCCGGGCGGCCGCGTGATCGTGAAGGAGTCGCAGGTGCCGGCCGCGATGTTCCTGCCCGGACATCCCGAGCTGGAGCGGCGCATCCAGGTCGCGGAGATCCGGCGGACACTCGGCGAAGGCGCCGGCCGCTCGTTCCAGGAGCGGCGGCAGACGACGCCCGCGGCCCTGCGCGCGGCGGGGCTCGAGCCGCGGATGCGGACCTACGTGCTGGAGCGGCGGGCGCCGCTATCGGCCGCCGCCCACGACTACATCCAGCACACCGTGTTCTCGCGGAACTGGGGGGACCGGCTGCGGGAGCTGCTCGACGCCGAGGACTGGCGGGCGCGGATGCGTGTCTGCGACGAGGCCTCGGCCGAGAACGTGCTGCGGAGCCCGGACTACTACTGCCTGTACCCGATCACCGTGTTCTCGGCGCGCGTGCCCGGCGCGCCTCGGCGCTCGCGCCGGCGCCGCCGCGCCTGACGATCCGCCGCACGCCCCGCCCCGCACCTGACGCCCCGCCACCCGCGGCGTCGCTTCAACGCTTGCGGAACGGGCTCGGGCTCGTCGGGGCCGAGGGGCCCTGACCTCGCTCCTCGATCAGCCGACCCAGCGCCGCCAGCTTGCCGGCCACCACGTTGCGCACCTCCAGCCAGGCCGCGCTCTCGCCGGCCACGCGGTCCGCGCTCGCGGGGGCCGCGCGAAAGCGCCCCACCGCAGCCTCGTCGGCACCCAGGGCGGCCTCCACGGCCAGGCCCCAGGCTCGCAGCGCCAGCCGCCAGCGCTCGAGGATCTGGGGCTCGCTGCGGCCCCAGCTGCCGTCGCGGCGCGCGGCCCGGTACTCCGTATCGATCGCCTCGCGCAGACGCTGGCCGTCGGTCTGGGTCTTCCGGAGCGCTTCGATCGCCATGATCAGCGCTCGACCGGCCGTCGGCTCATGCCCCTCGCCCGGCGCGGGCGCCTAGAGCAGGTCCGTCGGGTCGACGTCACGCGCGGCCAGGAGCCCGCGCAGCTGCTTGAGCGCGGCGGCTTCGATCTGTCGCACCCGCTCGCGGGTCAGGCCGAGCCGCCCGCCGATGCGCTCGAGCGTCATCGGCTCCTCGCCGCCGAGCCCGAACCGCAGGGTCACCACGGTGCGCTCGCGGTCGGGCAGGTCCTGGAGCACCGAGGCCAGGTCCGCGCGCGCCCGCAGCACCGCCGCCATGCTGCTGCCGGGCACCGCGTTCGGGTCCTCGACGGAATCGCCCAGGTTGCCCTTGCCCTCGTTCGGGCTCGGCTTGTCCAGGGAGACCGGGTGCTGGCGCAGACCCTCGAGCTGCTCGAGCTCGGCGACCGGCCGCTTCATGACCTCGGCCACCTCGGCGATGGTGGGGGGGCGCCCGAGCTTCTGGGTGAGGATGCTCCGCTGCTTCATGTACTGCGAGAGCAGCAGCTCCACGTGCACCGGCAGCCGGATGGTGCGGGCCTGGTTCGCGAGCGCGCGGACCACCGCCTGGCGGATCCACCACGTGGCGTAGGTGGAGAAGCGGGTGCCCCGGCCGGGCTGGAACTTGCGGACCGCGTGGAGCAGCCCCACGTTGCCCTCCTCGATGAGGTCCAGCAGCGAGAGCCCGCGGTTCAGGTACCGCCGGGCGATCTTGACCACCAGGCGCAGGTTGGCCTCGGTCAGGCGGCGCTCGGCGTCGGCGTCGCCGGCCTGGACCCGCCGGGCCAGCTCCTGCTCCTCCTCGGGGGTCAGCAGCGCGACCCGGGAGATCTCCTGCAGGTAGAGCGCGATGAGCTCGCGGCTGCGGTCGCCGGCCTCGGCGCTGTCCGGCTTCTCGCCGAGCTCGGCCGGGTCCTTCTCGAGCAGTGTCTCGAGCGGCTCGTCTCCGCCCTCGAGCTCGTCGGTGTCGATGTCGGGTGCCACGGTTACTCGTGTGGATCGGCTTCCGAGCTGGAGGCGGCCACGTCGCCCTCCAGCACCGGGGTCTGATCGGTCTGCTCCAGCAGGTGGAGCGGGTTGTAGGCCTTGCCGTGCCGCCGCACCTCGAAGTGCAGATGCGGGCCCGAGGCGTGGCCGCTCCGGCCGACGATGGCGATGACCTGGCCCGCCTCGACCTCTTCCCCCTCCTCAACTAGATTCTTTTGGTTATGGGCATAAAGGGTGATGAAATCGCCCGTATGCTGCACCTTCACCACGTGGCCGTAGGCCCGGATCCAGCCGCTGAACAGCACGGTGCCGGCCGCCGCGGCCAGGATCTGCGAGCCCATCTCGCCGGTGATGTCGATGCCGGCGTGCCAGCCGCGCGCGCGGCGTCCGAAGGTGGAGATCACTGCGCCCTCGAGCGGCCAGGCGATCGGGATGCGCTCCTCCTCGAAGTCAGGCCGCGGCGCCAGCACGAGCTCGGTCAGCACGCGCAGCGGCCCCACCCGGCGCCGGATGCTGCCCTCGGGCGACAGCACGACCGGCCCTTCCCGCTCGGGTCCGGGGCTCGGGCGGCAGCCGGGAATGGTCAGCCGCTGGCCGATCCGGAGCGTGTGCGCATCCGGCAGGTGATTGGCGTTCACCACCGCGGCCCGGCTCACGCGATAGCGGGCCGCGATGAGGCTGATCGATTCGCCGTTCCTCGCCCGGTGCGTGCAGGCCGCATCGCGAACGCGCGGGGCGGTCTTGCCGGTGCCGGTGATCTTGGTGGTCACGCTGCGAGAGCCGCCGGCGCCCTTGCCGGAAGCCGGCGGGGCCGCGCTGGAGGCGGCGGCGGGTCTGGTCTGAGCGTCGGAGACGAGGGCGGGCACGAGCGAGACGGGAGCCAGGAGGACGGGCACGATCAGCGCGCGGCCGATCCGGTGTCGGAGCCGCGCGGGACGAGATCTCACGGATCGAACTCGGCGTACCGGATGGAGAACGTGGCATAGCGACCGGTGATCGGGCGCCAGGTGACGGCCAGGTGATCGACACGCGCCAGCGGCGGACCCTTCTGCAGGTCTCGCATCAGCTCCTCGATGAGATCGCGTTCGCCCTCGACCCGCACGCGCACCTTCCCGTCCTTCAGGTTCATCACATAGCCACGCAGGCCCAGGGCGGCGGCCTTGCGATGGACGTAGTCGCGGTACCCCACGCCCTGCACGCGCCCCTCCACCACGATTTCGGCGGCGCTACGCAGTCCCGTGACGCCCATCCCGACTCCAGCGACGACGGCTCGAGAAAAAATGGTCGGGGCGACTGGATTTGAACCAGCGACCTCCTGCTCCCGAAGCAGGCGCGCTACCAAGCTGCGCTACGCCCCGTCCGAACTCTTCAGGCCCGGGCCCTCACGACTCCCAGGCGTACTTGCCCACGAGCTTCACGAACACGCACTCCGCGTCCGGTGTGACGCGCATCGTGCCCTGCACCTTCTCGACCACCTGCAGCGTCTGGTTGGCGACCTCACCCACCGGAATCACCATCCGGCCGCTTTCCGCCAGCTGCTCGAACAGCGGGGGCGGCACCACCGGGCCGCCCGCCGTCACCAGAATCCGATCGAACGGCGCCTGGTCCGGCCACCCCAGCGTGCCGTTACCCGCCCGCACCCACACGTTCCGGATGCCCAGCGCTTCCAGCGTCTCCCGCGCCCGGCTCGCCAGCCGCGGGATCCGCTCGATCGTACACACCCGCGCCGCCAGCTCCGACAGCACCGCGGCCTGGTACCCGGACCCGGTGCCTACTTCGAGCACCTTCTCGCGGCCCTCGAGCCGGAGCAACTCGGTCATGTGACCGACGATGTAGGGCTGCGAGATCGTCTGCCCCTCCCCGATCGGCAGCGGGTGATCCCCGTAGGCCCGATCGCGCAGCGCCTCGTCGACGAACACGTGCCGCGGCACCCGCCGCATCGCATCGATGACCCGCGCGTCGGTCACCCCGCGCGCGATCACCTGCGCTTCCACCATCCGCTCGCGCTCGCGTACGAAGCGCGACCACTCCACCTTCAGGTCCGTCCCGACCGTCACCGCCCCCGCTTCTTCCTCGGCTTCAGCACCGCGTTCAGCGCGCCCTCCCACTCCGTCATCCGGCCGAGCGCGCCGTGATGCGTGAGGTCGAGGTGCAGCGGCGTCACCGACGCGAAGCCCTCGTGCACCGCCGCGATGTCGGAGCCGCCGTCCTCCGACCACTCCGGCGGTCCGGCCCCGATCCAGTAGTAGGGCCGCCCGCGCGGATCCACCTCCTGGATCACCTTCTCGCGGTAGATCCGGTGTCCGAGCCGCGTGAGCCGGATGCCCTTCACCTCGCCGCGCGGCACGTTCACGTTCAGCAGCGTCTTGGCCGGCAGCCCTTCCACCAGGAGCCGCATGGCCACCGCCCGCGCCACCGCGCCCGCCCCGTCGAACCCTTCCGTCTCCGGATCCATCTGCGACACCGCCATGGACGGCACTCCGAGCAGCGTGCCCTCCATCGCGGCCGACACCGTGCCGGAGTACGTCACGTCGTCGCCCAGGTTCGTGCCGTGGTTGACCCCGGAGGCCACCAGCACCGGCGGCTCCGGCAGCAGTCCCAGGACCGCGAGGTTCACGCAATCGGACGGCGTGCCGTTCACCGCGAACTTCCGCTCCGCGACGCGATCGACCCGGAGCGGCCGGTGCAGCGTGAGGGCGTGCCCGACCGCGCTCTGCTCGCGGTCCGGCGCGACCACGTACACCTCACCGATCGTGGCCAGGGCCTCCGCGAGCGCCGCGAGCCCGCGCGCGTGAATCCCGTCATCGTTCGTGACAAGAATCACGGGCGCCATGGTTGAAATTGGTCGGGGCGACTGGATTTGAACCAGCGACCCCTTGACCCCCAGTCAAGTGCGCTACCGGGCTGCGCCACGCCCCGACCCAGAGGGCATTGTACGGGCAGGTTCCGGCAAACTCAAGACGAGCGGGACGAGCGTGGGGACGCCAGGCGCTGGCGAATCGCTTGCAAACGGCTGCGGGTGCGCTTGAGCGCGTCTTCGAGCGTCGCGCCGCGCAGCCCGAGGTCCATCTGGTCGAGGCCGCGCGCCTCGCTCCGCAGCCTTTTCTTGGCGCCTTCGAGGGTCAGGCGCTCCTCGTAGAGGAGGGACTTGATGCGCAGCACCAGCTCCAGGTCGGCCTTGCGGTACAGGCGCTGCCCCGCCGGGTTCTTCTTCGGACGGAGCAGCTTGAACTCGGACTCCCAGTAGCGGAGCACGTACGCGGGGATCTCCGTGATCGTCTCGACTTCCCCGATCCGGTAGTAGAGCTTATCGGGAACCGCGCTCATGTCCCGCGACCTCCGGCCTAGACGTTGATCCGGAGCTTCAGGCCCTTGCTCGGCTTGAACGTCAGCACCTTGCGAGCCGTGATCTCGATGCTGTCGCCGGTCTGGGGATTGCGGCCGCGGCGCGACGCCTTCTGACGGATCCGAAAGTGGCCGAAGCCGACGATCTTCACGTCCTCGCCCTTCTCGAAGCAGCGGAAGATGATGTCGAAGAGCGACTCCACCACCGAGGCCGACTGCCGCTTGGACAGCCCATGGGCCGCCACCGCGTTGATCAGATCGTTCTTGGTCAGCGCCGTCACCTCCTCTCGTCGATTTACTTGGCCGGACCCTGCGTCACGAAGCCCGAATGGCCCCTGCCCTGCAGCTCCTGGCGCGCCGCCCCGGCCTTGCTGCGATCGGGATAGCCGCCGACGCGCACCACGTGGATCGGCGTATCGCGGATCACCGTCGCCACCTGCACCGGGAAGCCCTGCGCGCGCAGCGTCCGGGCGAGGCCCTCCGCGTTGCGGCTTTCCTTGAACGCGCCCACCTGCACCCAGTAGTTGCCGGAGCCGGCGCTACGGGCCGCGCTCTTCGAGGGCGCGGAGGCGGTGCGCTCGGGCGCCTTCGTCGGCGGGGCCTTCTCCGCCGACCTCTCGCCGGTCGGGCCGGACGCGGTGCTGGACGACGGGCTCGGCGGGGTGCTCGCCGGCGGCGCCGGCGCGCTGACGGCGGGCGGCGGCGTCGAGGTCGGAGCCTGCGCCGCGG
Source organism: Candidatus Methylomirabilota bacterium (assembly GCA_035650715.1). Classification (GTDB taxonomy): domain Bacteria; phylum Methylomirabilota; class Methylomirabilia; order Rokubacteriales; family CSP1-6; genus CAMLFJ01. The sequence continues at coordinate 205,388 of DASRHC010000028.1, read as the reverse complement.
GCGGCGTGGACGGGACCGTCGGCGTGGCCGCTGGCGGCGGCGTCTCCGTCTTGGGCGCGCTCGGCGCCGGGGCCGGCGGCGGCGCGGTCGCGGGGGGCGAGGACGACAGCTTCGGCGGAGGCGGCGTCGGCTCGAACCATCCGCCGATCAGCGGCACCGCGATGACCGCGATCACTGCGAGGACGAGCAAGACCAGGACCGCGCGGAACCAGCCGGTGGCGAAGATGCTACGCTGTCCATACTCTTCCTGCTCCTCGTCTTCCAGGAAATCATCGTCCTCGGGACGCTCAGGGCTCAACGCTCAGTCCTCGTCGATGCTCGGGTCGTGAAAGGCTACGCAATGTTAGCACCGGTGTCCAGGCGGCACAAACGAAATCGCTAGGGGTTCTGCCTAGTTAGCGCGTGTCGCCTCAGGTGGCCGCGCCGCTCACTGCCGGCGCCGGGCCCGCCCTGGACGCCCCGCCCCGCGTCCCACCGCCTTGCGGAAGAGGAGCCGGATCGGCGAGCCCGCGAAGCCATGGGTGTGGCGGAGGGAGTTGATCAGGTACCGCTCGTACGAGAAGTGGATCTGGTCCGGCAGGTTCACGCGGATCGCGAACGTGGGCGGTCCCTCCGCGACCTGCTGCGCCGACTGCACCCGCAGCGGCACGCCGCGCGAGGACATCGGTCGCCGCTCCACCGCCTGCCTCAACGTGGCCAGCAGCTCGCCCGGCTGCAGCCGCTTGGTCGCTTCCGCGGCCACCACGTCGATCTGGTCGAAGAGATCGCGCAGCCCGAGCCCGGTCACCGCGGACGTGAAGCACACCGGGGCGTGCTCCAGGAACGGCAGCCGCTCGTACATCTGGTTGGTGACGTCGCCGCGGGTCACCGTGCCCGGCGGCACCAGGTCCCACTTGTTGACCGCGATCACCGCGGCGCGGCCCGCGTCGTTGGCGTAGCCGGCGATGTGGGCGTCCTGCGCGGTCACGCCCTCGGAGGCGTCCACCACCAGGACCGCCACCTGGCAGCGCTCCAGGCTCTTGAGCGCCATCACCACCGCGAGCTTCTCGAGCGGCTCGACCACCTTGCCCTTGCGGCGGATGCCCGCGGTGTCGATGAGGAGATAGTTTCGGTCTCGAAAGGTCACCGGCGTGTCGACCGCATCCCGCGTGGTGCCGGGCTGATCGTGCACGAGCACGCGCTCGTGGCCCAGCACCGCGTTCACGAGCGAGGACTTGCCGACGTTGGGCCGCCCGATGATGGCCACCCGCGTGCCCTCGGCGGCGGCGTCGGACGCCACCGCGGGCGCGCGCTCGCGGCAGGCCTCCAGCAGCTCCGCGACGCCGCGGCCGTGCTCGGCCGAGACCGTGAGCACCGGCGAGAAGCCCAGGCGGTAGGCGTCCGCGGGCGCCGGCTGCTCGGCCGCGTCCACCTTGTTGACCGCGAGCACCACCGGGCGGTCGCTCTTGCGCAGGATGCCCGCGATCTCCTCGTCGAGCCCCGTCACGCCCGCGCGGCCGTCGATCACGAGCACCAGCAGGTCCGCCTCCTCGACCGCCTGCAGCACCTGCCGCCGCACGCCCTGCACCAGATCGGACTGGCTGCTCGGGTCGAAGCCGCCGGTGTCGACGACGGTGGCCTGCCAGCGCTCGTGGACCGCGGTGCCGTACAGCCGGTCGCGGGTCACTCCGGGGACGTCGCGCACGAGCGAGCGGCGCCGCCCGATGAGCCGGTTGAAGAGCGTGGACTTGCCCACGTTGGGACGGCCCACGATGGCGATGATCGGGCGCAGCACGGCGGCTCCGTCCGGCGGCTACCGCCCCAGCAGGGCGGCGAGGAGCGCGGGCGCGGTGGGGTCGACCGGCGTGACCGGCGTGTCGAGCGCCTGCGCGAGATCGGCTGGGGTGAGATCGTCGAGGAACACGCCCGCGCCGTCGCGCAGGGCCACCGCGGGCACGAGCACCTCGTCGCCGAGTCCCCGTCCCCCACCGGCGGCCTCGCCCAGCTGCAGCTGGATGTCCCGGCCGCTCAGGAGCCCGGCCACCCCGATGCCGCGGCCGAAGAGCTCGTTGCGGATCGCCTGCACCTCCGCGGTCAGCCGCGGGACGTCGAGGCGCGCGAGCAGGGCCCGCATCCGCGGCGCGTAGAGCTCGCCGGTGACCACCGTCACCCGCCGCGGCCGCGCCGGGGGCGCCGGCCGGCTCCGCACGATGCGCGCCCAGCCGTCCTCGAAGCGGCGCACGAGCCCGATCCCGTCCTCCGCCACCGCGAAGCCCTCGTAGGCGCCCGCCGGCGGCAGGGGCCGGTCCGCGGTCAGGTAGAGCTCGTCCGCGGCCCACACGAACCGGGTGCCGAGCGCGGACCGGAAGTCGCGCTGCCAGGCCTCGATGGTGTGCACGAGCGTGCGCGCCTCGTCGGGCGTGACCGGGCGCAGGGCGGGCAGGCGCTCGCGGTGGCGGGTGAGCCCGACCGGCACCACCGCGGTGGTGGTCACCGCGGGGTGCAGGCGCGCCAGGTCGTGCACCGTGCGGTCGAGGTGCACGCCGTCGTTCCAGCCCGGGCACAGCACGATCTGGGCGTGCATGGCGATGCCGGCCTTGGCGAGGCGCTCCATCACCGGCAGCAGCTCGCGCCGCACCCGCGGCTGGCCGAGCAGCGCGTGACGCAGATCGGGATCGGTGGCGTGCACCGAGACGTAGAGCGGGGACAGCCGCTGCGACTCGATGCGCTCGAGCTCCGCCTCCTCCAGGTCGGTCAGGGTGATGTAGTTGCCGTGGAGGAACGAGAGGCGGAAGTCGTCGTCCTTGACGTAGAGGCTCTTGCGCAGCCCCTTCGGCAGCTGGTGGATGAAGCAGAAGACGCACTTGTTGGCGCAGGTCGCGATCTCGGCCGGCTTCGGAGCCTCGAGCTCGAGGCCGAGTGCGCTCCCGCGCCGCTCGAGCCGCGCGCGGTGCGGACGGCCCTCGCGCTCCATCGCGAGGTCGAGCGTCTCTTCCCCGGCGTGGAAGTGGAAGTCGATCACGTCGCGGAGCGCCGCCCCGTTGATGGCGAGGATGCGGTCGCCGGGCCGCAGGCCCGCGCGCGCGGCCGCGGTGCGTGGCGCCACCGCCGCCACCACCACGCCGTCCGCCCCTTCCCGGGTCCGCCTGGGCACGATCAGACCCGGTCCACCGAGTGGTGGGTCTCGAGCTGGCGCAGGCCCATCACGATGTACTGCATCCCGGACGTGATCGTGAAGGCGGCGGTGATCCACGCCAGCAAGGTGGTGATGAAGGTGGGCACCAGGTGGAAGTACACCGACGCCATCGCGGCGAGCACGGTGGCCATCTGGAACACGGTGGACATCTTGCCCACCCAGGTGGGCGCCGGATGCACGGTGCCGCCGGCCACGTGGATCACCAGCACGCCGATGCTCAGCACCACGTCACGGCTCACCACGACCGCGGTGATCCAGAACGGGATCACCTTGAGCCAGGTCAGCGTCACGAAGCCGGAGGTGAGCAGCAGCTTGTCGGCCACCGGGTCCAGGAAGGCGCCGAGACGCGTCTGGAGCCCCTGCACGCGCGCGATGTAGCCGTCGAGCAGGTCGGTGAGGCTGGCCAGGCAGAACACCAGCAGCGCCAGGCCCGCCCGCCGGTAGACGAGCAGCGTGACGAAGACCGGGATCAGCAGGATGCGTAACGTCGTGAGCCAGTTGGGAAGTCCCATGGAGCGGTCCGCGTGGGCCGAGGCCCGATTGTAACACCCTCCCCCCGCCCGTCCCGGCCCGTGGACGGAGAGGCCCTGAACGAGGGGACGCTCCCTACCCCTCCACCCGATAGGCCTCGAGCGAGGCGACGAGCCGGCGCGGCACCTCCACCTCCACGCGAATGCCCTCCTCCTCGTCCCGGCGGGAGAGGACCCGGCCCCGCTCGTAGCAGGTGGCGAGCGCGGGGCCGTCGGCATACGGGATGCGCAGCGTGAGGCGGGCGACCCGCGGCTGGAGCGCCCGGTCGATGCGATCCCGGAGGGCCTCGATGCCCTCACCGGTGCGGGCCGAGATGGCCACGCCGTCGAAGCGCGAGAGCAGCGCGCGCGCCGCGCCCGGCTCGAGCCGGTCGATCTTGTTCAGCGCCACCACCATCGGGCGGCTCCGCAGGTCGAGCTCGCCCAGCAGGGCCTCCACCGCCTCGACCTGATCGTCGAGCCCCGGGTGGCTCGCGTCCACCACGTGGATCAGCAGGTCGGCCTCGGTCAGCTCCTCCAGCGTCGCCTTGAACGCGGCCACCAGCTGGTGCGGCAGCTTGCGGATGAAGCCCACCGTGTCGGTCAGGATGAACGAGGCGTGGGTGCCGCTCGTGACGAGCCGCGCGGTCGGGTCGAGCGTCACGAACAGCGCGTCCGCGGCCACCCGATCGGCGCCGGTCAGGTGGTTGAGCAGCGTGGTCTTGCCCGCATTGGTGTAGCCGACGAGGGCCACCACCGGCACGCCGCTCGCCTTCCGGCGGTCGCGCAGCAGGCGCCGGTGGGTGCGCACCCGCTGCAGCTCGTCGCGGATCTTCTGGATGCGGTGGCGGATCATCCGCCGGTCCGACTCGATCTGGGTCTCGCCCGGGCCCCGGGTCCCGATGCCGCCGCCGGTGCGCTCCAGGTGCTTCCACTGCCCGACCAGCCGCGGCAGCAGGTAGGACAGCTGCGCCAGCTCCACCTGCAGCTTGCCCTCCATGGTGCGCGCGCGCTGGGCGAAGATGTCGAGGATGAGCGCGGTGCGATCGATCACGCGGACGCCGAGGGAGCCGCCCAGGTTGCGCTCCTGGATGGGCGAGAGCGGATCGTCCGAGATCATGAGATCGGCGCCCTCCCGCTTCGAGAGGGTCTTGATCTCCTCCACCTTGCCCTTGCCGAAGTAGAGCCCCGGGGTCGGAGCCCGACGATCCTGGGTGGCGCGCCCCACCACCCGCGCGCCCGCCGACTCGGCCAGACGCCCCAGCTCGTCCAGACTCTCTTCCACCTCCACCCGCGGCTGACTGGGCAGCCTCAGCGCGGCCAGCACTGCCTTCTCCCGTGATCTCACTCGATGAGCCCCTCCTGCGTGATGTGTTTCAGCACCATCTCGGCCGCGCCGTCGGCGCCGCCCGCCTCGTCCACGTCGATCCAGCGGATCTCCCGCTCCCGCGCAAACCACGTCATCTGACGCTTGGCGTAGCGGGTGGTGTCGCGCACCAGCCGGCGGATCGCTTCCTCCACCGGCATGCGCCCCTGCGCGGCCAGCGCGAGGGCCCGGTACCCGATCCCGTCCATCGGCGGCCGGGTCGGATCGAGCCCCGCGGCGAGCAGCCCGCGCGCTTCTTCCATCATGCCATGGGCGACCATCGCGTGCGCCCGCTCGGCGATCGCCGCGTTCAGGCGGGCGCGCTCGCGCCGCAGGCCGATGAGCACCAGGCGCCACGACCGCGACGCGCCCGCCCAGTCGCCCTCGGTCCGATCGCCCGGCGCCGCCCCGAGGGCGTGGATCTCCAGCGCGCGGACGATGCGCACGCGATCGTTCGGATGCAGACGCCGCGCGCGCTCGGGGTCGAGGGCGGCGAGGCGCGCGTGCAGGGCCGGTGTGCCCTGCGCCCGGGCCTCGGCCTCGAGCGCCGCGCGCAGGGCCGGGTCCGCGGGCGGGGCCGGGTGGAGACCCTTCAGCAGCGCGCGCACGTAGAGGCCGGTGCCACCCACCACCACCGGGAGCCGGCCGCGCCCGTGGATCGCGGTGATCGCCGCCCGCGCCTCGGCACGGAAGCGCGCGGCGTGATACGGCTCGCCCGGGTCGACGACGTCGAGCAGATGGTGCGGCACCGCCGCGCGCTCCTCGGTGGTGGGCTTGCCGGTGCCGATGTCGAGGCCGCGGTAGACCTGACGCGAGTCCGCGCTGACCACCTCGATCGGCACCAGACCGGCCAGCCGCACCGCGACCGCGGTCTTGCCCACCGCGGTGGGACCCACCAGCACCAGCAGCGGCGGCCGGCTCACCACGTGCGCCCGAGGTCCCGCTTGATGTCGCGCAACCGCACTCGGCGACCGCCCCTCACCACGTGCGCCCGAGGTCCCGCTTGATGTCGCGCAAAGACAGCCGGCTCACGATCGGCCGCCCGTGCGGGCAGAAATAGGGCGTGCGCGTCTGCGCCAGGTCCGCGATCAGGCGCGTCATCTCCTCGCGCTGCAGCGGCGCGTGCGCCTTGATGGCCGCGTGGCAGGCCACGAACGACAGCGCCCGGTGGAGCAGCGGGGCCGGCTCCCCCTTGCGGGGCCGGTTGACGTCCTCCACCAGCGACTCGATCAGCCGCTGGGGCTCGCGCCCGCGCAGCAGGGCGGGCACCGCGCGCAGCACCACCGTGGAGCCGCTCCATTCCTCGAGGCCGAAGCCCAGGCTCTCCAGCGTGGCCGCCCACTCCTGGACGAGCTCCGCCTGCCCGGCCCCCAGCTCGACCGGCTGCGGGAACAGCACTTCCTGCGAGGCCAGGGGCCCGGCGTCCAGCTCGCTCAGCAGCCGCTCGAAGAGAACGCGCTCGTGGGCCACGTGCTGGTCGATGAAGAACACCTCGTCCTCGCTCGCCGAGACGATGAACGTCTCCTGCAGCTGACCGATCACCGCTCCGAACGCCACCGAGCGGAAGAGAGCCTCGGGCTCGCGGAACAGGGACGACTGGCCGCCAGGAGCCGGGCTGTCCGCAGACTGGGGGAGCGCGGGGGCCATTTCGGGGCCCCCGCGTACGAACGAGAAGCTCCCCGCATCAGCCGGCTCCGGGGTTGCCCCGACCATCTCGTCGCCCGGCGTCCGAAGCCCCCGCTGCGCGGCCATCACCTGCGCCTGCCGGAGCGCGTCCTGCACCGCGCGGTACAGCATCTCCTGGATCTGGCGGGGGGCCCGGAAGCGGACCCAGGCCTTGGTCGGGTGCACGTTGACGTCGACCTCGTGCGGCGGCAAATCCAGGTGCAGGACCGCGACCGGGAACTGGTCGCGCGCGAGCAGCGGGCGGTACGCCTCGATCACGGTCTGGGTGAGCTGGGTGTCCCGCACCGGGCGGCCGTTGACGATCAGCACGATCTCGTCGCGGTTGCCGCGGGCCAGCTGCGGCGGCGCGACGAGGCCCGAGACCGCGAACGGGCCATCCCGGCGATGCACGTCCAGGAGTCGGGCGGCGCGCTCGAAGCCCCAGAGCGCCCCCACCCGATCGCGCAGCGTGCGGGCGCGCGGGGCGGAAAGCAGGGCGCGGCCGTCGTGCGAGATCCGGAAGTGCACCTCGAGGTGCGCGAGGGCGATCGCCTCGAGCAGGCGCGAGGCCGCTGCCACCTCGCTGGGCGCGCTCTTGAGAAACTTGAGCCGCGCCGGGGTGTTGAAGAAGAGGTCCTGCGCCTCCACGGTGGTGCCCGGGGTGGCGGGCACCAGCAGCTTCTGGCTCACCGTGCCGCCCTCGCCGCGCACCAGCGTGCCGGTCTCGGTCCCCCGGGGACACGAGAGCAGCGAGAAGCGAGTCACCGCGCAGATGGCGGGCAGCGCCTCGCCGCGGAAGCCCAGCGTGGTGATCGCGTCGAGGTCCTCGTCGGCGGCGAGCTTGGAGGTGGCGTGCCGCAGCAGGGCCAGGTCCACCTCGTCGCTCGACATGCCGATGCCGTCGTCGGCGACGCGGATCAGCGCGCGGCCCGCGTCCTTGAGATCCACGGTGACCCGGGTGGCGAGGGCGTCGAGGGCGTTCTCCACCAGCTCCTTGGCCACCGAGGCCGGTCGCTCCACCACCTCGCCGGCCGCGATCTTGTTCACGAGGTGATCGGGCAGCCGGCGGATGCGGGGGCCAATCACGGGCGGGCCTTGAGCCGCTGCTGCCACTCGGCCAGCAGGTTGAGGGCCTGGAGCGGGGTGATCGAGCCGGTGTCGAGCGCGGCGAGCTCGCGCAGCAGCGGATCGTGGGCGGGCGGGAAGAGGCCGAGCTGGGCGGGCGCCCCCCGGTCTGGCTGGGGGCCCACCGCGGCCTCGAGGCCGCTCCGCTCGCGCTCGAGCTCCCCCAGGATCTCCTTGGCCCGCGTGATCACCGCGGGCGGCAGGCCGGCCAGCCGCGCCACCTGGATGCCGTAGGAGCGGTCGGTACCCCCCGGCCGCACCTTGTGGAGAAAGATGATCTCGTCGTTCCACTCCCGGACCGCCACGTGGAAATTGTGCACCCGCGGCAGGCGGTCGGCCAGCGCGGTCAGCTCGTGGTAGTGCGTTGCGAACAGCACCTTGGCGCCCCGCCCGCGCTCGTGCAGCTCCTCGGTCACCGCCCACGCGATGGCGAGGCCGTCGAACGTCGAGGTGCCGCGGCCGACCTCGTCCAGGAGGATGAGACTGCGCTCGGAGGCGTGATGCAGGATGGCCGCGGTCTCCACCATCTCCACCAGGAACGTGCTCTGGCCGCGCGCCATGTTGTCCTGCGCGCCCACCCGGGTGAGGATGCGGTCCACCAGCCCGATCCGGGCCGAGCGGGCGGGGACGAAGCTGCCCATCTGGGCCATCAGGGTGATCAGCGCGACCTGGCGCATGAACACGCTCTTGCCGCTCATGTTCGGGCCGGTGAGGATCATGATCTGGCAGTCGCCCGGATCGAGGCGCGCGTCGTTGGGCGTGAACGGCGCGCCGGAGGCCTCCAGCACCGGATGGCGGCCGTCGACGATCTCGAGCGCGAGCCCGGTGTCGATCTCGGGGCGGACGTAGTTGCGCTCGTGGGCCACCGCGGCGAGGGCCCCGAGGGCGTCCAGGGTGCCCACCGCGCGCGCGGTGCGCAGCAGCGGGCCGGACCGGGCCGCGACCTGCGCCCGCACCTGGCCGAAGAGCTCGAACTCGAGCCGGGCGATGCGCTCCTCGGCGCCCAGGACCCGGCTCTCGTACTCCTTGAGCTCGGTGGTGACGTAGCGCTCCGCCCCCACCAGGGTCTGCCGGCGCAGGTACTCGGCGGGAACCCGGGCCCCGTGGGCGTTGCTCACCTCGATGGCGTAGCCGAACACGCGGTTGAAGCGGACCTTGAGCGACGGGATGCCGGTGCGGGTGCGCTCCCGCTGCTCGAGGGAGGCGATCCACGCCTTGCCCTCGCGGGCCGCGTGCTTGAGCTCGCGCAGCTCGTCGTTCCAGGTCTCGCGGATGAGCCCGCCGTCCCGCAGCGGCAGCGGCGGCTCGTCCTCCAGGGCCTCTTCAAGGAGTTTCTGAAGGTCGGGCATCGGGGTGATCTCCTCGCCGAGCGTGGCGAGGAGCGGCGCCCCGAGGGCTCCCTGCTCCTCGGCGAGCCCCGGCAGCCGCGCCAGGAACCCTCGGAGGGCGACCAGGTCGCGCGCGTGCGCGACGCCCAGGGCCGCCCGGCTGGTGAGCCGCTCGAGATCGCCCACCCCGGCCAAACGCTGCCGGAGGGCCTCGCGGGCGGCGGGGGCGTCGACGAGGGCCGCCACCGCCTCCTGCCGGCGGAGGATCGCCTCCCGGTCGAGCAGGGGCCGCAGCATCCACTGCCGCAGCAGCCGCGCGCCCATCGGAGTGACGGTCGAGTCGAGGGTGGCGAGGAGCGAGCCGCGGGCGGTCCGCTCCTGCGTCGTCTCGAACAGCTCGAGCGTGGCGACCGCGGTGGGGTCGAGCAGCATCGCCTCGCCGGTGACCAGGCGCTGGATGCGGCTCAGGTGGGCCAGCGAGTCCCCCTGCGTCTCGCGCACGTAGGCCACCGCGGCCCCCGCGGCCTGCAGGCCGGCGGTGAGCGCGGCGACGCCGAGGCCGTCGAGGCTCGCGCCGCGGAAGTGCGCTTCGAGCACGTCGCGCGCGGCGCGCGCCCCGAAGGCGCCGCCGTCGACGTGGGTGACCGGCACGCCGGGCGGCACCCATCGAGCCACCCACGTCGGATCCGCGCCCTGGGCCAGCAGGATCTCGGCGGGCCGGCGCAGCAGCGCGGCCTCCAGCAGGGACTCGCCGGGGAGCGCCTCCTCGCCCACCCAGAACTCGCCGGTCGAGACGTCCACCAGGGCCACGCCGATCGCGGACGAGGTCGCGTGCGCGGCGAGGAGGAAGTTGTTGCGGGAGCCGTCGAGGAACTGGGTGTCGGTGATGGTGCCCGGGGTGATCACCCGCACCACGTCGCGCCGCACGATCTTGCGGCCCTTGGCCGGCTCCTCCAGCTGCTCGCACACCGCGACCTTCTGCCCGGCCCGGATGAGCCGGGCGATGTAGGTGTCGGCGGCGTGATGGGGCACGCCGGCCATGGGGACGCCCTGCCGCGACGTCAGGGTGAGCTGCAGGAGTCGGGAGGCGGTGTGGGCGTCGTCGTTGAACAGCTCGTAGAAGTCCCCCAGACGGAACAGCAGCAGGTAGTCCGGGAAGCGCCGCTTCAGCTCCCCGTACTGCCGCATCATGGGCGTGGTCTCGGCGGCGGCTTCCCTCACGGAGCGAGCGCCGCGACCACGCGGTCGTAGGTGGCCTCGAGGGCTTCGGGCAGCACGCGCGTGTCGGCGGTCACCGGCATGAAGTTCGTGTCCCCCGTCCACCGCGGGACCAGGTGCACGTGCAGGTGCCCGAGCACCCCCGCCCCCGCGATCCGCCCCTGGTTGATGCCCATGTTGAAGCCGTCCGGATGATAGGCCGCGGTGAGGGCGCGGGTGGCGGCCTGGATCAGGCTCATCGCCTCGGTCAGCTCCTCGGTGGTCGCGGCCTCGATGGTGCCGACGTGCCGGGTGATGACGGACATCAGGTGACCGGAGGCGTACGGGAAGGCGTTCAGGACGAGGAAGGCGAGACGACCGCGCTTGAGGATGAGGGCCCGGCGATCGTCACCGGCGGCCAGCGCGGCGCAGAAGATACAGGCGGCCTCGGGAGACCCGGCGGCAGACACGTACGCCATCCGCCAGGGCGCCCAGAGCCGCTCCACCGACTAGGTGTTGACGAGCTCGCGGAGCCGCTTGCCGACCTTGAAGAACGGGACGCGCTTCTCCGGCACGCTCACGCTGTCACCGGTCTTGGGGTTGCGCCCCTTGCGCGAGTTCCGGTGCCGGATGCGGAAGCTGCCGAAGCCCCGCAGCTCGACCTTGTCTCCCTTGCCCAGCGCTTCCGTGATGTTGTCGAACACGGTGTTGACGATGAGCTCGGTTTCCTTCTTGGTCAAGCTCGCGACCTTGGCGACTTCCTCGATCAGCTCCGCTTTCGTCATGGCGACTCCCTCTTGAGGGCCGACCCTGATTCCGGGCCGTCGTGACCATCGGCGGTCCGGCCCGATCCAACGGAGGGACCGTATCACGGCACCCGAAAGTTTGTCAAGCAAGTGGGGTAGTTAGCGGGCACTCCCGCCTCCCACCCGGTCAGGGCATGAGGTAGAGCGGAGTGCGGAGCGTCTCGAGCGACGGCAGGACGCGCGCGACCGACCCGAGCCCGAGCTCGGTGCGGAGCAGGTCGCGCAGCGAGAAGCGCCGCCGCGGGTAGACGACCTTCGGCTTGCCGGGCAGCCCCGCCATCCGGGCCGCCGCTTCCACCGCGTCCTCGAGCCCGCCCAGCTCGTCGACCATCTTCAAGGCCTGCGCCTGACGGCCAGAGAAGATCCGGCCCTCCGCGAAGCCGCGGACGGTCTCGAGATCGAGATGGCGGCCTTCGGCCACCGCCCCGATGAACTGCTCGTAGACGTCGTCCAGCAGGGACTGGAGGATGCGTCGCTCCTCGGGGGTCATGGGGCGCGCGAAGTTGCCGACGTCCTTGAAGGAGCCCGCCTTGACCACCACGTACTCGACGCCGACCTTCTTGAGGAGGCCCTCGAGGTTGGCCAGCTGCATGACCACCCCGATGGACCCGGTCAGGGTGCCGGGGCTTGCGAAGATGCGGTCGGCGGCCACCGCCACGTAGTAGCCGCCGGAGGCGGCCACGGAGCCGAGCGAGGCGACGACCGGCTTCTTGGCCTCGCGGAGCCGGCGCACCGCGGAGACGATCTCCTGGGTGGGGGCCACGACCCCGCCGGGGCTGTTGATGCGCAGGACCACCGCGCGGATCGCGGGATCGTCGCGGTACTCGTGGAGGATGCGGACGAGCTCGTCGGTATCGAGGCCCCGCGCGACCTCGGTGCCGATGACTCCCTCGATCTCCACCACCGCGACCTTGGCCCCCCCGGGGAGGCCATCGTCGGTCACCGCGATGAGCAGCCAGATGGTGGCGACGAACATGACGAGGACGGCCGCCCCGACGCCGACCGCGATGAGGGCGACTCGCCCGCGTGACGCCACCCGCGGTTACTCCTCGTCGTCGTAGTCGTCCCCGCCGCGCCGCTTGCGGCCCTTGTGACGACCCCGGCCCTCCGTGTGCACCGGCTCCTCGATCATCGCGGCCAGCTCCTTCAGCGAGAGGCCGATCCGCCGCTCGTTGGGATCCACCCGGATCACCATGAGGGTCAGCTCGTCACCCACGTTGAGGATGTCGGACGGCGCGGCGATGGGCCGGTTGGACATCTGCGAGATGTGCAGCAGGCCGTCGACCCCCGGCTCGAGCTCGACGAAGGCGCCGAAGTCGGTGAGGCGCACGACCTTGCCGGTGACCCGCGAGCCCATCGGGTAGCGCTGCGCCACGCTGTCCCACGGATCCGGCTGGATCTGCTTGAGCCCGAGCGAGATGCGCTTGTTCTCGCGGTCGACGTTGAGGATCTGGGTGTCGATCGCCTGCCCCTTCTTGAGCAGCTCGGACGGGTGCCCGATGTTGCGCGTCCACGACATGTCGGAGATGTGCAGGAGCCCGTCCACGCCCGGCTCCAGCTCCACGAAGGCGCCGAAGTCGGTGAGGTTGCGCACCTTGCCCTGCACCCGCATCCCGGGCTGGTAGCGCTCCTGGATGGTGGCCCACGGATCGCTCTCCACCTGCTTCATGCCGAGGGAGATCCGCTTGGTGGCCTTGTTGACCTCCAGCACCATCACCTCCACCGGATCCCCCACGTTGACCAGCTTCGAGGGATGCCGCACCCGGCGCGTCCAGGACATCTCCGAGACGTGCACGAGGCCCTCGACGCCGGGCTCGAGCTCCACGAAGGCCCCGTAGTTGGTGAGGCTCACGATCTTGCCGCTGACCTTGGCCCCCACCGGATAGCGCTCCTCCACGTTGGCCCAGGGATCCGACGACTTCTGCTTGTAGCCGAGGGACACCCGGCCGGTCTCCCGGTCGAAGTGCAGCACCACCACCTCGACCTGGTCGCCGATCTGGAAGATCTCGGAGGGATGCCCCACCCGACCCCACGACATGTCGGTCACGTGCAGCAGCCCGTCGATGCCGCCCAGGTCGATGAACGCGCCGTAGTCGGTGAGGTTCTTGACGGTGCCGGTGAGAACCATGCCCTCCGTCAGCACCGAGAGGGTGTGCTTCTTCTTCTCCTCGCGCTCCTCCTCCAGCACCGCGCGCCGCGACAGCACCACGTTGCCGCGCCGCCGGTTCAGCTTGATGACCTTGGCCCGGATGGTCTGGCCGACCATGGCGGCCAGGTTCTTCACCGGCCGGAGGTCCACCTGGGAGCCGGGCAGGAAGGCGCGCACGCCCACGTCGACCGAGAGGCCGCCCTTCACGACCTCCGCGACGCGGCCCTCCACCGGGGTCCCGCTGTCGTGCGCTTTCCCGATCTGGTCCCACACCTTGATCTTGTCCGCCTTGTCCTTGGAGAGGACGATCAGTCCTTCGTTGTCCTCCTTGGACTCCAGGTAGACCTCGATCTCCTCGCCGACCTTGGGCAGGCTGCCCGCGTGCCGGAACTCCTCGATGGGGATGGTGCCCTCGCTCTTGTAGCCGATGTCCACGAGGACCTCGCTGTCCCGCACCTCCACCACCCGGCCGCGGACGACCTCTCCTTCCTCGACGTCGCTCACGCCCCGGTTGAACCAGTACTCCATGCTCTCCTCGGTGGCGTCCACCTCCTTCGATCCGCCGACGAGGGTCCGTGCCTTTCGGTTCTCGGTCTCCATGACTCCACCTCTCCTTAGAATCTATTGTCCGACTTTGCTGCCGACTGCACCTGCTGCTGCTCCCGGAGCTGACCGATCGCCCGCATCATCTCCTGAGCCGCTTCACGATACGCCTCCTTGCGTCCGTCGTCACCCGCTCTCTTGGCCCCCCGCCCTGTCCGCTCCGCTTCCACGGCGCCGGCCATTTTGCCCCCCGGCGTGCCGGCCATCTTGAACGTCAACGGCGGCCCGAACGTCACCCGCACCCGGCTCGGGCGCGGCAGGCTCCGTCCCCGCGGCAGGGCGGCCCCGGTGCCGGACACGAACACGGGCACCACCGGCGCGCCGCTCAGGACCGCGAGCATGCCCACCCCGGCCTTGCCCTCGCGCGGGGGCTGCCCCTCCTCGCCCCGTGTGCCCTCGGGGAACACGAGCAACGCGCGGCCCTCCTCGAGCAGCGCCAGCGCCGCCTTGAGCGCCCGCGTGTCCGAGCCGTCGCGCCGGACCGGTCGGGCGTTCAGCGCCCGGATCAGCCGCCCGAAGAGCGGAATGCGGAAGAGCTCCTCCTTGGCCATGAAGTAGAGGGGCCGGGGCGCGGCGGCTCCCACGAAGGGCGGGTCCAGCACGCTCACGTGGTTGGAGACGAGGAGCACCGGACCCGTCGCGGGCACGAGCTCCGGCCGCACGACCTCGAGCCGGAAGAGGAGGCGCATGAGCGCCACCGCGATCGGCTTCAGGATCGCGTACAGCATCTCGCCTGCTCCACCACACGCATGAGCGTGTCCACGACCTCCGCGATCCCCTGCCCGGTGGTGTCCACCACCACCGCCCCTTCCGGCTTCACCAGCGGCGCCAGCGCCCGCTCCGTGTCCTGCCGATCGCGCCGCGCGATGTCCTCGCGCACCGTCGCCAGGTCGGCCTCGATCCCGCGCGCCGCCAGGTCCGCCCGGCGCCGCCGGGCTCGCGTGTCGAGATCGGCATCGAGGTAGAACTTCACCTCGGCCTCCGGCCACACCACGCTCCCGGTGTCGCGTCCCTCGAGGACCGCGCCGCCGGCGGCGGCCAGGCTCCGCTGAATGGGCGTCATCTTATCGCGCACCGGGGCCAGCATCGTCAACCGGGACGTGAGCTGGGTCACCGCGGGGGTGCGGATCTCCGCGGTCACGTCGCGCCCGTCGACCAGCACGCGCCCGCGCTCCAGCCGCACCTCGGTCCGGTCCAGCAGCGCGCGCAGGGCGGGGCCGTCCTCGGGGGGGACGCGGGCCTCCCGCGCGGCCCACGCCAGCCCGCGGTAGAGCGCGCCGGTGTCGATCAGGGTGTAGCCGAGGCGCGCCGCGAGCGCGGCGGCCACCGTGGACTTGCCGGCGCCGGCCGGCCCGTCGATGGTGATCACGATCTCGCGCCGGGCCCCGCTCACGCGGCCGCCCTCCGTGCGAAGGGGCCGCCGGTGGCCCGGCCGTGTCCGTTCCCGTCGCGCGTCACGAACGTGACGCGGAAGATCAAGCAGCCCCCTCGCGGACGCGACGGATACGGTCGAGCTCGGCCTCGATGGCGGCGGCGTCGCCCTGCGCGATCAGCCGCTCGAGCGCATCGAGCGCGGCGCGAAACGCGGCCAGGGCCTCGGCGAGGCCGGCCCGGTTCTCCTGGAAGATCTCGCGCCACATGTGCGGATCGGAGGCCGCGATGCGGGTGGTGTCCTTGAAGCCGCGGCCGGCCACCTCGAGGAAGCGCGGGTCCATCCGCACCACCGCGTCCACCAGCGCGTCGGCGACCAGGTGCGGCAGGTGGCTGATGGCCGCGGTGGCGCGGTCGTGCGTCACCGGGTCCAGGGTCACCAGCCGGCCGCCCAGCGCCTCCCAGAACGCGCCCACGCGCTTCACCGCGTGCCAGTCGCTGCGCTCGGTGGGGGTGATGATGACGGTGGCCCCGCGGAAGAGATCGGCGCGCGAGACGCGGTAGCCCGCCTGCTCGGAGCCCGCCATGGGATGGCTGCCCACGAAGCCGAGCGGCCGACCCGCCGCCAGCCGCTCCGCGGTCTCCACGATGGCGGCCTTGGTGCTGCCCACGTCGGTGACGACCGCGTCGGAGGGCACCGCGCGCCAGACGTCGGGCAGCAGCGCGGTGAGGGTCGCCACCGGGGTGGCGAGCACGCAGAAGTCGACGTCGCGCAGGCCCTCCGCGAGGTCGGTCGCGGCCCGGTCGATCGCCCCGTCGCGCAGCGCGGGCTCGAGACGGGCCCGGTCGCGCCCCACCGCCACGATCTCGTCGGCCACGCCGTGGGCCCGGGCCGCCTTCGCGACGGATCCCCCCAGCAGACCCAGACCCACCAGACCGAGTCGGCGGATCACGCGCCCCTGGCTCCGGCCAGCACCTTCTTGAGCGCCTTCACGAATCGGCGGTTCTCCTCCGGGGTGCCGATCGTCACCCGGAGCGCGCTCTCCATGCCGAAGCTGGTCATGGGCCGCACGATCACGCCTTCCTTCAGGAGCCAGTGGAAGACCTCGCTCGCGCTCCGGCCGACGTCGACCAGGATGAAGTTGGCGCGCGAGGGGGTGTACTTGAGCCCCATCGCGTTGAACTCGTCGACCAGGTAGTGACGGCCGGCCTCGATCATGCTGAGACACTCGCGCACGTGCGAGTCGTCCTCCAGCGCGGCGAGCGCGGCGGCCTGGGCCACCGAGTTGACGTTGAACGGCTGGCGGATGCGGTTGAGCAGCGCGATGCAGTCGGGGTCCGCCGCCGCGTAGCCCACCCGCAGGCCGGCCAGGCTCGCCGCCTTGGAGAAGGTGCGGAGCACCACGACCTTCCGTCCCTGCTTGAGGTACGACAGGGTGTCCGGGAAGTCCGGCCCCTGGGCGAACTCGAAATAGGCCTCGTCGAACACCACGATGACCCGGTCGGGCATCCGGTCCATGAAGTGCTCGACCTCGTCCGCGGTCACGATGGTGGCGGTGGGATTGTTGGGGTTGGCGATGAAGACCATCTTGGTCATGGGGGTGATGGCGCGGGCCATCGCCTCCAGGTCCAGGCGGTGGTCCTTGAGGGTCACCACCACCCGGATGCCGCCCACCGCCTGCACGATCATCGGGTACACCACGAAGGAGGGATGCGGGATCACCGCCTCCTCCCCCGAGCGCAGGAACGCGCGCGCCATCAGCTCGATGAGGTCGTTGGAGCCGTTGCCCAGGATGATGTGGTCGCCGGTCAGCCCCTGGTGGCGCGCGATGGCCTGGCGGAGGTAGTGGCCGCTGCCGTCGGGGTAGCGGTTGATCCGGTGGAGCGCGTCCACCATCGCCTGCATGACCCGGTCCGACGGGGGGAGCGGGTTCTCGTTGGAGGCGAGCTTGATGACGTCGTGGATGCCCAGCTCGCGCTCCAGCTCCTCGATCGGCTTGCCAGGCTCGTAGGGCGCGATCCCCAGGATGTGATCGTTGGCGAGGGACTCCCAGGACGCGCTCATGAGCATTGCTCCTTCACGCCGCCGGGTAGGAGCCGAGCACCTTCAGGAACTGACAGCGCTCGCGCACCTCGGCCAGCACGTCCCGCACGTTCTCGGTCTCGCAGTGCCCCTCGAAGTCGAGGAAGTTCACGTACTCCCAGGGGCGGCGCTTGGTGGGACGGGATTCGATCTTGGTCAGGTTCAGCCGGTGGGCGGCGAACGGCTGGAGGATGCTGTACAGCACGCCGGGCTCGTTCTTCATCGAGAACAGGATCGACGTCTTGTCGCGCCCGGTCGGCGGCACCGGCCGGCGGCCGATGACGAGGAAGCGGGTGGAGTTGGCCGGATTGTCCTCGATGCGGGCGCGCAGGATCGGCACCCCGTGCACCGCGGCCGCCATGTCGGAGGCGATGGCGGCCACCGTCGCGTCGTCCCGGGCCCGCTCCACCGCCGCCGCGGTGGACGGCGTCTCCTCGGTCTGCGCGTCCGGCAGGTGCGCGGCGAGCCAGGCCCGGCACTGGGCGATGCCCTGCGGATGCGAGCAGACCACCTTCACCGCCGCGAGCTCGGTGGCGCGCGAGATCAGGTGCTGCGAGATGTCGAGGAGGATCTCGCCGTTGATCGTCACGTCGCACTCGATCAGCCGGTCGAGCGTCACGTTCACCGCGCCCTCGGTGGAGTTCTCCACCGGCACCACGCCGAACTCGGCGCGGTGGCGCTCCACCTCGTCGAAGATCTCCGCGATGGTCGGCACCGGGCGAAGCTGCGCGGAGGAGCCGAAGCGCCGGGTGGCCGCCTGGTGCGTGAAGGTGCCGGGCGGGCCGAGGTACGCCACCGGCAGCGGGTGCTCGAGCGCCAGCGACGCGGACAGGATCTCGCGCCAGATGACCCGGATCGCGTGGGCCCCGAGCGGCCCGCGGTTCAGCCCGACGAGACGCTCGAGGACCTGCGCCTCGCGCTCGGGGATGAAGTACGGAAGATCCTGCTGCCTCTTGAGCTCGCCGATCCGGAGGGCGGCGGTACCGCGCTGGTTGAGGAGTTCGAGGATTTGTTCGTCGAGGTCGTTGATCCTGGATCGCCAATCGTCCAGGTTCATCTGGGGCTCCTGAAGCACATCGATCCTTGTGACCCCGGGCAGTATAGGCGAACGCTACCCCCCACGCAAGTTGTCCAGGGCCTTGCGCTCCGCGGCGGTGAGGGCGCGGTGCGCGCCCGGGGCCAGGTTGCCCAGTCGCAGCGGCCCGAACTGCACGCGCTTGAGCCGGCGGACCGGGTGGCCGAGCGCCCGGCAGTACCGTTTCACCTCGCGATAGCGTCCTTCCGCGAACGTCAACGAGAGCCGGGTGGAGCGTGACCCCCCCGACAGGCGACTGACGCGCCGGGGCACCGCGGGGCCGTCGTCGAGCGCGACGCCGCGCCGCCAGCGCGGCAGGTCCGCCTCCGCCACCCGCCCCTCCACCTCCACCTCGTACACGCGCGGGATCTCGTAGCGGGGATGCAGGAGGCGGTTCGCGAGCTCTCCGTCGTTGGTGAGCAGAAGCAGACCCTCGGCGTCGAAGTCGAGGCGCCCCACCGGGTACACCACCGCGGCCGCCGCGGGCGGCAGGAGATCCAGCACCACCGGGCGCCCGTCGGGATCGCGCCGGCTGGTGACGTAGCCGCGCGGCTTGTGCAGCAGCAGGTGCAGGAGCGGCGCGCGGGACGGCAGCGGGCGGCCGTCGAGCGTGATGCGATCGGTCTCGGGATCCGCCTGGGCGCCCGGCTCCAGCCGGACCTGCCCGTTGACGGCGACGCGGCCCGCCCGGAGCAGCGACTCAGCCGCCCGCCGGGACGCGATCCCCGCCTGCGCCAGGATCTTGCTGAGGCGAATCGGGGGCAGCGGCGATCTCCTCCTGCTCCGGCCCGGGCTCGGGGAGCTCGGCGGCGGCGGTCTCCGCGAGCTCGGGCACGATCAGCTCACCCTCGACCTTGGGCAGGTCGCCGAGATCGCGCAGGCCGAACGCGACCAGGAACTCGCGCGTGGTCTCGTACAGGAACGGCCGCCCGGGCGAGTCCTTGCGCCCGGCGATGCGGATCATGCGGCGCTCGAGCAGGTTGTCCAGGACCGCCTCCGAGTTCACGCCGCGCACCGCGTCCACCTCGGGACGCGAGACCGGCTGCCGGTAGCCGATGATGGCGAGCGTCTCCAGCGCGGGGCGTGACAGGCGCGAGCGGGTGCGGCTGCGGGCCAGCTTCACGAGCCACGGCGCCACCTCGGGTCGGGTGACGAGCCGGAAGCCGCCGCCCACCTCCATCACCTGGAGCGCGCGGCCCTCGGCATCGAGTCGCGTCCGCAGGCTGTCGACGATCTCGCGGGCCGCCGCGGCGGACTCGAGAGCGAGCACCTCGGCGAGGCGCTCGGCCTCCACCGGGGTGTCGGAGGCGAACAGCAGGGCTTCCACCACGTCGATGGGCTCAGGCATTCCAGGACTCCCCTTCCTCGGTTCGGGCCTCGTCGTGCGTCGGGGCCACGTCGGGCGGCTCCACTGCGGCCGCGTGCGGGATCTCGGTCTCGTCCATCCGCTCCGCCTCGGGGGGCGCGTCGGCCGCGGGCGCCGCGAGGCCGGCGTCCGACGCCTCGCCGTCCAGCGGCGGCGGCTCCATGGGCTCCTCGGGCCGGACCGGCTCACGCACGCTGACCGAGTGGCGCTCGATCACGATCTCGCCGAAGAGCTCCGCCTGGCGGGCGCGGGCCTGTCCCAGGCGCACCAGCTCGAGCAGGGCCAGCAGGGTCACCACCCACTCCGCCCGCACGCGCTCGGCGCCCGCCACCGAGGAGAAGAGCAGCGACCACGTGCTGCGCAGGAGATCGGTGATCTCCCCCATGCGCTCCAGCACCGAGATCGGGTTGGGCTCGACCTGCCGGGGCGCACGCCGCTTCTG
The DNA here is from genome assembly GCA_035650715.1 of Candidatus Methylomirabilota bacterium. Taxonomy (GTDB): domain Bacteria; phylum Methylomirabilota; class Methylomirabilia; order Rokubacteriales; family CSP1-6; genus CAMLFJ01. The sequence continues at coordinate 185,128 of DASRHC010000028.1, read as the reverse complement.
CTCGTCGATCAGCCGCTGCATGGCGCGCTGGAGCAGGTGCACCGAGAGGTCCGCGAGCGGGATGTCCTCCGGCGGCGGCAGCTCCGCGGTGGTCCGTCCGTAGATGAGGCTCTGCTCGGCCTCGCGCTCGGAGAGCCAGGCGCCCAGCGCCTTGACCCGCGCGTACTCGCGCAGCCGCTCCTCCAGCTCGCGCTTGAGCAGCTCGCCCTCCTCGTCGAGGGCCTCCTCGGGGTCGTCGGGGCTCGCGGGCAGGAGGATCTTGGACTTGAGATAGATCAGCGTCGCCGCCATCACCATGAACGAGCCCGCGGTCTCGAGGTCCTGGAAGCGCACCGCCTCCAGATGCGCGAGGTACTGGTCGGTGATGGTGCGGAGGGACAGGCGGGAGAGGTCCATCTCGTTGGTGCGGCAGAGATGGAGCAGCAGGTCCAGCGGCCCCTCGAACGACTCGACCCGGACGGTGATGCCGGAGTCGGCTTGCGTCGCGGTCATGGCTCGAGCTTGATGGCCTCGCGGACCTCGGTCATGGTCTGGACCGCGATGCGGCGGGCGCGCTTGGAGCCCTCGCGGAGGATCTCCACGATCTCGGCCGGCTTCTCGACGTAGCGCTGCCGTCGCTCGCGGATCCGGGCCAGTGGCGGCAGCATGTGCTGCAGCAGCACGCCCTTGCAGTCCAGGCAGCCGATGCCGGCGGTGCGGCAGCCGGTCGCGCACTGCTCGCGCGGCTCGTCCGGGGTGAAGATGCGGTGCAGGTCGAACACCGGGCAGACGTCGGGATTGCCGGGATCCGACCGCCGCTTGCGCGCGGGGTCGGTCACCATCGGCTTGACCTTGGCCGTGATCTCCTCGGTCGTGTCGGCGAGGTAGATCGCGTTCCCGTACGACTTGGACATCTTGCGCCCGTCGGTCCCCGGCACCTTCGGGATCTGGGTCAGCCGGGCCTGGGGCTCCGGGAAGACCGACTTCCAGGTGTGGTTGAACCGGCGCGCCACCTCGCGGGTGAGCTCGATGTGCGGCACCTGGTCGGCCCCCACCGGGACCCACTGCGCCTTGTACATGAGGATGTCGGCCGCCTGCAGCAGCGGGTAGCCCAGCAGGCCGTAGGACGGCGACTCGAGCCCGAGCTGCTCCACCATCTCCTTGTAGGTCGGGACCCGCTCGAGCCAGCCCACCGGCGTGGCCATGGAGAACAGCAGGTGCAGCTCCGCGTGCTCCGGCACCAGCGACTGGATGAACAGGGTCGAGCGCTCCGGGTCGAGGCCGGCGCCGAGCCAGTCCGCCCCCATCTCCACGGTGTCGTTCGGCACCTCGCCGGTCCCGCCGGGATTGGTGGTCAGCACGTGCCAGTTGGCGACGAAGTAGAAGCACTCGAACTGATCCTGGAGCCTCACCCAGTTCTCCAGCGCGCCCAGGTAGTTCCCCAGGTGCAGGCGGCCGGTGGGCCGCATCCCCGACAGCACGCGCTCCCGCGACGAGGTCATGATCTCCTGTGGTCGCTCCTTCCGGGCTCCGCCGTCTTCTGCGCCTCCCACACCTTGGCCATCCGGAGGAAGACGTACTCCGCGTACAGGACGGCCAGCACGAACCCGCGCCAGCCGTCCAGGAAGCCCCGCTGAACAATGTACATGGAAACGAAGCGGCCGAGGGGACGAGTCGCCAGCCCCAGCAGCCCCGCCCGCTTGCCGCGGCGCACCCAGTCCTGCGCGGAGAGGGTCGAGTAGCGGTTGGAGCGGCGCACGAAGTCCTCGAGGTCGCGGTAGGAGTGGTGCAGGAGCGGCTCGGCGAGCGTGTCCACGCGCCCGGTCACCGTCACCGACTCGTGGACCGCGTTCTCCACGAACCGTCCCGCGTGGCGGCGGAACAGGCGGAGCTGGTAGTCCGGGTAGAGGCCGCCGTGCCGCACCCACGCCCCCCAGAAGATGTTGCGGCGCGGGATCGCGTAGCCGTCGGCGGGCCCGTCCGCGGCGAGCACGGCCCGGATGCGGTCGCGCAGCGCGGGGGTGACCCGCTCGTCGGCGTCGAGGGAGAGGATCCACTCGCCGGTGGCCTGCTCGATCGCGAAGTTCTTCTGGGCCGCGAAGCCGGGCCACACCCGCACCCACACCCTGTCGGTGAACTCCCGCGCGATCTGCACCGTCTTGTCGGAGGACTCCGCGTCCACGACCACGATCTCGTCCGCCCACGCCACGCTCTCGAGGCAGGCCCGCAGCCGCTCCTCCTCGTTCCACGCGATGACCGTGACGCTGAGGCGGCTCATCCGTTCCTCCCCCGGGCCAGCAGCGCGCGCGCCGCCTCCACCACCGTGTCGGGGGCGAGGCCGGCCATGGTGCCGTCCGGGCTCTGCACGCCGCGGCAGCGGGGGCCGTAGGGGCCGTTGCGCTCCGCGCGCGTGGGCCCGTAGAGCCCGAGGCTCGGGGTCCCCAGCGCGGCGGCCAGATGCAGCGGGCCGGTGTCGTTCGCGACCATCAGCGAGGCCCGGCGCAGCAGCGCGCCCAGCTCGTGGAGGTCGGTGGGCGGCGCGAGGATCGCGCGCGCCTGCAGCCCGTGCATGATCTGTCGCGCCATGTGGACCTCGTCCGGTCCCCACAGCAGGAGGATGCGCGCGTTCGGCTCCTGGGCCAGGCGATCGGCCAGCGCGCGGAAGTGGGCCACCGGCCACTGCTTGTCGGCGCGGCCCGCCCCCGGGTTGATCGCGATGAGGCTCTCGTGGCGCTTCACGCCCTGCTCGCCCAGAAAGTCCTCCATGCGCCGCTCGGCCGCCGGCTCGAGCGGCAGGTGGAACTCCACCGGCCCCGGCGGCACCCCGAGCGGGCCGAGCAGCGAGAGGTACTGGTCGACCACGTGCACCGCCCGGTCGGGCGGCCGCACCCGCAGGTTGGTGAAGAGACAGTTGAGCCGCTCACGGCAGCGGTCGGCGGTGAACCCGATCCGCACCGGGGCCCCGGTGTACGCGGTGAGCAACCCGCTCTTCATCAGCCCCTGCAGGTCGATGGCGACGTCGAAGCCCGCGGAGCGGACGCGATGACGGAGGCGACGCACCTTGCCCGCCACCTGCCGCGCGCCCGCCGGTCGCCAGATGAGCCGGCGCCAGAGCCGCGTGTCGACCGGCACCACCTCGTCGAGGTCGGGGTGGCCCGTGAGCAGCGCGCACTCCCGGGCCTCCACGATCCAGGTCAGATGGAGGCCGGGACGCGAGCGGCGCAGGGCGTGGGCCACCGGGAGCGCGTGGATGACGTCGCCGAGCGACGAGAGCTTCACGATGGCGATCTTCTGCAGCCCGGGGCCGGTGAGGCGGCGCGTCCGTTCCGGGCTCGCGACGGGGGACGTCATCGCCGGCCCCTCACCGGTGGTTCCGGCCGAAGCGGGTCAGGATGGTGGCGATCAGGTCCCTCGTGGAGTGGCTCTTGGGGTCGCCCGCGATCGCGACCCGCGCGCCCGCCGCGGCCGCCGTCGCGCGCTCGGGCACGCTCTGCTCGGTGTAGTCGGTCCCCTTGGCGTGCACGTCGGGCCGCAGGCGCGCGATGAGCGCGTCCGCGCTGTCCTCCTCGAACACCACCACGAGGTCGACGACCCGGAGCGCGGCCACCAGCTCCGCCCGCTCGTCCGCCGGCATCACCGGGCGCCCCGGCCCCTTGAGCCGTCGCACCGAGGCGTCGGAGTTGAGGCCGACCACGAGCGCGTCGCCGAGCGCCCGCGCGGCCTGGAGATAGCGCACGTGCCCCACGTGCAGGAGATCGAAGCAGCCGTTGGCCAGCACCAGACGCTTGCCCTGGGCGCGCCAGACGGAGGCGAGCCGTCCCGCCTCCTCAGCGCTGACGATGCTCGCCATCGCTCGCCAGCGCGGCCGCCAGCTCCGGCGCGGACACGGTGGCGGTGCCGCGCTTCATGACCACCACCCCGCCCGCCACGTTGGCGAGCCACGCCGCCTCGCCCGGGGCCGCGCCCGCGGCGAGCGCCACCGTGAACGTGCTGATCACGGTGTCCCCCGCGCCGGTCACGTCGGCGATCTCGTCGCTGCCGTGGATCGGCATGAACGTCACCGGCCCCTCCCGCTCGAAGAGGGCCATGCCGCGGCTGCCCCGCGTGAGCAGGAGAAGGCGCGCGTCGAGCCGCTCCAGCACCATGCGGCCCGCCTTCTCCACCGCGCTCTCGTCGAGCAATTCCTGTCCGGTGAGGGCCTCCACCTCCGGCTCGTTGGGCGTGGCCGCGGTGGCGCCGCGGAAGCGCGGCAGGTCGTAGCGGCTGTCCACCGTGACCGGCACGCGCCGGGCGCGCGCGAGCGCGAGCACGGTCTCGTACACGCGCGGGGTCACGGTGCCGTACCCGTAGTCGGAGACGAGGAACGCCTGGGCGCCCGTCGCCGCCGCGCGAAGACGCTCGAGGAGCCGGGCCTCCGCCGCGTCGGTCAGGCCGCCCTCCGGCTCGCGGTCGAGGCGCACCACCTGCTGGCGCGTGGCCTGATAGCCGCCGGCCATGATGCGGGTCTTGACCGGCGTGGGGCGATCCGCCTCGCGCCCGATGCCGTCGGTGCTGATGCCCGCCTGGCGGAAGAGCGCGTCCACCTCGTCGCCCGGGCCGTCGCGTCCCAGCAGGCCCACCGGCGTCACGGCGGCGCCCAGGGCGTGCACGTTGTGGGCCGCGTTGGCCGCGCCGCCGAGACGCATCTCCCGGTCGGTGAAGCGGAGGATGAGCACGGGGGCCTCGCGCGAGATCCGCGCCGGCTTGCCGTAGAGGTACTCGTCCGCGATGAGATCGCCGATCACCACCACCCGGCGTCCGGCCAGCCGGACCAGCGCCTCCCGGAGCCGGTTGAGCGGATACACGTCAGGCCCGCGCGCCCGCGGCGGCGGCGCGCGCGAGCGCCCACTCTACCGCGTCGAGCAGATCCTCGGCCACGTGGTCCGCCTTCACGTTCGAGCGGTGCCGCTGGTATTCCCACTCGCCGCGCCCGTAGCCCGTGAGCACGAGGATGCCGGCCGCGCCCACCGCGTGTCCCACGGCCACGTCGGAGAGCTTGTCGCCGACCATCACCGAGGCGGCGAGGTCCAGGCCGAGCTCGCTCGCGGCCCGCCGCAGCAGGCCGGGGCGCGGCTTGCGGCAGTCGCACTCGGCGCGGTACGGCGGCTCCCCGTCCGTCGGGTGGTGCACGCAGGTGTAGAGGCCGTCCAGGCGCGCGCCCGCCGCGGCCAGCGCCTCGCGCAGCCGCGCGTGGGTCGCGTCCAGCGTCTCCTCCGAGAAATAGCCGCGCGCGATCCCGGCCTGGTTGGTCACCATCACCGCGGGCACGCCGGCCCGATTCAGCCGGGCGATCGCCTCCGCCGTCCGCGGGAGCAGCCGCAGGCGGCTGGGGTGGTTGACGTAGCCCACCTCCTCGGTGAGGCAGCCGTCCCGGTCCATGAACACGGCGGGGCGTGGTGCTGGCCGATGTGAGGACATCGAGGGGCAGTGTAATGCCCGAGGCCACGAATGATCAATGAAAATCGCGGGTTTGGCGCGACCCCGCCGGCGGTCAGCGGGCCAGTCGCCGGTACACCGCCGTGAAGGCCTCGACCTGCGCCGCGTACGTGAAGCGCTCGACCGAGGCGCGCGCCCGCGGCGCCCAGCCTCCGGCGGGCGCCTCGCGCAGCGCGGTCAGTCCCCGGGCGATCGGCTCCTCCGCCACCCGATCGACCACCCACCCGTTCTCGCCCGGGCGGACCACCTCGGCGCCGCCCGCGTGCACGCTGGTGAGGACCGGCAGGCCGGCGGCGAGCGCCTCCAGGTGGACGTTGCCGAAGGGCTCGTAGCGCGCGGGGAGCGCCACCGCGTCGGCCACCGCATAGAGGCGCTCGACCTCCGGCACGGGCCCCATCCAGGTCACGCGCGGGGCCACGCCGAGGCGTTCGGCCAGCCGCTGATAGCGGGGCACGTCGCCCTTGCCGGCGACCACCAGGCGGCTCCCGCGATCCGGGAGGCGCGCGAAGGCGCCGAGCAGCGGGCCCAGCCCCTTGCGCTCGAAGCCCGAGCCCACGAAGAGGACGGTCCACGCGCCGTCGGGAAGGCCCAGCGCGGCGCGCGCGATCGCGCGATGGCGCGTCCGCTGCTCCGGATGGAACCGGTCGAGGTCCACGCCGTTGTAGACCACGGTGACGTCGGTCGCGGCGGTGCCGAAGAGACGCGCCATCTCCTCCTGACCGCGGCGCGCGATGGCCACCACGTGGCGCGCCGCGCGCATCTCGAAGATGCGCCGCTCCAGCGCGCAGACGGCGTGATGATACGGGCTCAGGCCCGGGCCCCGGCCCATCGCGGCCAGGTAGGCGCGATGGCAGCCCTCGCCGGCCCGGTAGAGATCCTGGCGCAGCACGCGCTCGTGGCTCTGCACGAGGTCGTAGCCGTGGCGCGCCGCCTCCCGCTGCGCGGCGAGCGCGAACGAGAGCAGCCGCAGCAGCGACGGATGCCGCAGCACGCCCACGCGACGGACCGGGATGCCCGGCACGTCCGGCTGCCGGGCGGTGCTGATGAGCTCCACCGCGTGGCCCGCCCGCGCCAGCGCGCCCAGCAGCCCCGCGGTCGCGGTCTCGATGCCGCCGTGGAAGGAGTACGGCCGGCAGATCAGGCCGATCTTCATCGCTGCGGGGCGCGCGCTCCCCGCACCCGCTCCACCAGCGGGAACAGCGCGCGCCGCGCGGCCTCGAAGCTGTAGCGCTCGACCGCCCGCCGCCGGGCCGCCGCGCCGAGCGCGCGCGCCTCGTCGGGCCGGTCGAGGAGCCGGCCGATCGCGGCGCCGAGCGCCTCCGGATCGGACGGCGCCACGAGCAGCCCGCAGCCGTCGAGGATCTCGGGGATCATCGACACCCGCGTGGAGACGAGGGGCCGGCCGAGCGCCATCGCGTCGAAGAGCTTGGCCGGCACCTGCCCGCGGGTGTCGGCGCTGTCGCGCTGCGGGACCACCACCACGTCCGCCGCGGCCAGGTAGTCCGGCACCTGCGCGATCGGGACGCGGCCCACGAGGCGCGCATCCGGGAGCCGCGCGGTCACGGCGCGGCCGGTCTCCGAGGCCGGGTCGGTCCCGACCAGGGCCAGCACCGTGTCGGGCCGGCCGAGGCCCGCGACCGCGCGCACGAGGTCGTCCACTCCCTTGTAAGCGCGCGGGGTGCCGAGGAACATGACCACCCGCTGCGTGTCGATCCCGAGGCGCTCGCGCGCGCGGGCTGGATCGCTCCGCTCGGCCGCCCAGCGCTCCGTGTCGCGGACGTGGGGGATCAGCACGCCGCCGAAGCGGGACTCGAGGAAGCGCGAGGCCACCGTGACGCCGTCGGCAAGCCCGGTCAACCGCTCCATGAGCCAGGTCCAGGTAAGGCCGCGCGGATTCGTCAGATTGAGCGCTCGGCCGAGCGTGCCCCAGAGGCCGCCCCGCAGAAAGAACCCGACCTCCCAGTCGTCGATGTCGAGCAGCAGCGGACGGCGTCGGGCCAGGCGCGCCCAGTAGCCCACGCCGGCGCTGGTCAGGCGCGGCTTCGAGGCATAGAGCAGGTCGCCGTCGGCCAGCCGGGCCAGCGCGGGCAGGCGGCCCGCGAAGGCGGGCAGACGGACGCCCGGCATCCCGCGCACGGGGATGCGCTCCTCCGCGACCGGCTCCCAGATCGTCGGGCCGAATTGCGGGCCCACGATCTCCACCGCCCCCAGCGGCTCCAGCAATCGGGCGAGCAGCCAGGCCCGCCCCAAGGCATTGTCGGAGACGTCGAAGCAGAGGATCGAGATCTTCACGAGCGTGGGCGCGATCCCGAGCGATAGAGCGCCAGCAGACGCTCGGCCAGCCGCGCTCCGGAGTAGCGGGCCTCGACGAGCGCCCGGCCCGCCTCGCCGAGCCGGCGCCGCAGCGGGGCGTCCGCGAGCAGGCGGGCGATCGCCGCCGCGAGCGGCTCGGGCTCGCCGGCCGGAACGAGCAGCGCGCTCACGCCGTCCTCCAGGATCTCGGGGACCACGCCCACGCGGCTCGCCACGACCGGCACGCCCGCGGCCAGGTACTCGAACAGCACGCGCGACATGCCGTCCGACTCGAGCGCGGAGTAGAGCGCCACGTCGAGGCCGGCCATCGTGGCCGGCAGATCCTCGACGAAGCCCAGCACCGTGACGTGGTCGCCCAGTCCCGCCGCTTCGATCTGAGCGCGGATGCGCGGGGCGAGCGGCCCCTGCCCGATCAGCAGCAGGTGGAACGAGCGGCGCCGGGCGGCGAGGCGGGCCGCCGCCTCGACCACCGTCTGCTGGCCCTTCATCACCCGGAACCCGGACACCAGCCCCACCAGCGGCGTGTCCGCGATGAGCCCCAGACGCTCGCGCAGTCCCGCGGGATCCGCCGGGCGCGGGCCGGGCCGGAAGCGCTCGGCGTCCACGCCGCCCGCCAGCGCGGTGACGCGCGCACCGTCCGCGAGCCCTCCGGCCACGAGCTGCCGCCGGATCGCCTCGCTGACGGTCACGACGTGGTCGGTGGCGCGACCGTAGAGCCACCGGTTGAGCGCGTGCGGGCGGACCGGCTGCACGATGTGCCGCGTGCGCACCAGCGTCCGGCGCGCGCCCCGGCGGTTGGCGAGCGCGGCCAGCCAGTGCTCCTTGCCCCGGTGCACGTGCAGCACGTCGGTCCGGGGCAGCCACGCGGCGAGACGGCGAAGATCCAGCGCGTCCGCCAGCGGCTTGACGCCGCTCGCGAGCGCGAGGCGCTCGATGCGCTGCACGCCCGCCTCCCGGGCGCGTCCGATGACGCGCGCCTCGCTTCCGCGCTTGCACACCAGCGTGACGTCCTGGCCCGCGCGCGCCAGCTCCACCGCGGCGCGGGCGGCCCAGTAGGCGTCGGAGGACCAGCCGCGGCACGAGACGATCTGGAGGATCGTCACCGCGACCGCTCCCGCGCCGCCAGCACGCGGCGGTACACCGCCTCCACCTGCGCGGCGTGCGCGTCGGGCCCGAAGAGCGCCCGCGCGCGCTCGCGTCCGGCCCGGCCCATCGCGGCCGCCCGCTCCGGCTGGGCCACCAGCGCGCGCAGGGCCTCGGCCACCGACTCCGGCCGGTCGTCGTCCACCAGCAGCCCGGTCACCCCGTGCACCACCGTCTCCGGCAGCGCGCCCACCCGCCGCCCCACCACCGGACGCCCGGCCGCCATCGCCTCGAGGGCGGCGCGGCACGACTCGTCGGAGCCCGCGCCCATCAAGGCGAAGGCGTCGAGCGCCTGGAGCACCGCGGGCAGATCCCCGTCGCGGTAGCCGGCGAAGAGCACCGAGCGGGTGAGCCCGAGCCCGCTCACGAAGGCCTCGAGCCGGTCGCGGGCCTCGCCCTTGCCCACGAGCAGCAGCCGCGCCTCCGGGTACTCGGGCAGCAGCTGCTGGAAGCCGCGGATCAGCAGCTCGTGGCCGCGGCGGGCGGCCAGGCGCGCCACGCAGCCGATGACCGGCGCCTTGCCCAGCGCGAACTCTTCGCGGATCGCCGCGCCGTCGCCGGACTCGAAGCGCGCGAGGTCCACGACGCCGTCCACGCGGGCCAGCCGCGCGGGCGGGATGCCCACGCGCTGCAGCCGCTCCTCGATCTCGCGGCTCACCGCGATCAGGGCGTCGGTGCGCCGGTAGAGCCACGTGGAGGGCCGGTCTCGCCGCACCGCGCGCGCGTTGTGGAACGTGCGGACGAGCCCGGCGCCGCCGCGGCCCAGCCATCCGAGCCAGTGATCGTGCGAGTGGTGCGCGTGGACCACGTCCACGTCCTCGGCGCGGACCGCCTGCCGCACCCGTCGCAGGTCGGCCAGCGCGTGCACCGGATTGCCCCGGACCTCGAGGGAGAGCCCGGCGAGCGGCTCGAGGCCCGCCTCGCGCGCCTTCTGCTCGAAGCGGTCGCCCGGGATCAGCCCCAGGAGCGCGCGATGGCCGCGAGCCCGCAGGCCGAGCAGCAGGCGGATGACGGGCTCCGCGCTGCCGGTCCACCATCGGTTGGCCACCAGGTGCAGGATGGTGAGCGGGCGCTCGGCGGTCACGCCAGCAGCTCCTGGTAGAGGTCGAGCAGCCGGTCCACCGAGCGCTCGTGGGAGAAGCGCGCCTCCACCAGGGCGCGCGCCGCGCGGGCCCGCTGCGCCGCGCCGGCCGGATCGTCCAGCACCCGCTCGATGGCCGCGGCCAGCGCCGGCGCCTGCCCGCTCTCCACGAGGAGCCCGGTCTCCCCGTCGGTCACCACCTCCGGGATGCCGCCGATGCGGCTGGCCACGACCGGGACGCCGACCGCGAAGGCCTGCAGGAGCGCCTGCGGCACGCCCTCGGTGCGGGTGGAGGCGAGCGCGAAGCAGTCCATGGTCGCCAGCAGCGCGGGCACGTCGGGGCGGAAGCCGGTGAAGACGACCGCGTCCGAGAGGCCCGCCTCGCGCGCCAGCTGCTCCACCCAGGCCCGGCGGATGCCGTCGCCCACCAGCAGCAGCGAGGCGTTCGGGTGGCGCTCGCGCACGCGCGCGAAGGCCTCGAGGAGCTGGGGATGGCCCTTCGAGCCGCGGAACATCGCCACCGAGCCCACCACCGGGGTGCCCAGGCCCAGGGCCCGGGCGGTATCCGGGGCCTTGAGCCCGAACGGGAACATCTCGAGGTTCACCCCCGCCGGGATCGCGACCACCCGCGCGGGCGGCACGCCCGCGTCCAGCACCACGCGCCGGATCGCCTCGCCGCTCGTGATCACGCGGTCCGCCAGCCAGCGGTAGACCGGATTGGGGCCGCGCCGGATGGCGATCGACACGTGGCGCGTGCGCACCACCGGCACGCGGCAGAGGCGCGCGGCCATGCCGCCCAGCCACGCGTCGACGGAGCTATGGGTGTGCACGAGGCTCACCGCCTCGCGGCGCACCAGCCGCACCAGCGCCCCCAGGGCCTGCGGATCGAGCGGCCCGCGCATGCGCACGGGCCGGATCTCGACGCCGACCTCGCGGGCGCGCGCGGCGAGTCGGCCGTCCGGCTGGCAGGCGAGCAGCACGCGCCAGCCGCGCTCGGCGGTCCAGCGCGCCTCGTTCAGCGTCCGGACTTCCTGGCCCCCGAGCCCGGGCGAGGCCTCGGTGTGGAGCACGGTCCTCACGCGACCGCGAGCCTCACCTCGTCGAGCACCGCCTCCGGCGGCAGGCGCGTGAGACACACGTGGTCGATCGGGCACGTGGGCAGGAAGCACGGCGCGCACGGCACCGGCCGATCGAGGGCCCGCGCGCCCGGCCCGCGCGGCGCGGTGAGCCGGCGGTCGGTGGGCCCGAACAGCGTGACGGTCGGGACGCCGACCGCGGCGGCCAGATGCGCCACGCCGGTGTCGCCGCTCACCAGGCAGCGCAGGCGGCCGAGCAGGCGGGCCAGCAGCGCGGGCCGATCGCGGCCCACCAGCGAGGCGACGGGAACCCCGGCCGCGTCGGCCACCGCGGCCGCGGTGGGCGCGTCGTCCTCGGTGCCGAGCAGCACCGGGCAGAGACCGACCGTGGCCAGCGCGCGGGCCAGGTGTCCGAAGGCGGCCGGCGGCCAGAGCTTGGAGCTGCCGAAGGCGGCTCCCAGGTGGAGCCCCACCAGCGGGGCGCGCGGGTCGAGGCCGGCTTCGGTGAGCAGGCGCGCGACCTCCGCGTCGGCGTCGGGATCGTCGGGCAGGATCCAGCGCGGCGTCGCGGCCACGCCGGTCACGCCCAGCAGGGCGAGCAGCTCCGCGTACTCGTCCACCTGATGCCGGCGAGGCTCGGGCAGCGCCATGGCGTCGGTGAGCAGCGGAGTGCGTCCGTCGGTGGCGTAGCCGACGCGGCGCCGCGCCCGCCAGCAGACCGCGGCCAGCGCCGCTTCCAGCGAGGACGGCAGCAGCACCGCCACGTCGGGCGGCTCCGCGGCGAGCGCGCGGGCCAGCCGGCGGCGAGCCCGGAGCGGCCGGGGATAGCCCAGGAGCACGTCCGCCACGCCCTGGCCGGCCAGCAGCGGGGCCCAGCGGCCGACCAGCGTGATGCGCGCCTCGCCCGCGGCGGCGCGGAGCGCGGCCAGCATCGGCTGGGCCATCACGGTGTCGCCGAGCCAGTTCGGAGTGCGGACGACGATGTGCCCGGCGTCGAGACCCGCGGCCGGCGCGCTCACCGGCAGGCACCACCAATCGGCGCGAGGGCGAGCGTCGCCGCGATGAGGGAGCGCCACGTCTCGAGCCGGGTCTCGATCACGAGCCGCACCGGTAGCACCCAGATCGGCAACGGCGGCGGCGCCACCTCGCGCATCCGCACCCAGTCCTTCTCGGTGGTGACCAGCCCCTGCGCGCCGGCCGCGCGCGCGTCGCGAGCCAGCTCGGCCACGTCCGCGGGCGTGAACCAGTGGTGATCCGGGAACTCCACGAAGCCCACCCGGCGGATCCCGGTCGCGTCGACGGTGTGGGCGAACCCCTCGGGCGAGCCCAGGCCCGCGAAGGCGAGCAGACGACGGCCGGCCAGCTCGGCCACCGGCACGCGGCGCCCGCGCAGCGGCTCGCTCGCCTCCTCGAGCTCGTAGCGCGCGGCGAGCACCGGGGCGGTCGGGTGGTGGCGGCGCACCACCGCGGTGACCTCGGCGATCGTCTCCGGGGCGACCGGATTCGTGACCACCACCGCCTGCGCGCGTCCGATCGCGCTCAGGGGCTCGCGGAGGGTGCCGCGCGGGAACACGCGCGCGTTGCCCCACGGGGCGCGGCCGGACACGACGAGGATCTCCAGGTCCTTGGCGAGCGTGCGGTGCTGGAAGCCGTCGTCGAGCACGAGCGCGGTAACCCCGCCGCGCTCGACCGCGATCCGTCCCGCCTCGTAGCGGTTCTCGCCCACCACGACCGGGACGCCGGGCAGGCGCTCGGCGAGCAGCCGGGGCTCGTCGCCGCCGGTGCGCGCCTCGGCGCGGACGCCCGTGCCGTCGGCCACCACCTGCACTCCGCGCGTGGTGCGGCCGTAGCCCCGGCTCAGCACCGCGGGCACGGCCCCCAGCTCCTGCAGCGTGCGCACGACCAGCTCCACCATCGGGGTCTTGCCGGTGCCGCCCAGCGTGAGGTTGCCCACCGAGATCACCGGACACGGCAGCCGGCCGGTCGGCAGGACGCCCCAGCGATACGCGCGATCGCGCGCGGCCAGGGCCCCGCGGTACGCCCAACTCAGCGCGGACAGGCCGGCGCTGACCACCGGAGTGTCCGGATCGTCCCAGTACCGGCGAAGCAGCACCTCGGGCGCGCGGCGCGGCGTGGTCACGGCCGGACCGGTTCGGGCCAGAGGTGGCGCGCGATGACCTCGAGGGTGGCGGCCACCGCGCCCTGCCCGCCCGCGAATGCCTCGCGGGCGGCGTCCCCCACCCGCCCAGCCAGCTCGCGATCTTCCAGCAGCCGCCTGAGCTCGCGCTCCAGCTCGAGCCCGTCCTTGACCACGAGGCCGCCGCCGGTGCGCTCGAGCCGGGCCGCGCCGTCGCGGAAGTTGCCGGTGTGCGGGCCGTACAGCACCGGCTTGCCGCGCATCGCGGGCTCGAGCAGGTTGTGGCCGCCCACCGGGACGAGGCTGCCCCCCACGAACACGACCTCGGCCAGGCCGTAGAGCGAGGCCAGCTCGCCCACCGTGTCGAGGAGGATGACCGCGCCGGGCGCGTGCTCGCGGGGCAGACGGCTGCGGCGCGCGGCGGTGAGGCCGCGGGCGCGGACCAGCGCCTCCACCTCGTCCGCGCGCTCGGGATGGCGCGGGGCCAGGAGCAGCGCCAGGCCCGGACAGCGGGCGCGCGCGCCGAGGAAGGCGTCGAGCACCGGCTCCTCCTCGCCCCGGTGCGTGCTGCCCGCCACGAAGAGGCGGTCGGTGGGGGCGAGCCCGAGACGCTCGCGCCAGACCGCCTCGGGCGGATCGGCGGCGGGCGCCGCGTCGCTCTTGAGGTTGCCGGTGACGACCACCCGGTCCGGCGGCGCGCCGAGCGCGATGATACGGCGCGCGTCCTCCTCGCTCTGCATCGCGAACACGGTCACGTCGGCGAGCACGCGGCGCATGAGCCGGCGCACGCGCCGGTAGCGGCGGAACGAGCGGTCGGAGATGCGCCCGTTGGCGATCAGCGCCGGCACCCCGCGCCGCGCGAGGGCGCGCAGGAAGTTGGGCCAGAGCTCCGTCTCGATGGCGATGAAGAAGCGAGGCCGCACGGCGTCGAGCGCCCGCCCGACCGCCCGCGGCAGGTCGATGGGAAAGTAGCGGTGGGTCGCGATGCCGCCCAGCCGGTCGGCCACGATGCGCGCCCCGGTGGGCGTGATCGTGCTGACCACCAGGCCCAGCTCCGGCCAGCGGCGATGGATCGCCTCCACCAGCGGCGCGGCGGTGGCCGACTCGCCCACCGAGACCGCGTGGATCCACGCGCGCGGCTCGGAGGGCAGCCCCTCGCCGATGTGCCCGAAGCGCTGCGCGAGGGCGTGGCCGTAGCCCGCGCGCCGGCGCCGCAGCAGGAAGGCGGGCAGGTAGGCGGCGAGGCCGATCGCCAGCAGCGTCGAGTAGAGCGCGTACATCAGGCGCGGGCCTCCTCGTCCACCTGCCAGCTGAGGCTGCGGAGGGCGGCCTCCACCTCCTTGCGCGCGGCTTCCTCGGCGGCCCGGTCGGCCTCCGCGGGGACACGGATCGGCTCGCCGAAGCGAACCACGCATCGGCCGAACGGTTTGGGGATGCGGAACTCGTCCCACGAGCGCAGACGCCACCCGCGGGAGGCGCCCACCGCCATCGGCACGATCGGCGCGCCGGAGAGACGGGCGAGCGTGATGACGCCGGCCTTGAGGACCTCCCGCGGGCCCTTCGGCCCGTCCGGCACCACCACCACTTCCCCGCCGTCACGGAGGACGCGGGCCAGCCGGCGGAGGGCGTCGCCCCCGCCGCGTGAGGACGAGCCGCGCACCGGCACCAGCCCGAACCGGCTCATCCATCGCGCGACCAGCTCGCCGTCCCGCGAGCGGCTGGTCAGCACCCGGCAGCGGCGGCGGCCGTAGAGGCGCGGGAGCAGCAGCACGCGGCCGTGCCAGACCACGTAGATGACGGGCGCGCGCGCGGCCCACAGGGCGGCCACCGCGCCCTCCTCGCGGCGGACGCGCAGGGTGGCCACGAGCGCGCGGAGGGCGACCGCCCCGAGGACCGGGCCGAGCCGCAGGGCGAGCGCGGACGGGATCCTCATCGCGGGGGCGCGCCGCGCGCGGTGGCCAGGACGGCGCGGGCGGCCCGAGCGCCGACCCCGGGCTCGCCCAGTCTCGCGCGCAGCTCCTTGAACGCGGCGCGCTGGGCGGTGGCCGCGACCGGATCCTCGAGCAGCCGCGCGATCTCCGTCGCGAGCCGCTCGCCGGTCACCTGCTCCTGCATCAGCTCCGGGACCACCGCGCGGCCCGCCACCAGGTTGGGCAGCCCGATCCACTGCACGCGGGCCAGCAGCCGCGCGATCACCTCGGTGGTCCGCGACACGCGGTAGCAGAGCGCCATCGGGGTGCCGAGCAGGGCCGCCTCCAGGGTGGCGGTGCCGGAGGCGATCAGGGCGGCGTCCGCGGCCGCCATGACCTCGTACGTGTGCCCCTGCACCAGCTCGAGGGAAAGGCGGCGGCCCGCCTGGGCCACGTGCGCCTCGATCCGCGGCCGCGACACGGTGGGCGCCAGCCCGAGCACGAAGCGGCGCCGCGCGTCTCCGGCGGCCAGGCGCCGGGCCGCCTCCAGCATCGGCGGCAGCAGGCGGTCGACCTCCTCCCGCCGGCTGCCCGGCAGGAGCGCGATCAGTGAATGCGCCGGGTCCGCGCCCAGGCGGCGGCGCGCCTCTTCACGCGTGAGATCGAGCGGCAGCACGTCGAGCAGCGGATGGCCCACGAACTCCACCGGCACGTGGGCCTCCTCGTAGAGCGGAGGCTCGAAGGGGAACACCGCGAGCACGCGGCTCACCCGACGGGCCATCTGGCGGATGCGGCCGCGGCGCCACGCCCAGAGCTGCGGCGGGATGAAGTAGACCACCGGCACCCCGGCGGCGCGGGCCCGGCGAGCCAGGCGCAGGTTGAACTCCGGGAAGTCGATCAGGACCAGGGCGCGCGGGCGCTCCACCACCAGGCGCGCGCCGAGCGCGCGATAGGCGCGGTAGAGCGCCGGGATGCGGCCGATCGCCTCGCTGGTGCCGACCGCGGCGTGCGCGGTCGGATCGAGCAGCACCTCCATGCCGGCGGCGCGCATCTGGGCGCCGCCCATGCCGAGCAGGCGCACCCCGGGCTCGAGCGCACGCAGCGCGCGGCAGAGCGTGGCGCCGTGGACGTCGCCGGAGGCCTCGCCCGCGGACAGCATGATCGGGCCGCGGCGGCCGTTCGGATCACTCACCGTCATCGCCGCTCACCACCGCGATGCCGGCCTGGTCCGCCGTGCGCACGAACGGCTCGCGGTCGACCAGGAGCACGCGGTCGGCCGGGACCGCCAGGACGGTGGCCCCGCCCTCGCGCATCGCCTCGAGGGTGGCGGTGCCCACCGTGGGCACGTCGAAGCGATAGTCGTGCGCGGCCGCGACCGTCTTCACCACCACCGCGCCCGGGCCGGCCAGGCGGCCGCCCCGGCGGATGGTCTCGTCGGTGCCCTCGGCGGCCTCCACCGCCACCGTGACCCCGCGGGCGCGCACCACCGTCTGGCCGATGCCGTCCTCGGCGAGGCGCGCGGCGAGGCGGAAGCCCTCCCGGATCTCCGCGCGCTCCGCGTCGGAGGGGGCGCGGGCGGTGAGCCTCCCGGCGGGCAGGAGCCACGGGCCGAGGAACTGGCGCTGGTCGAGCACTTCGATCCCCATGCCGGCGAGGGTCGCGACCACCATCTGGCCCAGGGCGGCGTCGGAGAGGCCGCCACGAGCCAGCCCACGAGCGGCCGCGTCGGCCTCATCGTACCGGGAGAACGCGCTCGACTTCCAGAACTTGCCCGCGAACACCGCGGCCCCCACACGCTGGGCGGCGAGGTTCGTGATCACCGCCTGGATATCGGTGATGGCGGAGGGGATGACGTGATCGGCGGCCTCGGCGAGGCCGGGCGCCTCCTCGAAGGCGAAGGCGACCACCCGCCAGCCGTGGCGGCGGGCTTCGTGGGCGGCGCGGCCGGGAAGGGTCCCGGCCCCGGCCATCAGGGCGAGCGAACGCTCCACGGAAGATCCTCCGGCCAGGCGGTCTCACCCCGGCCCTCGCGGATCATCCGCTCGATCTCCAGCGCGACGGCCAGCGATCGCAGGTCGTCCGCCTCGGCCAGCTCCACCGCCCCGCCGCCGTCGATGGCCCGCACCGCGGAGACGAGATGACGGATCTCCAGCTTCAGAGGGTTGTCCTTGTGGACGAGAAGGTGCTCCACGAAGGAGCCCTGCCGGTAACGGATGGACTCGCGATTGAGCGTGTATTCCTGCGCGGCCCGCCGGTGGATCTCGATGTCCTGGTGCGAGTAGTCGAGCAGGATGTAGGCGTCGGGCTGGGTGATGGCCAGCGTGCGGATCTTCTCCTCGGTGGCCCGGCTCGCGGTGATGGTGGCCATGGTTCCGGAGTCGAAGACGATCTGCACGTTGGCCACGTCGGTCCGCCGGGAGTGCACCGAGGTGCCCACCGCGGTGATCTTGCGCGGCTCCCCTTCCACGAGGTTCAGCACGATGTCGATGTCGTGGATCATGAGGTCCATCACCACCGAGTCGGTCTGCACACGCGGCGCGAACGGGCCGAGGCGGCGCGATTCGACGAGGATCGGCCGCTCCACGATCTTGCGCAGCTCCTGCACCGCTCCGTTGAACCGCTCCACGTGGCCCACGTGCAGCACGCGGCTCTGCTGCCGCGCGATGCGAAAGAGCTCCTTGGCCTGCTCGAGGGTCGAGGTCATCGGCTTCTCGACCAGCACGTGGGCGCCCGTCTCCAGCAGGTCGCGGGTGACGTCGAAGTGCAGCTCGGTGGGGACCGCCACGCACGCGAAGTCCACCAGCCCCGCGAGCTCTCGATGGTCGCGGAAGGCGCGCGCCCCGTACGGCGCCGCCACCCGCTGCGCCTTCTCGAAGTCGGTGTCCACCACTCCGACCAGCTCCACGCCCCAGATCTCCGCGAGGGCCAGGATGTGGTACTGGCCCATGTGGCCCGCGCCGATCACCGCGCCCCGGACCTTGGGCTCCGTTCCGTTGGTCACGACAGCTCCTCCTCGAGGGCCCCGGCGGGCCGCCGGCCGTCGCGGGCCGGCCCCGACACCACTCCCCGCTTCGACGTCTCCACGAACTCCACGAGGCGGTCCACCAGCGGGTGGCCGCCCAGCTCGCGCCGCACGTCCTTGATCGCCGCGCCCGGCGCGATCCCGGACCGGTAGAGCAGGCGGAAGGCCGCCTTCACCTTCATCCGCGAGGCCGCGTCGATGCCGCCCCGCCGCATGCCGATCACGTTCACCGCGCGGGCCACCGCGGGGGCGCCGTCGACGATCACGAACGGCGGCACGTCCTGGGTGACCTTGGAGCAGCCGCCGATGTAGGCGTAGGTGCCGATCTTGCTGAACGGGTGCACGCCGGTGAGGCCGCCCACCGTCACCCGGTCCTCCACCGTGATGTGACCGGTGAGGCCGGCGTAGTTGATGAGGATGATGTGGTCGCCGAGCACGCAGTCGTGCGCCACGTGGCTCGAGGCCATGATCAGGCAGTGGCGGCCCACGATGGTGTCGTGCCCCTCGTGGGTGGCGCGGTGGATGGTCACGTACTCGCGGATCACGGTGGCCTCGCCCAGCACCACCCCGACCGGGGTGCCTTCGCGGAACTTCACGTCCTGCGGCACGCCGCCGATGATGGCGCCGTGCCCGATCCGGCACCGGGCGCCCACCCGCACCCGGCCCTCCAGGACCACGTGCGCCCCGATCTCGGCTCCCGCGTCGATCCGCACGTCGGGCCCGATCACCGAGTAGGGGCCCACGCGCACGTCGGGCGCGAGCTCGGCCCCGCGGTCGATCACGGCGGTGGGGTGGATCACGCCGGCCGGGCCTCCCGTGTCCCAAATGGTCTCACGCCCGCCGCCCCTCGAGGTCGTCGAGGCGCTTCTCCAGCGCACGGACCCGCTTGATGAGCTCGGGCAGCTGGCTCTCGCCGGCCCAGATGCGCTTCTGCGCGGCGGTGGGCCGGCTCGGGATGCCGCTCCAGATCTCGCCCGCCGGCACGTCGCTGGGCACGCCGGACTTGGCGGTGAGGATGGCCCCGGGGCCGATGGTCACGTGATCGGCGACTCCCACCTGGCCGGCCAGCATCGCACGGTCGCCGATGCGGGACGAGCCGGCGATGCCGACCTGGGAGACCAGGATCACGTCCTCGCCCACGTCGCAGTTGTGCCCGATCTGCACCAGGTTGTCGATCTTGGCGCCGCGGCGGACGACCGTCTCGCCGAGGGTCGCGCGGTCGATCGCGCTGTTGGCCCCGATCTCGACGTCGTCCTCGATGCGGAGGCCTCCCACCTGCGGGATCTTCCGGTGGGCCCGACCGTCGAAGGCGTAGCCGAAGCCGTCGGCGCCCAGCACGGTGCCCGCGTGCACGATCACCCGGTTGCCGAGGCGGACGCCCGCGAGCACCACCACGTGGGGGTGCAGGCGCACGTCCTCGCCCAGGACCGCGCCGCGCCCCACGAAGCAGAGCGCCCCCAGGCGGCACCGCGGGCCCACGATCGCGTCCGCCTCCACCACCGCCAGCGGGCCGACGGACGCGGTGGGGTCGACGCGCGCGGTGCGGGCCACCCACGCGGTGGCGTGCACGCCCGGCTCGAGAGACGGCTCGGGGTGGAAGAGGCCCAGCAGCGCGATCAGGGCCTGCTGGGGGCGGTCGACCCGCAGGAGCGCGGCGGAGAGCCCCGCCACGTCGCGGCCGACCACCAGCGCGGCCGCGCGGCTCGCCTGGGCCTGGCGCAGGTACTTGGGATCGGTCAGGAAGGAGACCTGCTCGGGCCCCGCCGCGTCGAGCGGGGCGACCCCGGTCACGACCCGGTCGGGATCGCCCTGGAGCGACGCCCCGAGCGCGTCGGCGAGCCGGCCGAGCGTGAACGAGACGCCGTCGCTCACCTACTTCGGGGCCTTCTTGGTCTGGTCGTCGTAGGCCTTGAGGACGTCGTCGGTCAGGTCGGCGTCGCCGGAGGCGTAGAGCACGCCGGCCCGCTGCCGCTCGAGGACCATCGCGTAGCCCTTCTCCTTGCCCAGCCGCTGGATGAGGCCCGCCACGTCCTGCAGCACCTTCTGGAGCAGGGCGTCCTCCTTCTTCTGCAGCTGGGCCTGGAGGTCGTCGACCAGCCGGCGCACGTCGCGCACCTTCCGCTCGAGGGCGTCCTGCTTGTCGCGGCGGGCGTCGGCGGACAGGAGCTGGCCTTTCTTCTCCAGCTCGTCGCGCATCCGCTCCAGCTCGACCTTCTGGCCGTCGAGCTGGCGCTGCATGCTCGCCTTGTCCTTCTCGAGCTGCTCCCGGGCCGCCGCGCCCGCGACGGACCGGGCGAGGATCCGCTGGATGTCGACGATCGCCACGCGTCCGTTCGAGGCGGGAGAGGGAGTCTGAGCCTGCGCCCACATCGCGCCGCTCGCGGTCGCGAGTCCGGCCACGACCGCCACCATCCACCACGCTGCCACGTGTTGCCTCATGCGCTGCCTCCTCACGCTAGAACGAGGAGCCGGCCGAGAAGTTGAATTCGCCGAAGCTCTCGCCCTTCCTCTGATCGAGTTTGATCCCGTAGTCAATGCGGATGGGCCCGAAGGGCGAGTTCCAGCGGAAGCCCGCGCCCACGCCGTGCCGCAGGTCGCTGATGTCGATCTTCGCTCCGCCCGCGATGTCGGGCCCCCACACCTGCCCTACATCGTAGAAGACGGCGGCCTTGATCCCGAAGAAAAGCGGGATCTGGTACTCGATCGTGCCCAGCAGCTCGCTGTTGCCGCCGATCCGGGTTCCGGTGTTGTCCTTCGGCGAGACCTGGAGGGACTTGAACTGCCGGAGGGAGTTGGAGCCGCCCAGGTAGAAGCGCTCGAACAGGGGCACCGGGTCCTTGTCCCAACCGAACGAGTAGCCGGCGGTGAACCGGAAGCTCAGCACGTGCTCGAGCCACGGCAAGGGCTGGAAGTAGGTGGCCGCGGCCACCGATCGGACGAACTTCTCTCCGAAGCCGACGCCCGCGAAGTCCAGCCCGATGGAGGCGGTGCTGCCCCGGGTGGGATCGTAGACGTTGTCGCGCGTGTCGCGGGAGAGGTTCACCCCGACCAGCGAGGTGAGGTGCGTGCCCTTCTGGGAGATCAGTTGCGGGCTGCCCAGCTCGTTGACGTCGCTGATCCGGTCCTGGCTCACCCGGTAGACCGCATTGATGCGGGAGTACTCGCCGAGGGGATGGCCGAGGCGGATGTCGCCGCCGAGGGACTCGACCGTGTAGTCGGGCAGGAGCCGCCGGGTGTTGAAGATGTCGAAGCCGGCCGCGAGCGGCCGGTCGAAGAGCCAGGGCTCGGTGAAGCCGATGGTGCCGGTCTGGAGGTTCTCGCCCCCGCGCAACCGCAGGAACACCTCCCAGCCCTTGCCCAGGAAGTTGCGCTGGGACAGATCGAGCGTTCCGAGCACGCCGTCCTGCGAGGAGTAGCCGCCGCCGATGGAGAAGAGGCCGGTGGGCTTCTCGGTCACGTCGATGTTGACGATGACCTTGTCCTTGGAGGAGCCCGGAACCGTCTTCGCCTCGACCTTGTCGAAGTAGTTCAGGTTGGTGAGGCGCTGCTTGGCCCGGGCCAGCTTCTGGCTCGTGAAGAGATCGCCCTCCGCCATCGGGATCTCACGGCGGAGGATCTTCTCCTCGCTGCGGGTGTTGCCCGAGATGTTGATGCGCTCCACGTAGGTCTCGGGTCCCTCGTTGATCTCGAACACGAGGTTGACCAGGCGCGACGGGATGTCCTGGAGCGTGTTGGGGACCACGTCGGCGGAGGCGCGCCCCACCGCGCTGTAGAGGTCGGTGATGTTCTTGACGCTGTCGCGAAGCTTGGAGCGGGAGAACACGTCGCCCGTCTTGAGCTCGATGCGCTTGCGGATCTCCTCGATGGGCAGCACCGCGTTGCCCACCACGTCCACCCCGCCCACCTTGAACTGCGGCCCCTCCACCACCACGATCCGGACGGTGGCGCGCGCCTTCTCGCGGTCCACCTGGATCTCGGAGGACTCGACCCGGGCCTGCACGTAGCCGAAGTCGTTGTACAGCTGGATGATCCGATCGACGTCCTCGTCCAGCTTCTGGCGCTGGACGGTGCCGCGGAGCACGATGTACTCGCGCTCCTGGGTCTCCATGGCCGCCTTCACCTGCTTGGGGGTGAGGCCCTGGGCCCCCTCGATCACGATCTTGTCGATGCTGATCCGCCGGCCTTCCGCGATGCGGTAGGTGACGGTCACGTCCCCGTCGGGGAGCTTCTCGACCTCGGGGGTGATGCCGACCTCGAAATAGCCCTCCTGCTCGTAGAACTCCTTCAGCTTGTCCGCGCCCCGGTTGACCTCCACCGGGTTGTAGACGCTGCCCAGCTTGAGGTCGATCTTCTCCTGAAGGGTGGCCGAGTCTTCCTTCTTGTTGCCCGCGAAGACGATGTCGCGGACGAAGGGGCGCTCGACGACCATGTAGGTCAGCTTCACGCCGCCCTCGAAGTCCTCGACCTTGACCTGCACGTCGTCGAAGAACCCGAGGCTGAAGATGGCCCGGATGTCTTCCGCGGTGCGGTTGGCCACGAAGGGACTGCCGATCTTGGCTCCCACCCGGGCCAGGATCACCGCCTCCTGCACCCGGCGGTTGCCCTGGACCGCGATTTCCTTGATGAGGATCTGCCGCTCAGCGGGAGGGGAAGGGGTCTGGGCCAGGGCCGGGAACGACCCTAGAAGGAGCGCAAAAAAAATGGAGAGAGCGCATCTCCCCCGAGCGGTCATCAAGAGCGCAGGTTCGTTCGCTTGGGTTCAGTGTTCCGCCAGCGCCAGTCGAGGCTCGGCGACCTGGACCTCGCGGAACACGAGATCCTGCCCCTGCGCGTCCACCTCGATCCGGGCCCCGTCCGCGAACTGCCCGCGGACGATCGCCTCCGCGAGCGGATCCTCGACGAGCTTCTGGACCGTGCGCCGGAGCTGCCGGGCCCCGTAGGTCGCGTCGTACCCCTTCTCGACCAGCAGGTCGAGGGCGGCCTCGGTCGGCTCGAGCTGGATGCTCTTCTCGCTCAGCTGGGTGTTGATCCGGCTGATCATCAGCCGAACGATACTCGTGATGTCCTCCTTGCTCAAGGCGTGGAAGACGATCGTATCGTCGATGCGGTTGATGAACTCCGGACGGAACGCCCGCTTGAGCTCCTCGAGGATCCGTTCCTTCATCTTGTCGTGCGTGCTGTCCTCTCCCTCGGGCAGGAACCCCGGGGTCACCCGCTTGCCGATGAAGCTGGTGCCGAGGTTGGACGTCATGATGAGGATCGTGTTCTTGAAGTCGACCACGTGGCCCACCGAGTCGGTGAGTCGTCCGTCGTCGAGGACCTGCAGCAGCATGTTGAACACGTCCGGATGGGCCTTCTCGATCTCGTCGAAGAGCACCACCGAGTACGGCCGGCGACGCACCTTCTCGGTGAGGAAGCCGCCCTCCTCGTAGCCGACGTAGCCGGGA
Source organism: Candidatus Methylomirabilota bacterium (assembly GCA_035650715.1). Classification (GTDB taxonomy): domain Bacteria; phylum Methylomirabilota; class Methylomirabilia; order Rokubacteriales; family CSP1-6; genus CAMLFJ01. The sequence goes on along the minus strand of DASRHC010000028.1, from coordinate 161,545 downwards.
GGCGCCCCGAGCAGGCGGGAGACCGAGAACTTCTCCATGTACTCCGACATGTCCACGCGGATCAGCGCATTCTCGTCGCCGAAGAGGTACTCGGCCAGGGTGCGGGCCAGCTCGGTCTTGCCCACGCCGGTCGGGCCCAGGAAGATGAACGAGCCCACCGGCCGCCGGCTGTCCTTCAGGCCGGCGCGGGAGCGCCGGATGGCACGGGAGACCGCGGCCACCGCGTCGTCCTGTCCCACGATGCGTCCGTGGAGGGCCTCTTCCATGCGGGCCAGCTTGGCCGACTCCTTCTCCTCGAGCTTCGACAGCGGGATGCCGGTCCAGCGGGAGACGATGTACTCGATGTCCTCCTCGCTGACCGTCTGCGGGCCCTTGCCCTTGCGCTTGTCCCACTCGCGCTTCATGTCCTCGTCGCGGCCACGGAGCAGCTTCTCCTTCTCGCGAAGCGACGCGGCCTTCTCGAACTCCTGGGCCTCGAGGTACATGTCCTTCTCGCGCACCACCCGCTCGACTTCCTTGCCCAGCTCCTTGATCTCGGGGGGCGGGGTGAGCGCCATGAGACGGGTCCGCGAGGACGCCTCGTCGATGACGTCGATCGCCTTGTCGGGAAGCTGCCGGTCGGTGATGTAACGGTCGGCCAGCTTCACGGCCGCGTCGATGGCCCCGTCGGTGATCTTCACCCGGTGGTGCGCCTCGTACTTGTGGCGCAGCCCCTTGATGATCTCGACCGCCTCGGTGACCGAGGGAGCCCGGACGATGACGGGCTGGAAGCGGCGCTCCAGCGCCCCGTCCTTCTCGATGTACTTGCGGTACTCGTCGAGGGTGGTCGCACCGATGGTCTGGATCTCGCCCCGGGAGAGCGCCGGCTTCAGCATGTTGGAGGCGTCGATGGCCCCCTCGGCGGCGCCGGCCCCGATCAGGGTGTGCAGCTCGTCCAGGAACAGCACCACGTTCTCGGACTGGCGGATCTCCTTCATGACCGCCTTGAGCCGCTCCTCGAACTGCCCGCGGTACTTGGTGCCGGCCACCAGGGCGCCCAGGTCGAGCTGCAGCAGACGCTTCTGGGCCAGCACGTCCGGGACCTCGTGGCCCACGATCCGCTGGGCCAGACCCTCGACGATGGCGGTCTTGCCCACGCCCGGCTCGCCGATCAGCACCGGGTTGTTCTTGGTGCGGCGGGCCAGGATCTGGATCACCCGCTCGATCTCCGTCTCCCGGCCGATGACCGGGTCGAGCTTGCCCTCGCGGGCGAGCTGGGTGAGGTCGCGGGCGAACTCGTCGAGCACCGGGGTCTGCGAGCGCTTCTTCGGGCGAGGATAGTACTGGTCGCCCAGCAGGGCCAGCGTCTCCTGCCGGACCTCGTCCAGCCGGGCCCCGAGGGACTCCAGGATCTTGGCCGCGATCGACTGCCCTTCCTTCATCAGCCCGAGCAGGAGGTGCTCGGTCCCGATGTAGTTGTGGCCGAGCTGGCGGGCCTCCTCGATGGAGAGCTCCAGCACGCGCTTGGCCTGCGGGGTGAACGGCACCTCACCGAACGTCAGGGTCTTGGGGAATCCGGCGAGCGCCCGCTCGACCTCGGCCTTGACCGTCTCCAGCCGCAGCCCGAGGCGCTGGAGCACCGCGGTGGCGATGCCCTCGCCGTCACGGATGAGTCCGAGGAGGATGTGCTCCGTCCCGACGAAGTCGTGACGGAACCGACCTGCCTCTTCCCTCGCCAGGATGATGACCCGACGCGCCCGCTCAGTGAATCTTTCGAACACTGGGTGACCTCGTGCCTTTCTCGAGTTCGGGTTGTCCTTCGCCCCCGGGGGTACAGTTCGACCCCCCGATGCCGCCTAAACCTGCGATCAGTATATGCCTTCCGACCCCGCCCGACTAGGGATTTCTTGCCCCAAGCGCCGTGCCCTCGTCCTAACTGCTTGAAACTGGTGGCCTCAGGGCCACGGCACCGCCCGGCCGTCGACGAGCCGGTACCCGCGGTCGGCCTTCCGGGCCAGTTCGTGGTTGTGGGTCGCGATGACGAACGCGAGGTGATGCTCCGCCTGCAGGCGCAGGAAGAGATCCCAGATGACCTCGCTGGTCTTCGGATCGAGGTTCCCCGTCGGCTCGTCGGCCAGGATGAGGCGCGGGCGGCCCACGAGCGCGCGCGCGATGGCCACGCGCTGCTGCTCGCCGCCGGAGAGCTCGCCCGGCCGGTGGGCCTGACGGTCGGCCAGCCCGACCTCCTGCAGGGCCGCCACCGCGCGCTCGCGCGCCTCCGGGAGGCTCGCCCGCTGGATCAGCGCAGGCAGCATGGCGTTCTCCAGCGCGGTCATCTCCCCGAGCAGGTTGTAGAACTGGAAGATGAAGCCCACGTGGGTGCGCCGGAGCCGGGCGAGCGCCGCGTCGCTCCACCCGGAGACGTCGGCGCCGTCCCAGAACACGTGTCCCGCGGTCGGCCGGTCGAGGGTGCCGAGCAGGTGGAGCAGGGTGGACTTCCCCACCCCGGACGCCCCGATGATGGCCACGCTCTCGCCGGCGTGGACGGTCAGGCTCACTCCCCGCAGGACGCGCACCGGCTCGGGCCCCATGCGGTACTCCCGCTCCAGGGCCTCGGCCACGAGGAGCGGCTCACCGGGCTCACTCATAGCGGAGCACGTCCACCGGATCCATCCGCGCCGCCCGCCGCGCCGGCGAGATCGTGGCCAGGAACGAGATGAGCAGCGTCGCCCCCACGATCATGCCGAAGTCGCTGCCGGTGAGCTTCATGGGCAGGTAGCTGATCTGGTACACGTCGCCGGCGAGCCGGATGATCTTGTAGGTGTTCTGCACCCAGATCAGCAACAGGCCGAACGCGCTGCCCGCCACCGTGCCCACCAGGCCGATCAGCATGCCGGCCACCAGGAAGACGGCCCCGATGCTCCCCGCCCCCGCCCCCATGGCCTTCAGGATACCGATCTCCTTCCGCTTCTCGGCCACCAGCAGCACCAGATGACCGATGATCGCGAAGGCGGCCACCAGCACGATGATGGTGACGATCACGAACAGGGCGAGCTTCTCCAGCTGGAGCGCCGCGAACAGGTTGCGATTCATGTCCATCCAGTCGCGGATCCAGTAGGCCCCGTTCAGCCGCCCGGCGATGGCCGCGGCCACGTTCTTGGCGTCGAAGGGGTCGGTCAGCTTCACCTCGACGCCGGTGACCCGGTCCCCGAGCCCGGCGAACTCCTGGGCCGCCGCCAGGGTGGTGTACGCGAGCGACACGTCGTACTCGTACATGCCGATCTCGACGTAGCCCGCGACCCGGAAGCGTCGCATCTTGGGCACGAGCCCGACCGCGGTCATCGCGCCCTGCGGGGAGATGACCGTGACGTGGTCGCCGGGGACGACGCCCAGGCTCCGGGCCAGCTCCCGGCCCAGCAGCAGCGCGGGCTCCTTGCCCTCCAGCAGGGGCTTGAGGCTGCCGAAGCGCACCTCGGCGGCGAGCGCGTCGCGGATCGCGGGGGAGGCGGTGTCCACGCCGCGCAGGAGGCCGCCGGTGGCCCCCCCGCCCGGCGAGGTGAAGAGCGCCTGCTGCAGCACGAAGGGGGTGGCCGACACCACGCCCGGGATCGGGGCCACCCGATCCGCGAGGGCGGAGCCGTTGGCCACTCCGCGTCCGCCCGCCTCCATGATCAGCACGTGGGGGTTCGCGGCGATGATCCGGTCGCGGATGCCGTCCTGGAAGCCGGTCATCACCGCCAGCACCACGATGAGGGCGCTGACCCCGAGGAACACGCCGCCGATGCCGATCCAGACGAACAGGGAGAGATTCGTGCGGTGGCCGCGGGCCCGCAGGTAGCGCAGGCCCAGGAACACCTCGAACGGCAGCCGGCCGGTGCGCATCAGGACGTGGCGTTCGCCTCGTCCTCGCCCGCGTCGGACCCGCTGCGCTCCGGACGCAGGTGGGGGAACAGGATCACGTCGCGGATGGAGGCCGAGTCGGTGAAGAGCATCGCCAGGCGGTCGATGCCGATCCCCTCTCCCGCGGTGGGCGGCATGCCGTACTCCAGCGCCCGTACGAAGTCCTCGTCCATCCAGTGCGCCTCCTCGTCCCCCCGCTCCCGCTCGGCGGCCTGCGCCTCGAAGCGGGCGCGCTGGTCGATGGGGTCGTTGAGCTCGGAGTAGGCGTTCGCGATCTCGCGCCGGCAGATGTAGAGCTCGAACCGGTCCACCAGCCGCGGCTGGCCCGCCTTCTGCTTGGAGAGCGGCGAGAGCTCGATGGGGAAGTCCACGACGAAGGTGGGCTGCGCCAGCGTGGGCTCCACCAGGGTGTCGAAGATCTCCTTCCAGAGCGCGACCACGCCCTCCTCGCCCCGGAGGATCGCCTGGGTCTTGCGGTCGCTCCCGAAGCCGCCCCGGCGAGTCGCGGCGGCGGCCAGGGTCGCCGCGTCGGTGTCGGGCGTGACCGCGGTGCCGACCGCCTCGCCGAGCGCCTCGAAGAACGGCAGCCGGCGCCACGGGGAGGCCAGGCGCACCGTCTCGCCCTGGTAGGTCAGGCTGTCGCGGCCCAGCAGGGTCTGGGCGAGGTGGAGGAACAGCTCCTCGGTCAGCTCCATCAGGTCGTTGTAGTCGGCGTAGGCCTGATAGAACTCCAGCATCGTGAACTCGGGGTTGTGCTGTGTCGAGATGCCCTCGTTGCGGAAGTTGCGGTTGATCTCGTAGACCCGATCGATCCCGCCCACGACGAGCCGCTTCAAGTAGAGCTCGGGGGCGATGCGGAGGTAGAGCGGCATGTCGAGCGCGTTGTGGTGGGTGACGAACGGCTTGGCCGCCGCCCCGCCCGGGATCGGCTGCATCATGGGCGTCTCCACCTCGAGGAAGCCGCGGGCGTCGAAGAACGCGCGCAGCGTCGCGATGAGGCGGCTCTTCATCACGAAGGCCTCGCGGACCTGGGGGTTCACGATCAGGTCCACGTAGCGGCGCCGGTAGCGCGTCTCCACGTCCTTGAGGCCGTGCCACTTCTCGGGCAGCGGGCGGAGCGCCTTGGTGAGGAACTCGAACTGCTTGACCGCCACCGTGAGCTCGCCGGTGCGGGTCCGGAAGAGCTCGCCGGTGACGCCCACGAAGTCCCCCACGTCGAGGTCCACGAACGCGGCGTAGGCGGGCCCCAGCACGTCGGCGCGCGCGTAGAGCTGGATCTGCCCGGACTGATCCCGCAGCACCGCGAAGCAGCTCTTGCCGTGGTGGCGCATCGCCATCACGCGACCGGCGACGGCCACCGGCCCCGCGCTCTGCAGCATGGCCTCGTCGGCGTCCTTGAAGCGGGTCTGCAGGGTGCCGGCCCAGTGGGTGACCGGGAAGCGCGTGCCGAACGGGTTGACCCCGCGCGCCCGCCACGCCTCCAGCTTCTCGCGGCGGCGGCGCATGAGCTCGTTCGTCGGGGACGGCGTTCCGGGAGATGTCGTCATGAGGGTCGAGATCAGGCCTGGGACGCGGGGCGGGCCGCGGTGAGGAAGGCGCGGATGAACGGGTCGAGTCCGCCGTCCATCACCGCCTCCACGTTGCCGACCTCCACGCCGGTGCGATGGTCCTTGATGATCTGGTACGGCGCGAAGGTGTAGGTGCGGATCTGGCTGCCGAAGGCGATCTCCTTCTTCTCACCGGTGAGGTCGGCCAGCTCCTGCTTCTGCTTCTGCTCGTAGATCTGGAAGAGCCGCGCCTTCAGGATGCGCATCGCGGTGTCGCGGTTGCGCAGCTGCGAGCGCTCGTTCTGGCAGGACACCACGATGCCGGTGGGCAGGTGCGTGATGCGCACCGCGGAGTCCGCGGTGTTGACCCCCTGCCCGCCCGGCCCCGACGAGCGGTACACGTCGATGCGGAGGTCCTCGTCGCGGACGACCACCTCGACGTCCTCGACCTCCGGGATCACCGCCACCGACGCGAACGAGGTATGGCGCCGACGGGAGGCGTCGAAGGGCGAGATGCGGATCAGCCGGTGGACGCCGGTCTCACCCTTGAGGTGCCCGTAGGCGTACTCCCCGGTGATCTCGATGGTCGCGGACTTGATGCCCGCCTCCTCGCCCGCGAGCAGGTCCACCACCTCCGCCTTGAACCCCGCGCGCTCCGCCCAGCGCAGGTACATGCGCATGAGCATCTGGGCCCAGTCCTGCGACTCGGTGCCGCCCGCGCCGGGATGGATGGACAGGATCGCGTTCTTCCTGTCCTCGGGCCGGGAGAGGATGGTCTTCAGCTCGAAGGCCTCGAGCTCGTGCCCGATGCGCTCGAGGCTCTCCTGGATCTCCGCGGTCATGCTCTCGTCGCCGGCCTCGGTGGCCATCTCCCAGAGCAGCCGGGTGTCCTCGGCTCGGGCCGCGATCTCCCCGAAGGTGCCGAGGGTCTTGGCGAGGTCCGCGCGCTCCTGCACGAGCGCCTGCGCCTTCCGGCTGTCCTCCCAGAAGGAGGGCGACGCCATCTCGGTGTCGATCTGGTTGAGCCGGGCCTCCTTGGCGGGGACGTCAAAGATGCCCCCGGAGGTCGTCCAGACGCTTGTCCAGCTCCGCCACGTCGCGCTTCAGCTCGCCTAGCACGTGGCGGGTGACCTCCGGAAGAAGGCGATGCCGGCCCCCACGAGGCCCACCGCTGCGCAGGCCGCGACCAGCCAGTCGCCGAGGCGCCCGTACAGCGTGAGGGTCTCGCGGAGCGGGAGGCGGCGGTGGAGCACCCCGCGCGCCATCAGAGGCAGCGAGGCCGCGATGCGGCCGGTGGGTTCGACGAAGGCGGAGATGCCGGTGTTGGCGGCCCGCGCGATCGCCACCCGCTGCTCGACCGCGCGGAACGGCAGCGTGCTCAGGTGCTGCCAGGGCCCGCTCGTCTCGCCGAACCACGCGTCGTTGGTGATGTTGGCCATGAACCTCGCTCCACGAGTCACGAATCCCCGGAACAGCTCCGGGAAGATGATCTCGTAGCAGATCACGGTCCCGAACGGCGCGCCCGTCAGCGGAAAGACGGTCTGGGTGTCCCCTTCCCCGAATTCCGAGATGAACTCCGCCCAACCCTTCACGAAGCCGAGCAGACTCGCCAGCGGAACGTACTCCCCGAACGGAACCAGGTGGATCTTATCATATTTGGCCCTAATCCCTTGTCCGGTCAGGAAAAATGCGCTGTTCAGGAACTGCCCGCGCGGGCCGTCGCGGCGGTCGATCGAGCCGACGAGGATCGGGGTCCCGATGTCGGCGGAGAGGGCCTGCAGTCGCTCCAGCAGCGCGGGGTCCCCGCGCAGGAAGATGGTGGTCGCGGTCTCCGGCCACAGCACGATCGCGGGTCGCGTGGCCGCGGCCTCCCGGGTCAACCGCTCGTAGATGTCCATGATCTGCGCGTGGCGCGCCGGGTCCCACTTGATCGTCTGCTCGATCGTGGGCTGGATCACCGCGACGTCGACACTGTTCGCGGACGAGATCGGTCGGCTGAGCGCATGCGCGCCGAACCCGAGCGTGGCGAGGAGCAGCAGCGCGGCCGCCACCGCGCCCGGCCAGGCCCGACGGGGGCCGAGGGCCAGCACGCCGGCCAGGGCCGCGTTCACGGCCACGATCACGAGCGACACCGCGTAGACCCCGCCCAGCTCCGCCACCTGGATCACCGCGAGCTGGCCGTGCTGGCTGTAGCCGAGCAGCCCCCACGGGAAGCCGCCCATCAGGTGCCCGCGCAGCCACTCTCCGGTCACCCACCATGCGGGCGCCAGCGCCAGCGCGGGGCCCGCCCCGAGCCGCGGGGTCAGCCACGCGGTCGCGGCGGCCACGAGGCCCACGTAGAGGCCGCAGTAGGCGGCGAGCGCCACGATGGGCAGCCAGCTGACCGGCCACGGGATCGCGCTGTAGTGGAGGAACGTGTAGTCGAGCCAGCGCAGCAGCACGACGTGGAAGACGGTGCCGGCGAGCCAGCCGTCGAGGAGAGCCGCCCGCGGTGGGCGGCTCAGGCCGGAGACGAGGGCGGGCACCAGCCAGCCCCACGCGAGCAGCCACCAGTCGGTGAGCGGGAAGGCCAGCGCGCCGAGCACGCCGGAGGCGACCAGGACGACGAGGGACGCGACGCGCGCCCGCCCCGTCCGGGGGACCTCAGGCCCCACGAGCCAGCCGATCGGCCAGGGGCCGCGGCAGTCCCGCGGCGAGGATCTTGCGAGCGGCCTCGACGTGGTCGTAGACCACGCGCCGCACCGTCACGGTCCGGGCCTCGCGATCCCAGATCGCGTAGCAGGCCCGCGGGTCACGGTCACGCGGCTGGCCCACGCTCCCCACGTTGATCAGGTAGCGCCGTCCGTGCTCGAGGCGCACCTGCGCGCTCGGTGTGTCGAGGCGCTCCACGTGATCGGGCCCGCCGCTGCCCACCGACCACACCCCGGGCAGGTGCGAGTGGCCGACGAAGCACAGGCGCGTGGAGAAGTCGCCGAACACCGAGAGGCCGTCGGCGGCCGAGACGAGATAGTCCCATTCCTCGGGATGGTGCGGGCTCGCGTGCACGAGGGTCGCGTCCTCCACCGTGCGCACGAGCGACAGCGTGCCCAGATAGTCGCGGTGGCCGCCCCCGAGCTGCCCGGCGGTCCATTGCGCGGCCGCCCGCGCGAACGGGTTGAACCAGCGCAGGTCGAGCCGCCCCAGGGCCGCGTGCTCGTGGTTGCCCGCCACCATGGCGCTCGCCCGCTCCCCCACCCGCTCCACGCACGCGACCGGGTCGGCGCCGTAGCCCACCAGGTCGCCGAGGCAGAGGACGTCGTGCGCGCCTTCGGAGGCCGCGTCGGCCAGCACCGCGGTGAGCGCTTCCAGGTTGGCGTGGATGTCGGAGAGGACGGCGTAGCGAATGGCGCGAGTCCGTCAGGAGGCGGGGGCCCGTTCCTTGTGGATGCGGTCGAGGATGCCGTTGATGAAGCGGCTCGACTCCTGCGTGCTGAACTTCTTCGCCACTTCCAGCGCCTCGTTGATCGCCACCTTGGGCGGGATCCCCGTCCCCCAGCGCAGCTCGAAGATGGCCTGACGGAGGATGTTGCGATCGACCACCGCCATGCGCTCGAGCTCCCAGTTCTCGGCGTAGCGCGCGATGAGCTCGTCGATCTCGGCCTCGTGGCTCTTGGTGCCCCGCACCAGCGCCTCCGCGAACTCGCGCGCCTCGCGGTCCACCGGGTGTCGCTGCCAGAACTCGTCGAGGTGCGGGCGCGGATCGTCCTCGCCCTGGACGTCGAGCTGGTAGAGGAGCTGCAGCGTCAGCTCGCGCGCCTTCCGTCGGCTGCCCATCAGCGCCTGCTCCGGCCGCGGCGGCGCGCGCGCAGCCACCCCGCCATCTCGAGCGCGGCCAGCGCGGCCTCCTCGCCCCGATTGCCCACCGCCCCGCCCGCGCGCTCCCACGCCTGCTCCTCGGTGAGCGCGGTGATCACCCCGAAGGTCACCGGTATCCCGGTGTCGAGCGCGACCCGCGAGATGCCGGTGGCGGCCACGCTGCAGACGTAGTCGAAGTGGGGTGTCGCGCCCTTGATGACCACGCCCACGCACACCACCGCCGCGAAGCGGCCGCTCCGGGCGAGCACCATCGCGGCCTGCGGCAGCTCGAAGGAGCCCGGCACCCAGTGCACCTCGACCGCGTCGCCGGTGACCCCGTGCTTGCCCAGCGCGGTCAGCGCCCCGTCCAGCAGCTTCTTGGAGATGGGCTCGTTGAAGCGGGCCGCGATCACCGCGAAGCGTTGCCCGCGAGCCGCGGAGGCGACGGAGCGCTTCGGAGCGATGCCGGCCATGGATCGTCTCGGGAGCCCGGGCCGCGCGGCTAGTCCGGGAACGACGAGAAGAGGTGCCCGAGCTTCTCGCGCTTGGTGCGGAGATAGCTGCGGTTGGCCTCGGTGGCCGGGACCTCGAGCGGCAGTCGCTCCACCACCTTGAGGCCGTAGCCTTCGATGCCCACGATCTTCTTCGGGTTGTTGGTGAGGATCTTGAGGTTCTTCACCCCGAGGTCCACCAGGATCTGCGCCCCGATGCCGTAGTGCCGCAGGTCGGCGCGGAAGCCGAGGGCGTGATTGGCCTCGACGGTGTCCTTGCCCGCGTCCTGCAGTTCGTAGGCCCGGAGCTTGTTCAGCAGGCCGATGCCCCGCCCCTCCTGGCGCATGTAGACCAGGATGCCCCGGCCCGCGTGCTGGATGATCGCGAGGGCCTTGTGCAGCTGGGGTCCGCAGTCGCAGCGCAGGGAGCCGAACACGTCGCCGGTGAGGCACTCGGAGTGCACGCGCACCAGGACCGGCTCGTCGGTCTTCACGTCGCCCAGCACCAGGGCCAGCGGCTGGCGTTCGTCCACCGTGGTCTCGTACGCGATGACCTGGTAGTCGCCGTGCTCGGTGGGCATCCGGGTGGTGGCGGCCCGCCGGACCAGCTTCTCCTTGTGGATGCGGTACTCGATGAGGGCCTTGATGGTGATGGCCTTGAGGTGGAACTCGCGCGCCAGCGCCATCAGCTCCGGCAGGCGCGCCATGCCCCCGTCCTGGTCGAGCACCTCGCAGATCACGCCCGCGGGCGCGAAGCCGGCCAGGCGGGCCAGGTCGACCGCGGCCTCGGTATGGCCGGCGCGCCGCAGCACCCCGCCCGGCATCGCGCGCAGCGGGAAGATGTGGCCGGGGCGGGTCAGGTCTTCCGGCCGCGTCGCCGGATCCACCAGGGTGCGGATGGTGACCGCGCGGTCGTAGGCCGACGTGCCGGTGGTGACGCCGCGGCGGGCGTCCACGCTCACGGTGAAGGCGGTGCCGAGCGGCGCGGTGTTGTCGGACACCATCATGGAGATCTGCAGCTCGTCGAGCCGCTCGCCCATCATCGGCATGCAGATGAGGCCGCGGCCGTGCCGGGCCATGAAGTTGACCGCTTCCGGGGTGGCCTTCTCGGCCGCCATCAGCAGATCGCCCTCGTTCTCGCGGTCCTCGTCGTCGACCACGATCAGCATGCGGCCGGCGCGGATCTCCTCGATGCCCTCCTCGATCGAGACGAACTGCGACTCGCTCACCGGGTCCCCTCTCGTCCGTCCGGCCCCTTCGTCGGGGCCGGCGGCTCCCTGAGCTGCAGGATGCGCTGCACGTACTTGCCGATCATATCCATCTCGAGGTTGACGCGCTTGCCGCGCGTCAGCCTCCCCAGCGTCGTGGCGGCCAGGGTGTGCGGGATGATCATGATCTCGAAGTCCCGCGCGTTCAGGCGCGCCACCGTGAGGCTCACCCCGTCCACCGCCACCGAGCCCTGGGGAATCAGCAACGGGGCCAGGGCCGGGCAGGGCCATTCTATCGTGAGGCGGGCGGTGTCCGCCTCCCGGGTCAGGGCCGCGACCGTGCCCACCCCGTCCACGTGGCCCTGCACCAGGTGACCACCCACGAGCCCCCCGAGCCGCATCGGCCGCTCGAGGTTCACCGGATCGCCCGCGGTCAGGTCGCCGAGCGCGGTCCGGGCCAGCGTTTCCGGGCCCACGTCGAACCGCAGCCGGGCGCCGCCGGTCTCGACCACCGTGAGGCAGGCGCCGTTGACGGCGATACTGGCGCCGACCGCGGTGTCCTCCGGGACGCGGCTCGCCGCGATCACCAGGCGTGAGCCCGCGCGCTCCACCACCGTGCCGACCTCCTCGACCAGTCCGGTGAACATGTCAGTGCTCGACCGTCCCCTCCAGCAGCCAGTCCTCGCCGACCGGTCGCGCGGTCAGGCGCCCGAGGCGCAGCGCCTCGGGCAGCAGCCGGCCCGGCCCGCCGGCCGGGCTCGGCGCGGTCGCGCCGCCCAGCAGCTTCGGGGCCACGAACACCGCGACGCGGTCGACGAGCCCGGCCTGGAGGAAGGCCCCGGTCAGCGCGGCGCCGCCCTCGAGCAGCATCGCCATCACGTCGAGCCCGAGAAGGCGCGCGCACAGGTCGCTCACGTCCACCCGCCCCTCGCGCGACTTGCACTGGAGCACGGTCGCGCCGGCGGAGGCCAGTCCGGCCACCCGCGCCGCCGGCGCCTCCTCTCCCACCGCGACCAGCACCCGCGCGGGCGTGCCGGTCCGCAGCAGGGCGGCCTCGAGCGGCAGGCGCGCGCGACCGTCGACCACCACGCGGTAGGGCTCGCGCGGCCAGGGCTCGCCCAGGCGTACGGTCAGAGCGGGATCATCGGCCAGCACGGTACCGATGCCGACGACGATCGCGTCGCTCTCGCTGCGCAGCCGATGCGCCTCGCGGCGCGCGGCCGGACCGGTGATCCACTGCGAGCGCCGGTCGTGGGCCGCGATCTTCCCGTCGAGCGTCATGGCCCACTTCGCGGTGACGTGGGGGCGCTGACGGGTGGCCACGGTGAAGAAGGCCTGGTTCAGCTCGCGCGCCTCGGCCTCGAGGCAGCCCAGGCTCACCTCCAGCCCCGCCGCGGCCAGCGCCGCGGCGCCGCCACCGGTCACCCGGGGGTTCGGATCGCGCACGGCGGCCACCACGCGACGCACGCCCGCGCGGAGGATCGCGGCCACGCAGGGCGGGGTGCGGCCCACGTGGTTGCACGGCTCGAGGGTGACGTAGAGGGTGGCGCCGCGCGCGGCCGGGCCGGCGGCCTCGAGCGCCGAGGCCTCCGCGTGGGGGGCGCCCGCGCGCTCGTGAAAGCGCTCGGCGAGCACCACGCCGTCGCGCACCACCACCGCGCCGACCATGGGGTTGGGCGACGTCATGCCGCGGCCCCGAGCGGCCAGGGCCAGCGCGCGGGCCATCCACCGGATGTCGTCCATGGGTTCGCCGGGCGTCGAAGCCACCCGGCTCGCATTCTACCCCGTCGCGGCGGCCTCCGGCGGCTCGCCCACCAGGGCGTCCACGAACGTGGCGGGCACGAATGGCTGGAGATCCTCGATCTGCTCCCCGATCCCGACCAGCTTGATCGGCACCCCCAGCTCCTGGTGGATGCGCAGCGCGATGCCGCCCTTCGCGGTGCCGTCGAGCTTGGTCAGCACCAGGCCGGTCAGGCCGATCGCCTCGTGGAAGATCCGCGCCTGCTGGAGGCCGTTCTGCCCGGTGGGCGCCTCCAGCACCATCAGCGATTCGTGCGGCGCCCCCGGCACCTGCCGCGCGAGCACCCGCTTCAGCTTGGTGAGCTCCTCCATGAGATTGGTCTTGGTATGCAGGCGACCGGCGGTGTCGACGAGCAGGACGTCGACGCCGCGCGACGAGGCGGCCTTGACCGCGTCGAAGACGACCGCGGCCGGATCGGCCCCCGCCGCCTGATGGATCACGTCGACGCCGATGCGGCGGCCCCACTCCTGGAGCTGCTCGATCGCGGCGGCCCGGAAGGTGTCGGCGGCGGCCATGAGCACCTGCTTGCCCTCGCCCTTGAGCGAGGCGGCCAGCTTGGCGGTGCTGGTGGTCTTGCCCGCCCCGTTGACGCCCAGCATGAGGATCACCGCGGGGTGGCCGTGCAGATTCAGCGGGCCACCCGCGCCCGCGAGGGCGTCGGTGAGGAAGCGGTGGAGCGCGCCGCGCAGATCCTGGCTCGACCGGATGCGCCCGCGCTTGACCTCGTCGCGCACCTGCCTGATGAAGGCGCCCGCCGCGGCGGCTCCGAGGTCGGCGGCGATCAGCGTCTCCTCGAGCTCGTCCAGCATCGAGTCGTCGATGGGCCGGGCGATGGCGATGATGGTGCCCAGGCCATCGTCCATCAGCTCGCGGGTGCGCCGCAGCCCCTGGCGGACGCGCTCCCCGAGGGAGCGGAAGAGGCTCACGACGGGTTGGCGTCGGGCGCGGGCAGCTCGAGGCGGTGGATCACGCTGCCCTTTGGCCCGAGCGACGGCAGCGGCTTGCCGTTCAGCGTGAGCTCCACCCCGCCCGCGTTGCCGATGGTGAGCAGGAAGCGGCGCTCGGCGGACCACTCGCGGCTGGCTCCGGCCGGCAACAGCTCCTCGGCGACGCGCCCGCTGTCGGTCTGAACCCGGATCCAGGTCGGCTCGACCGCACGCACCACCAGCCGCTGACCGCCAGCCGTCGCGCCGGAGGACGGGCTCGGCGACGTGCCCGCGGCGGTCGGAGCCGCCGGCTGGGTCGGCGTCGCCGGTGCGGGAGCGGTCGATGCGGGTGGCGTCGGAGCAACGGTGGCCGGCGGCGGCACCGGAGCCGCGGCCGGAACGGGCACCGCCGGGGCCGGCGTACGAGTGGGCGCCGGAGCGGGGGCCGGAGGCGGTGCAGGAGCGGGAGCGGGCGCCGGAGCGGGTGCGGCGGGTGCAGCCGGGACCGGTTCCACCCCGGCGCTGGGCAGACTTACGGCCGGTCGCCTGATGCTCTGGTTGACCAGGAAGAGGCTCAACCCGAGGATCACGAGCAGCACCAGGCCGATCACGAGCGAGCTCAACGCCCAGTTCGTGCCCGCCCGGGGGATCGCGGTCGCGGCCCGGGCGGCGGTGCGCGCCCCGGCCAGGCGCTCGTACCGCGCCAGCGCCGGGTCCGGGCTCTCGCGGAGGAATCCGCAGTACGCGCGGATGAAGCCCCGCACGAAGACGGGCGACGGCAGGTCGTTCAGCCGCTCGTCTTCCAGGGCCTCCAGGTGGCGGATTCCCACGCGGGTCGAGCGCGCCATGTCCTCCAGCGAGCTGCCCCTGGCCTCGCGGAGGGATCGCAGGTACGCGCCGAGTGACGCACCTCCGGGTTCAGCCTGCTCCATGCGAGGTAGTGTAGCGCCGGGTCAGGCTTCGGTCAGCTTGACCGAGACGAGGCGCGACAGGCCGGGCTCTTCCATGGTCACGCCGTAGAGCACGTCGGCGGACTCCATGGTCTTGCGGTTGTGCGTGATCACGATGAACTGGGTCTGCGTGCAGAGCTCCCGCAGCACCCGGATGAAGCGATGGATGTTGGCGTCGTCGAGCGGCGCATCCACCTCGTCCAGCACGCAGAACGGGCTCGGCCGGTGGTAGAAGATCGCGAACAGCAGGGCCAGCCCGGTGAGCGCCTTCTCCCCACCCGACATCAGCGTGACCGCCTGCAGGCGCTTGCCGCGCGGCTGGGCCATCAGCTCCACGCCCAGCTCGAGGGGATCGTCCTCCCCCTCCTCGGGCGGCACCATGCGCAGCTCGGCGCGGCCGCCCTCGAACAGGCGCGAGAAGATCCCGCTGAAGTGACGGTTGATGTCGTCGAAGGCCTCCTGGAAGCGCTCCTGCGCGGTGCGCGTCATGCCGCGCAGGGCCTTCTCCAGGTCCTTGATGGACGCCACCACGTCGTCGTGCTGGGTGCGCAGGAACTCGAGCCGCTCGGTCAGCTCGCGGAACTCCTCGTCCGCGACCAGGTTGACCGGGCCCATCGCGTCGAGCTTGGTGGAGAGCTCCTCGTGCCGCTGGCGGACCTCGCCCAGGTCGCGCGCGGCGTCGTGGGCGGCCAGCAGGGCGTCGACGCTGTCCACCGCGTGGCGCCGCCGCGCCTCCTGCAGGAGCTCCTCGCGTCGCACGCGGCCCTCCGTCTCCATGAGGTCGAGCTGGTGGAGCCGGCTGACCAGCCCGTTCAGGTGCTGCTGGACCTCGCGCAGCTCCGCCTCGACCGCCTGCCGCTCGGCGAGCTGACGCTGGTGCTCCTCCGCGATGACCGCGACCTCGGCCTCCAGCCGATCGCGCTCGGCCACCGCCTCGCGGGCCTGGGCGTCGGTGCGCTCGCGCTCCGCGGCCAGATCCGCGCGCCGCTCCGCGGTCTGGGCCCGGCGGGATGCCGACTGCTCCTGCTGCTGACCGAAATCCCGCTCGAGGCCCTGGATGCGCTCAATGTCGCGTCCCAGGGAGTCGACGCGCTCCGCCACCGTCGCCAGCTCGACCCGGCAGGCGGTGAGCCGCTCGGTGAGGCCGGTCTCGTCGCCCTGTCCGGCCTCGAGCAGCCCCTGCAGCGCGGTCATGTCGGCGCCGAGCCGGGCCTCCTGCTCGGCGGCGGCCGCCATCTCGCGCTCGATCTGCTCGAGGTGGGCGGCGGTCTCCCGGCGCTCGGCCTCGAGCTGCTCGTTCTCCGCGATCAGCGTTTCCAGGTGTCGGGCCACGCGGTCGGCCTCGCGCGCCGCCGCCTCGAGGTCCTTCTCTCCCGAGACGCGCGCGCTCTCCTGGGCCTGGTAGTTGGACTGCAGGCCCTCGAGCCGCGCCCGCAGGGCCGTCACCTCGCCCTCCACCGCCTCGAGGTGCGCGGCGGCGGCGTCGGCTTCGCGGTCGAGCGTGCCCAGCTCCTCGACCAGCTGCCGGATCGCGCGCTTGCGGCCGAGGAGCGACAGATCGTTGCTCTGCCGCTCGCCGATCCGGTGGCCGCCGGTGAGGCGGCCGCTCGGCGAGAGCACCTCGCCGGAGCGCGTGACATAGGTGGCCACCACTCCGTTGCGGCGCCACAGCGTCTCGGCCGCGTCGAGATGGGCGACCACGCCGACCCGTCCGAGCAGATGGTGCAGCAGGGCCGGCCGCGGCCCGCCGATGAGCCGGGCCGCCCATCTCACCTCGTCCGAGTCCTCCGGCACCGGAGGGGCCGGGGGCAGCGTCTCGAGCGGCAGGAGCGTGGCCGCGCCGGCCCCTTCCCGGTCGAGGTAGTCGAGCGCGGCCCGCGCGTGCTCGAAGCGCTCGACCACCACCCACTGCAGCCGATCGCCCAGCACCGCTTCCACCGCGGCCTCGAGCCCGTTGGGCACCTCCAGCAGGTCGGCCACCGTGCCCACCACGCCGCTCAGATCCCCGGAGGCGGTGCGGGCGAACATGGCCCGCACCCCCGCCCCGTAGCCCTCGCGCTCCCGCTCGAGCCGCTCGAGCGCGTCGAGGGCCGACCGCTGAGAGGCGAGCTTGACCCGCAGCTCGGCCAGCGTCTCCTGGGCGGCGGCCCGGACCGCCTCCCGATCGCGCCGCGCGGCGTCGATCTCCTGCAGCTCGCTGCTCAGCAGGGAGAGCTGAGCGCCGGTGCGCTGCCGCGCCGCTTCGAGGCGCAGCCGCGTGGCGGCCAGCGTGTCGGCCTCGGCCCGGGCCGCGGCCAGCTCGGCGGCGAGGCGCTCGGCCCGACGTTCCGCCTGGGCGCTCCGCTCGCGCAGCTCGCCACTCGACCGAGTGAGATCGGCGCGAGCGCCCGTCACCCGGATCTGCTCGAGACGCAGGGCCTCGAAGCGCTCGCGCCGCTCGCTGAGCGCGGAGCGGCAGGCTTCGATCTGGGCCTCGATCCGGCGCACCTCACCGTCCTGCTCGCCCAGCCGCTGCCGGGCCTCCTCGAGGGCCGCGCCCTTGTCCTCGCGCTCCGCCGAGAGGGCGACCCGCCGCTCGGCGAGGCCGCGGATCTCCTCGGCCAGCCGCGTCTCCTCCGCCAGCAGATCCTGGATCTGGAGACCCATCTGCTCGCGGCGCTCCAGCAGGCGCTCCGCCTCGCCCTGGATCTTCTGGACCGACTGCCGCAGGTCGCCGAGGCGGTACTCGGTGTCCTGGATGGCGGCGGCCTGCAGCGCCTGGCGGCCGGTCAGCGTGGCGATCCGCGAGCGCTGCTGCTCCTCCGACTCGCGCAGCGATTCCATCTCGCGGACGACCGCTTCGTGCTGGCCGGCCAGCGCCGCGTAGTCGGCGGCGAGCAGGGCGAGGTCGAGCCCCTGCCGCTCGGCCTGCAGCGCCTTGTACTGCTGGGCCTTGCGCGCCTGCCGCTCGATGGACGAGACCTGACGCCTCACTTCCTCCATCACGTCACGCAGACGCTGGAGGTTGAGGCGGGTGGCCTCGAGCTTGCCCTGAGTCTCGGAGCGCTGCTGCTTGTAGCGGGCGATCCCCGCGGCCTCCTCGATGAACAGGCGGCGCTCCCACGGCTTGGCGGTCAGCACGTGGTTGAGCCGCTCCTGATCCATCAGGGCGTAAGCCTTCGGATTCACGCCGGTTCCGGCGAAGAGGTCCTGCACGTCCCGGAGCCGGCACACGTTGCCGTTCAGCAGGTACTCGCTCTCGCCGGTGCGGTAGAGGCGCCGCGCCACCGAGACCTCGCTCCACGGCACGGCGAGGCTCCCGTCGTTGTTGAAGACGAGGTTCACCTCCGCCATGCCGACCATCTTGCGAGAGGCGGAGCCGTGGAAGATGACGTCTTCCATCTTGGCGCCGCGGAGGGTCTTGGGGCTCTGCTCGCCGAGCGCCCAGCGAATGGCGTCGCCGACGTTGGACTTGCCGCAGCCGTTGGGGCCGACGATGCAGGTGACGCCGGGGAAGACCTTCACCTCCGTCTTCTCGGCGAACGACTTGAAGCCGTGGATCAGGATCGATTCGAGTCGCATGAACAGCGCCCACGCAGGGCGTGGTTCATTGATAGCACACGGCCCCGGGATCAACCAAGAAAAAAGCCCCACGCGTGGGGGCCCGAGGGCTATCCGGCACTAGATATTGGCGGGACCGAGGTCCCGGGGGCGGGCCGCGTCAGGCTCCCTTCAGCAGGCAGCACTTCTTGTACTTCTTGCCGGATCCGCACGGGCACGGGTCGTTCCGCCCGACCTTCTGGCCGTCGATCACCCGCGGCTCGCTGCGGGTCGCGGCGGGCCGCGGCGGGACCCCGGTCTCGCGCGGCTCCTCTCCGCGGGTCTCGTTCCACTGCCCGGAGCGCGCGGTGACCACCGTCCCGGGCGACTCCTCCCGGGTCATGCGCACCTTGAAGAGCTGCTCGACCGTCGTCTCCTTGAGGCTGTCGATCATCTCCTGGAACATGTCGAAGGCTTCCTTCTTGTACTCGGTCAGCGGGTCGCGCTGGCCGTAGCCGCGAAGCCCGATGCCCTCCTTCAGGTGATCCATGTTCAGGAGATGCTCGCGCCACAGCTGGTTGATGCCGCGGAAGCCGCCGCCGTCCCACTCGAGCCCCAGCACGATCCACCGCTCGAGCCGGTGGAACATCTCGGGCCCCATCTCGCGCTCGCGCGCGCGGTAGTGCTGCTCCGCGGCCTGCGACACCGCCTCGACCAGCGCCCCGTGGTCGCCGATCTGCTCCAGGGTCTCGGTCGGGATCCGGAAGTCGAACTGGCGGTTCAGCGCCTCGTTGAGCCCCACCAGGTCCCGGTCCTCCGGATGGGCGTCGGCGGCCGCGTAGCGCTCCACCACCGCGGCGGCGAGCTCGTCGATCCACTCGAGGACCGTCTCCTCCTGGCTCTCGCCTTCCAGCACCTGCCGGCGCAGCCCGTAGACGATCTCGCGCTGCTTGTTCATCACGTCGTCGTACTCGAGCAGGTGCTTGCGGATCTCGAAGTTGCGCGTCTCGACCCGCTTCTGGGCGGTGCTGATGGCGCGCGTCACCAGCTTGTGCTCGATGGGCTCTCCCTCTTCCATGCCCAGGCGATCCATGATGCGCTGGATGCGCTCGGACCCGAAGATGCGGAGGAGGTCGTCTTCCAGCGAGAGGTAGAAGCGGGAAGAGCCGGGGTCGCCCTGGCGGCCGGACCGGCCCCGCAGCTGGTTGTCGACCCGACGGGACTCGTGGCGCTCGGTGCCGATGATATGAAGGCCCCCGAGCTCGACGACCCGATCGTGCTCCGGATCGGTGAGCTTCTTGGCCTCGGTCCACGCGGCCTCGCGCGCCTCCGCGGGCGCGGTGGCGGGATCGAGGCCCTTCTTGCTCAGCAGGCTCTTGGCCAGGAAGTCGGGGTTGCCGCCGAGCAGGATGTCGGTGCCGCGCCCCGCCATGTTGGTGGCGATGGTCACCGCCCTCTCCCGCCCGGCCTGGGCCACGATCTCCGCCTCGCGCTCGTGGTACTTGGCGTTCAGCACCTGGTGCGCGATGCCGCGCTTCTTGAGCAGCTTGGACAGGCGCTCCGACTTCTCGATGGACACCGTGCCGACCAGCACCGGCTGTCCCTTGCCGTGCCGCTCCGCGATCTCGTTGGCCACCGCGTCGAACTTCTCGCGCTCGGTCTTGTAGACCACATCCGGGAAGTTGATCCGCCGGAGCGGGCGGTTGGTGGGGATCACGGTCACGTCCAGCTTGTAGATCTTGGCGAACTCCTCGGCCTCGGTGGCCGCGGTGCCGGTCATGCCCGAGAGCTTGTCGTACATCCGGAAGTAGTTCTGCAGGGTGATCGTCGCGAGGGTCTGGTTCTCCCGCGCGATCTTGAGGCCTTCCTTCGCCTCCACCGCCTCGTGCAGGCCGTCGGACCAGCGCCGGCCGGGCATCATCCGCCCGGTGAACTCGTCGACGATGATCACCTGCGGCTGGAGCACCACCCGCCCCTGGTCGTCGACCGTCTCCATCTCCTTCACCACGTAGTCCACGTCCTTGTGGAAGATGTGGTGGGCCTTGAGCGCCTGGTGGATGTGGTGGGCGATCTCGATGTGGCTCGGGTCCGAGAGGTTGTCGATTCCGAGCAGGCGCTCGCAGTACGCCACCCCCTGGTCGGTGAGGGAGACGGTGCGGGCCTTCTCGTCCACGATGAAGTCGCCCTCCGCCTGCTCCTCGATCTCGGACAGCTTGCCCTCGACGATGGTGGCGGCGCGCTTGAGGCGCGGGATGATGCGGTTCACCTTCTCGTAGAGCGGGGCCCGGCTCTCCGCGCTCCGGTCCCGCCCGGAGATGATGAGCGGGGTGCGCGCCTCGTCGATCAGGATCGAGTCCACCTCGTCCACGATCGCGTAGAAGTGCTCGCGCTGGACGATGTCGTCGAGGCTGAACTGCATGTTGTCGCGGAGGTAGTCGAAGCCGAACTCGTTGTTGGTGCCGTACGTGATGTCGGCCGCGTAGGCTTCCTTCCGGGTGCAGGGGCGCAGGGAGGCGAGCCGGACGTCGGACGAGGCGTAGGTGGGATCGTACCGGTACTGCACCTCGTGCTGGATGACGCCCACCGTGAGCCCCAGGGCGTGGTAGATCGGCCCCATCCACTGGGCGTCGCGCCGGGCCAGGTAGTCGTTCACCGTGACCACGTGGGTGCCCTTGCCGGGCAGCGCGTTCAGGTACGCGGGCAGGGTGGCCACCAGCGTCTTGCCCTCGCCGGTGGCCATCTCCGCGATCTTGCCCGCGTGGAGCACCATGCCGCCCATCAGCTGCACGTCGAAGTGCCGCATCCGGACGGTGCGGCGCGCCGCCTCGCGGACCGTCGCGAAGGCCTCCGCCAACAGCTCGTCGAGCTCGACCCCGTCGGCCAGGCGCTGGCGGAACTCCACGGTGCGGGCGCGGAGCGCCTCGTCGGACAGGGCCTGCAGGCCGGGCTCGAGCGCGCCGATCTCGGCGACCACGGGGCGCATGCGCTTGACGTCGCGCTCGTGCTTGGTGCCGAAGATCGAGCGGAAGAGGGTGTTCAGCATCAGGGCCTCATCTTACACCAGCCGCCACGTCCGGCCGGCAGGCGGCGGCGCGGGCGGGTCAGCGGGCGTCCTTCAGGAGCTCGCGGGCGTGCCGGCGAGAGGCCTCGGTGACGCGCTCGCCGCCCAGCATGCGGGCCAGCTCGTCCACCCGCGCCGCCGCGGGCAGCGGGCTCACCGTCGTCCGGGTGGCGCCGCGCGCCACCCGCTTCTCGACCAGCAGGTGGTGGGCCGCGTGCGCCGCGATGGGGGCGAGGTGGGTCACGCAGAGGACCTGCCGCCCCGCGGCGGTGGCGGCCAGCTTCTGGCCGACGACGTCCGCCACCCGGCCGCCGATGCCCGCGTCCACCTCGTCGAAGACCAGCACCGGCACGTCGTCCGCGGCGGCCAGCACCGTCTTGGCCGCGAGCATCACCCGGGAGAGCTCTCCGCCCGACACCACCTTGGCGAGGGGGCGAAGCTCCTCGCCGGGGTTGGCGGAGAGCAGGAGCTCCGCGCTCTCCGCGCCCCGCGGTCCCACCCGCCAGCCTTCCGGCCCGGCGGCCAGCTCGTCGGTCCCGGCCGGCTCGCGCCGCAGGGCGACGCGGAAGCGGCCGTGCTCCATGCCGAGCCCGCGGATCTCCTTCTGGATGAGGCGTTCGAGCCGCTCGGCGGCGCGGGTCCGCGCCGCCGACAGCGCCACCGCCTCCGCCGCCGCCGCGCGGGCCGCCTCCGCCACCGCGCGCTCCATCTCCTCCGCGATCGCGTCGTGACGGGTGAGGCGATCCAGCGCGGCGGCCGCTTCCTGCCGGTGGGCGAGGATGGCGGCCACCGAGTCGCCGTACTTGCGCTTGAGCTTCACGATCGCGTCCAGGCGGCCGTCGATCTGCTCGAGGCGCTCCGGGTCGAACACCGCCCGGTCTCGCAGGGCGCGCGCCCGGCCCACCACGTCCTCCAGGTGGGCCTGCGCGGCCTCGATCGCCTCGATGGAGGCGGCCGCGTCCGGCTCGAAGCGGGAGAGGTCGCGCAGCAGCGCGGCGGCGCGGGCGAGCCGCGTGGTGACGGCCTGGGGATCATCGTAGAGGAGCCCGACCGTCTCCTGCAGGCCGGCCACGATCCGCTCCGCGTGCTGCAGGCGGGAGCGCTCCGCCCGCAGCTCGTCCTCCTCCCCGTCCCGGAGTCGCAGATCGTCGATCTCGGCGACCTGGAACCGCAGCAGGTCCTCCTGCTGCGCCCCCTCGCGCAGCTCGCGGCGGAGCCGCTCCAGGGCCGCCCGCGCCTCCTCCCACCGGTGGACCAGCGCGGCCACCGCGTCGCGGCGCTGCTCCGCATCCGCGAAGCGGTCCAGCAGCAGGAGCTGCCGGGCCGGCTCCATCAGCCGCTGGTGCTCGTGCTGGCCGTGCACCTCGACCAGGAGGTCGCCCAGGCGCTCGAGCAGGCCCACGGTCGCGGCCCCGTCGTTGACGAAGGCGCGATGGCGGCCCGAGCGGGCCAGCTCGCGCCGGATCACGAGCTGCCCGTCGCCCGGATGGTGACCGACCTCGTCGAGCAACGCGGCCACCGGGCCGGTCGGATCGATGTCGAACACCGCCTCGACCAGGGCGGTCTCGGCGCCGGTGCGGATCCAGTCGGGCTGGGCGCGCGCGCCGGTCACCAGCAGCAGCGCGTCGACCACGATGGACTTGCCGGCCCCCGTCTCGCCGGTGAGCACGTTCAGGCCGGGGGCGAAAGGCACCCGGGCGTCCTCCACCACCGCCAGGTTGCGGATCGCCAGCTCGCGCAGCATCGCGCCGGCCATGCTACGTTCCCGGTCCGGCCGCGCTCAACTGTATCCCTATCGCTCCCCCCACTTGAGCTTGGTGCGGAGGACCGAGAAGAAGTGCTTCTGGGGCACGCGGAGCAAGCGCGTGCGGGCGGTGGCCCGCCGCACCTCCACGGTGTCGTTGGCCTTGAGCGCGAAGCCGACCTGGCCGTCCAGCGTGAGCATCACGTCCTGGTCGGTGAGCAGCGTGATCGAGATGCGCTGGGTCGCGGGCAGGACGATGGGCCGGTTGGTCAGGGTGTGCGAGCAGATCGGCGTGAGCACGACCGCGTCCATGGTCGGGTACACGATCGGGCCGCCCGCGGAGAGGCAGTAGGCGGTGGAGCCGGTCGGGGTGGACACGATCAGCCCGTCCGCGCGGTAGCCGGTCGCGAAATCGCCGTCGACCGCGACCTCGAGCCGGATGATGCGGCTCATGGCCGACTTGGTGATGACCACGTCGTTCAGCGCCGCGTACTCGCCCAGTCGCTCGCCCTGCCGGTAGACGCGCGCCTCCAGCAGCATGCGGTCCTCGATGACGAGCTCGTCCCGCAGGTAGGCCTCGAGCGCGGGGAAGAGCTCCTCCACGGTCAGCGCGGTGAGGAAGCCGAGCCCGCCCAGGTTGACGCCCAGGATGGGCACGCCCAGGTCGCCCACCATCCGCGCCATGCTGAGCAGCGTCCCGTCGCCGCCCAGCACCAGCAGGAGATCCGAGTGCGACGGCAGCTCCGAGCGGCCCACCACGCCGCACGTCGCGTGCGGGCAGAGCCCCGCGGTGTCCTTCTCCAGGATCGGCTGGATGTCGCGCTCCGCGCACCACCGCAGCAGCTGGGGCACGACGGTGCGCGCCTCGTCGCGGTCGGTCTTGGCGACGATGCCCAGCCGCTTCACGCGGGAGGCCCTTCCTCCTCGGTCACCTTCGTGATGAGCGCGTCGAGCTCGCTGAGGGTGCGCCCGGTCTTGGTCAGGAGCAGGAAGAACTCCCGGTTGCCCTTCGGGCCCTTGAGCGGGGAGGCGGTGACACCGCGCACGTGCCAGCCGTGCAGGACCGCGAAGCGGGCGATGCGCGCGATCACCGCGCGGTGGTGCGAGAAGTCGCGGACCACGCCCCCCTTGCCCACCTGCCCCTTGCCCACCTCGAACTGGGGCTTCACCAGCACCACCGCCTCGCCCTGCGAGGTCAGCACCCCGAAGACCGACGGGAGCACCTTCTCCAGCGAGATGAACGAGATGTCGATGGTGGCGAGCGAGGGGGACTCGGGGAAGGAGTCCACCGGGAGGTTGCGCGCGTTGGTCTTCTCCATCACGACCACGCGGCCGTCCGCGCGGAGCTTGGGATCGAGCTGCCCGTGACCGACGTCCACCGCGTAGACCTTGGCCGCGCCGTGCTCCAGCAGGCAATGCGTGAACCCGCCCGTGGAAGCGCCCACGTCGATGGCGACCCGGCCGCGCGGATCGATGCCGAAGGCGGCGAGCGCGTGGGCCAGCTTCTCTCCTCCCCGACTCACGAACCGCGGACGCGCGGCCAGCTCCAGCCTGGCCCCCGGGGTGACCAGGGCCCCCGCCTTGTCGACCCGCTGGCCGTCGACCAGCACCTCGCCGGCGAGGATGACGCGGGCTGCCTTCTCGCGCGACTCGATCAGGCCACGCTGCACCAGCGCCACGTCCAGCCGGATCTTGGTCTTGGCCCGGTTGTCCGGACCCCGCCGCTCGGGTGCGGGCTTCGCCTTGCCGCGGGATCCGGGGGCGGTCTTTCGGTGCGCAACGGCAGGCTTCGACAGGCCGCGCTTCTTGGGGAACCTCTTCACGCCGGCTCCTTTCGGGAGCCCTCGATCGGCCCGCGCCCTGGCGCGGCCGATCCCCGGGCTCGTTCGCCTTCGGTCAAAGGAACCTCCTGGAGGGTGGTGCGGCGGGCCGGGCTCAAGCGCCCGGAAAACCTAGCGATTCTGGACACCCGCGGGCCGTT
Organism: Candidatus Methylomirabilota bacterium; assembly: GCA_035650715.1. Classification (GTDB taxonomy): domain Bacteria; phylum Methylomirabilota; class Methylomirabilia; order Rokubacteriales; family CSP1-6; genus CAMLFJ01. Next base: position 136,604 of record DASRHC010000028.1, on the reverse strand, counting down.
CGCACCAGCAAACGGCGTGAACACGGCGTTCATACGCGGCTCCAGAGCCCCAGCGGACGGTCGGGGAAATTTCAACGGTCACGATTATATAGTCGAACCCCCGGACCCGCCCCATTTCAGGCGCGGGCCGCCCGCTCAGACCATGCGGCCGTGCGATCGTGGCCGGAACACGAAGAGCAGGCCCATCCCGGCGAGGAAGCCGCCGATGTGGGCGAAGAAGGCGACCCCGCCGCTGGCCCCGAAGCTGCCCAGGCCGTTGAGCACCTGCACCACGATCCAGAACCCGAGCACGATGACCGCCGGAATGTGCACGAGGCGGAAGAAGAATCCCAGGATGATGAGCGTGGTGACGCGCGCGTGCGGGAACAGGATGAGATACGCGCCCAGCACGCCGGAGATCGCCCCGCTGGCCCCGACCATCGGCACCATGGACGAGGGGCCGACCACCGTCTGGGCCAGCGCGGCCGCGACGCCGGAGAGGAGATAGAAGATCAGGAAGCGGCCGTGCCCCAGCGTGTCCTCGACGTTGTTGCCGAAGATCCAGAGGTAGAGCATGTTGCCGCCGATGTGGAAGAGGCCCCCGTGCATGAACATCGAGGAGAAGATGGTCAGCATCGGGGACGGCAGATCGGCTGCGACGCGGCAGGCGCCGGTGAGCCGACACGGGACGAGACCGAATTCCTCGATGAACGCCTGCGCCGCCCGGGCGCCCTCGGGCCCGCCGACCGACAGGGAGATCTGGTAGACGAACACCAGCACGTTCAGCACGATCAGCAGCACCGTGACGAGCGGGGCGGTCGCGCTCGGGTTGTCGTCCTTGAGGGGGAACACGGTGCTCTACTTCCCGGCGGGCCCGAGGGTCACGATGGTCGGCGCGGCCAGGTACGTGCGCGCCACGCGCAGGACGTCCTCGGCGGTGATCGCCTCCACCGCCTGGACGTAGCGGTCCGCGAAGTCGGGACCCACGCCGAGCGCCTCGAAGAACGCGTCGTACCACGCCAGCCGCGCATTGGTGCGGCGGTCCAGCGCGAACTGGCCCAGGAGGTAGGCCTTGGCCCGCGCGAGCTCGCCGGGGCCCAGCGGCTCCCGCTGGATGCGCGTGAGCTCGCCCAGCATCGCGGCCTCGGCCCGCGCCTGGTTGGCGGGCGCGGTGCCGAGCTGCATGTACAGCACGCCCGGCCCGAGGCGCGACGGATAGGCGCCCCCGGTGGAGTAGGCCAGGCCCTGCTTGTCACGCACCTCGGTGAAGAGCCGGCCCGCCATGCCGCCCCCCAGCGCGGTGGCCAGCACCTTGACCGCCGCGTAGTCGGGATGCGACGTGGGCGGGGCCAGGAAGGCCACCACCACCTGGGCCTGCGCGGAAGGCTTGACGATCACGGTGCGGTCGGCCCGCGCCACCGCGGCGGCGGGGGTGGGGTCCGCGTCCCCTTCCCCGGCCGGCGCGGCGGCGAAGAGACGCGCGATCTCCTCCACGACGTCGCGGGCGTCCACGTCCCCGCTCACCGCGAGGATCATCCGCGGGGCGCGATAGAAGCGCCGGTGGTGGGAGACGAGCGCGGCGCGATCGATCTTCGCGAGCGCGACGGGACGGCCGAGGATGGGGCGGCCGTACGGATGCTCGCCGTAGACCTTTGCCATCACGGTGTCCATGGCGCGCGGGAAGGGCTGGTCCTGCCGGCTGCGCAGCGCGGTCAGCATCGCCTGGCGCTCGCCCTCGATCTCCGCCTCGGGCAGCGTGGGGTGGAGCGCGACGTCGGCGAGCAGCTCGAGCATCTTCTTCCAGTTGCGGGCCAGCGCGGTGGCGCGCACCTCCGAGAAGTCCATGTCCGCCGAGGCGCTGATGCCGCCACCGAGCGCCTCCGCGCTCTCGGCCACCTCGAGCGCGGACCGGGTGGCGGTCCCCTTCAGGAGCACCTGCTGGAGCAGGTGCGTGATGCCGGCGTCGTCCTCCGTCTCCCACCGCGAGCCGACGCGCACGAAGAGGGAGGCGGCCACCACCGGGGTGGCCGAGTTCTCGCGCACCAGCACGGTGAGCCCGCTCGGCAGGCGCTCCCGTCGGGGGCTCAGCGCGGCCGCGGCGCTCGCCACGGCGGCCAGGAGGCCCGTCACGACGGCGAGGACGAGGAGGCGGCGGGCGAGGCTCACTGGGCGCGGTTCCGCGGCACGAAGGTCAGCCGCGCGTACGAGGGGGTCAGGTACTTGCGGGCCGCCTGCAGCACGTCGGTCCGGGTCACCTTGCGCACCCGATCCACGTAGCCCCGCTCGGCCTCGAGGCTCCAGGTCGTCTCCGCGCGGCCGTACGCGAGCGCGAGGCCTTCCACCGTCTCGCGCGAGAACTCGCGCTCCGCCTCCGACGCGGTGATGGCGCGCGCCAGCTCCTCGGCGGTGACGCCGTCGGCCTGCAGTCGCTGGATCTCGGCCAGGATCGCCTGCTCGACCGCCGCCGGGTCGCGACCCTCGAACTGAGCGGTGACGCCGATGGCCCCGGCCCCCTGGAGGGCACCGTACCAGCCGTTGATGCTCGACACGAGCCGGGCGCGCTCGCGTAGGGCCTGGTTCAGGCGCGAGCTGCGCGAGCCGCCCAGGATGTGGCCCAGCACGTCCACGGCCGGCATGTCGGGATGGCCCAGCGGCGGCGCGAGCCATCCCAGGCCGAGCTGGGTCTGGCGCTCCGGCCGCTCGACCGTGCGCGCACGGACGCCGTCCAGCGGGGTCGGCGGCGGCAGGGGCGAGCGCGTGAACGGAGCGGACGGCCGCGCGCCGAACGCTTCGATGGCGGCGGCGCGCACCTCGGCCGGATCGACCGGGCCCACCACCACCAGGGCCATGTTGTTCGGCGCGTAGTAGCGCGACCAGTACCCTCGCAGCGTCTCGCGCGTCGCGGCCTTCAGATCGGCCGCGTCGCCCAGCACCGGCCGGCCGTAGGGGTGTCCCTGATAGAGCAGCGTGTAAAGCTGACGGCCCAGCGACGAGCGCGGATTGTCCTCGTTGAGCCGCATCTCCTCGAAGACCACGTCGCGCTCGCGCGCCAGCTCCGCCGGGTCGAAGACCGAGTTGAGCACCATGTCCGCGATCAGCCGGATGCCCGATACCGTCCGGGTCGCGGGCAGCAGCAGGTAGTAGAAGGTGTAGTCATTGGAGGTGCCGGCGTTGGTGCGGCCTCCCACCGACTCGACCTCGGTCTCGACGAAGCCGCGGGGGCGCGAAGCGGTACCCTTGAACAGCATGTGCTCCGCGAAGTGGGAGAAGCCCCGCTCGCCGACGGTCTCGTCGCGCCCCCCCACGCCGGCCCACAGATGGATCGCGACGGTGCTCGCGGCGCGATGCTCCTGGATGATGAGGCGCAGCCCGTTGGGGAGCACTTCGCGGGTGGGAGCCGGCAGGCCGTGGCGAGGTGTCGAGGCGCGCGGGGTATGCGCCGCGCATCCTCCTGCCAGGAGCAGGATCGCCAGTGCGAGAGCGCACGAGCGCCTGCTCTGGGTGAAGGCCATGGCGTCCCACGGTATCAGAGCGCTTCGGGGGCCTCAAGGGCATGCGGACCGGGCTGTCGCGAGGCAGATTGTCGGGCGGGGTCCAGGGGGGATCCCGGGCAGAAAGCCCCGACGGCCTCGTCGCCGGCCGGGGCGTACCGACGATAAGTATATGATTTCTAAGGGACTTGTGATCAGAGCGACGGGTGGCACCCCGGCTGCATCCTAAGGCGCGGACGGGGCCCAGGGGGGGCTCGGGGCGGACAGGTGGATCGAGCAGGAAAACGCAGCCAGAAAACGAAGCAAGAAAGGACGGAAGCGATGAAAAAGGTTCTCGCAGGTGTGTTGAGCGTGGTCACGATGGTGTCGCTGTCGGCCACGGCCGGCATCGCGCAGACCTCGTGCCCGCCGGAGGTGGCGTCAGCGAAGGCCATGCTGACGCAGACTGCCAAGAGCCAGGACGTGCAGGCGCCGCGGTCGCTGGCGGGTGCGCGGCAGGACGTGCAGGCGCCGCGCAGCCAGGACATCCAGTCTCCGCGCAGCCAGGAGATCCAGGCTCCCCGGTCGCTAGCCGGTGCGCGGCAGGACGTGCAGGCACCGCGTAGCCAGGACATCCAGTCTCCGCGCAGCCAGGATCTGCAGGCTCCGCGCAGCCAGAACATCCAGTCGCCGCGGAGCCAGGACATCCAGTCGCCGCGGAGCCAGGACATCCAGTCGCCGCGGAGCCAGGACATCCAGTCGCCCCGGAGCCAGGACATCCAGTCGCCGCGGAGCCAGGACATCCAGTCGCCGCGGAGCCAGGACATCCAGTCGCCGCGGAGCCAGGACATCCAGTCGCCCCGCTCGGCCGAGTACAAGAAGGCCGCGACCCTCGTGAGCGAGGCGGAGGCGGCGTGCAAGGCCGGCAAGTCGTCCGTGGCGGCCGACAAGGCCAAGGCGGCGATGGAGCTGCTGAAGAAGTAGCGGCCCGCTCTAGCGGTACCACCACGGCCCCGGGGCCATCCCCGGGGCCGTTTCTTTTTTCAGATCAGCCGGGCCCGCAAGCGCGATGAGGCGAAGTCCACCACCATCACCAGCGCCACCAGGACCATCAGCACCGAGGCCGCGGCCGGATAGTTGAGCAGACGCAGATAGGTCTGGACGTAGAAGCCGATGCCCCCCGCCCCCACGAAGCCCAGGATCGCGGCCGCGCGGATGTTGGTCTCGAAGCGGTAGAGCGTGAACGACAGGAACTGCGGCGCCAGCTGGGGCAGCACGCCCCACCGCAGCACCTGAAGACGCGTGGCGCCGGTCGCTACCACCGCCTCCACCGGTCCCGGCTCGATGGCCTCGATCGCTTCCGAGTAGAGCTTCGCCAGGACGGTCGCGGTGTAGACGATCACCGCCAGCACGCCCGGAAAGGGGCCGAGGCCCACGGCGGCCACGAAGAAGAGCGCGTAGACCAGCGTATCGATCGCCCGGAAGGCGTTGAGGAACAGGCGGCTCGAGTAGAAGAGCCAGCGCGGCGCCGCGTTGCGGGCGGCCGCGAAGCCCACCGGCAGGGCCAGCACCGCCGCCACCGCCGTGCCCACGATCGCGATCTGGATGGTCTCGATGGCGCCGCGCATCGCGTTGCCGAGCACCGAAAGATCCGGGGGCACCATCCGACGCAGGAAATCCCACATGTACGGCAGGCCCTCCACGATCCGGCCGAGGGACACCTCGGTCGCCATCGCCGACCACGCGAAGACCGCGGCGAGGCCCACCCACCCGGCCACTCGGCTCCAGCGGGTCATGGCGCGACCAAGGGTACCGGCCCGAAGATCCGCGCCGCCGCCGCGTCGTCGAGCGAGGCGGGGGGGCCGTCGTGCACCACACGCCCGTGCCGCAGGCCCACGATCCGCCGGCCGTAGGTCCGGGCCAGCTCGAGCACGTGGAGCGAGGCCACCACCGTGATCCCATCCTCCGAGTTGATCTGCCGCAGCAGCTCCATGACGGTATGCGAGAGAGCGGGGTCGAGACTCGCCATCGGCTCGTCGGCCAGGATGACCGCGGGCGCCTGCACGAGCGCCCGCGCGATGGCCACCCGCTGCTGCTGACCGCCGGACAGGGTATCGACGCGCCGGTCCGCCAGCTCGGCCAGGCCCACCCGTGCCAGCGTCGCGCGCGTCCGCTCCAGATCGGCGGGGGCAAACCACCCCAGGAGTGACCGCCAGCCCGGCGAGTGGGCCAGACGTCCGAGCACCGCGTTGTCGAGCACGCTGAGCCGGCGCAGGAGGTTGAACTGCTGGAACACGAATCCCACGCGTGATCGGACGCGCCGCAGCGCCTCCGGCCGGGACGCGGTGACGGCGATGCCGTCCACCTCGACCTCTCCCGCGGTGGGCATGACGAGCCCGTTCAGGCAGCGCAGCAGCGTGGACTTCCCCGCCCCGCTGGAGCCGATCAGGGCCACGAACTCGCCCCGGGCGATGTGGAGGTCGACGCCGTCGAGGGCGCGATGGCCGCCCGGATAGTCCTTGTAGAGTCCCCGGACCCGGATCATCGGCGCCCGGCGGTGAAGTGGAAGTGGAGGTGGGAGACGACCTGACCGCCCTCCGGCCCGGTATTGCAGGAGAGGCGGTAGCCGCGCTCGGCGTACCCGGTGCGCTCGCCCAGGAGGCGCGCCACGTGCACGCAGCGGCCGATCAGCGGCGCATCGGCCGGCTCGAGGCGCGCGATGGACTCGATGTGGCGGCGGGGAACGATCAGCACGTGGATCGGCGCCTTCGGATAGAGATCGCGGAACGCGAGGATCTCGTCGTCCTCGTACTCGATCTGCGCCGGGCTTTCCTTGGCGGCGATGCGGCAGAAGATGCAGGTCTCGGTCACGGCCTCCTCCCGGGCTCATGTATAATGCTCGACGCGTCACATCCTGTCGGACGTCGTCGTTGGAGGAGAATGACATGGGGACCTGCCCCAAGTGCAAGCTTCGTATCCGGAAGAACGGCAACCACGTGAAGCTGGGCTCGGTGTGGGTCCACAAGATGTGCCCGCCCAAGCCCGTCGCCGCGAAGCGCGCCTAGCCTGCCAGTCCCCCACCCGCGCGCCTCAGCGCGCGCGACCGTCGGTCTGCCCGGTCCAGTGGAGCCCGATGCCCGCGGGGCGTAGCGATCCCGAGGGCGCGTCACCCGTCAGCGGCCGGGAGTATCGCTCGTTGGCCGGGGCGTACTTCTGCACCCGTCGGTCATAGTTGCAGTGGCAGTTCGGGCAGTTCAGCCGGAAGCTGTCGCAGGCCGCCCGGTGGTGCTCGGCTCCGAAGAGCATCGAGCGAAGGCGCTGCTGGTGCAGGTTGCCGAGCCGGAAGGTGACGTAGCAGAGCTGCACGGTGCCGTCGGCCCCGATCCAGAGCGTGTCCCGGAAATCGCAGGGTACCCGCATCGCCGGTCCCAGCATCAGCCAGTCCGGGATCGACCGCAGCCCCGCCATCGACTGCGTGATCAGCTCGGGCCGCCGCGCCTTCAGCCGGAGGAGCTCGGCGACGAGCCGATCGACCGCAGAGCGGTCCTCGAGGCGGAACTGCAGCGCGCGGTCGGGCCCCTCACTGAAGTAGGGCAAGGAGTAGTGGACGAGATCGACCTGGATCGGCGTCGAGTACCGCTCGGCGAACTCCCATGCCGCGTGCAGGTCCTCGAGATTGCATGAGGGCCGCATCAGGAGCCAGTTGATGCCGACGTAGACGCGGGAGCCGTAGCGCCGCCGCACCGCCGCCACGCCCTCCTCCAGCCGGCGGAAGCGGTCGCGACGCTGGACGTAGTCGTCGTACTTCGCGCCGACGCCGTAGAAGCCGATCCGCACCCGCCGGAGACCGGCGGCGTAGAGCGAGTCGATCGTGTCCGCCAGGAGGATGCCGTTCGTGGTGACCCACGGCAGGACGTCGAGCCGCACCGCGTGCGCGATCATCTCGGCCAGATCGGGATGGAGCAGCGGCTCGCCTCCATAGAAGCGGACGCTGTGGACGCCGAGCGACCGCGCATCGTCGAGCAGGTCCCGGACCATGGAGAGGGACAGCTGTCGGCCCGGCATGAAGTCGCGTCCATAGCGGCAGCCGACGCAGCGAAGATTGCAGTGCGCGGTGACGGCGATCTGGAGCGATCGCGGGGTCGGTCGGATGAGGAGGGGCGTCAGGACCGGGAAGCGGTGGGTCAACGCGGTGCGGGCGCGCTCGGCCATCATCTCGACCCGATCGATGCGCGACCGGAGGACGGGAGACGAGGACAGCCAGGGCGCGAGGTGGCGGAGGCGCGATCGGATGGTCACGACCTCGGCACCTCACGTGAGGGCGGCTGCATGCCCGCCATCCTACTCGGCAGGCCGGTCGTGGATCGTGTGTCTCTTCGGTAACACCTGCTGAGACGTGGCCGCTTCTTCCGCCGGGGAGCCTCGCCAGTCCGAGAAGCACGGAGGGCCGGGGAGCAAGTGCGCTCCTGCCGGCCCTCCGATACGGCGCTACGCAGCGGTGCGGCTCGCTGCTGATTCTTCAAATGGTGGAGGGTAAGGGATTCGAACCCTCGACCTCGGCGTTGCGAACGCCGCGCTCTCCCAACTGAGCTAACCCCCCGTGGGATCGGCCCATTGTACTCGGTCGCCCCGCGCCCGACAAGGAGGACGGCCCGTGCCGCCGCGATGTGGGGTCAGCTCTTGGGCGGCGGCGCGGCCGGCATCTGCCCCAGGACACGCAGGAGCGGCGTGAAGAGGTCGAGCGGCACCGGGAAGAACGTGGTGGTGTTCCGCTCCGAGGCGATCTCGCGCATGGTCTGCAGATAGCGCAGCTGCACCGCGATCGGAAACCGCATCAGCACCTCCGCGGCCTCGCCCAGCTTGGCCGCGGCCTGGAACTCGCCCTCCGCGTTGATGACCTTGGCCCGCCGCTCTCGCTCGGCCTCCGCCTGCTTGGACATCGCGCGCTGCATGTCCTGGGGCAGGTCCACGTTCTTCACCTCCACCGCGGCCACCTTCACGCCCCAGGGGGTGGTGTGCTGGTCGATGATGCGGGTGAGCTCCTCGTTGATCTTCTCCCGCCCGGCCAGGAGGTCGTCCATCTCCTGCTGCCCGAGCACGCTGCGCAGCGTGGTCTGGGCCATCTGGGAGGTGGCGTAGAGGTAGTCCTCCACGCTGATCACCGCCTTGGCCGCGTCCAGCACCCGGAAGAAGACCACCGCGTTCACCTTGACCGACACGTTGTCGCGCGTGATCACGTCCTGAGGCGGCACGTCCATCGTGATGGTTCGCAGGCTCACCTTCACCATCTTGTCGATGAACGGGATGAGCAGCACCAGCCCGGGGCCCGAGCCGTCGCCGCCCGGGTTGAAGATGGCGTTGGTGCGCCGCCCGAAGCGGAAGATCACGCCCCGCTCGTACTCGCGCAGGATCCGGAACGAGGAGAAGACGATGTAGAGCACGATCACCACCACCGGGATGATCCCGAACAGCAGCTGCACGCCTTCCATGGGCACTCTCCTGGGGCCTCAGGGTCGTCGGCGGGAGCGCGTGACCGTGAGGGTGAGTCCATCGATCGCGGTGACCTGCACCGGCTGGCCGGCCTCGATGGCGCCGTCGGCGCTCACCGCGCGCCACAGCTCGCCGTCGATGAGCACCTGCCCCTCGGGCTGCAACGGCGTCCGGGCGGTCCCGACCCGGCCCACCATCGCGCTGGGGCCGGTGGCGGCGGGCCGGTAGAGGGCGCGGATTCCCATGGACACCGCGAGGAACACGAGGCCGGCGGTGGCGCCCACGGTCGGCAGGATGACGCCCCACGAGAGCCGGATGCCGGTGACGTCGGAGGAGTCGTAGAGCATGATCGAGCCGAGCAGCATCGACACCACGCCGCCGATGGCCAGCACGCCGTGGCTCACCACCTTGATCTCGGCGATGAGCAGGATCACCCCGAACAGCAGGAGCAGCAGGCCGGCCCAGTTCACGGGCAGGCTCTGGAACGCGAAGAAGGCCAGGATCAGGCAGATCCCGCCGATGATGCCGGGCAGGATCGCGCCCGGATTCGACAGCTCGAAGAAGATGCCCAGCATGCCGCCCATCATCAGCAGATAGGCGACGTTCGGATCCGAGATCAGCGCGAGGAAGCGATCGCGAAAGCCGACCTCGATGGTCTTCACGGGCGCGCCCCGGGTCGCGAGCGTCACCGGCCCCCGGGAGGTCTTCACGGTCCGGCCGTCGATCTTCTCGAGGAGATCCGGCACGTTGTCCGCCACCAGGTCGACGACCTTGAGCTTCACCGCCTCGCGCTCGGTGGCCGAGACGGAATTGCGCACCGCTTTCTCGGCCCACTCGACGTTGCGCCCGCGCTCGGCCGCGATCGTGCGGGCGAAGGCGGCCGCGTCGTTCTCCACCTTCTTGGTCATCTCCTTGTCCATGCCGCCGCCGCCCACCGGGACCGGGTGCGCCGCCCCGATGTTGGTGGCGGGCGCCATCGCGGCCACGTGCGCGGCCATGGTGATGAACACGCCCGCGGAGGCCGCCCGGGCCCCGGTCGGCGAGACGTACACGATGACCGGGATCGGCGAGGCGAGGATGGTCTGCACCATCGAGCGCATCGACCGCTCGAGCCCGCCCGGCGTGTTCAGCAGCACGATCAGCGCCTGGGCGCCGTCGCTCTGGGCCCGGTCGATGGCGGTCGTGAGCAGGCGCACCGTGACCGGGGTGATCGCGGAGTCCATCTCGATGGTGTCCACCGGCTGGGCGGCCGAGACCGGCCCGGCGGGTGCGACAACGACGAAGCAAATCAGGAGGGAGGCGCCGAGGGCGCCGAGGAGAAACCGACGCATGGCCGATCTCACGGCCTCATCTTAGCATCCGCGTCGGCTCGCAACCCGGCTCGGTATCGGCGCGGCGGCGGCCTATCGGCCGAGCGCCACCACCGAGAGCAGCTCGAAGAGCAGGTTGGCGGCCAGCACGCCGGTGATGGCGCCGGGGCCGTCGTAGGGCGGCGAGACCTCCACGATGTCGGCCCCGGCGAGCTCGAGCCCCCGCAGCCCGCGCACGAGCCCGAGCGCCTCGTACGACGTGAGCCCGCCCGCCTCCGGCGTGCCGGTCCCGGGGGCGTAGGCGGGATCCGCCGCGTCCACGTCGAACGAGCAGTAGACGGGACCACCCGCGAGGCGGCGCAGGCGCTCCACCACCGAGGCGACGCCGTGGTCCTTCACGTCCTCGATCCGGATGACCTCGAAGCCGTGCTCGCGGTGGAAGTCGAAGTCCTCCGGCCCGTAGAGCGGCCCACGGATGCCGACCTGGATCGAGCGCCGGCCGTCGATGAGGCCTTCCTCCATGGCCCGGCGGAACGTGCTCCCGTGGTAGTAGGGCAGGCCGAAGTAGCGATCCCACGTGTCGGGGTGCGCGTCGAAGTGCACGAGGCCCAGCCGGCCGTGCCGGCGGGCCAGCGCGCGGAGCACCGCGAGGGTCACGGTGTGGTCGCCGCCCACGCAGAGCGGGACCGCGCGCGCCTCCACCACCGGCGCCAGCGTGCGCTCGATGGCCGCGAACGTGCCTTCGACGGAGACCGGGACGACGTCGACGTCGCCGCAGTCCGCCACCCGCAGCCGCTCGAACGGGTGCACCCGCAGCGCGGAGTTCCAGGGGCGGATCAGCGAGGACTGCTCGCGCACGTGGCGCGGGCCCATGCGCGCGCCGGAGCGATAGGAGCAGCCGCCGTCGAACGGGATGCCGCAGAGGGCCACGTCCAGGCCCGCGGGCGACCCCACGTACGGCAGCCGCATGAACGTGGCCGGCTGCGCGAAGCGGGGTGAGGCGAAGCCGTCCCGGGGGCGTGGCCAGTCGGTCACGGCAGGTGCCCCGAGTCCGGCGATCAGAGCGCCTCGCGGAGGGCGGCGACCCCCTCCGCGAGGCGCTGGACGTCCTGGATCGTGTTGTACACCGAGAAGCTGGCCCGCAGCGTTCCGGCGATCCGCAGGCGCTTCATCAGCGGCTGCGCGCAGTGGTGGCCGGCCCGCACCGCGATGCCGCGCTGGTCCAGCAGCGCGGCGCCGTCGTGCGGGTGGAGGCCCTCCACGTTGAAGGCGACCACCGCGCCCCGCATCTCCGGGTTGCGCGGCCCGTAGAGGGTGACGCCGGGAATCGGGGCGAGCGCGTCCAGGGCGGCCGCGGTCAGCGCCTGCTCGTGTGCGCTCACCTGCGCCATGCCGAGCTTGCCGAGATACTCCACCGCGGCGTGCAGCCCGACCGCGCCCGCGATCGGCGGGGTGCCGGGCTCGAAGCGCCACGGCAGGTCGTTCCACTGGGCGTGGTCGATCCAGACCTCCTTGATCATCTCCCCCCCGCCCCAGGCCGGCTCGAGCCGCTCCAGCACCTCGCGGCGCCCGTGCAGCACGCCGATGCCGGTGGGCCCCAGCATCTTGTGTCCCGAGAAGGCGTAGAAGTCGGCGCCGATGGCGGTCACGTCGACCGGCAGGTGCGGCACCGCCTGGGCCCCGTCGAGACACACGAGCGCGCCCACCCGGTGGGCCTGCTCCACGATCTGGGCCGCCGGGTTGATCGTCCCGAGCACGTTGGACACGTGGGCCACCGCCACCATCCGCGTCCGCGGCGAGAGCAGGCGCGCGTAGGCGTCCAGGTCGAGATAACCCTCGGGCAGGAGCGGGATCGCCTTCAGCACGGTGCCGCGGTCCCGGCACACCATCTGCCACGGCACCAGGTTGGAGTGGTGCTCGAGCTCGCTCACCACGATCTCGTCGCCCGGCCGGAGCGTGCGCCCCACCGCCTGGGCGACCAGGTTCAGCGACTCGGTGGTGCCGCGGGTGAACACGATCTCCTCGCGCGTGCGCGCCCCGATGAAGGCGCGCACCGCGTCCCGCGCGGCCTCGTAGCGCTCGGTGGCCTCCTCGCCCAGGGTGTGGATCGAGCGGTGCACGTTGGCGTGGCTGGTCTCGTAGTACCGCTGGATCGCCTCGATGACCGAGGCCGGCTTCTGGCTGGAGGCGGCCGAGTCCAGGTAGACCAGCGGATGCCCGTTCACGGCGCGGGTCAGGATCGGAAAATCGGGGCGGCAGCGCTCACCCAGGCTCATGGCCGGCCCTCCCGGGCGAGCGCCGCCTGCAGCACGGTGAGCGGCAGCGCCACGCACTTCATCCGCGACGGCCGGATGTCGGAGTCCAGGCGCTCCAGGATGCTGGCCGGGGTCAGCTCGCGCGCCCGCGCGGTGGGCTGGCCCGCGAGCATCTCGAGCAGCACGTCGGCCGAGGCGGCCGAGATCGCGCAGCAGTCGCCCGTCCACCGGCCCTCGGTCAGGCGATCGCCCTGAACGCGCGCCTGGACCCGGATCCGGTCGCCGCAGAGCGGGTTCACGTCCTCCCCCGTGACGTCGGGGCGCTCCAGCGTGCCGCGGAACCGCGGCTGCCGGAACCGCTCGCGGATGACGTCGCTGTAGAGCGCCATGTCACTCGGCGAGCTCCCCCCGGGCGCCCGACTTGCGGTAGGGCGGGAACCGGTACGCGCTCTCCCGCGAGAGCAGCCCCCCGTGGCCGAGCGCCGCGACCTCCGCGGCGCCCGTGGGCTCGCCGGCGAGGATGCGCGGCAGCACCAGGTCGAAGGTGGTCGCCTGGGAGAACATCCCGCACGCGGGCATGCCGAGCACCGGGTGGCCCCGGAGATCCGCGATCCACAGCAGGCTCCCCGGATGGGCGGGCGCCCCGTGGCGGAGCATGCGCCCGCCCAGGCGCTCGAGCCCCACGAAGACGGGGTCGAGCGGATCGAGCGAGCCCGCCCCGGCCGCGATCAGGATCTGGGCGCCGGCGGCCAGCAGGCCTTCCATCTCGGCCGCCACCGCGGCCGCGTCCCCCCCCGCGTAGCGCACCGGGAGCAGGCGCGAGCCGAACCAGTCCACCTTCTCGGCGAGCGAGGACTCGAAGCGCTGGCGCTGGGGCGGGGTCAGGCTCTCGCGGCTCAGCGCCCCCAGCACGTGCGGCTCGAAGGTCTTCACCGCGACCAGGCCCTTGGCGGTCCACGCGCACGTCTCCGCCTCCTCGACCAGCGCCTCCGGGATCGCGAGCGGGGTGATCTTGGCGCGGGCCACCACCTCGCCCGACTCCACCGGCTGCTGGTGGTAGAGGGTGAAGACCGACATGCCCTCCAGGGCGTTCACCGCGCGGAGCGCCTCCACGTTGACCCGCACCAGGCCGCGCCGCCGGGCCACCAGGGTCCACTGCCCGCCGGCGTAGCCCTTCACCTCCACGTGCTCGCCGCACGCGGCGGCGGCCAGACGGGCGCCCGCCGGCTCCTCGTGGACGTCGCCCGGGTCCATCTCGAGCAGGTGCGCCTCCGGGTCGCGCCACGGCAGCGCGAGCAGGCGCGCGGCGGCCTCCCCGTCCAGGGTCTGGCCCTTGGCGATGGCCACGCGCCCCGCCTCGTCCCGGACGTCGTGGCACATGATGCGCCCCACGAGCGCCGAGGCGGCGGGCGCGGTCTCCTTCCGGATCGCGATCGCTCTCATGGTCTCCGTTACTTGAGCCCCCGGCGCACCTTCTCGGAGATCGGCATCCCGGTGGCGTTCCGCTGGGTGGCCAGGGCCTCGGCGAGGATGCTGAGCGCGATCTCGGAGGCGGACTGCGCGCCCAGGTCGAGCCCGATCGGCACGTGGACCCGCGCCAGCGCCTCCTCGCTCACCCCGTCCTCGCGCAGCAGGTTCAGGATCGCGGTGCCCCGTCGGGTGCTGCCGAGCAGGCCCACGTACCCGACCGGGGTGGACAGCGCGTGCCGCAGCACCGGGAGGTCGTACTTGTAGTCGTGGGCGACCAGCACCAGCGCGGTGGTCGGGATCAGCGGGACCTCCCGGACGAGCTCCGAGGGCACGCCGATCTTCAGGGCGTCCACGTGGGGGAAGCGCTCGGACGTCGCGAAGCGCGGCCGCCCGTCGATCACGATGGTGCGGAAGCCCAGCTCCTTGGCCATCACGGTGAGTGGCATCGCCACGTGGCTCGCGCCCACGATCAGCATGATGGCGGGCGGCGTGAACACCTCCGCGAAGGCGCGCACGTTCTCCAGCATGAGGGTGCGCGACTTGCCCGCCGCGAGCGCCGGCCGGGCCTCGGTCGCGAAGCGCTCGTCGAGGAAGGCGTCGCCCAGCGTGCCCTCGCGGCTGCCGGTGTCCAGCAGAAGCATCTTGGCCCCGTTGTGCGGGGCATCGAGCCGGGTCAGGATCACCGCGCGCCCGCCCCGCTCGGCGTGGGCGCGCGCCTTCTCGTAGAAGGCGAGCGTCGCGTCGTCGGACCGGCCGAGGCTCAGGGGCTCCAGGAACACCTCGATGGTCCCGCCGCAGGTGAGCCCGATCTCCCACGCCTCCTCGTCGCCCAGATCCAGCTCCAGCAGCCGCGGCGCGTTCGTGCCCAGCACGTCGGCCGACTCCTCGATGACCTGCGCGTCCACGCAGCCGCCGATGGTCACCGAGCCGAGCACGCGGCCGCCCTCGCCCACCAGCATCTTGGCGCCTTCCTTCCGGGGCGTGGTGCCGCGCGTGTTGACGAGCGTGGCGACCGCGACCTTGGACTCGCTCTGCTTGAGCCGGTTCAGATTGTCGAAGAGCTCGTCGGCCATGAGGTCACCTCAGTTTCAGATGCCCGGCGAGATCCCGCAGGCTCGCCAGGTTGTGCGCCGCCGCGAAGTGGTCGACCAGCGGCAGGGCCGCCGCCATCCCGCGGGTCAGCGGCTCGTAGGACGGGTTGCCCAGCAGCGGATTCAGCCAGATCAGGCGCCCCGCCTTGCGCTTGATGGTCAGCAGCTCGTTGGCCAGGATGTCCGGCTCGCCGGTGTCCCAGCCGTCCGAGAGCAGCAGCACGATCGTGTGCCGGTCCACCAGGTTGCCCCACCGGGCGTTGAACTCCTGCAGCGACTCCCCGATCCGGGTGCCGCCGGAGAAGTCGCGGACCTCGGTCAGGCGGGCCAGCGCGGTCCGGTAGGACGCACCCTTGAGATGCTCCGTGACCCGGGTGAGTCGCGTGGAGAAGGTGAAGGTCTCCACCCGCCCGAACACGTTCTGCAGCGCGTAGAGGAACTGGAGCAGGAACCGGCTGTAGAGGTCCATGGAGCCTGAGACGTCGCAGAGCAGCACCAGGCGGACCTTCCGCCGCCGGCGCTCCTTCCTCCGCAGCTCGATGATCTCGCCCTTCATGAGGTTGGCCCGGATCGTCCGCCGCATGTCGATGATGCCGCCGCGGCGGGTGGGCCGCTTGCGGCGACTGATGCGGCGGGCCAGGCGCTTGGCGATGAGGATGGTGAGCCGCGCCACCTCATCCAGATCCTCAACCGGAAAGGACGAAAAGTCCTGATCCATCAGGATTTCCTTGTCGCTCACTCCGGGGACCTCGAGCGGCTCTCCGTCGTCGTCCCCCGCCTCCTCCCACCCCTCGAGCGCCACGGAGACCTTCTTCTGCGCGGCCTCGGCGCCGGCGTTGCCGGCGTGCTCCTCCGGGATGGCGGGCGCGGCGGGCCCGGTCAGGCCCTCGAGCCCCTGCCCCTCCTCGGCCTGGAAGCGCCAGAAGGCCTCGAAGCAGCGGTCGAAGACGGGGAACTCCTCGTGGCGGGCCACCAGCGTGGTCCGCAGGGCCAGGTAGACGTCGCGGCGGTCCAGCAGGTCCACCGCCTCCAGCGCGCGCACCGCGTCCATGAGCTCGGTGATGGTGAGCGGCATCCCGGCCGCCCGGAGCATCTGCCCGAAGCGCAGGACCGCGGTGGTGAGATCGCGCGGCCCGGCCATCTACCCCTCCGTCGCCACGAAGCGCTTCAGCCCGCTCGACGCCAGCTCGCGCTTGAACCGCTTGACGTCGTCGGCGTCCTTGAGCACGCAGCCGAGCGTCTCCAGCACCAGGTCCTCGTCCAGGTGGTCGGCGTGGAGCGAGGCGAGGGCCTGGGCCCAGTCCAGCGTCTCCGCCACGCCCGGCACCTTGGAGAGCCGGATCGTGCGCACGCTCTCCATGAAGCGCGAGATCTGCCGGGCCAGCGCCTCGTTGATCCCGGGGACCTTGCGCATCACGATGCGCACCTCCTTCTCGAAGGTGGGGAAGTCCACCCAGAGGTAGAGGCAGCGACGGCGGAGCGCGTCGGAGAGCTCCCGCACCCGGTTCGAGGTCAGGAGCACGTACGGCGGGTGCGTGGCCCGGATGGTGCCGATCTCCGGGATCGTCACCTGGAACTCGGAGAGCACTTCCAGGAGAAACGCCTCGAATTCCTCGTCGGCGCGATCCACCTCGTCGATGAGCAGCACCGGCGGCTTGCCGTCCTGCCCGATGGCCTGCAGGAGCGGGCGGCGGATGAGGAACGGCTCGGAGAAGATCGTCGCTTCCTTCTCCCGGAGCGTGTGGGTGCTGCTCTCCTCGAGCTTGATGTGGAGCAGCTGCTTGGGATAGTTCCACTCGTAGAGGGCCTGAGCCGCGTCGAGCCCCTCGTAGCACTGCAGGCGGATGAGGTTGGTCTCCAGCATCCGCGCCATCACCTTGGCCACCTCGGTCTTGCCCACCCCGGCGTGCCCCTCGATCAGGAGGGGCTTCTTGAGCGTCATGGCCAGGTGCACCGACGTGGCGATGGCGGGGTCGGTGACGTAGTTCGCGCCTTCCATCATCTGCTGGATCTTCTCGATCTCGGCTCTCATAACCCTCTCAGTCTACACCGCGGGATTGGGGTGGAACGGCGCTCCGGATCTTCTCATAGTCGGCGGGCGTATCGACGTCGGGCGGCATGGCGGTCCCGAAGCGCACCCACTCGACGCGGCCGGGATCGCGGGCGATCACCGGCCGCGCGCCCTGGTCCCCGGTGAGAGCCAGGAGCTCGGGAAAGATCGCGCGATCGAACAGGACCGGGTTGCCGGGACCGTTCTCGTACCGCGGCGCCACGATGGGCCGTCCTCCCGCCCGGTGCGCGGCCAGGAGCGCGGGGATGATGCCGGGGTCGAGCGCGGGCTGGTCGCCCAGGGCGATCAGCACCGTCTCGACCTCGGCCGGCAGCGCGGCGATGCCGGCCCGGACGGAGCCGGACTGGCCGGCCTCGGGGGCCGGGTTGACGACGATGCGCACCGGGAGGCCCTCCAGCGCGGCCTGGATGGGCGCCGGCTCCGGCCCGGTGACAACGAGCACCGGATCGAGGCCGGCGCGCTGGACCGCCTCGACCGCGTGGCGCACGATCGGTCGCCCGGCCACCTCGAGCACGAGCTTGGGGCGCCCCATGCGTCGAGACAGCCCCGCGGCCAGCACCACCGCCGCGGTCACGGCGCCCGCTCAAACGAGAGCCCCGCGGGCCGAAGCCCGCGGGGCTCGAGATCCTGCCGGGGGATCACCCGGGAACTCTACTTCGCTGCCGCGGCGGCCGCCTCCATCGCGCGCTTGGCGAACACCCGCAGCAGGTGGCTCTTGTATTCCACCGAGCCCTGGAGATCGGCCTGCACGTCCACGCCCTCGGCCGCCTTCTCGGCCGCGGCCTGAATCGACGCGGCGTCCGCGGGCTTGCCGGTGATGGCCGCCTCCACGCCCCTGGCCCGCACCGCCTTGGTGCCCGCGCCGGTGATGCCGATGCTCGCCTTGCCCACCTTGCCGCCGTCGACGCTCAGCACGGCGGCGACGCCCACCACCGCGAAGCGGGAGGCGGGATGCGGGAACTTCATGTAGGCGGCGCCCGTCTTGGGCGGCAGGGCCGGGATCCGCACCTCGGTCAGGATCTCGCCGTCCGCCAGCGCGGTGGTCAAGAGCCCCTTGAAGAAGTCGTCGGCCTTGATCGTGCGCTTGCCCTTGGGGCCCTCGGCCACCATCTCCGCGCCGAGCGCGATGATCGCGGCCGGATAGTCGGCGGCCGGATCCGCGTGGGCCAGGCTGCCGCCGATCGTGCCCATGTTGCGCACCATCGGGTCGCCGATCTGGGCCGCCACCGCGGCCAGCACCGGGCACTTCGCCTTGACCATCGGTGAGGTCTCGACCTGGTAGTGGGTCGTCATCGCCCCGATCACGAGGGTGCCGCCCTCCTCCTTGATGCCGGACAGCCCCGAGATCTTGCGCAGGTCCACCAGGTGCTTGGGCTGGGCCAGCCGCAGCTTCATGGCGGGCAGCAGGCTGTGGCCGCCGGCCAGCAGCTTGGCGTCGTCCTTGAGGCGCCCGAGCAGTTCCAGCGCCTCCTTCAACGTCCCCGGCGTGTGGTACTCGAACTGGGCTGGGTACATGTCGGCGTCTCCCTTACTTCTTCGATTTGGCGGCCTGAACGGTCTTCCAGACCCGCTCCGGCGTCAGCGGCATGGCTTCGATGTGGTCCACGCCGAGCCCAGACAGGGCGTCCACCACCGCATTGACCACCGCCGGCGTCGAGGCGATGGTGCCGGTCTCGCCCGCGCCCTTGACGCCGAGCGGGTTGACCGGCGTGGGCGTCTCGGTCCGAT
Source organism: Candidatus Methylomirabilota bacterium (assembly GCA_035650715.1). GTDB lineage: Bacteria > Methylomirabilota > Methylomirabilia > Rokubacteriales > CSP1-6 > CAMLFJ01. The sequence continues at coordinate 117,740 of DASRHC010000028.1, read as the reverse complement.
CGGTCTCGTAGAAGGGCAGCATGTCGGCCTTCGGCAGCGCGTAGTCCATCAGGCTACCGCTCACCAGCTGGCCCGAGTCGCGGTCGTAGACCGCCTCCTCCCAGAGGGCCTGCGCCACGCCCTGGGCGATGCCGCCGTGGACCATGCCGTCCACGATCATCGGGTTGATGACGTTGCCGACGTCGTCCACCGCGAGGTAGCGCAGGATCTTGACGTGACCGGTGTCGGGATCGACCTCGACCACGCACGCGTGGGCCCCGAACGGGAAGCAGAAGTTGGCCGGGTCGTAGAAGCTGGTCTCCTCGAGGCCGGGCTCCACGCCCTCCGGGTAGTTGTGGGGCACGTACGCGGTCAGCGCGACCTGTCCGAACGGGATCGCCTTCTGGGGCGCCCCCTTCACCACGAACTGGCCGTTGACGAAGTCCATGTCCTTGGGGTTCGCCTCCAGCAGGTGCGCGGCGATCTTCTTGCCCTTCTCCTTGATCTTGTTGAGCGACATCAGGATGGCGGTGCCGCCCACCGAGGCGGAGCGGCTGCCGTAGGTGCCCATGCCGAACGGCACGCGTCCGGTGTCGCCGTGCACGATCTCCACGTCGTCGAGCGGGATGCCCAGCTGATCGGCCACCAGCTGCGCCATCGTGGTCTCGTGCCCCTGCCCGTGCGAGTGCGAGCCGGTGAACACGCTGACCTTGCCGGTGGGATGCACCTGCACCTTGCCCGACTCCCACAGCCCGGCCTGGGCTCCGAGCGAGCCCACGACCTTGGACGGCGCGATGCTGCAGGCCTCGATGTAGGTCGAGAAGCCGATGCCCAGCAGGCGCCCCTGGGCGCGCGCGGCGGCCTGGTCGCTGCGGAACTTCTGGTAGTCGAGCATCCCCAGCAGCTTGTCGAAGGCGGCCGCGTAGTTGCCGCTGTCGTACTGGAGCGCGACCTTGGTCTGGTAGCCGTTGTCGAACTTGGGGATGAAGTTCTTCCGGCGGATCTCGGCGGGGTCCATCTTGAGCGCGGCCGCCGCCGCGTCGATCATCCGCTCCAGCAGGTAGCAGGCCTCCGGACGGCCGGCTCCGCGATAGGCGTCGACCGGGGTGGTGTTGGTGAACACGCCGGTGACCTCCGCGTGGATGGCGGGCCACTCGTACACCCCGTTCAGGAGCGTGGCGTAGAGGTAGGTCGGCACCGCGGGCGCGAACGTCGAGAGGTAGGCGCCCAGGTTCGCGGTCGTCTTCACCCGCAGCCCCAGCAGCTTGCCGTCCCGGGCCACCGCCACCTCGGCGTCGGTCACGTGATCGCGCCCGTGGGCGTCGGTCTGGAACGCCTCGCGCCGTGACGAGGTCCAGCGGACCGGCCGCTTGATCTGCTTGGTGGCCCAGGTGCAGACGGTCTCCTCGTTGTAGAGGAAGATCTTGGAGCCGAAGCCGCCGCCCACGTCGGGGGCGATGACCCGGACCTTGTGCTCGGGGATGCCCAGCACGAAGGCGGTCATCAGCAGCCGGTGGACGTGCGGGTTCTGGGAGGTCACCCAGAGCGTCCAGTCCCCGGTCGCGTCGTCGTAGCGGGCCACGCACGCCCGCGGCTCCATGGGATTGGCGACCAGCCGCTGATTGACGATCCGCTTCTTGACCGTGACCGCGGCCGACTTGAAGGCCGCGTCGGTGGCCGCCGCGTCCCCGATCTGCCACTTGAACGCCACGTTGTTGGGCGCCACCTCGTGGATCTGGGGGGCGCCGGGAGCCGCCGCCTTCTCGGTGGCGGTCACCGCGGGCAGCACCTCCCAGTCCACCTGCACCAGGTCCGCCGCGTCGCTCGCCGCGGACTGGCTCTCCGCGATGACCACCGCCACCGGATCCCCGACGTAGCGGGCGGCGTCGGTGGCCAGCGGCATGTGGGGGGGAATCTTCAGGTCGGGCAGGAGCCAGCCGCAGGGCAGCGAGTTCACCCCCGTCATGTCCTTGCCGGTGAAGATCGCGACGACGCCCGGCGCCTTGGCCGCCTTGCTGGTGTCGATCTTGCGGATCCTCGCGTTGGCGTGCGGGCTGCGCACGAACGCGGCGTGGGTCATCCCGGCCAGCTTGACGTCGTCGGTGTAGTTGCCCTTCCCGGTGATGAAGCGCGGGTCTTCACGCCGCTTGATGCTCGAGCCGAGCAGGCGGGCGGTGGCCATGGTCGCCTCCTACTTCCCCGCCATCTTCTCGGCGGCGTACTGGATGGCCTTGACGATGTTGTGATAGCCGGTGCAGCGGCAGAGGTTGCCTTCCAGATCGTGGCGGATCTGCTGCTCGGTGGGCCGCGGGTTGCGCGAGAGCATCTGATGGGCCGACATGATCATGCCCGGCGTGCAGAAGCCGCACTGCAGCCCGTGCTTCTCCCAGAACGCTTCCTGGATCGGGTGGAGCTTGCCGTCCTTGGCGAGGCCCTCGATGGTCAGCACCTGCGCGCCCTCGCACTGCACCGCGAGCAGCGTGCACGACTTCACGGCCATCCCGTTGACGTGCACCGTGCACGCGCCGCACTGGCTTGTGTCGCAACCGACGTGGGTGCCGGTCAGCCCGGCCTGCTCCCGGATGTAGTGCACGAGCAACAGCCGCGGCTCGACCTCGTGCGAGTGAGGGACACCGTTGATCGTCATCGACACGGTCTTTTTCACCGCGCTACCTCCTGAGTTGAGGGGTCCGAGGCCGGGAAAGCGCCCTCAAACGTAGTCCCGGCGGAAGGCCCTGTCAAGGGGACGGCAGCAGCCGCCGGCCCTCGACGCGTGCCTGCTCGAGCACCTCGCGCACGGCCACCCCGCGCTCGCGCGCGAGGCGCCGGACCTCCTCGAATTCCGGCGTCACCGTGACCACACGGCCGTCGAGGCGGGAGACCTTGAACGTGATCGGGCCGTGCGCGGTGTCGAGGCGGACCATCTCCCGGGCCAGGCGAGCGCGCTGGTAGGCCGTCCAGCGGACCCCGATCGTCGACGACTCCTCGAAGAGCACGCGCGACAGGTCGAGGACCCGTGCCGGCTCGCACAGGGCGGTCAGGACCACCCCCGGCCGGCTCCGCTTCATGATCACCGGGGTCAACCAGGCCTCCAGGGCCCCCGCCTCCAGCAGGCGCTCGAGCAGCGGCTCGTAGAGCTGAGGGGACATGTCGTCGATGGTGGTCTCCACCTGGACCACCGTCTCGGTGGCCGCCGGGCTCGACGCCTCGCCCACGAACACCCGCAGGACGTTGGGCGTCTCGAGGTCCATGGTCCCCGCCCCGTAGCCGACCGCGGTCACCCGCATGGCCGGCATGGTCCCCGCCCCCGCCGCCAGCGTGGTCAGGATCGCGGCCCCGGTCGGGGTCACCAGCTCCCGCCGGATGCCGGGGTCGGTGGTCGGGAAGCCCTTCAGCAGCTCCGCGGTGGCCGGTCCCGGGATCGGGATGCGGCCGTGCGGGCCCTCCACGAACCCGCCCCCCACCGGCAGGGGCCCGACGTGGAGCGCGTCGACGCCCAGCACATGGAGGCCGATACAGGCGCCCGTCACGTCGACGATGGCGTCGACGGCGCCCACGTCGTGGAACTGCACGCGCTCGGGCGTCGTGCCGTGCACCCGGGCCTCCGCCTCGGCGAGGCGCCGGAAGACCCGGGTCGCCATCTCCCGCACCGGGGGCGCCAGCCGGCCGGCGGCCAGGATGGCCAGGACCTCGGCGAGCCCTCGATGCCCCGGGTGGTGCCGATGGGGCGCACCCGGATCGGGCGCCCGCTTCGCGTCGGCGGGGGCGCCCGCATGACCCTCGAGATGCACCTCGACCTTCGTGGCGCGAAAGCCCGCCTTCATCACTTCGGAGCGCTCGAGGCGGTAGCCCGCGAGGCCCAGGCCGGCGAGCTCGCGCTCCAGGGCCTCGAACGGGACGCCCGCGTCCACCAGGGCGCCCAGGATCATGTCCCCCGAGGCGCCGCTCGGGCAGTCGAAGTACGCCAGCCGGGGACTCACCGGAGCTTGACGGCGAGCTTGTTGATCTGGTTGGCCTGGGCGGCGGCGCCGTAGCCGTTGTCGATGTTCACCACCGAGACGCCGGGCGCGCAGGAGTTGAGCATGGTGAGCAGCGCGGCCACCCCGCCGAAGGAGGCGCCGTAGCCCACGCTGGTGGGCACCGCGATCACCGGCCGATCGACCAGCCCGCCCAGCACGCTCGGGAGCGCGCCGTCCATCCCGGCGACCGCGATGATCGCGTTGGCCTCGCTCAGGCGGTCCAGGTGCGGCACCAGCCGATGCAGGCCGGCGACGCCGCAATCGTAGATCCGCTCCACGTGGTTGCCCATCGCCTCCGCGGTCACCGCGGCTTCCTCGGCCACCGGCTGGTCGGAGGTGCCCGCGCTGACCACCACGATGAGCCCGAGACCCTCCCGCGCGACCGGCTTCACCACCACGAGGCGGGCCATCTCGTGGACCCGGCACGGCAGCCCGCTCGCGACCAGCGCGGCCACGATCGCGGGGTCGGCGCGGGTGGCCAGCACGTTGTCGTGGTGCTCGGCCAGTCGCGTGACGATGGCCACCACCTGCTCCGGCGCCTTGCCCGCGCAGTACACCGCCTCCGGCACCCCGTGCCGCAGAGAGCGGTGCAGATCGACCCGCGCGAAGCGCAGGTCGTCGTACGGCATCGCCCGGAGCCGGGCGAGCGCCTCGTCGGGGGCGACGGCGCCCGCGGCCACCGCGTCGAGGAGGGCCCTTACTTTTTCCCGGTCCATCGGAGCGTGCGCAGCGCCTCGTTGGCGCTGCCGCTGCGGAAGCCCTGCAGATCGAGCGTCACGTAGAGGTAACCCAGCTCGCGGAAGCGGCGCACGACGGCCGCGTGCCGGTCCTCCTCCCAGAGACGCGGCATCTCGTCCGGCGGCAGCTCGATGCGGGCGAGCCGGTCGTGATGGCGCACGCGGAACTGCCGGAAGCCGAGGCTCCGCAGGAAGGCCTCCGCGTCGTCGATCCGGCGCAGCTTGTCCGCGGTGATGGCGTCGCCGTACTGGAATCGAGAGGAGAGGCAGGCGAAGGACGGCTTGTCCCAGGTGGGCAGCCCGAGCGCGCGGGAGAGCGCACGGATCTCCGTCTTCCAGAGCTCGGCCTCGATGAGCGGCGCCCGCACGCCGCGCGCCTTCGCCGCCTGCATGCCCGGGCGATGGTCCCCGAGGTCGTCCATGTTGGCCCCGTAGACCATCTGGGCGGTGCCGGCGCGCCGGGCGATCGGCTCGAGACGCGAGAACAGCTCCTCCTTGCAGTGGAAGCACCGGTCGGGGCCGTTCCGCGCGTACTCGGGCCGGTCGAGCTCGCGGGTCTGGATCACCTGGTGGGGCATGCCGAGCAGGCCGGCCAGCCGCCGGGTCTCCGCGAGCTCGGCGGCGGGATAGGTCTCCGAGTCCGCCGTGACCAGGAGCGCGCGCTCGCCCAGCGCCTCCCGGGCGGCGCGGGCCAGGAACGTGGAATCGACGCCGCCCGAGAAGGCCACCACCACCGAGCGCATCTCCCGCAGCAGGGCCAGCAGCCGCTCGTACTTCGGGGCGAGTGCGGCCGGGTCGGGGTCGACGCCTGCGCCGCCGGTCGCTCCGGGCTCCATCATGCGGGCCTGCTCACGGCAGGATCGAGTCCGCCAGCTCGGTCAGCGGCGACATGGGACGAGCGCCCACGTGCGCGATCACCTCCGCTGCGGCCAGCGAGCCGAGCCGCCCGCACGTCGGCAGGTCGAGGCCCTGGCTCAGGCCGTACAGCACGCCGGCCGCGTAGAGATCTCCCGCTCCGGTGGTATCGACCACCGCCGAGACCGGGTGCGCCGCGACCGCGTGCACCGTCTCGCCCTGCACCAGCAGCGAGCCCTTCGCGCTCCGGGTCAGCGCGGCCAGATCACAGTGGCCACGCACGAGGGGAACCGCGGCCTCCACGCTCGGCACCTGGTAGAGGGCGCAGATCTCCAGCTCGTTGGCGAACAGGATGTCGACGTGGTTCTCGACCAGGGCGCGGAACTCCGCCCGATGCCGCTCCACGCAGAACGGATCGGAGAGGGTCAGCGCCACCTTGCGTCCCGCCGCGTGCGCGATGGCCGCCGCGGTCCGGAACGCCTCCTGGGCCTCCGGCGGATCGAAGAGATAGCCCTCGAGGTAGAGGATCTTGCCGCGCTCGATCAGGGCGCGGTCCACGTCGGCGGGCCCGAGGCGCACGGAGGCGCCGAGGAAGGTGCTCATGGTGCGCTGGGCGTCCGGCGTGACCAGGATCAGGCACCGTCCGGTGGGCGGGCCACCGGTGGCCCGCGGGGTGTCGTAGCCCACCCCGGTGGCCCGGAGGTCGTGGCCGAACACGTCGCCCAGCTGATCGTCACGCACCTTGCCCACGTAGTGCGCGCGGCCACCGAAGGAGGCCACGCCGACCACGGTGTTGGCGGCCGAGCCCCCGGAAATCTCCACGCCGGGGCCCATCGCCTCGTAGAGGGCGCGGGCGCGCTCCTCGTCCACCAGGTGCATGGTGCCCTTCACCAGGCCCTGCCGCTCGATCAGGGCGTCGTCCGCGTGGCTCAACACGTCCACCAGCGCGTTGCCGATGCCGACCACGTCGAGCTCTCCGCTAGGCACGGCGCGTCCTCCGGGACCCGACCGCCTTCGCGGGCGTGGGGAAGTAGCGGTCGAGCAGCAGCGCCAGGTTCTTGCGGGTCCGCGGCGGGAAGAGCGCGGGGTCGGTGATCACCGCGCTGGCCAGGGCGTCCCCGCAGCCGGCGGGACACGGCTTGCCAACCCGTGGGATCATGCGGCGGAGCACCACCTTGGCGGTGGCCACGTTCTTGAGCAGGTTGGCCACCACCGCCTCCACCGACACCGCCGCGTGGCTCTCGTGCCAGACGTCGTAGTCGGTGGCCAGCGCGAGCGTCGCGTAGCAGAGCTCGGCCTCGCGCGCCAGCTTGGCCTCCGGCATGTTGGTCATGCCGATGACCGAGACACCCCAGCGCCGGTAGATCTGCGACTCGCCCTTGGTCGAGAACTGCGGGCCCTCGATGCAGATGTAGATGCCGCCCCGATGCACGCGGGCCCCCGCCTCCCGGCTCGCCGTCTCCAGAAGATCGCCGAGCGCCGGACACACCGGATCGGCCATCCCCACGTGACCGACGATGCCCTCCCCGAAGAAGCTCGAGACTCGTCGGCGCGTGTGGTCGTAGAACTGGCCCGGGATGACGAGGTCGAGCGGGTGGATGTCCTCCTTCATGCTGCCCACCGCGCTGACCGAGACCACCCAGCGGGCCCCGAGCGACTTGAGCCCCCAGATGTTCGCCCGGTAGTTGATCTCGCTCGGGCTCAGCCGGTGCCCGCGCCCGTGGCGCGGCAGGAAGATCACGCGGCGATCCCCGAGCCGTCCGACGCCGAAGCGATCCGAGGGCTCGCCAAACGGCGTGCGGACGGGGACCCAGCGCAGGTCCTCGATGCCCTCCATCTCGTAGAGGCCGCTGCCCCCGATGATGCCGAGGGCCGGCTCCTCGGGCGGGACGGCCGCGCGGGCCGCGGTCATGGCGCCGCTTCCACGAGGCGCCCGAGCGTCCGGTCGCCCTCGACCGCGGTGATCTCCACCGTCGCGATCCGCCGGCCCGGCTCCTCGCGACCCTCGAACTGGACCTCGACGTAGTTCGGGGTGAGCCCGGCGCGGAGCCCCGTCCGCCGCTCGCGGCCCTCGAGCACGAGCACCTCTCGCGCGCGGCCGACGAGCCGGCGGCGGAACGCGGCGCTCTTCTCGCGACCGAGCGCGCGCAGCCGCTCGCCCCGCGCGCGGATGACCGCGGCCGGCACGTGGCCGGGCCGTCGCGCCGCTTCGGTGCCCGCGCGGTCGGAGTAGGCGAACACGTGCAGGTAGGAGAACGGCAGCGCCCGGATGAGCGCCATCGTGGCCTCGAAGTCGGCCTCGGTCTCGCCCGGGTGGCCGACGATGACGTCGGCGCCCAGGCCGAGGTCGGGGATGGCCGCGCCGAGCCGCTCGACCAGGGCGCGGTACATGCCGGTGTGGTACGGCCGGCGCATCAAGCGGAGCACGCGGTCGCTACCGCTCTGGAGCGGCAGATGCAGGTGCGGCGCCATCGCGGGCAACGTGGTGACGGCGTCGAACAGCTCGGGGGTGAAGTACGACGGCAGCACCGACGAGAGCCGGAGCCAGCGCAGGCCGTCCACCCGGGCCAGCTCGCGCAGCAGCGCGGCCAGCGTGGTGCGCGGGTAGAGATCGGCGCCGTAGTGGCCGATGTCCACTCCGGTCAGCGTGATATCGGGATAGCCCGCCTCCGCGAGGGCCCGCACCCGGTCCAGCACGACCTTCGGCTCCTGGCTGCGGCTCTGCCCCCGGGCGGCCGGGACGATGCAGAAGGCGCAGCGGTGCTGGCAGCCGTCCTGGATCTTCACGAACGCGCGCGACCGTCCGGCCGGACGCACCGGCGGCGCGATCGGCACCTCGCGGGCCTCGCGGATGTCGCCCACCGCGACCGTGGGCCGCGCGCGCTTCACGAGCGAGTCGAGCAGCTCGGGGAGCCGGTACTTCTCGCGGTTGCCCACCACCAGATCGACGCCGGGCAGCGCCGCGGCCCGGTCCGCGTCGGTCTGGGCCCAGCAGCCGGTCACCACCACGAAGGCGTCGGGGTCGGCGCGCGTGATGCGACGGATGGCCTGGCGGTCGGAGAAGTCGGCGCGGCCGGTCACCGTGCAGGTGTTGACCACGTGGACGCGCGCCGGTCGCCCCGGCGGCACCACCTGGAAGCCGCGGCTCTCGAGGAGAGCGCCGATTTCCTGCGACTCGACCTGGTTCAGGCGGCAGCCGAGGGTGGCGAGCGACACCGTCACCGGCCCGCTCATGCCGGGACCGCCTCGCGGAGCTGCCCGCAGGCGGCGCCGATGTCCTCTCCCTTGCTCCAGCGGATCGTCGCGGTGATCCCGTGCTCGAGCAGGATCGCCTGGAAGGCGAGGATGCGCGGCAGCGGCGGGCGCGCGAAGCCCGATCCCTCCCAGTCGTTGAACGGGATCAGGTTGATCTTGGCGCGGACGCCCTTGAGCAGGCGCACCAGCCGCCGCGCGTCGTCCGGCCGATCGTTGACCCCGTCCAGCAGCACGTACTCGAACGTCATCCGCTGCCGGAACGGCAGCGGGAAGCGGCGGCAGGCGGCGAGCAGCTCCTCGATCGCGAAGCCGCGGTTGACCGGCATGATGCGGTCCCGGATCTCGTTGCTGGTGGCGTGCAGCGAGATGGCGAGGTTGACCTTGAGGTTCTCCCGCGAGAGCCGCTCGATGCCGCTCACCAGCCCGACCGTGGACACCGTGATTCGCCGCGGGGAGAAGCCGAAGCCCTGGGGATCGGTCAGGACGCGGAGCGACTTCACGGTCGCCGCGTAGTTGGCCAGCGGCTCGCCCATGCCCATGTAGACGATGTGGGTGATGCGCGCGCCCGGGGCGAGTCCGCGCCGGGCGACCATCACCTGGGCCAGGATCTCCCCCGCGCTCAGGTTGCGCTCGAGCCCCATGGTGCCGGTGTGGCAGAACGCGCAGCCGAAGCCGCAGCCCACCTGGGTCGACACGCACAGGGTGAGACGGTCGCCATCCGGCATGAGCACGGCCTGCACCCGCGCTCCGTCGCCGTACCGCAGCACCAGCTTGTGGCTGCCGTCCTGCGACGGCGTCCGGCGCTCCACCTCCGGCAGCACCACCGTCGCCTGGGCGGCCAGGGCGACGCGGAGCTCCCGCGGCAGATCCGACATCCGATCGAGGTCCACCTCTCCGCGGCCGAAGATCCAGCGGGCCAGCTGCCGGCCGCGGTACCGCGGCGCGCCAAGGGACTCCGCGAGGCTTTCGAGCTCGGCGGGAGAGCAATCGAGCAGGTTCGTCGAAGACATACGCACCGTCGGATATTAGCATACGGCTCCGGTGGCCCCGGAGCCGGACGGCGCAGGCGGCGGCCGCGCGGCTAGTCGTCGCCCAGCGTGAAGGCGGACGCGCAAAGGAATCCGAAGGCGAACACCACCACCACCACCAGGTACGTCCAGACGTAGCGCATGGGTCACCTCCGCCGCCGACATTGTCCGGTGGGAGGTGTCCGCGCGCCGCACAAAAAGCGCGCGCCCGCGCGGCCCCACCGGTGGTGGTGCGGCGCTCGCGGTGGGCGAAAGGGCGCGGTCGTTACCTCACGTCGGCCCGCGCCCGCTCGGCGGCGGCGCGGAGCGCCGCGCTCTGCTGCTCGAGCGCGGCCAGCCGCTCGCGCATGGCGCTCACGCGTCGCTCCGCGGTCTTGGCGGCCCGCTCGGCTTTCCGTGCGGCCTGCTCCCGTCGGCGGGCTTCGCGAGCGTTTCGGCGGGCCTCGCGCGCGGCCCGGCGGGCGTCGCCCCTCTGGGACGGCTCGGGCCCTCGCGTCTCGGAGTTCGTTGCCGGGACCGTCGCGGGCGCCTCGGCGGCGGCGCGCGGGGTCGTGGGACGCTCGCGCAGGAAGGCGGCCGGGATCGGTCCCCCCGACAGCACCGCGAAGCCGGGATCGGCGTGCTCGCTCTGGAGACGCCCGGCGCTCAGATCCGCACGCAGCGTCCGGTCGGCCACCGCGGCGAGCAGCGTGCTGCGCAGCCGCCGATCCCGCGCGGCCGAGGCTCGCGGTCCGGCGCCCTCGAGCGCATCCCGGGCCGCGCGCGCCACCGGCTCGAAGGCGGCGCGATACGCCTCGGTGGCGGCGCGCAGGTCGCCCTGCCCCAGCTGCGCCCGCCGCAGGCGATCGACCGCGTCCGCGAGCGCGGCCAGCTCGCGCGGGCGGGCGGTGGCGGTGCGGTTGAGGGCCCACGTCACCGGGCTCGGCCTCGGCAGCTTCGCGATGCGGCGCGCCTCGTCGCGATCGCCCTGCTCGGCGAGCCGCGCGGCCAGCGCGCGGCGCGCCGCCACGAACTCGCGAGGCGGAACCGATCGAAGCTCCTCGGCCGGATCGTGCTTGCCCTTGCGCATCGGCACATTCTATCGTCAGCCGTCCGCGCCGGCAGCGATCGCCAAGGTCGGCGAGGAAGGAGGGCATGACATGCGCGCGACGGCGACGACGGCGGTGATGCTGGCGCTCGCGCTGGCCGGGTGTGCCACGTCTCCTCCGCCCGTGACCCTGCGTCATCCGCAGACCGGGCGGACGTTCACGTGCACGGCCGACGCGAAGGTCAGCCAGCGGTGGTGGGACGAGGAGGCCAAGCGTACCCGCGACAACTGCGTGCGGGAGCTCGAGAGCCAGGGCTACCGCGTGGTCGAGTAGCCGGGTCGGCCGGCCCGGGGGCGTCGGCGCGCGCGCGGTGCGCGCTGGGACGTTCCGTCGGAGACTGGGACTGAGCGGGCCGCCGACCCATGAGGTCGGCGGCCGAGGGTGGACCGGAAGCCGGCTACTGAGCGATCGTGATTCGTCCGGACAGATCCACGATGACGCGCATCGTGGTGGAGTACTTCGTGCTGGTGATCGTGAACGTCGGGTTTGACGTCGCACTGCCGAGGCGAGTGAACGTGACCGAGGTGGAGCCAGACAGCGTGACGCCCTGCGAGGTCTTGTAGAGACCCGCGCTGGTCATGCCCGTGATGGTGAGCGCTCCGCCGGCGCCCGAGGCGCAGTTGGCGCCCTTGGTGGCCGTGAAGCCTCCCGTGCTGCGATTGGCCGTCATGTCGCAGTTCTCTTTGATCGCCTGCTGGCGGACCCGATTGAGGATCGCCGCGACCTCGCGGGCGTCGGCCTGCGCCTCCGCGGTCCGCAGATAGCGGAGGAAGCTCGGCAGTGCCAGGGTGGTGATGATCACGATGACGCCGACGGTGATCACCAGCTCGATCAATCCGAAGCCGGCCTCGCGTCGGCGCCTCATCGGAGCGCTCCTTCGGCCAGCGCCTGCACATAGCCGGACGCCCACGCGAGCGCCAGGCTGGTGGTCAGGGTGATCAGTGCGATCCGGGCCACTATGAAGCCGAGCCGGCCCAGACCCAGACCGACGTCCTTCCAGGTGACGGAAAGCGTCTCTTCCTTGACGGTCACGGGCAGATCCGATCGGTGCATCATGGCGATTCTTCAGCTCCTTTCGCTGCTCCGGCTGAGACGAATCTCCTACCGGGCAAGGAGCGTGCCGAATTGCGCAAGCTGCCGCGAACGCGATCTGAGTCGGAGGAGCGGCCGGTCAGGAGGCGCCCGCGCCTCCGGGACTCACCGCCCGGGATCTCCGCAACTATCGTCGCGGGCAGAGGCGGTCTCGTCACGCCAGACGGCGTCGGGGGAGCAGTGCGCGGCGGCGCGCCGGCGACACGCGTTGCCGCTGCGCTGAAATCAGGGAGCGCCCGCGCGGCGCCACTCCTCGGACTGCTCGCGCCACACGAGATAGCAGAAGACGTGCGCGGGCAACGAGCCCGCGGACGATTCGACGTGATAGCCGACCTGACGCGTTGAAACCAGACCACCACAGACGGCGCACGGCCTGCCCGTGCCCCGACCGGCCCGGGACGGACCGATCGGAGGAAGGCTACCCTGCCCCAGCGCGAGTCGCACGCGGAGCCGCAGGAAGTCGATGTCCGACCCCCGATGGTCGGTCGACGCCACACGGGTGGCCATGACGGCCTCCTGTTTCCAGGCCGAGTCCGGCCCGATCTCCTGTACTCGGTAGGCTATATAGACGGCGATTCGGGGTTGTCAAATACTGGAGACCTTGGCGGGCCGCTTGCACAACGTTCTCTGCACACGCCGGTTTGCGACAACCCACAGATTCCGTGGGCGGCCCGTGGATAACCCGGTGGGTGCGACCACGGCGGGGCTGAAAAATCACACACTAGGAACTATTCGCTCGATTTCTGAGCAGCGCCCGCTGAATCTCGGTTCGGCGGAACTGCGCGCGTCGGGCAGGGCAACCACCGCTCCATTTCTACACGGGAACTTCCCGCCCGCGGTATGGTCTTACCGTGCGAGAGGCGGAAGCAGGCGACGCGCCGCGCTTCCTGGCCCGGCTGCGCGCCGGCGAGAGCGCCGCCTTCGAGGAACTGGTGATCACGTACCAGCATCGCGTGTTCGGCGTTGCCCTGCGGATGCTGGGAAACGCCGCGGAAGCCCAGGACGTGGCCCAGGAAGCCTTCCTCCGCGCTCACCGGGGCCTGAGCGAGTTTCGCGGGGACGCCAAGCTCTCGACCTGGCTCTACGCCATCACCTCCCGCCTTTGCCTGAACCGGCTCGCCACCGGGGAGCGCCGCATGTGGCGGCAGGGCGAGGACACGCTGCTGCGGCTGGCCGGCGGCGAGACGCCGGAGGAGGCGCTGGAGCGCGGCGAGCTCGAGGTTGCGCTGCACCGGGCGATTGCCGAGCTGCCCGAGGAGCGGCGCATCGTGGTGGTCCTCCGCGACCTCGAGGGCCTCTCCTACGAGGAGATCGCACAGGTGCTGGATCTGGAGCTGGGGACGGTGCGCTCGCGGCTGCACCGGGCGCGCGCGGACCTCCGGGACAAGCTGGAGCGCTTTCTGCCATGACGTGCCACGACGCGCGCGAGCGCCTCTCCGCCTATCTCGACGACGCCCTCGCGCCCGACGAGCGGCGTGACGTGGCGGCCCACCTGGGCGGCTGCGCGGAGTGCCGCCGGGAGCTCGCCGGGCTCGAGCACACGGTGGCCTTGCTCCATCGCATCCAGTCCGTCCACGCGCCGGTCGGCTTCGTCGATCGCGTGCTCGAGGCGGCCGAGCCGCGCCCGTGGTACCGGCGCGTCGGCGCCGCGATGTTCCTGCCGTTCTCGGTCAAGGCGCCCGCCGGCGCCACCGCGCTCCTGATGGTGGCCCTCCTCGCGGTGCACGTGTTCCAGGGCACGCCGGCGCTCCAGCAGTCGGCGCGCCGGCTCGAGCCTGCGCGCGAGCAGCCCGCCGCGCCGCCGCCCGCGGCGGTGCAGCCGTCATTGGTCCGCGAGCCGCCCGTTGACGAGCCGAGGCCCGAGCGCAAGGCACGTGAGACGGCGTCCGACGCCGAGCAGGAGCGGCTGAAGGACGTGCGACGGCGCGACAGCGATGCGCGCCCTGCCGGTGCGCCGTCGCCGTACGTCCCGCCTCCCGCGGCATCGACCATGCCACAAGCCCCGGCGTCCGCGGCCCCGACGCCCGCGACTCCCGCACCGCCGCCGGCCGGATCTCCCCCCGCGGCTTCGGCGCCGCCGGTCGTTTCCGCGCCGTCCGTCACCTCCGCGCCCCGGACCGCCGAGCCACGGCCCGCTCCGGCGCCCGCCGCCCCGCCCGCGCCGGCCGCCCCGGCCCCGGCGCCCGGCGCGAAGGCGGAGATGCCCGCGGAGAGCCGTCAGGGTGATAGCCGCGGGCAGAGCCTGGACGCCGCGCGCTCCGGCCCGTCCCCGCGGCTGGCCGCCAAGCGCGCGGCGCCCGCCGACGTGGTCGCGCGCATCGCGGTCCGCGATCGAGAGGCCGCGGAAGCGGAGCTCGCCACGCTCCTCGGCCGCGTGGGCGGGCGCGAGACGGGCCGCCGGCAGGAGGAGCAGACGACGGTGATCGAGGCGATCGTCCCCCAGTCCCGCTACCCCGAGTTCACGCAGGGCCTGGGCGCGCTCGGCACCTGGCGGCTCGAGGCGGACCGCCCGGACCTGCCCTCCGACGTCCGGGTGATCCTGCGCCTGCAGTAGCCCGGGAACTTTCAGCCGGATCCCCGGTCTCACCGGATAGTCGCACGAATCCGCTGGACCGGAGGAACCCGATGCCCACGCTTCGCATTCGCTGGATCGCGCTGGCCCTCACCGGGGCGATGGCCTGTCCGCACGCGGCGGCCGCCGCACCGATCAGCATCACTGCGGCCGATCAGCGCGACGTCACGGTGACGATCTACAACGGCAATCTCGGCCTGGTCAGGGAGACGCGCGAGGTGCGCCTCGAGCCGGGGGTAGTGGAGGCGCGCTACGCCGACGTGGCCGCGCAGATCGACCCCACCTCCGTGCACCTTCGCTCGCTCAGCGATCCCGCCGCGCTCCGCATCCTCGAGCAGAACTACGAGTACGACCTGCTCTCGACCGAGAAGCTGATGGAGAAGTACGTCGGGCGCACCGTGCGGATCTACCAGGGCACCGGCACCTACCAGGAGGCGGTGCTGCTGTCCACCCGCGGGCCCGTGTTCGACATCCAGGGCCAGATCCACATGGGGCACGTGGGCCAGGTGGTGCTGCCCGCCCTGCCCGACAACCTGGTGTCGAAGCCCACCCTGGGGTGGCTGCTGCGCAACACGCGGCCCGCCCCGCAGAAGGTCGAGGCCTCCTATCTCACCGGCGGCATCAGCTGGAAGTCGGACTACGTGCTGCTCATCAACGCCGACGACACCCGCACCGATCTCACCGGCTGGGTCACCATCACGAACCAGAGCGGCGGCACCTACCGCGACGCGACCCTCAAGCTGGTGGCGGGAGACATCAACCGGGCCCGCAGCCGCGACGATCTGCGCCGCTCCCTCGAGGTCGCGGCCAAGGCCGCCGCCCCGCCCACGGCCGACCGCGATTTCAAGGCCGAAGGGTTCTTCGAGTACCACCTGTACACCCTGGACGGCCGCACCACGATCAAGGACAACCAGACCAAGCAGCTGACGCTGCTGGCGGCCGCGGACGTCCCGGTGGAGAAGCGCTACATCTACTACGGCGCGGCCGCCTACCACCGCACCCAGTACGGCGTGCCCTTCGCCAACCAGAAGGTCGGCGTCTACCTCGACCTGCGCAACAGCAAGGCCAACCGCCTCGGGGTGCCCCTGCCCAAGGGCAAGATCCGCGTCTACAAGGCGGACGCCTCGGGCAGCCAGCAGCTGATCGGCGAGGACTGGATCGACCACACCCCGAAGGACGAGAAGATGCGCATCAAGATGGGGGAGGCCTTCGACGTGGTGGGCGATCGGGTCCAGAAGGACTGGAAGCGCATCGGGTCGAACCTCTACGAGGTGGAGTGGGAGATCACGCTCCGCAACCACAAGCAGGAAGCGGTGACCGTCGAGGTGGTGGAGCCCGTGGCGGGCGACTGGGAGATGCTGCGATCGAGCCATCCGCACCAGAAGGTGGAGGCCTCCACCGCCCGCTTCTCGCTGGCGGTGCCCAAGGACGGCGCGACCACGCTGTCGTACCGGGTGCGCCTGCGCTTCTAGCCCCGCTTCCAGCCCTCGTTTCCAGGCGGGGTCCGGTTGACAGGCCTCGCGCCCCGGGTGACGCTGGGGCGCGAGGCCCGTCGATGCCCGCTCGTCCCCTGCTGCTCGCGCTGCTCCTGGTGGGCGCGGCCCTGCCCGCCGCGGCGGCCGACGACGCGCAGCTGGATCGCGGGCTCCAGGCCGTCCAGCGCATGGCGGGCTGCTTCCTGGTCGACTACAGCTACGTCGAGGTGCAGGCGCTCCGGCCGGGCTACGAGCGCGACCCGCGGGTCTACGACGTCAACCGGGACAAGTCGGCCAAGGAATGGATCGTGGCGGAGCCGATCTCGCCGCGACGCATCCGGCTGCAGCGGGTGCTGTTCCTCACCGATCCGAGCGGCGCGGTGCGGCCGGGCACCGAGGTCCGGCACCAGTCGGAGGACTGGGAGTTCGACGCCCCGTTCCTCTACGAGTTCGTCGCGCCCTCGCGCTGGGAGCCGCGGGACCTGCGGGCCACCCCGGGCCTCTGGACCCGGCGGGTGACCAACCTCGATGACGGGCCCCGCTACCAGTGCGCCGCGCGCTGGAGCGGGGACACCGCGTACCCCGAGTGGTCCTGCGGGGGGAACTACGCGCCCATCCCCGGCCGGGAGACTCGGGACATGGGCCGGAAGGACTATCAGGCGCTGGACCGCTCCACGCGGATCATCATCTACGGTGCCTCCCAGCCCGGCAGCTGGCTCGAGCGGCAGGAGAACGTGAAGACGATCCACACCGCCGCCGGCCGCGAGCCACTGGTGCGCGAGCTGGGCAAGAACTGGTACGTGCGGCTGCCGGATGCGGAGTGCGCGGCCGGCCAGGCCTTCGCGGCGCCGCGACGGGCGTTCTGGACGCTCCTGCGCGAGACGTGGGACGGCATCCTGGACGGCTCGAAGCGCTTCGTGGAGCGCACACCCGCCGGGCAGCCGCCGCGCTTCGTCCGGATGTTCGAGCTCGAGGACCAGGCGACCGGCCGCGATCTCTCGAGCGAGCAGGTGCGGGAGGCGACGCGGCGGGAGATCCTGGACATCATCCAGCAGTACCGCGCCGACCAGTCGCCGCCCGCGCGGTCCCCTCGACCACCAGCAGGTAGAGATCCAGCAGGTTCGTGTTCGTCGGCCCGGTGACCACCAGGTCCCCGGTCGCGCTCAGCACCGGGTTGGAGTCGTTGTCGTCGAGCCGGGCGCTTGGATCGAGGCCTCCCGCGCGCGCCCGGCCGGCGCTGCCGCCGTCCACCAGCGCACCCGCCGCGTCGGTCGGCCCGTCGGTGCCGTCGGTGCCCGCGGCCAGCGCCGCGATGCCGTCCACCCGGTCCAGCGCGAGCGCGGCGGCGAGGGCGAACTCCTGGCACCGGCCCCCGCGGCCCGAGCCGCGCACCGTGACCGTGGTCTCGCCCCCGGCGATGACGCATGCCGGCGGCGCCACCGGTCCCCGCCCGGCCTGGATCTCGCGGGCGAGGGCGACCAGCCGCCCCGCCACCTGGCGCGCCTCGCCTTCGAGCGAGCGCGTCAGCACGTGCGGCGCGTAGCCGAGGGCGCGGGCCCGCGCGGCCGCCGCGTCCACGACCAGGGCGTTGTTGCCGATCACGGTGTTGGTGACCCGGCCGAAGATCGGATCGTCCGGCTTGGGCGTCTCGGGCACCTCCCCGCGCGCGCCCCGGCGGAGCCGGTCCACGATGGCGGCGGGCGCGCGCTCCAGCAGGTCGAAGCGCTCGAGGATCGCGACCGCCTCCGCGAACGTGGAGGCGTCCGGCGCGGTCGGACCCGAGGCGATCACGTCGAGCGGGTCGCCGATCACGTCGGACAGGAGCAGCGCGTGGACCCGCGCCGGCGCCGCCGCGCGCGCGAGCTGGCCGCCCTTGAGCAGCGAGCAATGCTTGCGGACGGCGTTCAGCTGGTTGATGTTCGCGCCCGCGGAGAGCAGGAGCCGGGTCATCGCCTGCTTGTCGGCCAGGGTGATCGGAGGCGCCGGCGCGGGCGTGAGGGCCGAGCCGCCGCCCGAGACCAGCACCAGCAGCAGATCGTCCGCGCCCGCGGCGTCCGCGATGGCGCGGATCTCGCGCGCGGCGGCCTCGCCGCGCGCGTCGGGCACCGGGTGGCCGGCCTCGACGATCCGGATGCGGCGCGTGGCCGCGCGATAGCCGTCCTTCACCACGACGAAGCCGTCGACGATCGCGTCGCCCAGCGCGGCCTCCGCGGCGGCGGCCATGGTCCCCGACGCCTTCCCCGCTCCCACCACGCGCACCCGCCCCGCTCCGGGGGGCCGCACCCCGGCCAGGGCGCGACGGACCAGCGGGCTCACGTCGCCGGAGGCGAGGGCTGCGTCGAAGACCGCGCGCGCGACCTCGCGGAGGGTCACGGCCGGCGAGCCCGCGGCGCGGCGGTCAGGGGGCCAGCTTCTGCAGCCGCCGGCCCGCCTCGATCAGCAGGTCATCGGTCTTGGGGAAGCAGAAGCGGATCTTGGTCCGGCCCAGCTCCCCGTGGGCGTAGAACGACGAGCCGGGCACGGTGGCCACCCCGACCTCGCGCACCAGGTACAGCGCGAACTCGAGATCGTCGCGGCAGCCGAAGCGCTTCAGGAAGTGCTCGGCCTCGGTGAGGATGTAGTAGGCCCCCCGCGGCCTGAAGGCCACGAAGCCCGCCTCCTCGACCCTGGCCAGCAGCAGATCGCGGCGGGCCTGGTAGCTCTCGCGCAGCTGCACGTAGTAGGACTCGGGCAGCGCGAGCGCGGTCACCGCCGCCTCCTGCAGCGGGTGCGGAGCCCCCACCGTGATGAAGTCGTGAGCCCGGCGGATGCCGACCGACAGCTCGGCGCTCGCGACCGCGTACCCCACCCGCCAGCCGGTCACCGAGTACGACTTCGAGATGCCGGAGATGGTCACGGTCCGGTCGGCCATGCCGGGCAGCGTGGCGATCGGCGTGTGCCCGAGCCCGTCGTAGACGATGTGCTCGTAGATCTCGTCGGTGATGGCGAGCAGGTCGTGCCGGATGCAGAGGTCGGCGATGACCTGCAGCTCGGCCCGCGCGAAGACCTTGCCCGAGGGGTTGTTCGGGCTGTTGAACACGATCGCCCGGGTGCGCGGGGTCACCGCGCGCGCCAGCCGGTCCGGGTCGAACGTGAAGTCGGGCGGCTCGAGCGGCACGAATACCGGCTCCGCGCCCGCGATGATGCAGCCGGGGCCGTAGTTCTCGTAGAACGGCTCGAAGATGATGACCTGGTCGCCCGGGTTGAGCACCGCCAGCAGCGTGGCCAGCATGGTCTCGGTCGACCCGCAGCAGACGGTGACGTTGCGGTCCGCGTCGACGTCCATGCCGTAGAAGCGGCGGTACTTCTCCGCGATCGCCTGCCGCAGGCGCGGGGTGCCCCAGGTGATCGCGTACTGGTGGAAGTCGCCGTCGATGGCCCGATGGGCCGCCTCCACCAGCTCGCGCGGCGGCGGGAAGTTCGGCATCCCCTGGGCCAGGTTGATGCCGCCGTACTGGTTGTTGACCCGGGTCATCTCCCGGATCACCGACTCGGTGAAGCCCTGGACCCGCTGGGAGATCATCGACGCACGAGCGGGGCGGCCGGAGCCGCTACCGGCCGCCCGCGATGGCGGGGACGATCGAGACCTCGTCACCCTGCTTGAGCGAGGTGGTCGCCCCCTGCAGGAAGCGGATGTCCTCCTGGTTGATGTAGATGTTGATGAACCGGCGCAGCTGGCCGCCGTCTTCGAGCAGGCGGTCCTTGAGCCCGGGGAACTGGCTCTCCAGCTTCTCGATCAGGTCGCTCACGGTGGAGGCGTCGGCGTGGACCTCGGCCGCGCCCTTGGTCAGCGAGCGCAGCGGAGTCGGGATGCGAACGAGAACGGCCATGGAGGTCTCCTCGATGCGGCCGGTCAGGCCACGGTCCTGGAGGTGAGGTCGGCCAGCGCCCCGTCGAAGGCCGGGAGCGAGGGCCGGATGGAAACGGCGCCGCCCGGACGGTCCTGCAGCGCGTCCGGCGTCTTGAGCCCGTTGCCGGTGACGCACATCACGATGGGCTCGTCGCGCGGGATGCGGCCCGCCTCGATGAGCTTGCGGGTCGCGGCCACCGTGACGCCGGCCGCGGTCTCGCCGAAGATGCCCTCGGTGCGCGCGAGCAGGCGCATGGCGTCGACGATCTCCTCGTCGGTGGCGTGCTCGCCGTAGCCGCCCGAGTCCTTCACCGCCCGGTACGCGTAGTAGCCGTCGGCCGGGTTGCCGATGGCGAGCGACTTCGCGATGGTGTCCGGCCGCACCGGCTCCAGCACGTCGGTGTCCTTGTGGGTCATGGTGACGATGGGCCCGCAGCCGGCCGCCTGGGCCGCGTACATCCGGGTTCGGCGCTCGGGAATCAACCCGAGCACGGTCAGCTCGTGGAAGCCCTTCGCGATCTTCGTGAGGAGCGAGCCGCCCGCGCACGGCACCACCACGTGGGCGGGCGCCCGCCAGCCGAGCTGCTCGGCGATCTCGTAGCCGACCGTCTTGGAGCCCTCCGCGTAGTAGGGACGCAGGTTGATGTTGACGAACGCCCAGTGGTACTTGTCCCCGATCTCCGCGCAGAGCCGGTTGACGTCGTCGTACGTGCCCTCCACCTCGACCAGTCGCGGCGCATAGACGCACGTGCCGATGACCTTGCCGGACTCGAGATCGGACGGGATGAAGACGTACGAGGCGAGGCCCGCCTCCGCGGCGTGGGCCGCCACCGAGTTGGCGAGGTTGCCGGTGGAGGCGCACGCCACCGTGTCGAAGCCGAGCTCGCGCGCCCGGGCCACCGCGACCGACACCACGCGATCCTTGAACGAGCAGGTGGGGTGGCAGACCGCGTCGTTCTTCACGTACAGCTCGCGCACGCCCCACTCGCGCCCGAGGTTGTGCGCGCGCACCAGCGGGGTGAAGCCCACGTGCGGGCCGAGGGGCGGCGCGCCGTCACGCCGGGCGACGGGCAGGAGATCGGCGTAGCGCCAGATCGAGGGAGGCCCGGACTCGATGCGGGCCCGGCTCACCCGGGCACGGATCGCCTCGACGTCGTAGTCGACCTCGAGGGGGCCGAAGCAGAACTCGCAGACGTGAATGGCCGCCGCGGGATATCCGCGGCCGCACTCCCGGCACTTCAGTCCCTTCACTCGCTCCATGGCCTCTCCATCGGTAGGGGATTTGAGCCCCGGAATGTGCTGCACGGTCCGGATTGGCCTCGTCCGGACCACCGATCCAGCCACAACGATTTCGTCTACTTAACACTCGACGACGCGCATTGTCAACGCGCGATGCCGTATCATCGCCCCCCGTGGCTCGCGTCTGGCTGCCGCCCGCGCTGCTGATCGCCTACGCGCTCGCCTTCGGGTGGCGCGCGCTCGGCGGCGGCCTCCTCGTGTACGACGATCACCCGGGGCAGTTCTATCGCCTGGTCCACGCCGTCACGCTCGGCCTCGCGCCGTGGCGCTTCGATCCCGGCTGGTGGGCGGGCTACGCGGAGCTGCAGTTCTACCCGCCCGGCTTCGCGTGGCTCGGGGCGCTGGTCTACGAGGTCGGCGGATGGGCCGCGGGCGAGTCGATGACGGCCGTCGCGGCGTACCAGACGATCCTCTGGCTCGCGTGGCTGCTGCCCGGCGTCGCCGCCTACGCGCTCTTCCGGCGACTGCTGGGCGACTCCTGGCTCGCGCTGCCCGGGGCGTTCGTGGCCCTCACGCTGTCGGCGGGCTGCCGGAGCGGCGTGGAGGAGGGCCTGCACTGGGGCCTCGTCGGTGCGCGCCTCGGCTGGGGGGCGCTGTTCCTGCTGGCCTCGACGCTCCTCCGCTGGGCCGAAGGCGGGGGGCGCCCGCCCCTCGCCGCCGCCGCGCTGGTGGCGGTGATCACCCTCTGTCATCCCGCCCATGCGCCCGCGGCGGCGGCGCTGCTGGCGCTCGCCGCGGCGGCCCACGCCCCGCGCGCGCGGGGCTTCCGCGAGGCGCTGGGCCTGCTCGCGCTCGGTCTGGCGCTCACCGCGGTGTGGCTGCTGCCGCTGCTGACCCACCTCGAGATGGCGCTGCCGCTCGCGTGGCAGGATCGATCGCTCCCGGCGCTCGCGGGCCGGGTGCTCTCGCAGCCGATCCTCCTCGTGCTGGCCGCGCTCGGGGCGGTGGCGTGGCGCGCGCGCGTCGCCGCGGGCCGCTGGCTCCTCGCCATGGGGCCCGCGATGGTCGCGCTCGTCGCGCTCGACGCCCTCGTCGCCGAGCCGCTCGGGGTCGCGTGGCTGCCCGCCGATCGGCTCCTCGACGGGCTCCACTGGGCGCTGGTCGTGGCGGGGGCGCTGGGGCTGGCCGCGCTCGCGGAGCGCGTCCCGCGGCGGGGGCTGCTCGTGGGCGCCGCGCTGGCGGCGTGCGTGCCGCTCGCCTGGGGGCCCTACGAGGCGGGTCTCTCGATCTGGCCGTGGGCCCGCCAGTGGCCGAAGGAGGCGGAGATCACGCGGGGCTTCCGGCTCGACGCGCTCTGGCGGACGCTCGAGACCGCCCCGCGCGGGCGGGTGCTGTTCGTGCGCTCCGCGGTGCGGCTCGACTGGCGCCCCGAGTGGTGGCGCCCGCACACCCACATCGGGGCCCTCGCCCCGCTGCGCGCCGGGCGCGCGATCGTGGGCGGCACCTTCACGCATCCCTCCCCGATCGCCGGTCTCGTCTATACCGGCTCCGCCCTCAACCGGCCCCTCACCCTGCTCGCCGAGCAGCGCGACGGGCAGACGCTGTACGGCCGCCCGCTGGCCGCCCTCGACGCGGCCGCCTTCGACGGGCTCGCGGCCCGGCTGGCCGTCTCCACGGTGGTGATGCCCGAGGAGGATGCGGGCGTGGCCCGCTTCCTGGTCGGCAACGCCTCGCTGCGGCGGCTGGCGCACGTGGGCGGGCTCCTCGTCTATGTCTTCGACACCCCGCGCGCCGAGCCGGTGCCGGCCGGGTTCCAGCGCTGGCGCGTGTCCCTGCCGCCAGACGGCGGCGGCCGCGTGTCGCTGCCCATCGCGTACTCGCCGCTCTGGGTCGCTCACGTCGGCGACCGCGCGGTGCCGCTCCGCCGCGACGACCTGGGCCTCGTGGAGGCCGCGCCGCCGCCGGGAGCCGCCGCGCTCGAGCTCGAGCACCGCGCGGGCGCCGCCGAGTGGGGCGGCGTCGGGGCGAGCCTGCTCGCGGTCGCCGCGCTCGGCCTCCTCGCCATTCGGCGGACCGGCGCGTGAGCCGGTCCGAGCGGCTGGGCGGTGTGCCGGCCGCCATCCTGCTGGTCTGCTGCGCGGCGTGGGGCTTCAACCAGGTCACGATCAAGGCGAGCCTCGCCGGCGTCTCTCCGCTCTTCGGGGCCGGCCTGCGCTCGCTGGGGGCCGCGCTGCTGCTCTGGCTGTGGTGCCGCCTGCGCGGCGAGGCCGTGTTCGTGCGCGACGGCACCGGGCGGTACGGGCTCCTCATCGGGGCCCTGTTCGCGGCGGAGTTCGTCTTCATCTACGGCGGGCTCGCGTTCACCACCGCCTCGCGGAGCGTGCTCTTCCTCTACTCTGCGCCGTTCTTCGTGGCCCTGGGCGCCCACTGGTTGATTCCGGGCGAGCGCCTCACCGCGGCCCGGAGCGTGGGCTTGACGGTCGCCTTCGTCGGGCTCTGCCTGGCCTTCGCGGACGGCCTCGCGCTGCCCTCGCGGCGCGCCCTGGTGGGCGACGGGATCGAGTTGCTGGGCGGGCTCCTGTGGGGCGCCACCACGGTGGTGGTGAAGATGCGGAGCGACCTCCCGCTCACACCGCAGCGCACGCTCTTCTACCAGCTGTCGGTGTCCGCTCCGATCCTGCTCGGTCTCTCGGCGGTGGTGGGGGAGGCGGGCCTCACCCGGCCGACCCCGGCGGTGCTGCCCGCCCTGGGCTACCAGATCGTCGTGGTGGCGTTCGTGTCCTACCTGATCTGGTTCTGGCTGCTGCAGCGGTACCCGGCCTCGGGACTCGCGTCGTTCTCCTTCTGGACCCCGATCTTCGGCGTGCTCGCGGGCTGGCTCGTGCTCGGTGATCCGCTCACCGGTCACCTGGGAGTGGCGGCCCTGCTGATCGCCCTGGGGATCTACCTGGTCAACCGCCGCGGCTGAAGGCGCGCGGGCCGCCCCGCCTCACTCGGCGGCGATGGTGTGGATGAAGCGCTCCTGCCCCTCGCCGTCGACGATCCGTACCGTGAGGCCGCCGGTATCGATCGCGATGTCCCCGAACATGGGCGTGCCGGTCCCGCTCCACAGCGAGCGCGGGCCGAGCGCCTGGTCGAGCGGGCGCGGCTGCCCGGGGGTGGCGGCCAGCGGCCCCGCGATGAACTCGTAGAACGACCAGTCGGAGCCCGGCGGGCCCCACGCCGGGCGATGGCGGATCAGCTGGGCGAAATGCACGTCGGAGGCGAGGAAGACGAGGTTCCGCACCCCTCGCTGCCGCAGCGTGCGCAGGATCGTGTCGCGCTCGACCGCGAAGCCGCCGCCGTGCTCGTCGGGCACGCCCTGAGCGTTCGCGTTGCTCCACGAGTCGTGGCTGCGCCCGCCGGTCGGGACGGAGAGCGGCACGCTCGAGACCACCACCTTCCACACCGCGGTGGAGGCGGAGACCGAGTCGATCAGCCAGCGGCGCTGTGCGGCGCCCAGCATGGTCTTGCCCGGCCCGTCGGGCGCGGCGTCCGCGCTGCGGTACTGGCGGGTGTCGAGGATGAACAGCTCGAGCAGCGCGCCCCAGCGGAACCGGCGGTAGAGCCGCGTCGGCTCCTCCGCGGGCGGGCGGATCGGGAAGTACTCGATGAACGCGCGGCGGCCGACGTCGGTGAGGGGCTCGCTGGGCCCCGCGAAGTCGTTGCGGACCTCGTGGTCGTCCCAGATCGCGTACACCGAGATGTTGCGGAAGTAGGCCTGGCCGGCGGGATCGTTGCGGTTGTGGCGGTGCTTGGCCCAGAAGTCGGCGAGCCGGCGGGCCACGAAGTCGTAGCCGGGCACGCGGGTGGCCTGCCCGCATTCGTGGTCGGCGTAGATGGTGTCGCCCACGAACAGGAAGAAGTCGGCCGGGACCCGGGCCAGCGCGTGGAAGATCGGGTACGCGTCGCCCGCGCGCCGGCAGTGGCCGCGGCTGCCGAGGTCGCCGCTCCAGGCGAAGCGCACCGGCATCGCCACCGTGGGCGCCGGCGCGGTCACGAACTCGCCGCTCACCGCCGCGGTGCCCTGGCTGATGGTGTAGCGATACCGGGTGGCCGGCTCGAGCCCCTGCAGTAGCGCCTTGCCGGTGAGGTGGTGGCTCGGCCCGACCCGGATCTCGGCGCGCGCGCCCATGTTGACGCTCGCGCCCGTCGGCCGGATGACCGGCGCGTAGCGCACCGCCACCTCGCCCCACGCCACCCCGCGCACCCACACCACCGCGGTGGTGTCGGTCACCTCGCCGACCGTGACCAGAAGCCCGGGCTGGGCCGCGGCGACCGGAGCCGAGAGCGCGGCCCCGAGGAGCGCGGTCAGGAAGCCGACGACCAGCCGGAGCGCGGCGCGGGGAATCGTCTGGGCCCCCGGCACCGGGTCAGACCATGGGGTCGTAGTTGAAGAACTGACCGGACGTGTCGAGCGGCGCCAGATGATGGCGGAGGGTGCCCGGGAACATCGCGGCCAGCCGCTCGGGCGTCCAGCCCGCGTCGTGGTGGATGCTGCGCACCGGCCGCATGTGGCAGAAGAGCATCAGCTCCTTGCCGCGCACCCCGAAGACCTGGCCCGAGACCTCCTTGGCCTCCTCGCTCGCCAGGAACACCGCCACCGGCGCGATGTGCTCCGGCCCCATCTTCTTGATCTTCTCCACCCGCGCCTTCTGGGCCTCGGTCTCGGTGGGGATGGTCCCGATCATGCGGGTCCACGCGAAGGGCGAGATGCAGTTGGCGGTGACGTTGTAGCGGGCCATGTCCAGCGCGACCACCTTGGTGAAGCCCACGATGCCGAGCTTGGCCGCCGCGTAGTTCGCCTGGCCGATGTTGCCCACCAGGCCGGAGGTGGAGGTCATGTTGATGATGCGCCCCCACTTCCGCTCCCGCATGTGGGGCACCGCGGCCCGGGTGACCGCGAAGGTGCCCTTCAGATGCGTGTTGACCACCGCGTCCCACTCCTCCTCGGTCATGTTGAAGATCATGCGGTCGCGGAGGATGCCCGCGTTGTTCACCACGATGTCCACCCCGCCGAAGTGGTCGAGCGCGGCCTGGACGATGCGCTGGCCGCCCGCCATGGTGGCGACGGAGTCGTAGCTCGGCGCCGCCTGGCCGCCCTGCCCCTTGATCTCCTTCACCACGTCGTCGGCGGGCCCGCGCGCGTCGCCCGCCCCGTCGGCGCCGCCGCCGTAGTCGTTCACCACCACCTTGGCTCCGTGCTTCGCCAGGAGCAGCGCGATCTCGCGGCCGATGCCGCGCGCCGCCCCGGTGACCACCGCGACCTTGTCCTTGACCATCATGGTGAACCGTTGACCCCCTTTTGGATTCGCCCCGGCTTCCGTTCCCCTCGCCCCCGGCCCCCGTTCGCGCTAGATGACGCCGCGCGCGGCCAGCGAGTCGATCTCGGCCGGGGTGAAGCCGGCCTCGGCGAGCACCTCGCGGCTGTGCTCGCCCAGCAGCGGCGCGGGGGTGCGGATGGTGCCCGGCGTCTTCTCGAGCTTGACCGGGGTCGCCACCGTCTTGAAGCGTCCCGCGCGCGGATGCGCCTGCTCGGCGATGAAGCCGGTGGCCAGCACCTGGGGGTGCCGCACGAGCTGCGGATAGTCGTTGATCGGCGCGCACAGCACGTCGGCGGCCTCCAGCGCTTCCATCCAGGCCGCCACCGGACGGCTGCGGAACACCGGAGCCAGGATCGCCTCGAGCTCGCCCCGGCGCGCGAGCCGGTCGCCCCGCGTCGCGAAGCGGGGGTCGGTGGCCAGCGCGTCCTGGCCCACCGCCTTGCAGAACGGCACCCACAGCCGATCCACCCAGGCCGCGACGAAGATCCAGCCGTCCTGCGCCTCGAAGGCCTGGTAGGGCACGATCTGGGGATGCCCGCTGCCGTAGCGCGGCAGGGGCTCGCCGGTCTCGTGGAACACGGCCAGGCGCGCGGTGTGCGCGAACAGCATGCCGTTGAGCAGCGAGGCGTCGACGCGCTGGCCCTGACCGGTGGCCGCGCGGGAGATCAGGGCGGTGAGCACGCCCTGGATCGCGAGCATGCCGCCCAGGGTGTCCGCCACCGGCGCCCCGCAGAGGACCGGCCCGCCGGCGGGCTCGCCGGTGATCGCCATCAGCCCGCCCAGGGCCTGCGCGAGCGAGTCGAGCCCCGGCTTCTCGCGCCACGGCCCGTCGGGCCCGAAGGCGGAGATCGAGCAGTAGATCAGCCGCGGGTTCACCGTCTTCACCGAGTCGTAGTCGATCCCGAGCCGCTCGGCCACCCCGCCCCGGAAGCCCTCGATGATCACGTCGGCCCGGCCGGCCAGCCGGCGGAACGCCTCGCGGCCCTCGGGCCGCTTCACGTCGAGGCAGATCCCCCGCTTGTTCCGGTTGACCGTCATGTGGAGCGCGCCCTCGCCGTTCTTCATCGCCCGCGGGTACACCGTGCGGCCCGCGTCGGGGGCGTCGCGCGACTCCACCTTCACCACGTCGGCGCCCATGTCGGCCAGGTACATCCCGCAGATCGGGCCCGCGATCAGGTGGGCGAGCTCGAGGACCCGCACGCCCGCGAGAGGCGGAGGCAACCGGGAGGCCATGACGGCCTCACCCTAGCACAGACCGGTCAGGCCTGGCCGTGCTTCATGAGCGCGGCCGCGAACTCGGCGCCCAGGATGAACACCACCCCCGAGTAGTAGGCGAACATCGCCATCGCCACCAGCACCCCGAGGGGCCCGTACACCTGGTCGTAGACGCCGAACGAGAGGATGTAGAGGCGGAAGAGCTGCTTGGCGGTCTCCCACAGCACCGCGGCCAGCAGCGCGCCCCCGAGGGCGGCGCCCGCGGGGACCCGGCGGTGCGGGAAGTAGCGGTACGGGACGAAGAAGAAGAGCGTGCTGAAAGCCAGCGCGAGGGCGAGCGACCAGGAGCGGAGCCACTGCGACGGCACCCCGACCGTCTGGACCACCAGGATCTTGAGCCAGCCGAACACGTCGCTGATCACGATCGACGCCAGGAAGAGGAGGCCCATCGCGATCACCATCACCATGTCGCGCAGCATGCCCCGCAGGAATCCGGGTCCGCCCCGGAACCCGAACACGTCGCTCAGCACGAGGCGGATGGCGTTGAAGAGCTGGCTCGCGAAGAGGAGCAGCACCGCGGTGCCGAGCAGGCCGGAGAGGCGCCGGCGACGGATGATGGCGGCGAGCGTCTGGTGCAGCTCGTCCTTGTAGACCGGCACGATGGCGGAGAGCTGGTTCAGCACCGCCTCCATCACCGCGCGGCGGCTCAGCACGAAGCCGGCCACCGAGACCACGAAGAAGAGCAGCGGGATGAGGCAGACGATGAAGTTGAAGGCGAGGCCGGAGGCGAGGAACATCCCGCGCCGCGCGCGGAAGCTCGCCAGCGCCGCCCGGAAGGCCCCGATCACCGCGCGGGGTCCCGCAAGTCTCCCCGCCTACACGACGCTCCGGATCAGGCCCCCGTCCACCTGCACCGCGGTGCCGGTCACGTAGGAGGCGCGCGTGGAGGCCAGGAAGACCACCATCGCCGCGAACTCCTCGGGGGTGCCGATGCGCCCCATGGGGATGTCGGCGGCGGAGAGCTCCACCTGCTTCTCGAAGGTGATGCCGGCGCGCTTGGCCCGGTCGGTCTGGTGCTCGCGGAAGCGGTCGGTCATGATCCGCCCCGGCAGCACCAGGTTCACCGTGATGCCGTGCGGGGCCAGGTCGCCGGCCAGGGTCTTGAAGAGGCCCGCGATGCCGGGACGGATACCGTTGGAGAGCACCAGCCCCTCGACCGGCTGCTTCACCGAGCTGGACTGGATGGCCAGGATCCGGCCCCAGCGGGCCTGCTTCATGTGGGGCAGCACTTCACGGATGAAGCGGACGGTGGAGAGGTGCACCTGCTCGAAGGCCGCCTTCCACTGCTCGTCGGTCATCTGCTCGAAGGGGCCGGGCGGCGGGCCGCCCACGTTGGCCACCAGGATGTCCACGCCGCCGAAGGCCCGGTCCGCCTCGGCCACCACCTTCGAGATGTCGGCGGCGCGGCTCGCGTCGGCGGGCACCGCCAGCACCTCCGCCCCCGTCTTCTGCTTGACCTCGCCGGCCGCCTCCTTGAGCGCGGCCTCTCCGCGGGCGCACATCACCACCCGCGCGCCCTCCGCGGCCAGGCCCATCGCGCTGGCCTTGCCCATGCCCTTGCTGGCGGCCACCACCAGCGCGGTCTTGCCCTTGATGCCCAGATCCATGAGACGCCTCCCCCTTGGGGCTCAGGAACTCTGCTTGTAGAAGTCGGCGCGGTCGCCCCCGGTGACGGACAGGCGGCGCACCTCGTTGTCGCGCATCACCTCGAGGGTCATCTGCTCGCCCGGGGCGTGGCGCCACAGCGAGAGGTAGAGCTGCTTGAGCGTGGGCACCTCCTGCGCATCGAGCGAGACGATGAGGTCGCCCTCCTGGATCCCCGAGCGGGCACCCGGTCCGTTGGGCACCAGGCCGGCCACCACCACGCCCTCCTCCATCCCCTGCGCGAACACCCCGAGCCAGGCGCGCTGCGGCCGGCTCACCACCCGGCCATAGCGCACGTACTCCTCCCGGTTGCTCCGGTAGCACTCGATGGGGATCGACAAGGAGGCGCGACCGATCTCGTTGAGGTTCAGCGAGACCACTCCCACCATGCGGCCGCTCAGGGTGAAGAGCGGTCCGCCCCCGAAGCCGGGATTGGACGCGGTCGACACGATGCCGCGCTCGAGAAAGTACTCCCAGTACGCCTCGAACTCGTCGAGGGAGGTGACGAGGCCCCCCGACACCCGCCGCTCCCGCGGGCCGGTGGAGCCCAGGGCGAACACCGGAGTCCCGCGGTCGATGGACTCGGAGTCCTCCAGCGGGACCGCGGGGAGACTCTGGCGCTTGACCCGCAGCAGGGCCAGGCCGAGCTCGAAATCCTGCGCCACCAGCTCCGCGCGCGCCGCGCGGCCCTTGGCGAACGTCACGTGGATGGTCTCGCCGCCCATCACCACGTAGTTGACGGTGAGGATGAGGCCGGTCGCGTCCACCACGGTGCCGCTGCCCATCCGCTCGTCGCCCAGGATGCGGGTGGACGGGTGGGACGACGGCACCTCGGTGTGGATGTGCACCACCGAGGACAGGAGGTGCTTGACGAGCTCGACCGATGCGTCCATGAGTTCGGTGCAGCCGGGCTCACGCTAGCACGCGCCGGCCGCGTGGTGCAACGCGCGGAGCGCGCTCAGGGCGCCCGCAGGTGCCGGGCCAGGAACTCCGCGATGCGCCGGTGGGCGTCGGCGGCCGCTTCCGCCTGGTAGGCGACGGTGGCCCCGTAGCCGCCGGGGCGGTTGTCGTTCTCCACGTCGCGGAGGACCTCGAGCGGCTGGCCCTCCACGTCGAAGTAGTGATAGGCGCCGGGGTACGTGACGATGGTGGCGTCGGCGCCGCGCGCGCGCATGGCCTCCACCATCTCCCGGCACGTGGCGGCGGGCGTCCAGTCGTCGGCCTCCCCGATGAGCACCAGCAGCGGGCGGATCACCCGCTCCTTCACCAGCGAGAAGCAGCCGCCCGGATACACGGCCACGCTGGCCGCGAAGCCGACCGGGGGCAGGACCACCCCGCGGCGGCGGGCCCGCTCGAGGCTCGGGCCGTTGATGACCGCGATGGCGTAGACGCCGCCCTGCGACCAGCCGATGGCGGCCACGCGGTCGGCGCGGACGTCGGGACGCCCCTGCAGGTAGCGCAGGGCGCCGAAGGCGTCGTCGAAGCGCGCGGTGATCGGGGGCTCGTCGGGGCCGGTGCGGCAGTCGCCCTTGACGCCGCGCGGCCGGAGGCTGTCGACCACCAGGGCGGCGTAGCCGTGGTCCGCGAACCAGCGCGCCCAGCGGAAGGACGTGGCCTCCACGCCGGCGCACCCGTGCAGCTGCACCACCGCCGGGAACGGGCCGCGTCCCTCGGGCAGCACGAGGGTCGCGTCGATGGCGAGCGGCGCGCCGGGGGTGACGTTGTCGAAGCGCACCGCCTGCCCGACGGGGGCGGTGGCGCAGCCGGCGGCCAGCACGGCCAGCAGCGGGAGCACGACGCGGAGGCGCACGCGCCGAGCATAGCGCAAGAGGGCGCGGGGCCCGCGCTTCCGCGTGGGGCCTGCGGTAGAATGCGAGCCGTGGGCGACGCGGAGAACGAGGCCCGTGCGGAGGCCCAGCGCCACTTCCAGCTGGCCTACGAGGCGCACATGCAGGGGCGGCTCGAGGAGGCGGCGGCGCACTACCGGCGGTCCATCGCGCTCCATCCCACCGCGGAGGCCCACACCTTCCTGGGCTGGGTCTACAGCCACCAGGGACGTCCCGACGACGCGATCGCCCAGTGCAAGATCGCGATCGAGGTCGATCCCGAGTTCGGGAACCCCTACAACGACATCGGCGCGTACCTGATCGAGATGGGCCGCGAGGACGAGGCGGTGGAGTGGCTCGAGCGCGCCAAGCGGGCGCCGCGCTACGAGCCGCGCCACTACCCGTACTTCAACCGGGCCCGGGTGCACGTCAAGCGACACGAGATCCGCGAGGCGATCCGCGAGCTGGAGCGGGCCCTCAGCATCGAGCCCCGCTACGTGACCGCCCGGCGCGAGCTGCACCGCCTCCGCGGGCTGCTCAATTGACCGCGATCCCGCTTCCGTTCTACGCCAATCCCCTCCTCTTCGGGCACGACCCCACGCCCGGTCTGCTCGCGTTCCGTCCGTCGGAGACCCACGTCACGGTCTACGCGCGTGGACCGCACGGCCCGACCGTCGCCGAGGAGCCCTTCCGGCCGTTCCTGCTCCTCGCCGATCCCGACCTGCTCAAGGGATTCAAGGGCGAGCTCGAGGTGACCCCGCTCGACGGCGACGGCGCCTACCGGTGGCTGGCCGAGTTCTCCGCGTGGTCGCAGGCCCTGCGGGCGCGCGATCACTGCCTGCGCGCCTCCGGCAAGAGCGCGGGCTCGCCGGAGGCGCCGTATCGCTTCCTGGCCGATCCCACCCAGCAGTTCCTGCTGCGCACCGGCAAGACCTCGTTCCTCGGGATGGCCTTCGGCGACCTGCGGCGGATGGCGATCGACATCGAGGTCACCACCGGGGAGGGCTTCGAGTTCCCCCACGCGGGCCGCGACTCGGACCGGATCATCGCGATCGCGATCGCCGACTCCACCGGCTTCAGCACCGTGCTGTCCGGCGCGCAGCTCTCCGAGCGCGACCTGCTCGCGGAGTGCTCGCGCGTGATCCGCGAGCGCGACCCCGACGTGCTGGAGGGGCACAACATCTTCCGCTTCGACCTGGAGTACCTGGAGGCGCGCGCGCGCCGCCACCGGGTGCCGCTCGCGTGGGGCCGCGACGGCTCCGTCCTGCGCGGCTTTCCCTCCCGCATGCAGGTGGCGGAGCGCACCATCGGCTACCGGCGTTACGGAGTCACCGGGCGCCACATCGTGGACACGTGGATCCTGGCCCAGCTCTACGACGTGGGGGCGCGCGACCTCGAGTCCTACGGGCTCAAGGACGTGGCCCGCCACTTCGGGATCGCGGCGCCCGAGCGCACCTACCTGCCCCCGGAGGACATCCCGCGCATCTTCCGGGAGGACCCCGCGCGCCTCATGGCCTACGCCCGGGACGACGTGCGGGAGACGCTGGGGCTCTCGGCGATCCTGTCGCCGCCCTACTTCGTGCAGGCCCAGATGCTGCCGTACGACTACCAGACCACCGTGCTGCGGGGCAACGCCACCAAGATCGACGCGCTGCTGATGCGGGAGTACCTGCACCGACGCCGGGCGATCCCGACCCCGGGTCGGGGCCGCGGGGTGGCCGGCGGCTACACCGCCATGTTCCAGCGCGGGGTCGCCCGCGGCGTGCTGCACGTCGACGTGACGTCGCTCTACCCGTCGCTGATGCTCACCCAGGGGCTCTTCCCGGCCTCCGACCGCCTGGGGGTCGCGCGCTCGCTGCTGCACGATTTGCGGGCGTTTCGCGTCGCCGCCAAGCGGCTGGCCCGCGAGGCGGCCGCGCCGGAGGATCGCGTCTTTCTCACCGCGCTCCAGCAGACGTTCAAGATCTTCATCAACTCCTTCTACGGCTACCTCGCCTTCTCCCAGGGACACTGGAACGACTTCGAGGTCGCCAATCAGGTCACCGGCGAGGGCCGGCGGCTCGTGCAGCTCCTGCTGGACCGCCTCGGGGCGCTCGGCGCGACGGTGGTCGAGGTCGACACCGACGGCATCTACTTCGTGCCGCCCCCGGGCGCGGGGTCCGGCGACCCCGCCGCGGAGGAGCGCCTGCTCGTCGAGCTGTCCGCGGCCTTGCCGGAGGGCATCCAGCTCGAGCTGGACGGCCGCTACGTGGCGATGCTGAGCTACAAGATGAAGAACTACGTGGTGCTGGACGGGCGCGGCAAGCTCCTCATCAAGGGCTCGGGCCTCCGCTCACGCGGCCTCGAGCTCTTCCAGCGCCGGTGGATGGAGGAGATGTTCCGGCTGCTGCTGACCGGGCGCCGCGACGAGATCCCCGCCCTGGTGGCGCGCTGGGAGGCGGACTTCCTGGCCCACCGGGTGCCGCTGCGGCAGTTCATCAAGACGGAGACCCTGCAGGACTCGCTCGCGGCCTACCGCGAGAAGCTGCAGGCGGGCCTGCGCAGCGTGGACGCGGCCTACGAGCTGGCGCTCGGCTCCGCCCGCCCCTACCAGCCCGGCGACCAGATCTCGTACTACGTGAGTGGCGAGGGCAAGCGGGTGAAGGTGAACGAGGCGGCCAGGCTCGCCGCGGAGTGGAGCGAGGCCGCGCCCGACGAGAACACCGCCTACTACGTGGCGAAGCTCCAGGAGCTCTACGAGAAGTTCCGGCCGCTGATCGAGCAGGACGGGCTGGCCCCGGTGGTGGAGGACGAGCCCGTGCCGGCGCCGGTTCAGCTATCGCTCTACGAGGACTGAGCCGCGCGGCGGCTCACCACTCGATCGCGAGCTGACGCGGGCGCGCCGGGGCCTCCGCGCGGACGCGCTCCTGCCGGGTGCGCGCCGGGAAGCCCACCTCGGCGGCCAGCCGGCTCACGCGCCGCTCGATCTCCTGCCGGTAGGCGGCCGGCGCGTTGCCCGGCCGCGGGTAGAGCGCGCGGTACCGGGGCAGCGCCCACGGGAACTCCTCGGCCACGAAGTCGAGGAAGAGGCGCCAGGTCGTCTCCGTGCGCAGGAAGAGGGCCTGGCTGACGACCTCGTGCGCCCCCGCGCGGAGCGCGGCGGCCAGCAGCTCGCGGAGCCCGGCCTGGCCGTCGGTGAGCAGCGGCAGCACCGGCATGAGGAAGACGCGCGTGCGGATGCCGTCACCGGCCAGCGCGCGCACCGCGGCCAGTCGCAGGTCCGGCCGCGGCGCGCGCGGCTCGATCACCCGGAGCAGATCGGCGTCGAGCGAGATCAGCGAGATGTTGACCCAGAGGTCCGCGGTGCGGGCCAGCCGCCGCAGGATCTCGCGGTCGCGAAGGATCCCGGTCGACTTGGTGGTGATGCCCACCCGCAGGCCGGGAACCCGGGCCATGGACTCGAGCAGGTGGCGGGTGATGCCGAAGCGCCCCTCGGCCGGCTGGTACGGATCCGTGGCGGTGCCGATCGCGATCTCGAGCCCGCTCTCTCGCGCCCGCAAGAGGCTCGCGTCGAGCTTGCGGTCCCCGGCCCGCTTGACGTAGATGCGCTCCTCGAAGTCGGCCGGATCCGCGTGCCCCAGGTACTCGTGCGTGGGGCGCGCGTAGCAGTACCGGCACCCGATCTCGCAGCCGCGGAACGGATTGACCGTCCAGCCGAAGGGCATCCCGGGCCCGCTGAGGCGATTCAGCAGGTTCTCGGACTTAAGCTCCTGAAAGGCCGCGCCGCGCCGCTGATCCACCACCTCCCCGAAGCGGCCGACGAACGCCGGTGCGGGTGTTCCCGGCCTGCACGACCGGCTGCTCATATGACGAGTAGTATACCCCTCAGAAAGGCCCCGGGAAGCACAGGCCTCCCGGGGCTCCGTTCAGTGCTTCAGGCTGGGGAGCGGCCTACCGGCGCCAGCCGCCGCCGCCACCGCCGGGGCGCCCGCCACCGCCTCCGCCGCGGGGACCCCCGCCGGCTCCGGCCCGCTGGGGCTGGGGCCTCGCCTCGTCGACGACGAGGTTCCGATCGCGAAAGAGCCTGCCGTTGAGCATCTCGATCGCCTTGGTCATCTCCTCGCGCGTGGACATCTCGACGAAGCCGAAGCCTCGGGGCCGGCCGGTGAACTGATCCGTGACGATACGGACCGATTCCACGGTGCCGGCCTGCTGGAAGAGCTCACGCAGGTCTTCTTCCGTGGCCTGGAACGACAGGTTGCCGACGAAGAGCTTTGCAGGCATCGTGAAACCTCCTGCCGCGATCAGGACCGAGTGCACTCCCCCCGGCTCACCAGCGGCGACTTCCTAGGAACCCCGCCCGCTGCGTGGGCCCACGTAGTTCGGCCCCGAAGCGTGCCCGCTACGCTAATCGTGGTCATACCGGCTGTCAAGAGAATCTTCTTGCCAATGTTCTTTATTTCACGAGGTTTAAGTCGCCCATCGGCATGCAACGCTTGCGGCCCGTCCCGCCTGGAGATACGTGGCTCGCCCGCGTGGCGCCGCTCGCGAAGGCCGCGCTGGTGAGAAGTCGGACGGCGAATTCCCCCTTTTGCCCCGTCCCACCGTCCGGTGATCAGGTCAATTCTTGACTACGTCTTTGTACGTAGAAGAATCGACCCCTCGGCCGCTCAGGAGGCACCGGGAAACGGTGGCACCTGCGACCAGTCGAACCTGCTCTCCCGTCCCGTGCCGTCGGCGGCGAGCGCCCGGGCGTGGTCGGCGACACGTCGGGCGAACACGTCGAGGTCGTGGCCCAGCAGGCGCCGGCCGAGCAGCTTCCGGGCGCCGTCGTGCAGGAGCGCGCGGGCGCCCGCGACGTTGCCGTTCGCGAGATGCTGGTAGCCGACCGCGGCCTGGATGAGGCCCTGGAGCACGTCGCGCGTCGGTCCCTCCGCGCGCATCCAGTGCGGCTCGAGCAGCTCGTGGACCTCGAAGTAGAGCCCGGCCGCGAAGAGGGCGCCGGCCTGCGCGAGCGCGGTCTCGAGCGGCGGATCGGGCGGATCGAGCGCGCGGCCGGCGAGCGCGCGCGCGGCGGCCTGCGCGCGCTCGCGCACGAGCGTGGCGTGCTCGCGATAGCCGGAACGGAGCCGCCATCCGTCGTCGCGGTGCTCGAAGAGGTCGGCGGGAAACGAGGCCGGCGGCGTCCGGCCCGCGAGCGCGCCGGGGTCCGCGCACACCGCCGCCACCGCCTCGAGCCCCCGGCGCGCCTCCGCGTCGTGCAGGGCATCGAGGACGAGATCCGCGAGGCGGTTCCGGAGCGGCAGCGGGAGGCTCACGCGTGAGTGATGCTAGCACGGCGCTCGCGGGCCCCGGCGCGACCCCGGTATAATGCGCGCATGATTTCGGTGGGGGATGCGCAGGCGCACATCCTGGCCCAGGTCCAGCGCGTCGCCTCCCCGGAAGTGGTGCCGGTGGTGGACGCGCTCGGTCGCGTGCTCGCCGAGGACGTGTGCGCGAGCCTGGACGTGCCCCCCACCGCGAACTCGGCGGTCGACGGCTACGCGGTGCGCGGAGCCGACATTCCGCCCTCGGGCACCCGCGAGCTCACGGTCGTGGCCGAGCTGCCCGCGGGCGCGGTGTTCGACGGCACGCTCGGCGCGGGCCGGGCGGTGCGGATCATGACCGGCGCGCCGATGCCGGCCGGCGCGGACACCGTCTACCCGCAGGAAGTGGTCGAGCGCGCCGGCGACGTGGTGCGCATCCCGGCCGGGCCCGTCGGCGTCAACGTGCGCGCGCGCGGCGAGGACGTCCGCGCCGGGAGCGTGGTGCTGCCCGCGGGCTGCGTGCTGCGCCCGCAGGAGCTGGGCGTCGCGGCCTCGCTCGGGCTGCCCCAGCTGCTGGTGCGCCAGCGGCCCCGGGTGGCGATCCTCTCGACCGGCGACGAGGTGGCGGAGCCGGGCCACTCGCGCAAGCCGGGGCAGATCTTCGACTCGAACCGGTTCTCGCTGCAGGGGCTGGTGACGATGGCGGGCGGCGAGCCCACCGATCACGGCATCGTGCCGGATCTCCACGACGTGCTGCACGCGCGCCTGCGCGCCGCCGCGGCCACCGCCGACCTCGTGCTCACCTCGGGCGGCGTCTCGGTCGGCGACCACGACCTGGTGAAGGCGGTGCTCCAGGACGCGGGTGGCATCGACTTCTGGCAGGTGGCCATGCAGCCGGGGCGGCCGCTCGCGGTGGGCCGCATCGGTCCCGCCCTCTTCTTCGGCCTGCCCGGCAATCCGGTGGCGTCGATGCTCACGTTCCACCTCTTCGTGCGCCCCGCGCTCTGGAAGCTGGCGGGCCGGCGCGAGCTGTTCCCGCCCCGCTTCCACGCGGTCGCGACGGAGCCGATGAGCAAGAAGCGGGGTCGGCGCGAGTTCAAGCGCGGCATCCTCTCCTACTCGGGGGAGCGATGGGAGGTGCGGACCACCGGCCCGCAGGGCTCCGGCATCCTCACCTCGATGACCCTCGCCAACTGCTTCGTGGTGATCGAGGAGGATCGCGGCGACGTGGCCGCGGGCGACCTCGTGTCGGTCGAGCCCTTCACGGTCGCCTGAGCGCATGCCCCACGGCATCGAGGTCCGCCTGATCGACGGCGTCACGCCGATGGTGCGCGAGCTGGTCACCACCCAGGCGCGCGCGCTGCCCGATCTCCGCTACGCCGACGTGCGCCTCGAGGTGAGCGAGGGCAAGTTCGCGGGCGCCGAGCAGGGCGAGGCGCGCACCTCGGGCGACGACTACGGGTTCGCCTTCGGCATCCGCGTGCTGGCCGGCGCCCGCATGGCGGCGCCGGGCTACTTCGGGCGGGGCCTCGGGGCGGCCGACCTGCCGGACCTCGCGCGCATCCTGCGGGAGGGCCTGCTGGCCGCCTACCGCCGCGCGATGGCCAACGCGCAGCTCAAGCAGGAGGTGAAGGGCAAGTTCGGCGCGCTCGGCGACGCCCTCACCGACACGCGCCTGCACCCGGTCCAGGTCCGGCAGGACGTGGTGCCCGCGGTGTTCGAGATCGACCCGCGCGCAGTGGCCCTCGACGAGATGGTCCGCTTCACCACCGACGTCTCGCGGCGGCTGGGCGCGGCCGATCCCGCGATCTCCTACGACTACGTCGCCACCCTGACCCAGCTGAGCCGGGAGCTCTTCGCCTCCTCCGAGGGCGCGCTGATCGACCAGTCGTTCGCCCTCACCCAGGGCATGGCCTACGTGGTGGCCAGCGGCGCCGACAACAGTCAGGAGATCTACGACGTGCTGGGCCACCAGCGCGGCTGGGAGATCCTGACCGGCGGGGTCGCGGAGCCCCTCATCGAGTTCCCGCCCTTTTCCGCCTTCGCGCTGGCGATCGCGCGGGAGGCCGCCGAGCTCAGCCG
Source organism: Candidatus Methylomirabilota bacterium (assembly GCA_035650715.1). GTDB lineage: Bacteria > Methylomirabilota > Methylomirabilia > Rokubacteriales > CSP1-6 > CAMLFJ01. The sequence continues at coordinate 79,037 of DASRHC010000028.1, read as the reverse complement.
GGCGCCCGCCCTCACGCCGCCCGCGGGCGAGGTCACGGTGGTGACCGATCCGCACTACAACACCCTGCTCTCGCACGAGATCATCGGACATCCGGTGGAGCTCGACCGCGGGCTCAAGATGGAGACCGCCTACGCGGGACGCTCCTGGCTGCTGCGCGGTCTGGACGACACGCAGGTCGGCCGGCGCGTGGCCTCCCCGCTGGTGACCGCGTTCTCGGATCCCTCCCTGCCCGGCTACGGGCACTACGCCTACGACCACGAGGGCACGCCGGCCCGGCGGGTGGTCCACATCGACCGCGGGATCTTCAAGGGGTTCATGAACAGCCGCCAGACCGCGGCGATCTTCGGGGGCGATCCCAACGGCCACTGGAAGGCCACCGACGCGCAGATGGTGCCGCTGGTGCGGATGTCGAGCACGGTGTTCGCGGCGGGCGAGCACGATCCGGAGGCGCTGATCCGCGAGGTCGACCACGGCTACTACCTGGTCGGGCACCGCACGCCCTCCATCGCGGAGAGCCGCGAGAACTTCCGCATCTCGGCGCGCCGGGTCTACGAGATCCGGCGCGGGGAGATCGGCCGCCTCTTTCGCGATGGCGGCATCATGGCGGACAGTCGCGACTACCTCATGCACGTCGACGGGGTCGGACGCGACTTCCGGCTCTACCCGATCCCCAACTGCGGCAAGGGCCAGCCCATGCAGACCCGGCGTCTCGGCAACGGCGGCCCCACCCTGCGCAGCCGCGCTATCCTCACCGGCGGGAGCTGACGCGCGTGGATCTCGGCCGCGCGGTCGGGGAGGCGCTCGAGCGGCTCTCCCGCGAGCCCGGCGTGCGCGAAGTCCAGGTCTTCGCGGCGCTGAACCGCGCGTTGCTCGCGCGCCTCAACTACACCTCGCACATCGCGTGCAACGGCGTCGAGGAGCCCAAGTCCACCGAGATGTCCGGGCTCGGGGTCCACGCGGTGTTCGACGGGCCGGCCGGCCGGCCGCTGGTGGGCTACGGCTCGGAGCCGAGCGACCTCTCGCTCGAGGGAGCGCGCCGCGCGCTCGCCAAGGCCCGGCAGGCCGCGGTCCACGACCCCGCGTTCCACTCGCTGCCGCGGCCGACCGGAGAAGCCCGGACCCTCGCCGCCTACCACGATCCGCGCCTCATGGCGCTGTCGGACGCCGAGCTGGTGGAGTCGGGCTGGACGGTGATCGCGGGAGCCCTGCGCGCGTTCATGGCCTCGTCCCGCCTCGCCGATCTGGCCGGGGACGAGGCGGGGCTCAACCGCCTGGGCCTGATCCTGGGCGGCGACGTGATGATCCGGCAGGAGCACATCGCGGTTGCCTCCACCGCGATGCCGGAGCCGCAGGTGGACGACGCGGCGTTCATGACCGCCTCCACCACCGCGATGGTGGAGGCGCGGGACGCCAAGGGCTCCGGATTCTCGGTCTGCACCCGACTGCAGGACTTCACCGACGAGGCGGGCAGCGAGGCCGCGAGCAACGCGGTGGCCGCCATCGACGGGCTGCGCGTGCCCTCGGGGGACTACACGGTGATCTTCGGGCCCCAGCCGGTGGCCGATCTCTGCAACAACCTCATCGTGCCCGCCTGCCAGGCCGGCTCCTTCATCTCCTCCAGCAGCCCGTTCCTGGGACGGCTGGGCCAGCCGGTGGCCGCGCCCGGCCTGAGCCTCTACGACCACGGCGCGATGCCGGGGCTGGCGGGCTCGCGCGGGATCACCTGCGAGGGCTTGCCCACCGGCCGGACCGATCTCATCAAGGACGGCGTCCTGGTGGGCCTGCTGAGCCACTGGTACGACACCGAGCGGCTGCGGCACGATCCCGACGGGCGGCGCAAGCTGGGCGTGGACCCCGCGGCCGCGCGCGCGGCGCTGGTGCCGCGCAACGGCTTCCGCTACGACGGGAGCGGGCGCTCCTTCGAGACCACCCCCGGGACGTCGGCCACCAACGTGGTGCTGGAGGGACGCGACCCGGTCTCGCTCGGCGAGCTGCTGGCGCGCGTGCGTGACGGCCTCTACGTGGGCCGCATCTGGTACACGTACCCGATCAACGGCTTGCGGGCCGGAGACTTCACTTGTACGGTTGTGGGTGACTCGTTCATCATTCGCGACGGCCGCCTCGTCGCGCCGCTCAAGGCGAACACGCTGCGCATCAACGACAACGTGACGCGGCTGCTCGGCGCGGTGCTCGGGACCACCAAGGACGCGCGCGGCACGCTGGTGTGGGGAGCGGACGAGATCGTGTACGCACCCGCGATCGCGGTCGGCGGCGTGCACGTGGATGCGATCGCAGGCTTCATGGAGGGACTGGACTGATGGCGAATCCGGACGTGGCCAAGCTCGAGAACATCGCGCGCGAAGGGCGGGTGGAGATCATCCGCATGCTCACCCACGCCGGCTCCGGCCACCCCGGCGGCTCCCTCTCCGTGATCGACATCCTGACCGACCTCTACTTCAACCGCCTGCGCCTCGATCCGGCCCGCCCCCAGTGGGAGGACCGGGACCGGTTCATCCTCTCCAAGGGGCACTGCGTGCCCGCGCAGTACTACTGCATGGCCAAGCGCGGCTTCTTCTCGATGGACCGGGTGGTCACGCTGCGGAAGCTGGGCAGCCCGCTCCAGGGCCATCCGGACCGCGTCGCCCTGCCCGGCATCGAGGCGGCGACCGGCTCGCTCGGACAGGGCATCTCGGTGGCGGTGGGCATGGCGCTGGGGCTCAAGCTCGACGGCAGGGCGGCGCGCGTCTACTGCGTCCTGGGCGACGGCGAGACCCAGGAAGGCCAGGTGTGGGAGAGCCTGATGTCGGCGCCGAAGCTGGGGGCGCCGGACCGACACCTCGACAACCTGTGCGTGATCCTCGACTACAACGGCATCCAGCTGGACGGCTTCGTGAACAAGATCCTGGACCTCGAGCCGATCACCGACAAGTTGAAGGCCTTCGGGTGGGCGGTGCTCGAGGTCAACGGCCACGACATCGCCCAGGTGGACAAGGCCCTCGACCAGGCGGAGGCCAACAAGGGCGTGCCCACCTTCATCGTGGCCCACACCGTGAAGGGCAAGGGCGTGTCGTTCATGGAGAACGATCCCGAGTGGCACGGCAAGGCCCCCAAGCCGGAGCAGGCGGTGCGCGCGATCCGCGAGATCGTGGGCGACCCGGTGCCGCAGTGGGCGCAGCCGATCATCGCGGAGCTTTCCGCCCTGGAGAAGAAGTGATGGCGGCCAAGGCCTCGCGCGCCGCGTTCGGCGAAGCGCTGCTGGAGCTCGGCGAGAAGGACGAGCGCATCGTCACCGTCGACGCCGACCTCTCGAAATCGACCATGACCGCCGCGTTCGGCCGGAAGTTCCCCGGCCGGCATTTCAACGTGGGCATCGCGGAGTCCGGGATGATCGGGCTGGCCGCCGGGCTCGCCCTCACCGGGCACGTGCCGTTCGCCTGCTCGTTCGCCTGCTTCCTGACCGGGCGCTTCGAGACCATCCGGGTCTCGGTGGCCTACACCGAGGCGCCGGTGAAGCTGGTCGGCACCCACGTGGGGGTGGCGATCGGCGAGGACGGCTACACCCAGATGGGGCTCGAGGACATGGCGGGCCTGCGGGCCCTGCCGAACATCCCGATCGTGCAGCCCGCCGACGAGATCGAGACGCGGCAGGCGGTGGCCTACGCGGTCGAGCATCCGGGCCCCATCTACCTGCGCCTCACCCGGCAGAACCTCGAGCCGGTGCACGAGGCCTCGTATCGGTTCCGCTTCGGGAAGGCCGACGTGCTGCGGCCCGGTCACGACGTGACGGTGCTGGCCAGCGGCGGCACGGTCTGGTACGCGCTGGAGGCCGCGAAGACCCTGGCCGCCGACGGCATCCAGGCCGACGTCATCAACGTGGCCACCGTGAGGCCGCTCGACGAGGAGACCATCCTGCGCTCGGCGGGGCGGACCGGCCATGTCGTGACCGTGGAGGACCACAGCATCAACGGCGGCCTCGGCAGCGCGGTGGCCGAGATGCTGTCGGAGCTGATGCCGACCCCGCTCAAGCGCATCGGGGTCACCACGTTCGGCGAGTCCGGCGACCAGAAGGGCCTCTACGCCAAGCACGGCCTGGACGCGGCCGGCATCACCGCGGCGGTCCGGAAGTTCCTGAGCCGCTAGGGTCGGGCCTCACCGCTCCGGCACGACCCACAGGTACACCGGCGTGGTGCGCCCGTTGACGTCCACCCGGATCATCGACTGCGGCTCCCAGTCGCCCATGTCGAAGTTGAACGAGACCACCCGTGTGCCGGGGCGGAGCTCCGAGCGCAGCTTGGGGGCCAGGCGCAGGTTCACCTCCCGCGTGAGGTAGAGCGTCACCACGCTCGCGGGGTGCAGCTCGGTCCGGAAGAGATCCTGGTGCAGGAAGGTGACCCGGTCCTCGACCCCGGCCCGCCGCGCGTACTCCCGGCTCTTCGCGACCAGGTCGGGATCGATCTCGATGCCGATGGCGGCCTTCGCGTCGAAGTCGCGCACCGCCGCGATCACGAGGCGACCGTCGCCCGAGCCCAGGTCGTAGACGATGTCGCCCGGACCGACCCGGGCCAGCCGCAGCATCCGGTCCACGACCTCGGGCGGGGTCACCAGGAAGGGCACGTCCCCGCCCCCCGGGTAGGGCGCGCAACCCGCCGCGGCCGGCAGCACGAGCAGCGCGATGAGCGCGACCGCCGTGCTAGGCTTCACCGCAGGCTCCGTGACATGCTCTCCGCGATCGTCTCCTCGCTGCACGTGCTGGCGCTGGCCATCGGGCTGCCCGCGGTGCTCCTGCGGGGCCGCGCGCTGAAGGGACCGCTCGACGCCGACGGGATCCGCCGGGTGCTGGCGGCCGACAACGTGTGGGGCATCGCGGCGCTCCTGTGGATCGTCACCGGCCTCCTCCGCGCCTTCGGCGGGCTCGAGAAGGGCACCGACTTCTACCTCCACTCCCCGCTCTTCTGGGTGAAGATGGCGCTGTTCCTGCTGGTCCTGCTGCTCGAGATCCGCCCCATGACGACCTTCATCCGCTGGCGGATCCGGCGCGGCCGCGGCGAGCCGGTCGACGTCGCCCCGGCCCGCGCGCTCTACACCGTCAACCACATCGAGCTGGCCATCCTGGTGGTGATGGTGTTCGTGGCCAGCATGATGGCGCGGGGCGTGGGGTACTAGCCGCCCCTAGCGTCCGCCCGGCGGCGGCCCGCCGGTCATCCCGGTGTGGACCGCGAGATAGAGCCCGAAGGCGACCGACAGCGCGCCGGTCGCCACCGCGAGGGTCCGGCGCGCGCCGTCCAGGCGCGGGATCCGCAGCGTGAACGGCAGCGCCAGCGCGCCGGTGATCGCGGTCATGCCCAGGATGGTGCCGAGGCCGAAGACCAGCAGGTAGCCGATCGCCTGCGCGGTGCCGCGGATCGTGGACAGCACCAGCAGGGCCACCGTCGCGCTGCCCGCCAGGCCGTGCACCAGCCCGACCAGGGCCGAGCGCAGCGCCTGGGCCGGCCCCACCGTCTGGAGCGCGCGCAGCAGCCGCGCCGGCGGGTGCGCGTGCGGATGCCGGTGCACCCCGTGCGGGTGCGCGTGCACGTGGCTGTGCAGGGCCGGACCCGGCTCGTGGGCGTGGGGCTCGGCCAGGTGCGCGACCGGGACCGGGTCCGAGCCGCGGAAGACCCACAGGATGCGCGCCGCGCCCAGGACGATGAGCATGAGCGCGACCGCCATCTCGAAGGAGCGCTCGACCCACGGCGCCACCGTCACGTGGAAGACCACCAGGGCCACGCCGGTCGCCGCGAAGGTCACGGTGTGGCCGAGCCCCCAGAAGGCGCCCACCAGGGCGCCGGCGCCGAAGCGCCGGGTGCGGGCCACGATGGTGGCCACCGCCACCACGTGATCGGGATCGGTGGCGTGCTGGACCCCGAAGAGCAGGCCCAGCAGCATCGCCGACCAGACCGGGTCCGGGATCATCACTCGGAGAGCTTCAGCAGGAGCCCGGTGCGGCGCGCGTGGGTCACCGCGGCGGCGAGCGCCCAGTGGGCGAGCGCCGCGTAGAGCAGGACGAGGGCGAAGCCGATGGCGAACGGGTGCGCCACCTGCGGCGTGAAGCCGTATCCGGCGCGGATGCCGTCGAGGAAGTAGGTCAGCGGGATGCCGGCCGAGATGGTCTGCACCCAGCCCGGCAGCAGCGAGATCGGGTAGTAGACGCCGGCGAGCATCACGAAGAAGTTCACCGCGGCCCAGGCCGAGGTCTCGGCGCGCGTGCCCCAGAGCAGCACCAGCGAGCACACCAGCAGGCCGATCACCAGCGCGGTGAGGAAGCAGCCCAGCAGGAAGAGGGCCACCGTCCCCGGCCCCGGGCCCAGGAAGTCGAACCCGAAGGCGCGGCCGCCGATGATCGCCATGAGGGCCCACACCACCACGCCGCGCGCGACCCCGACCAGCCAGGAGCCGAGGGCCAGGTGTCGGATGCCGACCGGGGTGAGGAACTGATGCTTCATGGACTTCGACCAGATATCGAACAGCACCGCGTAGGCCACGTCGAGCTGGCACACCTGCACCGAGGACAGCGCGATGGTGCCGACCAGCACGAACGCAGTCATCGCGGGCGTGAGGTCCAGGAAGCGGGTGAGCAGGCCGTGCGACAGCATCGCCACCCCGGGCCAGAACGTGAGCTCGAAGACGAAGAACACGTTGCGCTTGGCCATGATCAGGTTGCGGCGGGCGAAGGCGCCGGTGCGGACCACCTCCCCGACCCAGCCCTCCGCGGGCGGCGCCGTCCACGACTCAGCGGGCGAGCTCAACGAACACCTCCTCCAGCTCCGGCTCGCGCACCTGGCAGTCGCGCACCAGCACCCCCTGCTCCACCAGCCAGCGCAGCACCTCGGGCAGCCGCTTCTCGCTCTCGTCCACCGTGCACTCCAGCCGGTCGTCGCGCCGGTTGACCTGCAGTACCCCGGCCAGCTCGGCGAGGCCCGCCGGCGCGGGGGGGTCCAGCCGCAGGACGATCACGTCGCCGAGGCGGATCTGGCGCTTCAGCGCGTCCGGCGACCCCTCGGCGAGGATGCGGCCGCCCTTGATGAACGCGATGCGGTCGCAGAGCTCCTCGGCCTCGCGCATGTAGTGGGTGGTCAGGATGATGGTGGTACCCTCCTGCCGGCGCAGGTCCGCGATCTGTTGCCGGATCCGGATCGACACGTCGGGGTCGAGCCCGAGCGTGGGCTCGTCGAGAAAGAGCACCTCGGGCCGGTTGAGCAGCGCCTTCGCGAGGGCCAGGCGCTGCTTGAGGCCGGTGGAGAGCTCGTTGTACTCGGTACGGAGATGCGGCAGCAGCTCGAAGCGCTCCAGCAGCTCGCCCACCCGCGCCCGGAGGGCGCGGCCGTGGAGCCCGTAGAGGCGCCCGTAGAACGCGAGCACCTCGGCGGGCCTGAGGCTCCACACGAACGACACGTTGCCGCTCGCCATGTTGAGCCGCCGTCTCACCGCGAGCGGCTCGCGCACCACGTCGTGGCCCAGGATGGTGGCGCGGCCGCGGTCGGGGAGCAGGAGCGTGGCCAGGATGGAGAGCAGCGTGGTCTTGCCCGCCCCGTTGGGGCCGAGCAGGCCGAAGATGGCGCCGCGCTCCACGCGCAGGCTCGCGCCCCGGAGCGCGGCCGTCTCGCGCCGCCGGAGCCATCCGCTCCGGAACGTCTTGGCGAGATCGTGAGCCTCGACGGCGAGAGAGGACGACGGCGGCATGACCCGCCCATCGTACCATGCGGCCTCGCGCGGCCCGGAGCGGGGCGGGCGCATTGCCCACGCGGAACCGATCTGATAGAACCTCTGCGTGGAGCCCACGGAGGGCCAGGCCACCTGGCGGTGCGCCGCCGACGCGCTCGGACCGGGCGAGACGGCCACGTTCGACCTCCGCGTCCGCGGCCGGCTCGTGCGGGGCTTCCTGGTGAACCATCGCGGCGCGCACCACGCCTACGTCAATCGCTGTCCGCACGCGGGCACCCCGCTGGACGCGTGGCCGAACGAGTTCTTCACCGAGGACGGGCGCTACCTGATCTGCGCCACCCACGGCGCGGTGTTCGCGCCGGAGAGCGGCGTGTGCGTGGAGGGCCCCTGCCCCGGGGCGCGGCTCGAGGCGCTGCCGGTCGCGCGCGACGGGGCTCAGCTGGTGGTGACGGTGGAGTCCGCCGGCACGCCATGAATGGCGAGGCCGAGCGCGCCGAGGTGGAGGAGGCCAACGCGCGCTTCTACCGCGTCTTCGAGAGCCTCGACCTGCGCCAGATGGACGAGGTGTGGGCCCACAGCGACCACGTGCGCTGCGTGCACCCCGGGTGGGGGCTGCTCACCGGCTGGGACGCGGTGCGGGAGTCGTGGGAAGTGATCTTCAAGAACAGCGAGGAGATGCGCTTCAGCATCACCGACGTCAATGCCTACGTCGAGGGCCCGATCGGCTGGGTCACCTGCACCGAGAACATCCTCTCGGAGGCGCGCGGCAACATCTCGGTCACCTCGCTCCTGGCCACCAACATCTTCGAGCGGAGCGCCGGCGAGTGGCGGATGATCCACCACCACGCGTCCCACATCGTGGCCGGCCACCGTCCGGCCGGCGCCTGAGCGAGCCGACCTTCGAGGAGCATCAGACGATGGACGCACCTCGCGACGCGGTCAAGGACGCCAGTCATCTCTACGAGGTCGAGCGGCAGGCGCGGCACTTGGAGCGCCCCGGCTTCCGCATCAGCGAGCTGCAGCTGGGGCCGCGGCAGCAGGTGCCGTGGCACTACCACAGCCGCATCCAGGACACCTTCTACGTGCTCGAGGGCCGGCTCCGCCTGTTCCTGCGCGACCCCAAGGAGGAGGTCCGCCTCGAGCCCGGCGAGACCTACACCGTCAAGGCGGGCCGGGCCCACCTGGTGACCAACGGCGGGGAGACCTCGGTGGTCTTCCTGGTGCTGCAGGGCATCGGCGAGTACGACTACGTCCCGCTGACCTGAGCCGCTCGCCGACGCGAGGCGGGCCGCCGCCGGGTCAGCGGCCGCGTCACTGACGGCGCAGCAGCAGCACCGTCCCCGCCTCCGCCGCGACCGCGTAGCGATACTCGGTCCCGTCCGAGACGATCGTCACCCGGTTCCCCTCGCGCGCCATCGTCGTGGAGGGAAGATTCGACCACGGGTAGGTCGCGCCGTCGACCAGCACGTGGTCGCTCTTCTCGATCCCCACCGGGAACACGAACACGAGTGGCCGCAGGCTCAGGTGGGCCACGTAGGGATCCTGGGCGGAGACGACCGCCCCCGGCGGGACCGCGGCCAGGACGCGATAGGCGGCGCGCTGCGCCTCGGTGGGCCGGAAGCGCGCCGGGGCCAGGTTGTTCATGGTACGGGAGTCCAGCGCCAGGCTGATCACCAGCGCGACCGCCAGCACCGTCACCGGCCAGTGGCCGGGACGCCTGCGCTCGAGTCGCGCGTAGCCGCCCACGGCGGCCGGCAGCAGGAAGGGCAGCACGAAGGCCTGGTACTGCGCGCGGAAGTTGTAGAGGATGGGGTCGGCGCTCAGGAGGTTCTGGGCCAGCGCGGGCAGCGCGCCCACGATGTCCCAGCCGCCGAGCAGCGGCAGGAACGCGAGCGGCGCGAGCATCGCGCCCAGGTAGACCAGCCGGTCCACGGTCACGAGCGCCCCCAGCGTCCGCAGCGGATGCAGGAGCACGGTGGCCACGATCCCCCCGAGCGAGTCGCCGAGCCACGCGTAGCGCCACAGGTGCGTGTAGGCCTCGCCCCGGTAGGCCGGGATCACCAGGCGCACGTCCACCGCCAGCACCGCCAGTGCCCCGAGGGCCGCCACCGTTCCCGCCAGCCAGCGACGGCGGCCGAGCGCCATCCAGGCGCCGAGGCCGATCACCGGCAGCGCGGCGTCCTCCCGGCACAGCAGCGCGATCGCAGCGGGGAGCAGGGCGAGCCACGGGCGGCCCGCCTCCACCGCCCACACCGCGGCCAGCAGCAGCGGGATCGCGAGGGCCGCGGCGTGGAAGTCGCGCACGTTGATCCCGTGCAGGGACGGGTTCGCCAGGTAGAGCACCGCGAAGGCGGCGGCGGGGCGCTCGTCGCGCAGCCGGGCCCGGGCCAGCCCGAACACCGCGACGGCCCCCAGCGCGAGGATCACCGACTGCGCGATCAGCAGCACCACCGGGCCGGGCGCGAGCCGGAACGCGGGCACGAAGAGGTACATGATCGGCGAGAGGTGATCGCCCCAGGCGTGCATCTCGGGCAGGCTCACCCGCGGTCCCGCGCCCCGGGCCAGGTTCCAGGTGAGCTGCACGTAGTAGCCCAGATCGAGGGCGTGGGTGGCGAACGTGAAGTGGCGGGTGACGGTCACGAACGAGAAGAGGAGCGCGTAGGCCGCGATCCCCAGGGCCACCACCCGCCGGGGACGCCACCGGGGCAGCGGCCGCGGGGCGAGCCAGAGCCGCAGCGCCACCAGGCCCAGCAGCAGGAGGAACAGGTGCTCGGGCCGCCAGAGCGAATGCTCGCGGCGTCCGGTCCACAGCGCGAGATCCAGCCCGAGCCCCACCGCCGCGAGCACCGCGGCGGCGTCGAGCAGGCGAGCGATCACTGGTAGCGCTGGTACCGGTGCACGATCGAGGCGAGCCGGCGCGAGCGCTTGATGCCGGAGCGATGCAGCAGGTAGCGGGACACCACCCAGAGGATCTTGAGCCCGTACACGCAGGAGGCCCAGAAGCTCGCCGAGGAGGCTTCCGGGAAGTAGCGCACCGGCACCGGGATCTCCGCGATGCGGAAGCCGGCCGACACCGCCTGGGCGACGATCTCCTGGTCGAACACGAAGCCGTCCGAGTTCATGCGGAAGTTCACCTCTTCCAGGACGACCCGGCTGAACGCGCGATAGCCGGTGTGGTACTCGGACAGGTGCAGGCCGAAGGCGAGGTTCTCCACTCCGGTGAGGAAGCGGTTGGCGAGGAACTTCCACCACGGCATCCCCTGCCGCACCGCCGAGCCCGCGGCCAGCCGCGAGCCCAGCACCAGGTCCGCCTCGCCGCGCACGAGGGGGGCGATGATCTGCGGCACCAGCGTGGGGTCGTACTGGTAGTCGGGGTGCACCATCACCACGATGTCCGCCCCCGCGCGCAGCGCCTCGGTGTAGCAGGTCTTCTGGTTGGCCCCGTAGCCGTAGTTGCGGTCGTGGACGAAGATCTCGAGCCCGAGCTCCCGCGCCACCTCGAGCGTGGTGTCGGTGGAGCCGTCGTCGACCAGGATCACCAGGTTCACGGTGTCCTTGGGCAATTCCTCGTAGGTCATGCGGAGCGTGCGGCCCGCGTTGTAGGCCGGCATCACCACCACGACCTTGGGCGTCGGGCGCGGCGTGGTCGCGATCGGCCGGGTCGGCTCGGCCATCAGGCGTCCCCGATCCGGTGGCAGACCGCGACGAACTGGTAGGCGAGCCCGCCGGGCCAGAGCCGCGCCGCGCGGGCGCTCACCGCGTGCAGCGCGTCGAGCCAGGCGCCGTGCCAGCGCGGGGGCACCACCAGCGGCAGCGGCACCGGGGTGACCCGGAGCTCGTCCACCGCGAGGCCCGCCTCGCGCAGGAGCGCCACCGCGGTGCGGCGGGTGAAGAAGCGCAGGTGGGTGCGGTCCAGGATGCCGCGGTCCGCGTAGTCGAAGCGGCCGGCCAGCAGCGAGAGCCGGATCCAGAGGTGCGCCACGTTGGGGACCGAGACGATGACGATCCCGCCCGGCGCGAGCGTCCGGTCGAGCGCCCGGAGGGTCGCGCGCGGATCGCTCAGGTGCTCCAGCACGTCGCCGTAGACGATGGCGTCGAAGGGCCCGTCGAGCAGCGGCGGCGCCGCCTCGAGGTCCGCCACCACCACCGTCTTGCAGCGCCCGTGGGCCTGCGCGGCGAGCGCGGGATCGCGCTCCAGGGCGGTCACCGTCCACCCCCGCGCGGTGAGCCGCTCGGCGAGGAAGCCGTCGGCCGCCCCGACGTCGAGCAGCTTGCGGCCCCGCCCGTCCCCGAGGCGGGAGAGGATCAGCGAGTGGCTCGAGTGGGGATCGTCCTTGAGCCGGTACCGCGATTCGCTCGGCGGTGACGCGCGCTCCACCATGGGCAGTCGCCTGAGGTGAGGATAGCACCCGGCCCCGTCAGGGCCGGTTCGAATAGAGGCGCCGGCCTCCCCCTTCGACCAGGAGGTGCACCCGGTCGGGCGGCAGGTCGCGCACCACGCTGCGGCCCGGCGTGAGCGCGGTGACCAGGAACACGCGGTCCGGGCCGCGCCAGGCGCGCTCCAGCGCCCGGCCGTCCCAGAAGCGGTCGCGCGCGTCCGGGAACGTCGCCCCGAAGGCCAGGTTGGACTGCCGCCCGTTGACGATCTGCACCGGCCGGCGGAGCCGCAGCAGCGCGGAGGCGCCGTTCTCGAGCGGGCCCTCGTGGGCCAGCACGTCGCCGGCCCCGGCCCGCAGCAGGATCGCGTCGGTCATCACGCGCACCGACCGGCTGCTCGCGAAGACCGCCAGGCCCTCCGCCGACAGGGGCAGGAACGCGAGCATCCCGGCCAGCAGCGCCCCCACCCCGAGGCGCGGCAGCCGGCGCCAGGTCGCCACCGCGAGGGCCCCCGCGACCAGCGCGAAGATCGCCGCGATGGTGCGCAGGAGCGGACGGAACTGGGCGAGGTAGTCGACCGCGACCGGCTGGCCCTGCGCCGCCATGTTGCGCGCGGAGACGTCCGCGACCGCGATCGCGCCGGGGGACACGCGCACCACCCCGCCCCAGGCCAGGGCCGCCGCCAGCGCGACGGCGAGGACCGCGAGCAGCGCCGGCGTGAGCAGGGTGAAGGAGCGCGGGGCGCCGGACGGCCGCTCGATCGTCTCGTCCCAGAGGCGGGCCGCGAGCAGGGCCATCGGGGGGAACGCGGGCAGACCGTAGTGCGGCAGCTTGAACGGCGACAGCGCGAAGACGCCGAGGATCGCCACCGTCCAGATCGCGAGGAAGGCCCAGAGGCGGTCCTCCGCGATCAGCCACGGCCGCGCGAGGGCGCGCCGCGCCGCCAGCGGCAGCGCGAGGACCCAGGGGAAGAAGCCGGCCGCGGTGACCGCGAGGAACTCGAGGGTCGAGAGCGGGACGTCCTCGTCGGGGAACTCGCGCTGGCGGGCCAGGTTCAGGAGGTGGTTGTCCACGACCGTGTACCAGAGGAAGCCGCGGTGCTGGATCTCCACCGCCACGTACCAGGGCACCGCGATGGCCAGGAAGAGCAGCGCCGCGCGCAGCGGGATCCACTGGCGCCACTGCTTGCCCTCGCCGGTGAGCCAGAGGAAGAGCGCGACGATCGCGATCGGCCCGAGGGCGCCCAGGAAGTCCTTGGCCAGCACCGCGAGCCCGAGGCCGGCCCAGCCCAGCAGGAGCGGCCGGCGTCCGTGGCCGAGGTAGGCGAGGATGAAGCCGTAGAGGCCCAGCATGATGCAGGCCAGGAACAGCAGATCCGGCTTCACCATGCGGCCGAACAGGAACATCTCGAGGTTGGCCGTCACCATGAGCCCGGCCATGAGGCCCACGCGCGCTCCCGCCAGGCGCGTGCCGATCAGCGCGGTGAGCACCGCCACCGCCACCGCGGACAGGCCGGAGACCATCCGGGCCGCGGTCTCGGTGGGCCCGAGCCAGGCGAACGCGGCCGCGATCAGCCAGTAGAGCAGCGGGGGCTTGTCGAAGTACGGGACGCCGTCGAGGTGCGGGGTGACCAGGCCCGCGCCGTGCAGCATCTCCCACGCGATCTGGGCGTGGATGCCCTCGGGCGGGTCGAGGAAGGGCGCCACCCCGAGCCGGGCCAGGTAGAGCGTGGCCGCGACGAGGGCGACCGCGAGCGGGACGATCAGCGCCGTCGCCCGTGGCGCCCGCGGCTCATCGCTCGACCCGGACGATCGCCTCCTTGGGGAGGCCGTCCAGGAAGCGGCCGACCGCAGCGTCCAGGTAGCTCCGGTCCTTGGACTCGAGCGTGACCTTCACCTTGTACTCCGGGTTCGCGAACTCGGGGTACGAGCCGAGCAGCAGGTCGGGGTGGCCCGCCAGCAGCGCGTTCAGGTGGTCCGCCAGCGTGCCCTCCCCCATGCTCACGTACACGCAGCAGAGGTGGTACGGGGCGTCGCGGAAGCGCTCCTTGAGCGCGTCGAACTTCTGGCGGAAGATCTCGGGCACGCCGGGCAGGATGTAGATGTTCCGCACCATCAGCGCGGGGAAGACCAGCTCGCCGTCCGCGGTGAGCTCCGCGCCCTCGGGCACCTCCGCCATCTTGAGCCGCGCCTCGTTGAGCCGGCCCTTGTAGTAGCCCTCCAGCAGCTGGACCAGACGCGGCTCGCGGACCACCGGCACGTCGAGGGCCCGCGCCACCCCCTCGATGGTCACGTCGTCGTGGGTGGGCCCGACCCCGCCTGAGGTGAACACCACGTCGTACGCCGCGCTGGCCGCGCGGACCTCCGCCGCGATCAGGTCCACCTCGTCGGGGATCACCACGATGCGGCGCACCTCCACGCCGAGGGCGCGCAGCTCCCGGCAGAGATACGCCGCGTTGGCGTCGGTGATCTTGCCGGAGAGGATCTCGTTGCCGATCAGGATGATGCCGGCCGTCTTCGCCATACGCGGTCCACATGGTAGCACGGACTTCCGCCCGGGCCGCCGCGCCCATCTGCTAGAATGACCGGGGTTCGACACGAATTTTTCTCGAAAGGACCGAGATGAGCGCGGACGCCTCTCCGATCACGCTGCGCGGCTGGGCCCTCGTGCTCGGCGCCTCCTCGGGCTTCGGCGCCGCCACCAGCCTGGCCCTGGCCCGCGCCGGCCTCGACATCTTCGGCGTGCACCTCGATCGCAAGGCCACCCTGCCCAACGTGGAGCGCCTGGTCGGCGAGATCACCGCGCTGGGGCGTCAGGCGCGTTTCTTCAACGTCAACGCGGCCGACGAGGACAAGCGCGCCGAGGTGGCCGCCGAGATGGAGCGGGTGCTGCGCGAGCGCAACCAGATGGGACAGCTCCGGGTGATGCTGCACTCCCTCGCCTTCGGCACGCTGAAGCTCTTCGTGGCCGATCCCATCAAGGAGGCGGTGACCAAGGCCCAGATGGACATGACGCTCGACGTCATGGCCCACAGCCTCGTGTACTGGACGCAGGAGCTGGTGAGCCGCGGGCTGATGGCCCGGGGCGGCCGCATCTTCGCCATGACCTCCGCCGGCGGCGCCCGGGTCCTCCCCTACTACGGGCCGGTGTCGGCCGCCAAGGCCGCGCTCGAGTCCAACATCCGCCAGCTCGCGGCGGAGCTGGCGCCCTACGGCATCACCGCCAACTCGATCCGCGCCGGCGTCACCGCGACGCCGGCCGCGCAGAAGATCCCCAACTACGAGGAGTTCTCCCGGCAGGCGGCCCGCCGGAACCCGCACCGACGCCTCACCACCACCGACGACGTCGCGCGGGCCATCGTCGTGCTGAGCCACCCCGACACGCACTGGATCACCGGCAACGTGATCGGAGTCGACGGCGGCGAAGAGATCGTGGGCTGACCCCGTGCCCGAGTGGCTGGCGGTCGTCCTGCTCGGCGTGATCGAGGGCGTCACCGAGTTCCTTCCGATCTCCTCCACCGGTCACCTGCTGCTGGTGGAGAACGCGAACCTGCTGCCCCAGCAGTCGGACCTCTTCAACATCACGATCCAGTCCGGAGCGGCCCTCGCGGTGCTCGCGGTGTTCGGGGGACGCATCCGGGAGCTCCTCTCCCGCATCGGCGAGCCCGCCTCCGCGAGCTACGTGGCGAAGCTGGCCCTGGCCTTCGTGATCACCGGGATCGGCGGGGTGGCGATCAAGAAGGCGGGCTTCACGCTCCCGAAGGAGGTGGCGCCGGTCGCGTGGGCCACCCTGGTGGGCGGGATCGTGATCCTGCTCGTGGAATGGGGCATGCGCGGTCGCCGCTGGACCGGCGACGTGACGTGGGCGGTGGCGGCCGTCGTGGGCCTCGCGCAGCTGCTGGCCGCCGCGCTGCCCGGCACCTCGCGCGCCGCCTCCACCATCATGCTCGCGATGCTGCTGGGACTGGCGCGCGCGCGGGCCACCGAGTTCTCGTTCCTGGTCGGCGTCCCCACCCTCCTGGCCGCGGGCGCGCTCGAGACGGTCCAGGCCCTGCGCCATCCCGCCGGCGGCCCGCCCACCCCGTGGGGCCTGCTGGCGCTCGGCACGGCGGTCTCGGCGGTCACCGCGTTCGTGGTGGTGCGGTGGCTGCTGCGCTGGGTGCAGACGCACAGCTTCGTGCCGTTCGGCTGGTACCGCATCGCCCTCGGCCTGCTGATGCTCGCTCGTTAGGGGTCAGGTCTTACATTCCGACATTTTTTCGCGTGAGGGTGACTTCGTCGCTCGCCACGAAAATGTCGGAATGTAAGACCTGACCCCTACTTCAGCTGGCGGAGGATGTCGAGGAAGGTCTCCACCACCTTCGGGTCCCAGTAGCCCGCCTCGGTCTCGCGGAGCAGCAGGGAGACCGCCTCCGGACGCGGCAGGGCCGCCTTGTAGGGCCGGTCGGTGTGCAGGGCGTCGAACACGTCGACCACCGAGATGATGCGCGCGCCGAGCGGGATCGCCTCGCCCTTGAGCCCGTCGGGATAGCCGGAGCCGTCCCACCGCTCGTGATGGTGGCGCATGATCGGCCGCACCAGGTCCATGCTGTGGAGCCCGATCACCAGGTCGGACCCCGCTCCCGCGTGGGCGCGGATGCGCTCCTGCTCGATGGGGTCGAGCGGCCCCGGCTTGAGCAGGATGCCGTCGGGCACCGCGATCTTGCCGAGGTCGTGCAGGTAGCCGCCCAGGCGCAGGGCGCGGATCATCTCGTGGTCGAGCCCCAGCGCCTCGCCCACCGCCACCGCGTAGCGCGAGAGGCGATCGCAGTGCCCCAGGGTGTAGGGATCGCGCGCCTCGATGGTGAGCGCCAGGGTGGTGATCACCGATTCCGCCCGCTCCAGCTGCCCCAGCAGCATCTTCACCCGCAGCAGGGCGGCCAGCCGCGTGCGCAGCTCGACGAACTCCACCGGCTTGGTGAAGAAGTCGTCGGCCCCCGCCGCCAGCCCCGCCACCCGGGCCTGCAGGTCGGTCACCGAGGTGAGGATGACCACCGGCATCAGCTCGTAACGCGGATCGGCCTTGAGCCGCGCGCAGAGCTCGATGCCGTTCATGGCGCCCAGGTGCACGTCGGTGAGCACCAGATCCGGACGCACCACGTTCAGCGCGTCGAGGGCCTGCTCGGCCGACACCGCCATGAGCAGCCGGTAGCCGAGGGCGCCCAGGAGGCCCGACAGCACCTCGCGGATGTGGGCGTCGTCCTCGACCACGAGGATGGTCGGCCGGTCGCTCCCGAGAGAGAGATCGAGGCTAGCACTCATCGATCGCCCGCCCCACCCACGCCATCATGTCCTTGAACGGTCCCTCCCACCCGTCCTCCAGCATCAGCAGGTGGCCGTGGCCGGCCGCCTCCTGGTACTCGGCGCCGTAGCGGCGCGCGATCCGCCGCTGCAGCTCGGGCGGGGTGATGCGATCGTGCTCCGCGCCGACCACCAGCGTCGGGCAACGCACCGCGGCCGCGTTCACCGCGACGCCCAGCCCCAGCTCCCGCGCGGCGCGACCGGACTCGGGCCCGAAGCGCGGGAACGCCCAGTCGCGCTGCGCGGGCGTCAGGCGATTCATGGTCAGGGCCTCCGCGTCCGCGCGATCCACCGTGAAGGCGCGGCCGGTGAGGATCGCGGGCAGGTAGCGCAGGGAGCGCGCCAGCAGCGCGGGGTCGAGGCTCACCACGCCGCGCGGCGGGGCGCTGGTGAGGAACACCGCGGCCGCGATGCCGCCGCTCTCCGCCGCCTTCTGGGCGATGACGCCTCCCATGGAGTGGCCGACGAGCACCGCCTCCCCCAGCCGCGCGAGGCACTGCCGCACGTCGTCCACGTAGTCGAGCACCGAGACGCCCCCGAGCCCGCCGGGAGCCGGGCTCCCCCCGTGCCCGCGCAGGTTCACCGCCCACGCGTCCCAGCCGGACTGGGCGGCCGCGTAGAGGTAGTTGCGCAGGTACCAGGAGCCGCCCCACATGCCGTGCACGAACAGCACGGACCGCGAGTGGGCCCGTCCGGCGGGGGCGGCGTGCTCGAGGACCAGTTCGCCGATGCGCTCGGTCATCGTCGTGTCGTCCCGGATCCGCCCGCCCCGGGGATCCTTCGGGGGGCGGCGATCCGCCGGGACATCTTACGCGAGCCGGCGCGCCTGCGGGAGGTCATCGGGACGGCCCGGCGCCGGGCTCAGACCGCGGCGTTGAGGCGGACGGTCTCCACCACCAGGCCGGCGGTGAGCACCAGGTCGCGCAGGTCGACCCACTCGTTCACGGTGTGGATCTCGCGCATGCCGCACGCGAGGTTCGCCACCTCGAGCCCGCGGTCCGCGAACACGTTGGCGTCGGAGCCGCCGCCGGTCCCGCGCGTGGGGCACGTGCGCCCGGTGGCCTCGGCCGCCCCCTGCACCAGCCGGACGATCGAGGCGTCCTCGCGCACGTCGAGCCGCGAGTACTGCCGGTCCACCTGCGCCTCCACGCGGGCGTGGTAGGTGCGGTCGCCGACCTGCACCGAGTGGCGCGCGACCGCGTCCTCGAAGCAGCGGCGCATGTGGGCGGTCTGGGCCTCCAGCTTCTCGAGGCTCAGGCTGCGCGCCTCGCCGCGCACCGTCACCTGGGCCGGCACGATGTTGGTGGCGAGCCCGCCCTGGACGAGACCGAGGTTCGCGGTGGTCTCGGCGTCCACGCGGCCCAGCCTCATCGCCGCGATGGCCTGGGCCGCGATCTGGATCGCGCTCATCCCCTGCTCCGGGCAGATGCCGGCGTGGGCGGGCAGGCCGTGCACGGTGAAGCTCATGCGATTGGCGGCGGGAGCGCGCGTGATGAGCTCGCAGACGCCGTCCACGTCCAGCACGAGCCCGCGCCGCGCCCGCAGCCGCCCGGTGTCGAAGTTCTTCGCGCCCAGCAGGCCGTACTCCTCGCAGATCGTGAGCACCACCTCGATGTCGCCGTGCGGGATCGAGCGCTCGCGCAGGACCCGGATCGCCTCCAGGATCGCGACCACCCCCGCCTTGTCGTCGCCCCCCAGCACGCTGGTCCCGTCGGTGCGCACGACGTGGCCGTCCACCACCGGGCGGATCTTCTCGGCCGGCCCGACCGTGTCCATGTGCCCGGAGAGCAGGAACGGCGGGGCCCCGGGCCGGTTGCCGGGAAAGCGCGCCAGCAGGTTCCCGGTGTTGCCCTCGACCTTCTCGCCCGCGTCGTCCACCTCGACGGCGGCGCCCATGCCCTCGAGGATCGCCTCGAGCCGGCGGGCGATCGCGCCCTCGCGCTTCGAGGGGCTCGAGATGGAGACCAGCTCGAGAAACTCTTCCTTGAGGCGGGCGGCGTCGATCATCGAGAGGATCCCCTACCGGGCGGCGTGCGAGACGGAAAGGTGACGGGTCAGCCAGTCGCGGCTCCGCGCGAGCGCCTCCGCGCGGTGCCCCGGGTCCGTGAGGCGGTGATCGGCGCCCGCGATCACGTGCAGCGCGCGCGGCTCGGCGGCCCGCGCGAAGAGCAGCCGGCCGTGGGCGGGCGGGACCACCTCGTCGCGATCGGCCTGGATCACCAGCACGCGGGCGACCCCGGCCGGCGCCTCCGCGCGCTCGCCGCGCAGCACCTCGGCCACCAGCGCGCGGCCGGCCTGCTCCGGATCGGCGCCGGGCAGATCGCGCAGCGACGCGGGCGCGTTCCAGGTGACGACCGGGAGCGGCGCCCCGCCCGCGCGGGTGGCCGCCACCCAGAGCGCCACGTAGCCGCCCAGGCTCGACCCCAGGAGGCCGAACCGGCCGTCGATCTCGGGGCGCTTGGCCAGGTGGTCGAGCACCGCCTCGACGTCCGCGACGCGCGACTCGATGGTGGCCTCCTCGTGCCGGCCGCCCGACTCCCCGCTGCCCCGGAAGTCGAAGCGGGCGAGCGCCAGGCCCGCCGCGGGCAGCTCGCGGCCCAGCAGCAGGTACTTGTCGCTCTCCTTGGAGGCCCCCATGCCGTGGCAGGCGACGACGCAGGGCACCGCGGCGCTCCGCGCGGCGCCCGGACCGGGCGCGGGGAGGTGGAGCACGCCCGCGACCTCGTCCGCGCCGACGGTGACCCGGAAGCGATGCTCGCTCACGCCCAGACGAGATCGAAGAGGCGGCAGGTATTCACGGTGAGCTGGTGGGTCGCCTCGTCGGCGGGCAGCCGCTTGATCTTCGCGACCTCCTCCGCGACGCGGGCCACCAGCCACGGGCCCGAGGCCACGCTCTCGAACTCCCCCTGATAGGGCCAGGGGGCGTCGCTCTCCACCAGGAGGGACTCGATCGGCACCGATTCCACCAGCTCGCGGTCGCGCGCGCGGTACACGACCTCGGGGGTCACCGAGATCAGGTAGCCCGCGTCCACGATCTCCCGGGTGACGTCCGGGCCCGCCTTGTGCCAGTGGAACACCGCCCGGTCCACCCCGCGGCGCTTGAGCGCGGCCAGCGCGTCCGCGGCGGCCCCGTGGGGAGCGTGCAGGATCACCGGCAGGTCGTAGCGGACCGCGAGATCGATCAGACGATCGAGGCGCTCGCGGGCGACGCGCCGGACCGCGTCCGGATCGGAGGCCGCGCCCAGGTTGTACCAGGGCAGGCCGACCTCGCCGACCGCCACCAGCCGCGCGTGATGCGCGTGGATCTGGCCCTCCACCGCCTCCAGGTCCGCCGCCTCGAGCGTCCACTCGGGGTGAAAGCCCAGCGCGGGCCACACGCCCTTGCCGTTGTCGACGGCGGCCTGCAGCGTGCGCTCGTTGGTCGCGGCGTCGCACCCGACCGCCACCATGCCCCACACGTCGTGCTCGGTGGCGCGCACGACCGCGCCCCGGACGTCCGCGAAGGCCGGGTCGTGCAGATGGCAGTGGCTGTCGATGATCATGCCGGCGGCTCTCCTCAGGCTCCCGCCACCGTCATGCGCCCGATCAGCAGCGTGGGCGCCGCGGTGCGGTCCCGGAACACGAGGTCGTTCCCCACGCCCTCGACCGCGTGCATCATGTCGAGGAGGTTGCCGGCCACCGTGATCTCCTCCACCGGATAGGCCAGCTCGCCGTTTTCGATCCACATGCCCACCGCGCCCCGCGAGTAGTCGCCGGTGACGCCGTTGACGCCGAAGCCGATCAGCTCGGTGACGTAGAGGCCGTTCTTCACGCTGCGGATGAGGTCGGCCGGATCGCGGTCGCCCGCGGCCAGGTAGAGGTTGGTGGTCGACACGCTCACCCCGCTGCCGTCGCGGGCTCCGTGGTGCGTGGAGGGCAGCCCGAGCTTGCGCCCGCTGTAGGTGTCGAGCAGGTACGAGCGGAGCACCCCCTGGTCGACCACCACGGTGCGGCGCACCGGCAGGCCCTCGCCGTCGAACGGCCGGGAGCCGAGGGCGCCCGGGATGGTGCCGTCGTCCACGATCGTGACCGGCGGCGCGGCCACCCGCTCGCCCAGCTTGCCCACCAGGAACGACGCTCTCCGGTACAGCGCGGGTCCCGAGGCCGCGCCCGCGATGTGCCGCACGAGCGACGCCGCCATGTCGGGGTCGAAGATCACCGGCACCTCCGCGGTCCTGACCCGCCGGGCCCCGAGCCGTCGCAGGGCGCGCCGCGCCGCGATGCGGCCGATCTCCTCGGGGGCGTCCAGACGCGCGCGCTGCCGGGTGACGTGATACCAGGAATCGCGCTGCATCTCCGCGTGCTGGGTCGCGACCGGGGAGACCGCGAGGCTGAACGAGGAGGTCCGGTACTCGCCCGAGAAGCCGTGGCTGGTCGCGTAGGCGTAGCGCGCGCGCCGGTCCCCGAAGTCGCCGCCCTCGGAGTTGGTGATGCGCGGGTCGACCGCGAGCGCGGCCGCCTCGCAGCGGCGGGCCAGCTCGATCTTGTCCTCGGGCGACAGGTCGTGGCCCTGCGGGTCGGCCAGGCCCAGGTCCGGCACCTCCCGCGCCAGCTCGGCCGCGTCGGGCAGCCCCGCCATCTCGTCCGGGCTCGTGACGCGCGCGAGCGAGACCGCCTCGTCCACCAGGCGGCTCATCGCCTCGCGCGAGAGATCGGAGGTCGAGGCGGCGGCCACCGACTTGCCCACGAAGACGCGCAGGGCCATGTGCTGCTCGCGCGCGTGCTTGACCGTGTCCACCTGGCCCAGCCGCACCTGGGCCGAGAACGACTGGTCCTCGACCACGAAGGCGTCGGCCGCGGTGGCGCCCCGGCGAGTGGCCTGCTTCAGGAGATCGGCGAGGAGGTCCTGCATGCCCGGCTCAGACCTGGGTCCCGCCGACGGTCATCCCGTCGATCCGGATGGTGGGCATCCCCACCCCCACCGGCACGGACTGGCCGTCCTTGCCGCAGGTACCCACGCCTTCGTCGAGCTGGAGATCGTGGCCCACGCGGCTCACCCGGGTGAGCGCCTCGGGCCCGTTGCCGATCAGGGTCGCGCCCTTCACCGGTCGGGTCACCCGCCCGTCCTCGATGAGGTAGGCCTCGCTGGCGGAGAACACGAAGCGGCCGCTGGTGATGTCGACCTGTCCCCCGCCGAAGTTCACCGCGTAGAGACCGCGCGGCACCCCGCGGATGATGTCGGCCGGCTCGTCCTGACCGGCCAGCATGAACGTGTTGGTCATCCGCGGCATCGGCGGATGCGCGTAGGACTCGCGCCGCCCGTTGCCGGTGGGCTCCATGCCCATGAGCCGCGAGTTGAGCCGGTCCTGCATGTAGCCGCGCAGGATGCCCTTCTCGATGAGCACGTTGCGCCGGGTGGGCACGCCCTCGTCGTCGACGTTGAGCGAGCCGCGGCGGTTGGGGATCGTGCCGTCGTCCACCACCGTGACCAGCTCCGAGGCGACCTGCTGGCCGAGCCGGCCCGAGAAGGCGGAGGTCTTCTTGCGGTTGAAATCGCCCTCGAGCCCGTGGCCCACCGCCTCGTGGAGCAGGATGCCGGGCCAGCCCGGGCCCAGCACCACCGTCATCTCGCCCGCGGGGGCCTCGACCGCGCCGAGCTTGACCACCGCCTGACGCACCGACTCGGAGACGAAGCGCTTCCAGCGATCCTGCTCCAGGAAGAAGTCGAAGGCCACGCGCCCGCCCCCGCCGAAGGAGCCGATCTCCCGCTTCGTCCCGTCCTCCACGATGACGGTGACGTTCAGGCGGGTCAGCGGTCGCACGTCGCCCACCGTCCAGCCCGACGGGGTCGCGATCATGATCACCAGGTCCTCGCTGCCGAGGGTGGCGATCACCTGGCGCACCCGCGGATCGAGCGCGCGCGCCTCCGTGTCCATGCGTCCCAGCAGCCCGAGCTTGCGGTCGAGGCTCGCCGCGATGGGAGGCTCCGCGAGCGTGTAGAGGTCGTGCGGGGCGCCGTCGGCGCCCACCGCCACCACCGCCGAGGACGAGGCGCCGTCCGCGATGGCGCGGGCCTGGCGGGCCGCCTCCTCGAGGTTCGGCAGCGCCAGATCGTCGGTGTGCGCGTAGCCGGTGCGCTCGCCCGACTGGGCCCGGATCCCCGCGCCCTGGCTCACGTGGCGGGCCGCCTTCTTCACCGCGCCCTCCTCCAGCACCAGCTCCTCGCTGATCCGGTACTCGAGGTAGAGATCGGCGTGATCGACCCGGCCCGCCAGCGTCGATCCCAGCAGCCGCTCCATCGTCCCCGCGTTCAGCCCAAACCGATCGGCGAAGAAGCGCTCCGGGCGCGCCAGCATCTCTCTCTCCATGGGAGTCTCACGAAAGCGGTTCATCCTAGCATCGGCCGTCGCGGCGGCCGGCATGTTTAGTGCGGTGCGACGCCGCGTCCCGCGTCGCTTTGATTATCGCAGACATGTCCATGCCTTCTCGCGATCACTCCCGCGCGTCGAGCGTCCGCTGGACGAGCTCGTGCACCGTGCGCAGGCCGGTCAGGAGCGCCGGTCCCGGCGCGAGCAGCGTCGCCGCGTCCACCTCGTGCACGCGTCCTTCGCGCACCGCGGTGATCGACGCCCAGCCGGGGCGCGCCCGCACCTGCTCGAGGTCCGCGGGCTTGCCGCACCAGGAGATCAGGATCAGCTGCGGGTCCCGGCGCGCCACCTCGGCCGGGTCCACCACGCGGTCCCGCGCGCTCCGCCGGTCGCGCAGCTCCGCGAAGATGTCGCGCCCGCCCGCGAGCTCGATGATCTCCGAGACCCACCGGATGCCGGTGATCGGCGGCTCCGGCCACTCCTCGAAGTAGACCCGCGGGCGGTCCGGCCACATGGTGGAGAACTCCCGCACCTGGTTGATCTCGTCGTGCATGTCGGCGACGAGCGCGCGGGCCGCCGGCTCGGCGCCGAGGATGCCGCCCACGGTGAGGATCGACTGGAGGATCTCGTCGACCGAGCGGGGGTTGGTGCAGAGCACGGGAAGGCCGGCGCGGATCAGCTCGGCGGCCACGTCGGCCTGGAGATCGGAGAAGGCGAGGACCAGATCCGGCTGGAGCGCCAGGATGCGGTCGACCCGGAACGTGGTGAAGCCGCCGACCCTCGGCTTGCTCCGCGCCTCGGGCGGCCGCTCGGCGGTGCCCGGGATGCCCACCACGCGCTCCCCCGCCCCGAGCGCGTAGCAGATCTCGACGTGCTCGGCGCCCAGGCAGACGATCCGTCGCGGGAAGTCGGCGGGGGATTTGCCGTACACCTAGGCTTCGTAGCGCTCGGTGCGGGAGATGCCGCGCTGGAAGGCGAGGTACTCCTCGCGCGTCATGCGCGGCTCCCACGTCTTCAAGATCTCCCGCGCGGCGGCCGCGTCCTCCCAGAGGAGATCGATCGCCATCAGCGCGAGCTGCTTCGCCGGCTCCACGTAGGCGAGCCGGGGATCCGCGATCGCGTAGTCGGCGCCGTGGCCGGCGCCGACCGCTCCGCCCATGTAGG
This sequence comes from Candidatus Methylomirabilota bacterium, assembly GCA_035650715.1. Lineage (GTDB taxonomy): Bacteria > Methylomirabilota > Methylomirabilia > Rokubacteriales > CSP1-6 > CAMLFJ01. The sequence continues at coordinate 54,108 of DASRHC010000028.1, read as the reverse complement.
GATGGAGCGTCGGCATCACGTGCGAGATGTCGCCCATGTCGGTGGAGCCGCTGCGGTGGCCGGACTCGGTGACCTGGTCCGCCCCGAGCAGGGCCGCCGCGTTGGCCTTGAACATCTCGGCCATGCCCATGTGGTTGAACAGCGGCAGGTATCCGGGCAGGGTCTCGATCTCCACCTGCGCGCCCAGCGCCATCGCGCCCGCGCGGAGGGCCCGGTCGACCTTTCGATTCGCCTCCAGGATCGCCTCCACCGTCCTGCCGCGCACGTACGTCTCGAGGCGCACCTCGGCCGGGATCACGTTCACCTGGCTGCCGCCGTGGGTGATGATCGGATGCACCCGGATCGAGTCCTCGTCGCGGAAGGTCTCGCGCAGGGCGTTGATCGCCATGAGCGCGATGTTCGCCGCGTAGAGCGCGTTCACCCCCATGTGGGGCGCGCCGCCCGCGTGGGAGGCGCGGCCGATGTAGCGCACCGTCTTCACGATGCAGCCGTTGTTGGAGGCGGCGACCCCCGCCTTCTTCATCTCCGGCTGCGAGGTGGTGTGGATCATCATCGCCAGGTCCACGTCGTCGAAGTGGCCGAGGCGCAGCAGCTCCGGCTTGCCGCCCAGGAACTCGATGCGCCGGGCGCGCGCCTGCTCCACGCGCCACTCGACGTCGCCGTACTCCTCGGCGGGCACCGCGAAGAACACCAGCCGCCCGGCCAGGTGGGCCGGCGCGCCCGCCTCGAGCAGCCCCATCGCGGCGCCCAGCAACCCCGCCATCTGCGCGTTGTGTCCGCACGCGTGCGCGGCGCCGGTCTCCGGATCGGCGATCGGATGCCCCTGCACCACCAGCCCGTCCAGCTCGCCCAGCATCGCGAAGGTCGGGCCGTCCTTGGCCCCGGCCACGTCGGCCCGCACCCCCGTGATCGCGAGCCCGGCCCGCGGCTTGAGCCCGAGCTCGCCGAAGGTCTCCTCGGCGAGCCGCGCGGTCTTGAACTCCTTGAAGCCGAGCTCGGGCTGGCGGCGGATCCGCTCGCCCAGCGCGATGATCCGCTCCGCGTTCCGGTCGATGGCGGCGCACACGGACCGCTTGAGGGCCTGCTTCGTCGTGGTGGTCATGGGCGGCTGGCTCCGATGTGGGAGAAGCGGTTGGGGAGGAAGGGGCCGATGGACTCCGGGACGTCGCCGTCGACGATGCAGCGGGTCATGAGGGCGGCGGTGACGGGCGCGAGCAGGATGCCGTTGCGGAAGTGGCCGGTAGCCACGAACAGGCCCGCCACGTCGGCGACCGGCCCCAGCACCGGCATGCTGTCGGGCGCGGCGGGACGGAAGCCGCACCAGAAGCGGGTGATCGGCCGCCGCCCGATCTCGGGCACGAGGGCCACCGCCTGCTCGATGAGCGCGGCCAGCCCGTCCGGCGTGACCGCGCGCTCGAAGCCCACCCGCTCCACGGTGGCCCCGATGAGCAGCTCGCCCGACGGCCGGGGGACCAGGTAGACGTCGGCGCCGTGGACGGCGTGCCGGAGCAGCGCGGGCACGTGGCTCACCGCCAGCATCTGTCCGCGCACCGGCCCCACCGGCAGCGGCAGCCCGATGCCCGCCGCGAGTCCGCCCGACCACGCGCCCGCCGCCAGCAGCACCGCGTCGGCGGCCAGCACTTCCCCGTCGACGACCACGCCCCGCGCCCGCGCGCCGTCCAACAGCACGCGCTCCACGCACGCGCCCGACCGCACCGACACCCCGCGCGCGGCCGCGCCGAGGGCGTAGGCGGTCGCGAGACGCTGGTTGTTCACCCACTGGTCGCCGCGGACGAGGCGGGCCGCGGGCACCTCACGGGCGAGCGCGGGCTCGAGGCTCGCGAGATCGCTCCCCTCGAGCACCTCGATGCCGAACTCGCGGGCCAGCGGCCAGCGCAGGCGCTCGCGGGCGGCGGCCAGCTCCGCCGCGCCGCTCACCGGATAGAGCGTGCCCGCGGTCATGTGCTCGACGTCCACGCCGGTGAGCGCGTAAAGCTCCGCCACCACCTCCGGATAGAGCCGCCAGCTCTCGATGGCCAGGCGGTTGAAGGGCGAGGGGTCGGCGGCGGAGCCGAGCGGGGCCAGCAGGCCCGCGGCCGCGCCGGAGGACTCGCCACCCGGCGTGCCGCGCTCGAGCACCGTGACCTGACAGCCGCGCTTGGCGAGGCCCAGCGCGGTGGCGCAGCCGATGATGCCGCCGCCGATCACGGCCACGTGGCGGGCGCGCGCCATCACGGGCTCCCCAGCGCGTCGAGGAAGGCCTTCGTGCGGTCCGCCGGGCGCGGCGCCGCGTAGATGTCGCGAATCACCGCCACCCCCGCCGCGCCCGCGGCCCGCACCTCGCGCACGCGGGCCGGCGTGAGCCCGCCCACCGCCAGCACCGGGCGGCCGACCGCGCCCGCCACCTGCTCGAGCGCGCCGAGCCCCTGCGGCGGCCCGTACGCGCGCTTGGAGGGCGTGTCGTACACGGGTCCGAACAGGATGAAGTCGGCGCCCTCGGCCTCCGCCTGCCGCGCCTCGGCCGGCGAGTGGGTGGAGGCGCCCACGAGGAAGCCGCGCGGGGCGATGTCGCGGATCGTACCCACCGGCAGGGAGGCGTGGGTGCGCTGGACGCCGTCGGCCTCCGCCGCCAGCGCCACGTCGACCCGATCGTTGATCAGGAGCCGGGCCCCGTGGGCCCGCGTGATCTCACGCAGCGCCCGCGCCATCTCGAAGAGCGGTCGCGCCTCGAGGTCCTTCTCGCGCAGCTGCACGGCCCGCAGGCCGGCGGCCAGGCACTCCTCCACGATGTCCGCCGGGGGCCGCGTGGAGGCGCCGCGATCGGTGATGAGGTAGAGGCGGAAGCCTAGCTGGTCCACTCGGGCACGCCCTCGAGCGGAGAGGACGCGGTGGCGTAGAGCTTCTTGCCGATGCGCCCGGCCTTGAAGGCGAGCCGGCCCGCCTCCACCGCCAGCTTCATGGCGGTGGCCATCGCGACCGGGTCCTTGGCCCCCGCGATGGCGGTGTTCATCAGCACCCCGTCGCAGCCCAGCTCCATGGCGATGGCCGCGTCCGAGGCGGTCCCGACGCCCGCGTCCACGATCACCGGCACCGTCACCGCCTCCAGGATCAGCTTGATGTTGTAGGGGTTGCGGATGCCGAGGCCCGAGCCGATGGGCGCGCCCAGCGGCATCACCGCGGCGGCGCCCGCGTCCTCGAGCTTCTTGGCCATCACCGGGTCGTCGTTCGTGTACGGGAGTACCGTGAAGCCCTCGCGCGCCAGGGTGCGGGTGGCCTCGAGCAGCCCGATCGCGTCCGGGAACAGGGTGCGCGAATCGCCGATGACCTCGAGCTTGACCAGCGTGCCCAGGCCCGCCTCGCGGGCCAGATAGCAGGTCCGCACCGCCTCGTCCGCGGTGTAGCAGCCGGCGGTGTTGGGCAGCAGGGTGTAGCGCTTGGGATCGACGTAGTCGAGCAGCGACTCGCCCTGCCCCGGCAGGCTCACCCGGCGCACCGCGACGGTGACGATCTCGGCGCCGGAGGCCTCGATGGCCTCCCGCATGTTCTCGAACGACGGGTACTTTCCGGTGCCGACGATGAGACGGGACTTGAACTCCTTGCCGCCCAGCCAGAGCGATGTGTCGTACATGTCATGTACCCCCTGAATTTACCCACCACCCATCGGGTGGACGATCTCGACCCGGTCGCCGTCACGGAGCTCGGTGGTGGCGTACTGGGCGCGCAGGGCGACCTCCCGGTTCAGGGCCACCGCGGTGAACTCGCGCCGGACCTTCAGGTGCGAGAGCAGGCCTTCGATGGTGAGGCCCGCGGGCAGCTCCATCGGCTTGCCGTTGACGGTGATCATCATGAAAAAACCGCACGCCTCTCCGAGAAAGGGTGCGGTCTCGTGGTGCTCCGCGTCGCGTTCCCTTCGCTGGAATTACCCAGTGCAGGTTCGAGGGGTCCCGGGCCGCACCCGGTTCTCAGGAAACCTCCCCCAGCGATGCGATCGGATTATACCCCAGCGTCGAGCTGGCGTGCGAGGGCCTCCGGGTCGGTGACCGGCTGCCGGCAGACGTAGTGCTGGCAGACGTACGCGGTGGGCCTGCCCGCGACGGCGCCGCGCTGGGCCAGGAGCGGCAGGCCCGCCGCCGCAGGATCGCCTTCCCGCGCGCCGACCAGCACGCGGTTGGGCTGGTAGCGGCCGTGCACCGTGGCCAGCAGCGGCGCGAGCGCCGCCCGCTCCCCGTCCCGCCACACCAGCGCGATCTCGGCCGTCGGTCCCAGGTGGAAGTCGAGCGCCGAGAGGTAGCGGCCGAAGCCGGAGGGGTAGCGCTGCATGAGATCCGCCATCGGCCGCAGGGCCGCGAGCGCGGTGGCCTCGTAGTGCTCCTCGCCCAGCACCACCGCCAGGCGGAGCAGCCAGTCGATGGCCACCGAGGTGCCGCTCGGCACCGCGTTGTCGAACAGGTTGCGCGGGCGCACCACCAGCGCCTCCTGGTCGTGGCCGGTGTCGAAGAAGGCCTCGCGCTCCGGCACCCAGAAGAGGCGCAGCGCCTCGTCGGCGAGCCGGCGCGACTCGTCGAGCCAGCGCCGGTCGAAGGTGGCCTCGTAGAGCGCGTGGAGGCCAACCCCCACCATGGCGTGGTCCTCGAGGTAGCCGGTGATGTGCGCGCGCCCGTCCTTCCACGAGCGCAGCAGGCGGCCGTCCCGCACCATCCGGCCCGCGATGAACTCCGCGTTGCGCACCGCGGCGGCCAGGTAGTCCTCGCGGCCCAGCACCGCGGCCGCCTCCGCGAACGCGGCCAGCATGAGCCCGTTCCACGAGGCCAGCACCTTGTCGTCGAGCCCCGGGTGCGCGCGCTTCTCGCGCTCGGCGTGGAGCAGCGCGCGGGCGCGGGCGATCGCCTCCGCCAGCGCCTCGGGGGTGAGCCCGAGGTCCGCCGCGACCTCCGCGGGCTCCCGCGGGACGAACAGGATGTTGTGGCCCTCGAAGTTCGGCCCGTCGTCCACCCCCCAGTACGCGAGGGCGACCCGGGCCAGGGCGGGGTCGCCGAGCACGCGCCGGATCTCGTCCGGCGACCAGACGAAGAACTTGCCCTCCTGGCCTTCCGAGTCCGCGTCCTGCGCGGAGTAGAACCCGCCTTCGGGGTGCGTCATCTCGCGGCGGACGTAGTCGAGCGTCTCCTCCGCGATGCGGCGATAGAGCGCGTCCCCGGTGGCGAGCCAGGCGTGCAGGTAGAGGCTCGCCAGCTGGGCGTTGTCGTAGAGCATCTTCTCGAAGTGGGGGACCAGCCACTGGCCGTCGACCGAGTAGCGGTGGAAGCCGCCCCCCAGCTGGTCGTAGATGCCCCCGCGGGCCATGCGGGTGAGCGTGAGGCGCAGCATCTCGAGCCCCCGCCGGTCGCCGGTGCGCCGGGCGATGCGCAACACCGCCTCCCAGGTCATCGGCTGGGGGAACTTCGGCGCCTGACCCAGGCCGCCGTCCCGCTCGTCGAACTCCCCGCTCAGGCCCAGGTACGCGCGGACGAGCACGTCGCGTCCGAGCAGGCTCGTGGAGGCGCCGAGCCGCCCGGACTGGCCCATGCTCTCCACCAGCTGTCGCCCCGCCTCCACCACCTCGCCCCGGCGCGTGTGGTACGCGTCGGCGATCGCGCGCAGCAGGCGCGGGAAGGCGGGCATGCCGTGGCGGTCCACCGGGGGGAAGTAGGTGCCGCCGTAGAACGGGACCCCGTCGGGGGTGAGGAAGACCGTCATGGGCCAGCCGCCGCGGCCGGTCATGGACTGGACGGCCTGCATGTAGATCTGGTCCACGTCGGGGCGCTCCTCGCGATCCACCTTGATGGACACGAAGAGCTGGTTCATGAGCGCGGCGATCTCGTCGTTCTCGAACGACTCGCGCTCCATGACGTGGCACCAGTGGCACGCCGAGTAGCCGACCGAGAGCAGCACCGGCTTGTCCTCCCGGCGCGCCAGCTCGAAGGCCTCGGGCCCCCACGGATACCAGTCGACCGGGTTGTGGGCGTGCTGCAGGAGGTACGGGCTCGTCTCGGCGGCGAGACGATTGGCGGGATGCGACGACATCGGGAGCGCCCCGGTCAGGGCTCCGTGACGAAGGGCAGCGCGCTCACCCGGGCCGGCTGGGTGCCGGCCGCGTCCACGACGGTCACCGCGGTGCCGGGCTCGAAGTGCTCGCGGCGCACGTAGCCCAGCGCGATCGGGCGGCCCAGGGCGAGGGAGCGCGCCGCCGACGTCACGCGGCCCACGTCGGTGCCGCCGGCCACCACCCGCGCCCCCGCGCCGGGCACGCGGTCGCCCTCGATCACCAGGCCGCTCAGGCCGCGGTTGATGTGGCCGCGGTACTTCACGCGGGCCACCGTCTCCTGCCCGATGTAGCAGCCCTTGGTGAAGCTCACGTGGGACTCGAGCCGCGTCTCCGGGAAGATCACGGAGGCGTCGACGTCCTGGGGGTACCACGGCTGGCCCGCCTCGAGGCGCAGGACCTCGAGCGTGGCCGCGCCGGCGGGCAGCGCGTGGGCGTCCAGCATCGCGCGGCGCACCGCCTCCGCGCGCTCGGCCGGGATCCAGCAGTGGAAGCCGGGCCCCGGTCCCTCCGCGCGGTTGATCACGCGCGCGGGCACGCCCGCGATCTCGACCTCGACGTGCCCGTAGGGCGCGAGCGCGATCGGCCGCCCGGCGAGGCCCTCGACGAGGCCGCGCGCGGCCGGCCCCTGCAGCGAGAGGATGGCGAACGTCTCGTCCGCGGGCTCGAAGTGGGCCTTCTCCGAGATCAGGAAGTGGTCGAGCGTCTCGAGCGTCTTGGCGGTCATCTGCGCCGGCAGCTCGAGGAGGACCTGGTCCGTCGCCGCGTACACCACCAGCAGGGCCATCACCTTGCCGTGGGCGTCGAGGAAGGCGGCCGGCGCGCCCTGCCCGGGGACCAGGGCCTTCACGTCGTTGGTGAGCATGCCCTGCAGGAACGCCAGGCGGTCGCGCCCGGTCACGGTGACCTTGCCCAGCGCCGAGCGGTCGAAGAGCGCGACGGCGCGGCGGGCGGCCTCGTACTCGCGGGCGAGATCGGGGGTGACGTCCGGCATGGCTCCCAGGATGGCTCATTGTTGTCGCGGCCCGGGCCGGTGTCAACTTGCCCACCTCGCGCGCGCCGCTTGCGGCCCGCCGCGCACCTCGTACACAATGGCCGCCGTGCCGTCGCCAGCCCTGCCCGATCGCCGGAGCCGCATCCGCTTCCGGCGACGGCTGCTCGCCTGGTACGGCCGTCACCGGCGCGACCTGCCGTGGCGGCGTACCGCGGACCCCTACCACGTGCTGGTCTCCGAGATCATGCTGCAGCAGACCCAGGTGGAGCGGGTGATGCCGAAGTACCACGAGTTCCTCGCCCGCTACCCGACCCTCGAGGCCCTGGCCGCCTCCGCGCCCGAGGAGGTGAAGCGGCTCTGGTACCCGCTCGGCTACAACGTCCGGCCGCTCAACCTCCACCGCATCGCCCGGGAGACGGTGGCCAGCTACGGCGGGCGGCTGCCCGACGACGAGTCGGCCCTGCGCGCCATGCGCGGCATCGGCCGCTACACCGCGGGCGCGCTGCGCTGCTTCGCCTACGGCCGCGCGGTGCCGATCGTGGACACCAACGTCCGCCGCGTGCTGGGGCGCGTGTTCCTGGGGCCGCGGCGGCTCGCCCGGCTGCGCGGGCAGAAGGCGATCTGGGACCTGGCCGGCGCGCTGGTGCCGCCGCGCAAGGCCTACGACTACAACCAGGCGCTGATGGACTTCGGCGCCACCTGGTGCACGCCGCGGACGCCGCGGTGCCATCCCTGCCCGATGCGCTCGACCTGCGCCACCTATCGGGCCCTGCACTCCGCGAGCGGTGGGCGCGCTCGACGGTAAGGTCGCCATCGTCGCGGGCGGCGGCACCGGCATCGGCCGGGCGGTCGCCCGCTGCTTCGCGCGCGAGGGGGCGCGGGTGGCCGTCTTCGGCCGACGCGCCGAGCCGCTGCGCGAGGTCGTGGCCGCGGTGACCGCGGCGGGCGGGCAGGCGCTCGCGGAGCCGGGCGACGTCGGGGTGGAGGCGGACGTGGCGCGGCTGGTGGCGGAGACGACCCGGCGCTGGGGCGGCGTGGACGTGCTGGTGAACTCGGCCGCGGTGCGGCTCAACGCTCCGCTCGAGCAGATCGCGGCCGTGGAGTTCGCGGAGGTGCTGCGGGTCAACCTAGTGGGCGCCTTCGTGCTCACCAGGGCGGTGACGCCCTCCATGCGGGCGCGCGGGGGCGGCTCGATCGTGCACATCGGCTCCGCGCTGGGCGCGGTCGCGGTGCGGGACTTCTCGCCCTACGTCGCCTCCAAGGGCGGCCTCAACGCGCTGGCCCGCGCCGCCGCGGTGGAGCTGGTCGGCGACCGCATCCGGGTGAACGTGGTCTCGCCGGGCACGATCGATACCGCGATCAGCCCGGGCGTGACCGAGTTCCGGCGCCGGATGCTGGAGCACCGCATCCCGATCGGGCGGCCGGGCCACGTCGACGACATCGCGGCGGCGTGCCTCTACCTCGCCTCCGACGCGGCGGGGTACGTGACCGGGTCGGTGCTGGCGGTGGACGGGGGGTGGACCGCCGCGTGAGTGGCGCGGACGGGGGGCCGCCCCTCACCCTGCCCTCTCCCCAGGGGGGAGAGGGGAAAGAGGAAGGGACGGCCCTTGTCGTCGAGGTGGTGGCGGCGGTGATCGAGCGCGACGGGCGCATCCTGATCGCGCGGCGGCCCACCGGTCGGCACCTCGAAGGGCTCTGGGAGTTCCCCGGCGGCAAGCGCCGCGCCGACGAGAGCCCGGAGGCCGCGCTCGTCCGCGAGATCCGGGAGGAGCTGGACGCGGCGGTGGCGGTGGGCCCGCTGCTGGAGACGCTGGACTGGACGTATCCGGGGCGGCGCGTGCGCCTGTCCTTCTTCCGCTGCACGATCGCGGGCGAGCCGCGCGCGCTCGAGGGCCAGGAGATCGCCTGGGTGCGCCCGGCGGAGCTCGCCCGCTACCCCTTCCCGCCCGCCGACGCGACGCTCCTCGCGCGGCTCGCCGCCGGCGCCGGAACTTGACGGGGCCCGGCCCCGCCGCATACGATGCGGCTCGGCTCCCCGCTGTGCACACCACTCGCTCCCGCGGAGGTTCGACACATGCGTAGACGGCTCCCCCTGCTCGTTCTGGCTCTTCTCGCCCTGGCCCTCGGGGCCACGCCGGCCCTCGCCCAGAAGCCGGTGAAGATCGGCGTGCTGACGCCGCTGTCGCCTCCCGGCGACCCGGCGGCCGGACAGCTGATCCTGAGAGGCGCCAAGATGGGCGCCGACGAGGTCAACGCCAAGGGTATCCTGGGCGGGCGCAGGGTGGAGCTGGTGGTCGAGGACGACGCGGGCACGCCCGAGAAGGGTACCGCGGGCTTCCGCAAGCTCGCGACCCAGGACGGGGTGGTGGCGGTGATCGGCCAGTTCCACAGCTCGGTGGCGCTGGCGGTCCAGGACCTGGCCGAGCAGTTCAAGGTGCCGATCTTCGCCACCCAGGCCTCCGCCCGCGCCTTCACCGAGAAGCACCTCAACTACAGCTTCCGCACCCACGTCATCGACACCGACCGGGTGCAGCTGTGGAACCGGTGGATCAAGGAGAAGGGCTTCAAGAAGGTCGCGCTGCTCGCCGAGAACACCGACTACGGCCTGGGCCTGGTGGAGGACACCAAGAAGCTCTTCCCGTCGATGGTGCCGGGCGCCGAGCTCAAGACCATCGTGTTCGATCGGGCGGTGGTGGACCTCACCCCGCAGCTGCTCGAGATCAAGAACTGGAAGCCGGACGTGGTGATCAACATCGGGGTGGGCAACCCGTCCTACCTGATCATCAAGCAGGCCGCCGACGTGGGGCTCCTGCCCGGCACCCCGATGCTGGTCTCCTACGACATGCCGGCGCGGGCGGAGTACTGGAAGAACCTGGGCGACAAGGGCAACTACGTCTCCTTCCTCGTCTACTACCACCCGACCATGAAGCTGACCGCGCGCGGCGAGGCCTTTCGCAAGAAGTACCGGGAGCAGTTCAAGGAGGACCCGGTCTACGCGGCCCTGAACGGCTACGCGCAGGTGGTGCTCATCGCGGACGCGCTGGAGGCGGCCAAGAGCGACACGAGCGACGCGCTGGTGAAGTCGCTGCTGGCCAACAAGTTCCAGGGCTGGAACGCCACCATCAGCTTCAGCCGCGGCGAGGGCCCCTACTGGCAGCAGTGGACGCCGCCGATGCTGCTCATGCAGTACACCAGGACCGACATGCCCTTCACCGAGGCGAAGATCATCTTCCCGCCGGAGTTCAAGACCGGCGACCTCGTGGTGCCCAGGTAGGATCGCCCGGGGCCGGGTCGGGAGGCGCTCCGCCTCCCGCCCGGCCGCCGCGTCGGCGAGCGATGGACCTCACCCTCTTCTCCCAGTACCTGCTGTCCGGTCTCGTCATCGGCGTCATCTACAGCCTGATGGCGCTCGGGATCACCTTCATCTACTCGATCATGAAGATGATCAACTGGTCGATGGGCGAGTTCTACATGATCGGCAGCTACGTGCAGTACTTCCTGGTGGCCTCGGTGCTCGGGTGGGGCCTCTGGTACGTGGCCCTGCCCCTCAGCATGCTCTCGGTGTTCCTGCTGGGGCTCGTCGTGCAGCGCTGGCTCCTGCGCCCGATGTACGTGGGCGGCGTCGAGCGCCGCGACGAGTACGCGACCGTGATCACCATCGCCCTCATGGTCCTCTTCCGGAACCTGGCGGTGGTGCTGGGCGGCCCCAACCAGTACTCGCCGCGGGACTACGCCAAACCCACCATGCTGCTGACCCTGCCCCTGTCGGGCAACCGGTTCGTGGCCCTGATCGGCGCGCTGGCGCTGCTGGCGCTGTTCTACTTCCTGGTCACCCGCACCTGGGTGGGGCGCGCGCTGCGGGGCGCGGCCCAGAACCGGGTCGGGATCCAGACCGCGGGGATCGACGTGCTGCGTCTGGACATGCTGGCTTTCGGGGTCGGGGTGGCGCTGGCCGCGGCGGCGGGCGCGCTCCTGGCGCCCGACTTCCTGGTCTATCCGGAGAACGGGGCGATCTCGACCTTCAAGGGCTTCGAGATCATCGTGATCGGCGGCCTCGGCTCCATCCTGGGCAGCGTGGTGGGCGGGGTGCTGCTCGGGGTGATCGAGGCCCTGGGCAGCGTGTTCATCTCGCCCGCCTACAAGGACCTCTACGGCTTCGTGCTGCTGATCGCGCTGCTGGTGCTCCGGCCCACCGGCCTCTTCGGCGAGCGCGAGCGCACCGTCTGAGCGGGCGGCCGCTCAGTCGGCGGGTCGCCCCACCCCGAGCAGCGGCGCGAGGGAGGGCACCCGGGCGCCGAGGCGCCGGGCCGCCGCGCGCAGCAGGCCCACCAGGCCGGTCGGGTAGAGGCGCACCACCGCGATCACCAGCAGGGCGAACAGCACCATGCGGATCTCGCCCCAGCCGCGCAGCAGCTCCGACGCCAGCTCGATGAACATCGCGCCCAGCGCGGGCCCCGCGAAGGTGCGCAGGCCCCCGATGATGACCATGATGATGATGGTCGCCATCTCGTTGAACTTCATCGGCGTGGGCGAGAGCAGCCCGATGTAGTGGCCCTGCAGGGCGCCCGCGACCGCCGCGAACACCGCGGAGATCACGAAGGCGAATCGCTTCCAGCGAAACGTGTCGACGCCGGCGGTGGCGGCCGCCTCCTCGTCGTCCCGGATCGCCCGCAGGTAGGCCCCGATGCGCGAGTGGACGATCTGCCAGGCCGCGAGCAGCGCCACGATGGCCACGCCGAGGAACAGGTAGTAGTACGGGGTGGCGCGCGGGGTGCCGAACAGGAGCGGCGAGGCGAGCCCCAGGTCGCCGCGGGTGATCTGGTACTCCACCGCCACCAGCAGCCGCACCGACTCCGCGAAGGCCCAGGTGGCCAGCGCCAGGTAGATCGCCCGCATCCGCAGGCACAGGCTGCCGAGGCCGTACCCGGTGACGGCCGCCACCACGGTGCCGGCGACCAACCCGGCCGGGATCGGCATGCCGGTGCGCTGCACGAGCAGGGTGGAGGTATAGGCGCCGATCCCCGCGAAGGTGTGATGGGCCAGCGAGAACTGGCCGGTGTAGCCGGCGAGCAGGTTCCAGCCCACCGCGAGCACCACGTAGTAGAAGCCGATCACCAGGATGTGGGTGTGGTACTCCGAGGTCACCAGCGGCACCCACGCCAGCGCCGCGTAGGCGGCGATACCCAGCCCGATGCGCGCGAGGAGGCCGCGCACCCCTCAGGCCCCCAGCAGGGAGTCGCGGATCAGCTCGCGCAGGTGGTCGGCGAAGTCGGCCTGCGGCCCCTCCCGGCGGACCTGCCCGCCCTCGATCACGTAGAGATACCGGGACACCTCCACCGCCTTGGTGATGTTCTGGTCCACCAGCAGGATGGTGACCCCCGCCGCGCACGCCTCCACCAGGCGCGCGTAGACCTCGCTCGCGATGCGCGGGGCGAGCCCGGCCGACGGCTCGTCCACCAGCAGGAGGCTCGGCGCGGTCACCAGCTCCTTGGCGAGCGACAGCATCTTGGCCTCGCCCCCGCTGAGCGACGTGGCGCGATGACGGCGCTTGTCGCGCAGGCGCGGAAAGGTCGCGTACGCGCGCTCCAGCATGCGCGCGACGCGCGCGCGGTCGCGGCGCTCCACCCATGCGCCCAGGAGCAGGTTCTCCTGCACGGTGAGCTGCGGGAAGACGTTCGCGCCCTGCGGCACGTAGCTGATCCCGCGTCGCTTGATCGCGTGCGGGGCCGCGGCCTGGATCTCCTCGCCCGCGTGGAGGATGCGGCCCTCGCGGGGATGGAGGAAGCCGAAGATCGTCTTGAGCAGGGTCGACTTCCCCGCCCCGTTGGGGCCGATGATGCCGGTGATGTGGCCCGTCTCCACCCGGAGACTGACGCCGCGGAGGATGTCGATGCCCGGGACGTAGCCGACCGCGACCCGATCCACCTCGAGCAGCGCCATCAGCGGCCCAGGTAGGCTTCCAGCACCACCGGGTCGTTGGCGACCTGGTCGAGCGAGCCTTCCGCGATCAGGCGGCCGTCGTGCATGACCGAGACGCGGTGGCAGAGGCGCCGCACCTCGGCCATCTCGTGGGAGACGATCAGGAACGTCACCGCGTGGTCCCGGTTCATCTGCAGGATGGCCCCCATGATCACCTCGCGGATCGTGGGGTGCACGCCCGCGAACGGCTCGTCCATGAGGGCCACCTGGAGCGGGTGGATCATCAGCGCGCGGGCGATCTGCACCAGCATCGCCTGCCCGCCCGAGAGCTGCCTGGCCAGCGCGTGGCGATGACGCTCCATCGCGACCAGCGCCAGGAGCCGGCGCGCGCTCTCCTCGATCTCCGCCATCGGCCGCGCGCCCGCGCGGGCCCGCTCGGCCTGGCCGGGCAGCAGCACGTTCTCGAGCACCGTCATGTTGCCGAAGAGCTTCGGGATCTGGAAGGTGCGGGCCACGCCCCGGGCCGCGATCTCGTGGGGTCGCAGCCGGTCCACCCGCCGGCCGGCCAGATGGATCTCGCCCGCGTCGAGGCGGTGGAGCCCCGAGAGCGTGTTGATGGTGGTGGTCTTGCCGGAGCCGTTGGGGCCGATGAGCCCGCGGATCTCGCCGCGGCGGATGGCGAGGGAGAGCCCGTCCACCGCCACCACGCCCCCGAAGCGCTTGACCACCCCGCGGGTCTCCAGGGCCGGCGGCTCCGCGGCGCCGGCGGCCGCGCCGGTGGTCATCGGGGGCTCAGCATCGGGGCGCCCACCGCGCCAGCGCGGCCTCGTCCACCTCGACGCCCCAGCCCGGGCCCTCCAGCGCGAGGATGCAGCCGTCCGCGTACCGGACCGGCGACCGGGTGACGTCGCCGGCCAGCAGGAGCGGGCCGAAGAGCTCGCACCCCCAGGTCACGGGGGCCGCGGCCAGCGCCAGGTGCAGGTACGCCGCGGTGCCGAGCGAGGTCTCGATCATGCAGCCCACGTAGCAGCCCATGCCAGCCGCGGCCGCGATGCGCGCGATGGCGAGGCTGCCCAGCAGGCCGCCCGACTTGGTCACCTTGAGGCTCAGGATCGAGACCGCCCCGCGCCGGGCCAGCGCCAGCGCGTCGTGGTCCGTGCAGCAGGACTCGTCGGCCATGATGGGCATGGGCGCGCGCTCGGCGATGAAGGCCAGCCCCTCGAGATCCCACCGCGGCACCGGCTGCTCCACGAAGTCGATGGCGTAGGGCTCGAGCAGGCGCACCGCCTGCAGCGCGGTCGGGCGATCCCACCCCTGGTTGGCGTCGACCCGCAGGGAGATCGCGGGGCCGACCGCCTCGCGCAGGCGGCCGACGCGCTCGACGTCGTCCGCGAGCGGCGCGGCCCCGGTCTTGATCTTGAAGATCCGGTGCCCGCGCGCGACGCGCTCGCGCGCCTCCTCGACCTCGGCTCGCGGGTCGGCCACCGCGAGCGACCACGACAGCGGCACCCGATCCCGCACGCGTCCGCCCAGGAGACGGTACACCGGGACGCCGAGGGTCCGGCCGGCCACGTCCCAGAGCGCCATCTCGACCGCAGCGCGCGCGAAGGCGTTGCCCTGGACGCGCCGGGCCATCTCGAGGCGCAGCGCCTCCACGTCGGCCGGGTCGCGGCCGATCAGCCACGGCGCCAGGTAGCGCTCGATGGTCGCGGCCACCGACTCCGCCGACTCCTCGCTCCAGGTCGGCCCGCCCAGGCAGGCCGCCTCGCCCCAGCCGACGAGGCCGTCGGCGGTCTGGACGCGCACGAAGACGAAGTTCACGGTCTCGAGGGTGGTGAAGGACATCTTGTGCGGACGGCGCACCGGGATGTCGGCCCGCACCACGCGGAGGTCGGTGAGCTTCATGGCTAGAACATGTTCGCTTCGGCGCGGAGCCGGCCCGCCGCGAAGCGATCGAGGGACAGCGCGGCCACGTCCATGCTGGTGGCGCGGCCGTCGAGCAGGATCTCGCTCATCAGGATGCCGATGGCGGGGGCGTGCATGAAGCCGTGGCCGGAGAAGCCGCACGCCACGTAGAGGCCGGGAGCCGCCGCCGCGGGACCGAGGATGCCGTGGTAGTCGGGCGTGAGGTCGCGCACCCCCGCGTAGGCCCGCATGACCTTCGCCTCCGCCAGCGGGGGCACCCGCACCGCGGCGGCGCGGAAGACCGCGTCGAAGGCCTCCCAGTCGACCTCGGTGTCGAGACCCGGCTTGATGTCCTTGTCGGTGCCGCCCATCAGGACCGCGCTGCGGCCCTGCCGGTGCACGTAGAAGCCGGTGTCGAGATCCACGATCAGCGGAAAGACCTCCGGCAGGACCGGCAGCGGCTCGGTCACCATCACCTGGCGGCGGTAGGGCTTCGAGGGGATCTCCACTCCGGCCATCGCCCCGATCTGGTCGGCGTGGGGCCCGGCGCAATCGATCACCCGCGGGGCGCTCCACTCCCCCTGCGGGGTCCGCACGCCGGTCACCCGATCGCCCTCCCGCAGCAGGCCCACCACCGGATGGTCGGTCAGCAGCTGCAGGCCGCGGGCCCGCGCGCGGGCCAGGAAGGCCTGGAGCATCGAGTAGGGATCGGCGGAGCCGTCGTCGGCGCAGAAGGTGCCGCCCACCAGATCGCGGGTGACCAGGCACGCGAGATGGCGCTGGATGGCCTCCGGCCCGAGCAGCTCGCTCGGCACCCCGAGCGAGCGCTGGAGCGCCACGTTGCGGCGGCACTGCTCGAGCGTGGCCGGGTCGGTGGTGACGAAGAGGTAGCCGTGGCGCAGGAAGTCGACCGGCGAGCCCAGCACCTCCTCCGCGTGGGTGAAGTAGCGATAGCCGAGCTGGGTGAGGCGGACATTGGCCTCGGTGGAGAACTGGAACCGGACCCCGCCGGTGGCCTTGGACGTGGCGCCGGTGCCCGGCTCCGCCTCCTTCTCGAGCATCACGACCCGCAGGCGCGGGTCGCGCTCCAGCAGGTGGAACGCGATGGAGCCGCCGATGATGCCGGCGCCCACGATCACCACGTCGGCGGTGTGGCTCACGTGGGGGCGGCCGGTCAGGCGGGCCGGGGCCCGAGGCCGTGCCGCACGGAGTCGTGCACCATGCGGACCAGCGTCGTGATGTCGAAGACGGGCAGGCCGGTGGCCGCCTGGATGTCCGCGCGATAGGGCGGCATGTTCGTGCACTCGAGCACGATGGCGCCGATCTCCGGGTGCTGGGCCACCATGCGCCCGGCCACCCGCAGGTGCTCCTGCCGGGCCGCCTCCACGTCGAGCACCAGCTGATCGTCCAGCAGCACCCGCGTGAACTCCTTCTCGGTCTCGAGCCCCGCCACCACCACCGGCGCGTCCGCCGCGATCCCGGCCCCCGCCATGTGCTCCCGATTGAGCGAGGCCGCGTTCACGGTGAGCACCCCGACCGCGCGCCCGGGGGGCAGCATGCGCTGCACGAGCGGCACCAGCATGAGGCTCGACGTGAACACCGGCACCGACACCGCGGCCGCCAGCTCGGGCTGGAACTTGGCGAGGAAGCCGCAGTTGGTGGTGATCGCGCGCACGCCCTCCCGCTCCAGGAAGCGGGCGCCCTCGATGAACGCGGGCAGCAGCTCCCGCTGGCCCTGACGCACCACGCGGTCGGGGGAAGCGCCGCTCACCCGGTGGTACCGCACCGGGAAGTCGAACGTGGTCGCGTTGCCCATGTCACCGGGGATGCGCGGGAAGCGGGTGTCGAGCATGAGGATGCCGACCGTGAAGCCGTAGAGGTTGGTGCCGCCCTGGACGCGCATGGGCTAGTTGAGCTGCGCCAGCTTCTGGCGCACCCGGCGAAGCTGGCCGCGCACCTGCTCACGGTCGGCCGCGTTCGGGAACTCGGTCAGGTAGCGCTCCCATGCCCCGATGCCGCGCTCCAGCCGGCCCTGGTTCACCCACGCGGTGCCGCGGTCTCGCAGCTCGCCGCCCGCCCGCGGGTGGAGCGCCAGGGTCCGGTCGATCACCCGCACCACCTTGTCCCACGCCGCCTGGCGCCAGTAGATGCCCTTGAGGTTGGCGAGCATCCGGATCAGGAACTGGCGGTTGGTGACCGGGGCGAAGTGCTCCTCCTGCAGGCGGACGGGCCGCCCCAGCGCCTGCTGCACCACCGCGGCGCACCCCTCCCGCGTGAGCAGCGCCCCGCGGTTGAACGGGTCCAGCAGCACGTGGTCACCGCCGACCCACGCGCCGGTGATGAAGTGACCGGGCAGCCCCACGCCCTCCATGCGCAGCCCGAGCCGCCGGCCGGCCTCGATCAGCACCAGCGACAGCGTGATCGGGATGCCGAGGCGCCGGTCGAGCACCTGGTTCAGATAGCTGTTGCGCGGATCGAAGTAGTCGGCGCGGTCGCCCGCGAAGCCGCGCTCCTCGAAGAGAAGCTCGCGCAGCCGGTGCAGCCGGCGCAGCTCGTCCGCGCTGTGGCGGCCGGAGTCCGCGGACCGCGCGAGGTCGTCGAGGCGGGCCAGCTCCCGGTCCACGTCGAGCCCGGGCTGCTCGGCGGCCGCGATCAGGAGCGCGGCGCGGGCCAGCGGGATGTCGGCGTCGGGGCGGCTGACCGCGGTGGTGAACTCGGCCAGCGTGGGGTCCGGATCCATCAACAGCCGGGGGCGTGGTGGATGCCGGCGGTGCGGAGCGCGGCGCCCTGCAGCTCCTCGGCGAGGGCGAGCGTGCGCGCGGCGGCCCGGCTCGCGGCCTCCTGCGCCTCGGGCGTGGTGGCCAGCCGCAGCAGCAGCGAGCGGCCCAGCTGGTGATGGAAGCGCTCGTCCGGCTCGATGATCTCGCGATAGAGGGTCGCGGTCAGCCGGTCTCCCGCCCGGTCGCAGAACTCGATGAACTGGCGGTTCTTCACCACCGCGATGGCCTCGCGCGTGAACTGGCCCGCGGCCACCCGCTCCACCGTGGTCGGCAGCGAGTCGAGGTACTTGAAGAGCGGCCCCCAGCCCTGGGCCAGCGGATTCAGGGCCCGGGCCTCCACGCCCAGCTCCCCGAGGCGGTCCGCGATCATGCGGTAGTGCTTGGCCTCGTCGCCGGCCTGGCGCGCGAAGGCCATCTTCACCTCGACGTCGTCGGTCACGACGAGCCAGCGGGCCGCGATCTCGGTGGCCTCGATCTCGTTCCGCAGCGCGACCTTCAGGAGGTTGGTGACGGTGAGATCGCCGGTCACCTCGGGCGTGAGCGTGGCGTCGGGCTCGAGCCGGCGCAGCACCGCCTGGTTCCTCTCGTCCAGCGCGGCGACGAACTCGGCCGCGGTCACGCCGCGAGCCCGTGCTGCAGGAGCGCGGGCAGCTCCTGGGTGAGGGTCTCCTTGGTCACCACCCGCCGGCAGCGGGCGTGCAGTGGCTGGGTCGTGCGGGCCAGCGCGTGCGTGGTGAAGCCGAGCACCGGCACCTCGGGCGCGGCGGCCAGGGCCGCGAAGATCGCGTCGTAGTCCCAGTCGCGGGTGGTGAGATCGAGGATCACCAGCGCGGGCGGCTCCGGGCCGGCGAGAGCGGCCGTGATCTCGGCCGGGGTGCGGGCGAAGGTCAGCGGGGTGCCGGCCAGCCGGGCGGTCTCGCGGATGCGGGCCACGAAGAAGAGATCACGGACGACGGCGACGGCCCTCATCCGCGGCGGGCCTAGTCGTCCTGCTCCTGGTTGCCGAGCCAGTAGCGGTTCCACTCGGCGAGGTGCGTGAGGGTGGAGAAGTCGCGCATCCGGTCGAGGTAGACGCGGCCGTGCAGGTGGTCGGTCTCGTGCTGGATCACCCGCGCGAAGAACTCCTTGGCCACCACGTCGACCGGATTGCCCTCCCGATCGAGCGCCTCGAGCCGCACCGTCGTCGCCCGCGGGACGATGCCGCGCATGTCGGGCACCGAGAGGCAGCCCTCCCACCCGTCCTCGGTCTCGTCGGTGAGCGCGGTCACCACGGGGTTGATCAGCACGGTGAGCGGGATGGCGGGCGCGTCGGGATACCGCGGGTTGCCGTGGACCTCGATCACGCAGATCTGCTTCAGCACGTGCACCTGGGGGGCGGCGAGACCGGCGCCGTTGTACTCGCGCATCGTCTCGATCATGTCGTCGATGAGACGCTGGGTCTCCGCGGAGCGGATCTGCCCGCGGGGCACGGGCGCCGAGATCTGACGAAGGACCGGATGTCCGAGGCGTGCGACTTTCAGGATGGCCATGATGGGAGCTCCTCGCGCCCGAATTGTAGCACAGCGATCAGGAGCGCCCGACGCCGGCCAGCACCGCCTTCCAGCGCGGATCGTCGAGCGGCGGCTGGAACGAGGGGTAGAGCTGGGTGCGGTCGTAGAGTCCGCGGTAGCGCTCCCGGATGCGGTCGCCGATCTCCTCGAACGCCCCGCTCACCGCGAAGAGGTCGAGCGTCTCGTCGCTGATGAGATCCGTCATGCCCTCCCAGTCGCCCGCGAGGGACCGGGCGTGCAGGCGCGGCACCAGATCCTCGAGGCCGTGGGCGGCCAGCACCGGCTGGTAGGTGCGGGTGGAGGCGTAGAACGCGATCTGCTGCTTCACCGCGCGCGCCCGCCGGCGCCGTTCCTCCGCGGTGTCGCCGAGCACCACCATCGTGGAGGCGCGGAAGGTGAAGTCGGCGCGGGCGCGCCCCGACCGGTTGAGCCCCTCCTGCACCGCGGGATGCACGCACTCGCGCAGGTATCGCGCGCTGTGGAAGGAGTGCACGTGGAGGCCGTCGGCGATCTCGCCGGCCACCCGGCACATCTGGGGGTTCACCCCGGCCAGGTAGACCGGCACGTGCGGGTGCTCGATCGGCCCCGGGTCGAAGAACGGGGTCATGAGGTCGAAGCGGTAGGACTGGCCGCGGAAGTCGAGCCGCGTGCGCTCCTGCCAGGCGGCCCAGATCGCGCGCAGCGCCGAGACGACCTCCCGGAGGCGGGGCGCCGGCGCGCTCCACGGGACCGAGAAGCGGCGCTCGTTGTGGGCCTTGACCTGCGAGCCCAGCCCCAGCACGAACCGCCCGCCCGAGGCCTTCTGCAGGTCCCACGCGATGTGGGCCAGGATCATCGGGCTGCGCGCGAACGCGATGGCGATCGCGGTGCCGAGGGTCACGCGATGCGTGGTCGTCGCCGCCACGGCCAGCGGCAGGAACGGGTCGTGGCGGGTCTCGGCCGACCAGACCGCGCCGAAGCCCATGTCCTCGGCCCGCCGGGCGTACTCCCCCACCTGGGCCAGATCGAAGGTCATGAGGCCGATGTCGAGCTTCATGGGCGCTCCGGATGGTTGTCTCGGTAAATCAAGGCATTGCGTCGGAGCCCCGCAGGCTTCGCTCGAAGCATCGCGCTGCCGTGGAAGACGGCCCGGATCTCCTCGTCCGTCATCCGGGCCACCGCCTCGGCGCCCGGGTACGGCGCCTCGGGGTGGAACTCGGCGTGGCGCGTCTCGGGCGCCTTGCGGTTCCACGGGCAGACGGTCTGGCAGACGTCGCAGCCGAACTGCCAGCCGGCCATGGCCGGGCGGAGCGCCGGGTCGATCTCCCCGCGGTGCTCGATGGTGAGGTAGGAGATGCAGCGCCGCGCGTCCAGCACGTAGGGCTGCGGGAACGCCCCGGTGGGGCATGCGTCGAGGCAGGCGCGGCAGCTGCCGCAGCGGTCGGGTAGCGGCGCGTCCAGGGCCAGGTCCGCGGTGGTGAGCAGCACGCCGATGAAGAACCACGAGCCGAGCTCCGGGTGGAGCAGCATGGTGTTCTTCCCCACCCAGCCGAGCCCGGCCCGCGCGGCGAGGTCGCGCTCCAGCAGCGGGCCGGTGTCCACGTAGCCCCGGCTGCGCGCGCCCGCGGCCTCGGCCAGGTGCTCGGCCAGCCGCAAGAGGCGCGGGCCCATGACGTCATGGTAGTCGCGGCCCCATGCGTACCGGGCGATGGGCCGCCAGCTCGGCTCGGCCGGATCGCCCTGGTAGTAGTTGAGCGCCACGCACACCGCCGCGCGCACGCCCGGCAGGACCCGGGCCGGATCGAGTCGCTCCTCGATCCGCCGCCCGATGTAGCCCATGGTGCCGGCATACCCGGCCTCGGCCCACCGCCTGAGCGCATCGCCGTGCGCGGGCTCGGGCGGGCCGATCGCCACCCGGTCGAAGCCCAGGTCGAGGGCCAGGGCCTTCACCGATTCGGTGAGCGTCAGCGCCGTCAGCCCGCTCATGCGCGCCGGGCCTTGACCAGCAGGTGGCTCCGGGTCAGGGTGCGCCCACCGGCTTCGAGGAAGGCGATGTAGCGGAACCAGCGGCCGTCCACGCGCCAGCGGTCCTCGAGGCCGACCGCGGCGGCCAGGCCCTCCTCGACGGAGGCGAAGCGCTGCACCTGCTGCTCGACCTCCAGCGCCTCCACCGCGAAGCCGGCCGCCTCCAGCACCCGGCGCATGCGCGCCTCGTCGTAGGCGAAGCGCGAGACGCGGCCGGTCTCCTTCCACTGATCGACGTGGAAGGCCACCATGGCGAGGCAGCGCCCGCGGGCGAGCGCGGCGGCAGCCCGCTCGATGATGGCGTCCGAGGCGCAGAGATGGGCGGTGACCAGCTCCGGCCGCCAGGGCTCGTAGGAGACGCTCTCGACGTCGGCCTCGTGGAACTCCACGTTGGTGAGGCCGGCCGCGGCCGCCCGTCGACGCGCCTCGTCGAGCGCGGCGGCGTCGCGGTCGAGCCCCACCACCGAGCGGGCGACCGGGGCCAGGGCCAGCGTCAGCCGGCCGGAGCCGCAGCCGACGTCGAGCACGCGGAGGTCGCCCAGCGGCTCGCGGGCGAGGAGGTCGAGGAAGTGGGGGTTGACGCCGGCCGCCTGGATCAGGCTCACACGGACGCTCGGGCTACCGGGCGCTGCGGGACGAGGGCTCATTCATGGGGCTCGGGCAATGTCTCACCGCTTCCGTCGCCACGACCTTATCACGGCACCCGAGCCGGTCCCGAGGCGCGGGTGGACATTGGCACCGCGATCGACGGACCTACGTTGCGCGGCCTACCCGAACGGTCTCGCCTGCGCGCTTTCCCATGCCTCCACGGGCGGCCGGGACGAGCGATGCCAGCGATCCATCGCCGTGAGCGGAGCGGGTCACTCGATCACCTGATCCGCGCGCTCTATGAGTGAGGGCGGGATCGTCAAGCCCAGGGCCCCGGCGGTCTTGAGATTGATCACGAGCAGAAACCTGGTGGGTTGCTCCACGGGAAGATCACGCGGGTGAGCGCCCTTGAGAATCTTGTCCACGTACGCTGCCGTGGTCCGTAGCAGGGCGGTATCATCCAGCCCGAAATACATCAGGGCGCCGTCATTCACGGTATCGCGATTCACGAAACTGACCGGAAGGCGATTCGTGTTTGCGAACTCGATGATGCGCTTCCGGTGGTAGTAGGTCGCGGAACTCCCTCCCACGAAGATGGCGTCGGCGCGCCCGCGGGTGATGCTGGCGAAGGCTGGAGTGACATCGGAGGCGCTGGTGTACTCGGCGGGAAAGAGCGTGACGCCCAGGGCGCGCGCCATCGCGCGCACCTCTCGTCCGGGAGGAGTGTCCCACATGCCCGAAGGGCCGAGAAATGCCACCCGCGAGATCCTCGGCACCGCCTCTTTGAGCAACGCGAGACGCTTCGCATGGAGCATCCCGCCGAGGTCCGAGCTGATTCCGGTCACGTTGCCACCCGGGCGCGCCAGGCTGGCGATCAGGCCATTCTCGACGGGAGCGGCCGCCGCGAACATGACGATGGGGATGGTCGTGGTCGCCTCCTTGGCGGCACGCGCTACCGAAGTGGTGGAAGTGACGATGACGTCGACGTTCAGTCGCACGCGCTCGGCTGCAACGTTGGGGCGCTCGCCGTCCGGCCCTCCAGCGAGCGACACTCCAGGATCAGGTTTTGGCCCTCGACGCAGGCGAGGTCATTCAGAGCCTGAAGGAAGGTCGTGACGACCGGGTGGGGCGGGGGGCCGACCATTCCGGATCGAGGTGTGGTGTGGAACACCAATGCCACCCGGTACACCTTCGCGGGCTGTTGCGCCTCGGAGGCGATCGGCAGGACCAGAAAAGCACGCTG
Organism: Candidatus Methylomirabilota bacterium; assembly: GCA_035650715.1. Taxonomy (GTDB): domain Bacteria; phylum Methylomirabilota; class Methylomirabilia; order Rokubacteriales; family CSP1-6; genus CAMLFJ01. The sequence continues at coordinate 31,043 of DASRHC010000028.1, read as the reverse complement.
AGCGCGCCAAGGAATGCGCGTCGATCCACGGCCACTCCGGGCAAGACTAGCCGCAGGTCTGGGCGGGACGGGTCCGGACGGCTAAATTTAGCGCGCCGACCTTACACCAACGCCGGCTTCAGGAATGGGATTTTCGGCCTGTCCTCCGATGAAGCGGGCTGCGCTGGCGCCACTTCGGCCGGGGCTACTCCGCCTTGAAGTACTTGGCCTCCGGGTGGTGGAACACCAGCGCCGAGACGGAGGCCTCGGGGTCCATCATGAAGCCCTCGGTCAGGCCGAGGCCGATCTGCTCCGGCTGGAGCAGGTCGAACAGGATGCGCTGGTCGGCCAGGTTGGGGCACGCCGGGTAGCCGAAGGAGACCCGGATGCCACGGTAGTGGGCCTTGAGCTTCTCCTGCAGGTCGAGGCCGGGCGGGTCCGGGAATCCCCACTGGGTGCGCAGGCGCGCGTGGAGCATCTCCGCGAACGCCTCCGCGGACTCGATGGCCAGGGCCTGGAGCGCGTGGGAGCGGAGGTACTGGCCCTCCTCCTTCCAGCGCTCGGACAGCTCGCGCACCCCGGCCCCGCAGGTCACCGCGAAGAGCGCCACGTAGTCCTTCTCCCCGCTCCCCTGCTCCCGCACGTAGTCCGCGAGACAGAGGCGCTCGCCGGCGGACTGCCGCGGGAAGTGGAAGCGCGCCGCCTCGCGGCCGCCCTCGAACAGCACCAGGTCGTCGCCCGCCGCGGCCGCCTCGTAGAAGCGGTAGAGCCCGTTGGCGCGGATGATCCGCTGCTCGATGGCGAGGCGCTCCAGATCCTCCACCACCCCGTGGATCTCCAGCACCTTGGGATCGCGCTGCTCCAGCAGGCGCGCCACCGAGCCCTTCACCCCGAGGTGCTTGCCCAGCAGCATCTGGAGGTTCAGGTACGGGAACACGTGGGTGAGCGGCACGTCGCGCAGGACGTGGAGATCCAGGTCGGGCGGCACCGGGATCGGGACGATGCGCGACACCGCGGGGCGCACGGGCGGGGCCGCGGGCGTCGCCGGCGCGGCCGTCGCCACGTCGTCGCCCGCCCGCATCGCCGCCTGCTCCGCCCGGAGCTGCTCCACGAGGGCGTCGCGCGTGGTGGCGCTGAAGAGCCGGTTGGCCAGGTCGAGCCCGTCCATCGCGTCCTTGGCGTAGAGAGTGAGGCCGCCGTACTCGCGGGCGATGCGGGTGGCGGTGAACTTGCGCGTGAGCGCGGCGCCGCCCACGAAGAGCGGCACCTCCACCCCGGCCGCGCGCAGGTCCTGGGCGGTGACCACCATCTGCTGGGCCGATTTCACCAGGAGGCCGGAGAGGCCGATCGCGTCGGGCTTGTGGCTGTGGTAGGCCGCGATCAGATCCTCGGGGGGGACCTTGATGCCGAGGTTCACGATGCGGTAGCCGTTGTTCTTCAGGATGATCTCGACCAGGTTCTTGCCGATGTCGTGGACGTCGCCCTTCACGGTGGCCAGGACGATGGTGCCGCGCGCGGCGGATTCGTCCTTGTCCATGAACTGCTCGAGGTAGCTCACCGCGGCCTTCATGGCCTCCGCCGACTGCAGCACCTCGGCCACGATCAGCTGGTTGTCGTTGAAGAGGCGGCCGACCTCCTCCATGCCCCTCATGAGCGGGCCGTTGATGATGTCGAGCGCGCTCTGCTCCTGGAGCTTGAGCGCCAGGTCGTCGAGCAGGCCGTCCTTGGAGCCCTCCACGATGTAGCGCTCCAGCCGCTCATCGAGGGGCAGGCGTACCGAGTCGCTCTTCGTGCGGCGCGCGCGGCCGCGGAAGTGGGCCGCGAAGGCGGCCACCGGATCCTCGCCGCGCCAGTAGATGAGGTCCTGGGCCAGGCGCCGCTCCTCCTCCGGGATCGAGGCGTAGCGCTCGAGCCGCTCGCTGTTGACGATGGCGTAGTCGAGGCCGGCCTTCGTGCACTCGTACAGGAAAACCGCGTTCAGCACCTCGCGACCCGCGGTGGGCAGGCCGAACGAGACGTTCGAGATGCCGAGGATGGTCTTGCAGGCGGGGAAGCGGGCCTTGATCGCGCGCACCCCCTCGATGGTCTCGACGGCCGAGCCCACGTAGTTGGCGTCGCCGGTGCCCACCGGGAAGACCAGGGGGTCGAAGATCAGGTCGCGCTCGGGCAGGCCGTACTTGCCGGTGAGCAGGGCGTGCGCCCGCTCCGCGACGGCGAGCTTGCGCTGGCGGGTCACCGCCATGCCCTGCTGCTTGTCCTCGTCGATGCAGCCCACGACCACCGCCGCGCCGTAGGTCCGGATGAGGGGCACCACCCGCTCGAAGCGCTCCTCGCCGTCCTCCAGGTTGATGGAGTTGACGATGGCCTTGCCCTGGCACATCCGGAGGGCCTGCTCGATCACCCGCGCGTCGGTGGAGTCGATCATCAGCGGGGCCTTCACCTTGCGGGTGACGAAGGCCATGAAGCGCTCCATGTCCGCGAGCTCGTCGCGGTCCGGGTTGGCCAGGCAGACGTCGAGCACCTGGGCGCCGCCCCGCACCTGGGCCCGGCCGATCTCGGAGGCCTCCTCGAACTTCTCCTCGACGATCAGCTCCTTGAAGCGGCGCGAGCCGATGACGTTGGTGCGCTCGCCCACGATGATCGGGCGCACGTCCTCCGCCGGGTACACCGCCTCCACCCCGCTCACCGCGGGCGCGCGCTCGGCGGCGGGCGCGCGCGGCGCGCGGCCGGCGGCCAGGCGGGCCAGCGCCTCGATGTGGGCGGGAGTGGTCCCGCAGCAGCCGCCGACCACGTTCACCCACCCCTCGTCCACGAAGCGCCGCATCTTGAGCGCCAGGCTCTCGGCGGTCTCCTCGTAGTGACCGTGCTCGTCGGGCAGACCCGCGTTGGGGTAGACCGAGACGAAGCAGGTGGCGAGCTGGGCGAGGGTCCGCAGGTGGTCCGTCATGAACTCGGGGCCGGTCGAGCAGTTGAGCCCCACCGAGAACGGCGCGAGGTGCTCGATGGAGGTGTAGAAGGCGTCCACCGACTGCCCCGCGAGCATGGTGCCCATCGGCTCGACGGTGCCGCTGATCATGAGCGGCAGGGCGATGCCCGCCTCCGCCAGCGCCTGCTTCACGCCGATGGCGGCGGCCTTGACGTTGAGCGTGTCCTGACAGGTCTCCAGCAGCAGCGCGTCCACCCCGCCCTCGATCAGCGCGCGGGCCTGCCGGTAGTAGGCCTCGCGCACCTCCTCGAAGGTCACGTTCGCGGTGACCGTGATCGTGCGCGTGCCGGGGCCCATCGCCCCGATGGCGAAGCGCGGCCGCTCGGGGGTCGAGGCGCGGTCGGCGGCGGCCCGGCAGAGACGCGCGGCGGCCAGCGTGATGTCGTGGCAACGTTCAGCCAGGCCATATTCGGCGAGCACATAAGGGGCGCACCCGAAGGTGTTGGTCGAGATGAGATCCGCGCCGGCGTCGAGATAGGCCCGATGGATGTCGCCGATGACGTCCGGGCGCGTGAGGTTCAGGTGCTCGTTGCAGCCCTCGTACTGCGCCCCGCCGAAGTCGGCCGCGGAGAGACCGCGGGCCTGGATCATGGTGCCCATCGCGCCGTCCAGGACGAGGATCCGGCGACCGAGCTCCCGGGCCAGTCTGGCGGACCGCTCCGGGATGGCCAGGTGAGCGCCCGGAGCGTGGTTTCGCGATGCGTCCATGTGGGCGATTGTAGCGCATGGACGCGGTCCGGCCCGCGGGCCGGCTCAGCCGCGGCGCTTGCGGCTGCGGAGGTCGATCGCTCCCGGGCGCGCTCGCGGGTCCTCTCCGCGGGGGAAGATCTGCGTCTTCTGCACCTTCTGCGTGCCGGTGGTCGGCAGCGCGTCGAGGAAGAGCACCCAGCCGGGGGCCTTGAAGTAGGCCAGGCGCTCCAGGCAGTGGTCGGCCAGCCGCTCCGCGAGGGCCTGACCCGGCTCCACCCCCGCCATCGGGACCACGCAGGCCATCACCTCTTCCTCGCGGATCTCGTCGGGTACCGCCAGCACCGCCACCTGGGCCACGGCTTCGTGGGCCTGGAGCACCGCCTCCACCTCGGCCGCCGCGATGTTCTCGCCGGATCGCCGGATGATGTTCTTCTTGCGGTCGACGAAGTAGAGCATGCCGTCGGCGCCCTGGCGCACCACGTCTCCGGTGTGGAACCACTCTCCCCGCCAGGCCTCCGCGGTGGCCTCCGGGTTCTTGAGGTAGCCGGAGAAGAAGCCGTGGCGCGGGCCCTCGGGGCCCCCCCAGCGCACCAGCAGCTCTCCCTCCGTCTCGGGCGGCACCGTGCGCCCGGCGTCGTCCACGACCCGGGCCTCGAGCCCGCCGTGCGGACGCCCGAAGGCACGCGTGTGGATGGCGCGCGGCTCGTGGCAGTCGGAGAAGACGCGCCCGGTCTCGGTCATCCCCCACACCTCGACCAGCGGGAAGCCGAAGCGCCGCTCGAACGCCTCGTGCAGCTGCGGCTCGACGCCGGCGCCGAACCCGGCCTTCACGCGGTGCGCCCGCTCCTCGGGCACCGGCTCCTGGTTGAGGAGGAGCGGCGGCATCACGCCCAGGTAGTGGATGATCGTGGCCCGGGTGGCGACCACGTCGGGCCACCAGCGGCGGACGCTGAAGCGCTCGGGCAGGACGAGGCAGTTCGCGGTGAGGATCGCGCAGGTGGCGGTCACCGCCTGGCAGTTCATGTGGAACAGCGGCAGCGGGTTGAGGAACCGCTCGCGCCCGCGCTCGATGGCGAGGCGGCCGCCGAGATCGCGATACCACGCGCCCGCGTTCAGGTAGTAGAAGTTGCTCAGCACGCAGCCCTTGGGCCGGCCGGTGGTGCCCGAGGTGTAGAGAAGGCCGCACTCGCTGTCGAGGCCGGGGGCGTCCCGCCGCGGCGGCGCGCCGGGCCGCGGCAGCGCGGCCGGCCACGCGCCCGCGTCCAGCACCGGCAGCGGGCGCGCGCGCTCGCGGGCGACGGCCGCCAGCGCGGCCACGCGCTCCGGCACCGAGACCGCCAGGTCCGCGTCGGAGTGGTCCAGCAGGTACGCGAGCTCGTCGTGGCGGTAGTCCGGATTGACCGGCACCACGCCGGCGCCGAGCGCGTTCACCGCCAGGTAGTGGAAGAAGAACTCGGGCCGGTTCTCGAAGAGGAGCGCGATGCGATGGCCGTGGCCGTAGCCGGCCGCCCGGTACTGCTCGCGCAGGCGCAGTACCTGCTCCCGCACCTGCGCGTAGGTGTACTCGATGCCGTCCGGGTGGTAGGCGCGTCCGGGCGCGGGCGTGGCGCAGAGGAAGGCGTGATCCGGCGCCGCCGCCGCCGTTGCCATGAACGCTTCGAAGACCGTGTTCACGGCTGACGACTGTCGCGCAGGCCCCGGATCGTGTCAAACCCACGGCGGCGGCCGGGATCTCCCGGCTGGTATACTCCAATCCCGCGATGGACAGCCCGCTCGGCTCTCCCCTGCGCCGCAAGGAGGATTGGCGCCTCCTCACCGGCCGCGGCCGCTACGTCGAGGACCTGCGCTTCCCGGGGATGGCCCACGCCGCCTTCGTGCGCAGCCCCCACGCCCACGCGCGCGTGATCTCCATCGATCCCGCCGCCGCCCGCTCGATGCCGGGCGTGATCGCGGTCTACACCGCCGGCGACCTGCCCGAGTGCGCGCGGCCCATCCCGCCCTCGATCGCGCCGCCGGCCGGCTTCCGGGCCACGACGCAGCCGGTGTTCGCGGATCCGCTGGTCCGCTACGCGGGCGCGGTGGTGGCGGCGGTGATCGCGGAGGACGCCTACATCGCCGCGGATGCCGCGGCGGCGGTCGCGGTCGACTACGAGCCCCTGCCGGCGGCCGGCACGCTCGCGGCCGCGCTCGAGCCGGATGCGCCGCGCGTGTTCGGCGACTGGCCCGACAACGTCGCGGGCCTCTCGACCGCGAAGGCGGGCGACCCGGACGCGGCCTTCGCCCGCGCCGACGTGGTGGTCGAGGCGACCCTCGGGCTGGCCCGCGTCCACGGGGTGCCGATCGAGACGCGCGGGATCGTCGTCACCCCGGAGGGACCGGACGGCCGGCTGACGCTCTGGACGTCGAGCCAGAGCCCGTACGGGCTGCGCGGCACCATCGCGGGCGCCTTCGGCCTCAACGAAAATCTGGTGCGCGTGGTGGTGGTGGACACCGGCGGCGGCTTCGGCATCAAGGGACACGCCTACGCGGAGGACCTGATCGTGGCCGCGGCGGCGCGGCGGCTCGACCGGCCGGTCAAGTGGGTGGAGTCCCGACGGGAGCACTTCCTGACCGCCTCGCCCGACCGCGGGCAGCGCCACGTGGCCCGCATGGGCTTCAGGCGCGACGGGGCGATCGCGGCGGTGGCCACCGCCTTCGCGCGCGAGCACGGCGCCTACGTGGCGAGCGGAGAGGTGGTCACCCGCAACACCATCAACCACCTGCCCGGGCCGTACCGCATCCCGGCCGTCGACGTCTCGGCGCGCAACGTGGTGACCAACGCGGTGTTCGGCGCCGCCTATCGCGGCTCGGGTCGCCCGGAGGCCAATTTCGTGCTGGAGCGGCTGCTGGACCGCGGCGCGCGCGCCCTCCGGATCGATCCCGCCGAGATCCGGCGCCGCAACATGATCCGCCCGGACGAGATGCCCTACCGGACCGGGCTCGTGTACCGCGACGGCACGCCGGTCTCCTACGATCCCGCCGACTACCTCGGGAGCTTCGAGCGCCTGCTCGCCGACTTCGGCTACGACGGCTGGCGGAAGCGCCAGCGGGAGACCGCGGGGAGCGCGCGGCCGGTGGGCGTGGGGCTGGCCGCCTACGTGCAGGGCACCGGCGTGGGGCCCTTCGAGAGCGCGGACATCCGCATCGACGGGACCGGCGCCGTGCACGTGCACATCGGGGTCTCCTCGCAGGGCCAGTCGCACGAGACCACGATGGCCCAGATCGCGGCCGCCGAGCTCGGCGTGGATCCCGAGCGCGTGTTCGTGGTGGCGGCCGACACCACGCTGCTGCCCTACGGCAACGGCACCGGCGGCAGCCGGGTGGCCGCCAACGCGGGCCCCTCGGTGGCCCGGACGGCGCGCGAGGTCGCGGACAAGGCCCGGGTGGTGGCCGCCGAGATGCTGGAGTGTGCGGCCGCCGACGTGGTGCTGGCGGGGGGGCGCGCCCACGTGGCGGGCGTGCCCCAGCGCGGCGTGGCGCTGGCCGACCTCGCACGGGCGGCGGTGCGCAGCAAGACCCTGCTGCGCGAGGGGCGGCCGGGACTGCAGGCCTGCGGCTACTTCGCCCCCGAGACGGTGACCTGGGCGTTCGGCGCCCACGCGTGCGCAGTGGAGGTCGACGTGGAGACCGGGCGCGTCCGCATCCTGCGCTACCTGGCCGTCCACGACTGCGGCCGCGCCATCAATCCCCTGGTGGTGGACGGCCAGCTGCACGGGGGGCTGGCCGGCGGCATCGGCACCGCGCTGATGGAGGAGCTGCTCTACGACCGCGACGGCCAGCTCCTGACCGGCAGCCTGATGGACTACGCGATCCCCACCGCGGCCGACCTGCCCGACTTCGAGACGCGGTCGCTGGCGTTCCCCTCCACCCGCAACGATCTCGGCATCAAGGGCGTGGGCGAGAGCGCGATCATCGCCCCGCCCGCCGCGATCGCCAACGCGGTGGAGGACGCGCTGCAGGATCGCGGCGCCGACATCCTGGAGGTCCCGGTCACCCCGTCGCGGGTGTGGCGCGCCCTGCGCAGAGAGTGAGCCGGCCGCTCTTCCCGCGCCCGCCGATGCCGCGGTGCCGGCCGCGGATTGGCGCATGAGCGGCCTGCCCCCGTTCTTCGCCCGGGACGGCGAGCGCTTCGTGCCTTCCCCATCCGCCCGCGGCCCGTGGAGCCCGCGGCATCAGCATGGCGGGCCGCCGGCCGCCCTGCTGGCCCGCGCCTTCGCCCGCGAGGCGGGAGCGGAGCGGCAGATCGCGCGGCTGACCTTCGATTTCCTGCGGCCGGTGCCGCTCGCGCCCCTGACCGTGGCCACGCGCGTGCTGCGCGCGGGTGGCAAGGCGCTGCGCCTGGCCGGGACCCTCATCGACGCGGACGGCGTCGCGGTGATCGAGGCGACGTGCCTGGCGCTCTCGGCGCAGCAGGACCGCGTGACGGTGCCGGCCGAGCCGGCGACGGCGCCGCCGCCGCCCGAGCGGAGCGCGCCGTTCGAGCTGCCCTTCATGTCCGGCGAGCACGGCTATCACCGCGCGGTGGAGTGGCGGATCGCGAGCGGGACCTGGGGGCGAGGGCCGGTGACGGCGTGGCTGCGGCTGCGGGTGCCGCTGGTGGCCGAGAGCCCGACCTCGACGCTCGAGTCGCTGGTCGCGACGGCCGACTCGGCGAGCGGCGTGGCGGTCGTGGTGGATCCGGCGCGGACGAGCTTCGTCAACGGAGATCTCACCATCGCGCTCCACCGGCTGCCGGCGGGCGAGTGGACCGGGCTGGAGGCGGCCACGGTGGGAGAGCGCCACGGGATCGGGCTCACGCGCGCGCGGCTGTGGGACCCCACCGGCCCGGTCGGCCAGTCGCTGCAGAGCCTGCTGCTCGAGCGCCGCGACGGGGGCGGCTGGTAGCGCCCGGACGTGCCGCTCAGGTCCCCTGCACCGCCCCCGACACGAGGCCGTGGGTGAGGTAGCGGCGGAAGACGTAGTAGAAGATCACGGGCGGGATCGAGTAGATCACCGAGAGCGCCATCAGCAGGTTCCATGGGGCGTCGTCGCTGGTGAGGAAGTTCCCCATCCCGACCGGGAGCGTGATCATCTTCTCGCCCTGGAGCAGGAGCACCGCGTAGAGGTACTCGTTCCACGCGAAGAAGAACGCGTAGGTGCCGACCGCGATGAGGGTCGGGGTGACGAGCGGCAGGTACATGCGGAAGAAGATCGCCAGCGGCCCCGCCCCGTCGATGGCGGCGGACTCGTCGATCTCGTTCGGGATCGTCTTGGCGTAGTCCCACAGGACCCAGAGCGCGTAGGGCGCCGCGAAGGTGGTCATCGCGGCGATCAGGGCCCAGTAGGTGTCGAGCAGATCGTAGTCGCCCATGATCTTGAAGAACGGGATCGACAGGAACGAGGCGGGGATGATGTACGTGAAGAGGGTCATCCCCGAGATGTACCGGCCCAGCCGGAAGCGGATGCGGCCCAGCGCGTAGCTGCCGAGGGCGGCCACCGCCAGCACCGCGACCATCACCGCCGCCGAGACCAGCAGGCTGTTGGCCAGCCAGCGCCAGAAGTACTTCACGAACGGGCTCTCCTGGAAGAGCACGAACCGGAAGTTGTCGAGGGTGGGGCGCTGCACCACGTAGACCGGGCGGAACAGGTCGTCCCACGGGGTGAGGGCGAGGCTCACCATGTAGTAGATGGGGAACAGGGTCCACGCGGTGACCACCGCGAGGACCGCGGCGCGCAGGAGATTGACGCCGAGCCGGCCGCGACTCATCGGATCTTCTTGATGAGGATGAAGATGAACAGCAGCGTGACCGGCAGCGCGGTGGCGAAGACCCCGACGCCCCAGTCCAGCTTGCCGACCCGGAACGTGTAGCGGTAGGCGAGCGTGGCGAGCACGTGGGTGGAGTCGCCGGGGGCCCCGCCGGTCATCAGCCACACGTTGGTGAAGTCGCCCATGGTGAAGACCATGGAGAGCAGCGAGCAGATCAGGTAGATCCCGGCCAGCAGCGGCAGCGAGATGTAGCGGAAGGTCTGGAAGGTTCCCGCCCCGTCGATGGCGCCCGCCTCGTAGAGCTGGCGCGGGATGCCCCGGCGGGCCGCGAGCAGGATGACCGTCCAGAACGGCAGGTACTTCCAGATGTGGAACAGGATGAGGGCCCCGATGGCGGTCCAGCGCGAGGCGAGCCAGTGGTGGCTGCCCAGCCCCAGATCCTCGCTGATGAGGTTCAGGATCCCCCACTGGGAGGACATCATCCAGCGCACCGAGAGGATGCCGGGCAGCACCGGGATCGCCCACGGCAGCAGGAAGATCGCGGAGAGGAAGCGGGTGGAGCGGCTGTCGTCGTCGAGGATCCCGGAGAGCAGCAGGGCCAGGAAGAGCTTGAGGTTCACCGCGACCCCCACGTAGACGAGCGTGTTCACCACCGTCTGGACGTAGATGGGATCGTTGAACAGCACCTCGTAGGTGTAGAGGTCGAAGGCCTGGCCGACCTCGAAGTACAGCGGGTAGACCACGAAGGCGAGGAACAGCAGGATCAGGGGCAGCGAGAAGAGCAGCCCCTGGAGATTCCGCGACCGCGGCGACAGGACGTCTGCCGCCGCGGTCACGGACCGGGCGATCAGCCCGCGCGGGCGGGCGGTGGCGAGGCCGTCGGCCACGCGATCAGGCCGATGTCACCGCCACTGGGCGACGATCGTCTTGATGCGGCTGATGGCCTCGTCGGCCGCCTTGTCGGCCGGCCACTTGTCCACGTTGGTGCGCGCCATCGCCTTGCCCCACACGTTCTCCGCGTAGATCTGGGAGTTCGCGGGGTTCTTGTAGTGCTCGAAGACCCGGGTCGGCCGCTCCAGGTAGATGCGGGTGACGGTGGGCAGGTGCGGGTCCACCGCGCCGCCCTTGCCGGCCTGCCCCTTGGAGAAGAACGGGTCGCTGGCCACGTCCTTGAAGGCGGGGAACCAGCGGCCGTTGGCGCCCTTGATGTAGTCGGTGAAGCGCTTCGGCTCCAGCACGAACTTGATGAACTCCTTGGCGAGTGGGACGTCCTTGTTGGTGGAGTCCTTGGGGATGATGATGGTCTTGACCGCCACCATGTAGGTCGGCTTCTTGCCGTCCGGCCCGTTCGGCCACTCGATGGTGGCCGACTTGTTGAAGTAGTTGTCCGGGTTGTTGAAGAAGTGATGGGCCGGGATCGACACCGACGGGTTCGGGGTCATCACGATGGACTTCGAGTGAAAGTTGGCGTTGTTGTCGCCGTCCGACCAGTTGAGGGTGTCTGGCGGCACGTAGCCCGAGTTGAACATGTCCGCGAACCACTTCAGCGTCTTGACGATCGCCTCGCGATTGGCGCCCTGGTCGGCCACCACCTTGCCGTCGTCCGAGAACACGGTGCCCCCGAAGGAGAGGAGCGCCATCTCGAAGTTGTAGATGGTGTCCGACGCACTCGAGGACTCGGTCATCCCGATCCCGTAGACCTTGGCGTACTTGGCGGGGTCCTTCTTGCGCAGCGCGTCCTGGGCCTTGCGCCAGTAGTCCCAGTACCCGTTCCAGTCCATGGGGATCTTGGCGGGATCGTCGTTCATCCCCGCCTCCCTCAGCAGATCCCGCCAGTAGTGGATGTGCATGGTCTGGCACTCGATCGGCACCCCGTAGTACGCCCGCTTCTTGGCCACGTTGTCGTACACGTAGGCCACCGGCAAGAACTTCTCGATGTAGCGGGGCTGCAGCTCCTTGATGAGGTCGGTGGTCTCGACCAGCTTGCCTTCCCACGCGTACTTGGGGATGACCTCCCAGTCGTTGTAGAAGCAGAAGGCCACGTCCGGGCAGCGCCGCGCGGTCATGGCGCTGATGATCTTCTTGAGCAGGTCCTCCTGGATCGTGAACGAGATGTCGAGGTCGACGTTCTTGGCCTTGCGGAACTCCTCGGCGATCTTCAGCATCGCCTCGTCTTCTTCCTTGTAGTAGCCGCGGTTCCACCACACGGTGAGCTTCTTGTGCTGCGCGCGCGACACCATCGGGAAGCCGAACGGGCCGGACGCGGCGGCGGCGCCGGCGACGGTCTTGAGGAATTCCCGGCGGGAGTGGGCCATAAACGACCTCCTTCGGTAGCGGGAGCGGCGTGCCCTCCTCGGCGAGTCGCCTCGGGCGGCCGCGAGTATACCGCGACGTCTGGAGATATGTGTATAGTTCCGGCCATGGCCATCGACCGCATCACCGTGTCCGTGATCCAGCACCGCCTCGAGTCGATCGTGCAGGAGATGGGCGAGGCCATGCTGCGCACCGCCTACTCCCAGATCCTCAACTCCAGCCGCGATTTCTCCACCGCGGTGTTCGACGGCCGCGGCCGGCTCGCCGCCCAGGCCGAGCACGTGCCGATCCACGTGGGCGCTCTGCCGTGGGCGGTGGCCTCGGTGGCCGACTTCTTCAAGGGGCGCATCGCGCCCGGGGACCTGTTCCTCCTGAACGATCCCTACCACGGCAACAACCACCTGCCCGATCTCACGGTGCTGCGGCCGGTGTTCGTGGGCGAGCGACTCGTGTTCTGGTCGATCAACCGCGCCCACCAGCACGACATCGGGGGGGCCACCCACGGCGCCTACAACCCGGGGGCCACCGAGATCTGGCAGGAGGGCATCCGCATCACCCCTCTGAAGCTCTACGACCGCGGGGAGGTGCGCGACGACGTGCTGCAGATGGTGGCCACCAACGTGCGGCACCCGCGCGACTTCCAGGGGGACCTGCGCGCGATGATCGGCTCGGCCCGCCTGGGCGAGCGGCGCCTGCTCAGGCTGGTCGACGAGTACGGCATCGACGTGGTGCTGGAGACGGTCGGCGAGATCCTCGACGGCGCGGAGCGTCAGGCCCGCGAGTGCATCCGCGAGTGGAAGGACGGGGTGTTCAAGGGTGAGGCGATCCTGGACGACGACGGCCACGGCATCCGCGACGTGTACATCCGGGCCACCGTGACCAAGAAGGGCGACTCGCTCGTCGTCGATCTGTCGGACTCCCATGCGCAGGTGACGGGCTTCGTGAACTCCGCGTTCCCCAACACCATGTCCGCGGTTTACATGGCCCTGGCCTATCTCATCGACCCGCGCACGCCCAAGAACGAGGGCACCTTCCGCCCGGTGACGGTGAAGGCGCGCGAGGGCACGGTGGTGTGGCCCTACCCGCCCGCGCCGGTGACGCTCTCCACCAACCACTGCGCGCAGGAGATCGCGGAGGCGATCATCAAGGCCCTGGCCCGGAGCTGCCCGGACCGCGTGCTGGCCGGCTGGTCGCGGCGCTTCCGGATCGCGATCTCGGGCACCAACCCGCGCGACCAGCGGAAGTTCATCTGGCACCTCTTCCACGCGCGGGGCGGCGGCGGGGCCTCCTCGGCCGGGGACGGCTGGGAGGGCGCGGGCGAGGGCCAGGCCGCGGGCGGCATCAAGTTCGGCTCGGTGGAGGTCGCGGAGACGCGCTTCCCCCTCTTCTTCAAGCGGCACGAGTTCCGCCCCGACTCCGCGGGCGACGGGCGCTTCCGCGGCGGGGTCGGCTCGGTGCTGGAGCTGCGCATGGAGACCACCGAGCCCGCCCTGGGCAACACCGCGGGCGACGGCGTGCGGTATCCCGCCTACGGGGTGCTGGGCGGCAAGGACGGCCTGCCCCATCGCTACCGCATGATCGCGCGCGGCAAGACGCGCGTGCTCAAGACCAAGGAGGTCGGCATCCCGATCCCGCCCGGCGCCGTCTTCCTGGTGGAATCGATGGGGGGCGGCGGGTACGGACCGCCCGCGGAGCGCTCGCCGGAGGCGCGCGCAGCCGACCGCGTCAACGGCTTCGTGACCGGCCGCGGGGGCTTCGTGACCGGCCGGCGGCGCCGGAAGAAGACCTGAGATGCTGCGCATCGGCATCGACGTGGGCGGCACCTTCACGGACCTCGTCGCGGTCGACGACGGCGGGCGCGTCACCCCCGCGAAGTCGACCTCCACTCCCGCCGACCCCTCCATCGGGGTGATGGACGGCCTCGGCCTGCTGGCCGCCGAGCTGGGAAGGGATCTGGGCGGCCTGCTCGGCGACACCGGGCTTGTGGTCCACGGGACCACGGTGGCCACCAACGCACTCCTCGAGCGCAAGGGCGCCACGGTGGGCATGCTCACCACCGCGGGGCATCGCGACATCATCGAGATGCGCGAGGGGCTGAAGGAGGACCGCTACAACCTCCGCATGCCGCCGCCCCGGCCGCTGGTGCCGCGGGCGCGGCGCCTCGACGTGAGAGAGCGGATGCGGTTCGACGGCACCGTCGAGACGCCCCTGTCCCGATCGTCCGCGGAAGCGGCGATCAGGCGGCTCCGGGCGGCCGACGTGAACGCGGTGGCGGTCTGCTACCTGCACGCCTACCGTGATCCGCGGCACGAGCGCGAGACCCGCAAGCTCCTCGCGCGCCTGCTGCCCGACGCCTACGTCTCGCTCTCCTCGGACGTCCTGCCCCAGATCAAGGAGTACGAGCGGTTCTGCACCACCGTGGTCAACGCGTACGTGGGGCCGGTGCTCGCGCGCTACCTGGGCGCGCTCGGATCGCGCCTGCAGCAGGCGGGCTACCGCGGCGACGTGCTGATCATGCAATCCCACGGCGGGGTGGCCACCATCGCCGACTCGGTACGCCTCGCCGCGGGCGCGGTGCTGTCCGGGCCCGCGGGCGGCATCGCGGGCAGCCGTCACGCCGCGCGCCTGCTCGGCGAGAGCAACCTGATCACCTTCGACATGGGCGGCACCAGCACCGACATCGCGCTGCTGGAGGGCGGCGAGCCGCACCTCACCAACGACAAGGCGGTGGGCGGCAGCCGGGTCGCCCTGCCCAGCATCGACATCCACACCCTGGGCGCGGGCGGCGGGTCGATCGCGCGCGTGGATGCGGGCGGCATCCTGCACGTGGGGCCCGAGAGCGCGGGAGCCGCGCCGGGGCCGGCCTGCTACGGGCGCGGCGGCACCGCGGCCACCGTGACCGACGCGAACCTGGTGCTCGGGCTGCTCGACCCCGCGGGCTTCCTGGGCGGACGCGCGCGGCTCGACCCCGCGGCGGCCCGGACCGCGATGGAGGGCATCGCGGAGCGGCTCGGCCTCGACGTGGTGGCGGCGGCCGAGGGCATCCACCGCGTGGTGAACACCAACATGGCCGAGGGCATCCGGCTGGTATCGGTGCGCCGCGGGGCCGATCCCCGCCGCTTCACCCTGCTCTCGTTCGGCGGTGCGGCGGGCCTGCACGTCACCGACGTGGCGCGGATGCTCGAGATCGGGCGCGTGGTCGTCCCGCGCGTGGCCTCGGTGCTCTCCGCGTGGGGCATGCTGGCCACCGACCTCCGCTACGAGTTCGTGCGCACCCACGTGGGCGAGGCGGGCCAGGTGGGCGCCTCCCGGCTCCGGCGGCTCTTCGCGGAGATGGAGCAGGAAGGGCGGCGGCGCCTCGGCGCCTCCTTCGGCGGTCAGGTGGACGTGCGCCGGTCGGTGGACATGCGCTACGGCGAGCAGACGTTCGAGATCCAGGTGCCGCTCGACGGAGTCGACCTGGAGGCGGCGGACCTGATGGAGCAGGTCGTGGAGCGGTTCCACCGCCGCCACGAGGAGCTCTATACCTACAGCGCCCCCGGCCAGGACGTGGTGCTGGTCAACGTGCGCGCCGCGGTGATCGGTCGCCTACCCGCCCTGCCCGCCGAGCAGGCGCGGCGCGTGACCGGGGCGGCGGCGCCGCGCAGCCGGCGGGTCTACCTCGAGCGGTGGATGGAGATCCCCGTCCACGACATGGACGGGCTGGCCCCGGGGCTCGAGATCAAGGGGCCCGCGATCTTCGAGTCGGCCACCACCACCGTGCTGATCCGGGCGCGCGAGCGCGCGACGGTCACCGCGGAGGGGTGGCTGGACATCCGCCTGGGCTAGCCCGGGCGATTCGATCCACCGCAGGTCGACCGCTCGCTTTCGAGCGCTGGCTCTGCCAGCGCAAACGCCTCTGGGGAGGCCTCGGAGGGGGCCGTCGAGGCCCCCTCCGACTTCTACGTATAGGCGCCGACCGAGGCGTCGGCGACGCTCGCCGCGTACTTGGCGAAGACGCCGGTGGTGAAGCGCGGCTTCGGGGCCTTCCACTTCGCGAGGCGCTTCTTGATCTCGGCCGCCGGCACCTCCAGGTCGAGGCGCCGCTTCTTCACGTCGATGGAGATGATGTCGCCGTTCCTGACCGCCGCGATCGGGCCGCGCTCGGCCGCCTCGGGCACGATGTGCCCGATCATGAAGCCGTGGGTGGCCCCCGAGAAGCGGCCGTCGGTCATGAGGGCCACGCTCTCCCCGAGCCCCGCGCCCTGCAGCGCACCCGTGACGTGCAGCATCTCGCGCATGCCGGGGCCGCCCTTGGGCCCCTCGTAGCGGATCACGATCACGTCGTTGGGCTTGATCTTGCCCTTCTTGATCGCCTGGAACGCATCCTCCTCGACCTCGAACACGCGGGCGGGCCCCCGGTGCGAGTGCTTCTTCTGGCCGGAGAGCTTGATCACGCAGCCGCCCGGGGCCAGGTTCCCGCGGAGGATCGCGATCCCGCCCTCGGGCTTGAGCGCCTGAGCGAGCGGCTTGATCACCTTCTGTCCGGCCGGCTCGGCGGCGGCCCTGACCTCCTCCCCGATCGAGCGGCCGGTGACCGTCTTCTCGTCCGCGTGCAGCAGACGGGCCTCGAGCAGACGCTTGCCCACCACCGCCATCCCGCCCGCCTCGTACATCTCGGGGGCGGTGTACGTGCCCCACGGCTTGAGGTCCGCGAGCACCGGCGTCTTGCGGGAGATCCGGTCGAAGTCCTCGATCGCCAGCTTGACCCCGAAGTCACGCGCGGTGGCGAGCAGGTGGAGCACCGCGTTGGTGGAGCCGCCGGTGGCCATGACCCCCGCGATGGAGTTCTCGAAGCTCTTGCGGGTGACGATCTTCCGCGGGGTGATTCCCCGCCGCACGAGGTCCATCACCAGCTTGCCGGACTCGAACGCGACCTCCTCCTTCCGCGGGTCGGTGGCCGGGATGTCGTTCCATCCCATCGGCGACATCCCGAGCATCTCGTAGGCGGTGGCCATGGTGTTGGCGGTGAACTGCCCCCCGCACGCGCCCGCGCCCGGACAGGCGTGGTCCTCGACGTCCATGAACTGCTCGAGGGAGATCTTCCCCGCGTTGAGCGCGCCGATGGCCTCGAACACGTCCTGGATGGTCAGGTTGCGGTTGGCGAAGGGGCCCTCGGTGCCGGCGCAGCGGCCGAACATGATGGAGCCGCAGTAGAGCATGAGGCCGGGGATGTCGAGCCGTCCCAGCACCATGGTCATGGCCGGGATGGTCTTGTCGCAACCGGAGATGGTGACGAGGCCGTCGAACATGTGGCTGCGCGCCACCAGCTCCACCGAGTCGGCCACGACCTCCCGGCTGATGAGCGAGCCCTTCATGCCCTCGGTGCCCATCGTGATGCCGTCGGTGATCGAGATGGTGTTCACCTCGATCGGCGTGCCGCCCGCGGCCCGGATGCCCTGCATGACCTTCTCGGCCAGCTTCCGGTGGTTCCAGTTGCAGGGCATGGTCCCGATCCAGCAGTGGGCCACCCCGATCTGGGGACGCTTGAGGTCCTCGTCGGTGAAGCCCACCGCCTTCATCATGGCGCGGGCGGCGGAGCGATCGGTGCCTTCGAGGAGGACGCGGCTGTGCTTGCGCGGATCGACGGCCATCGGAGACTCCTTTGTCGGGGGACGGGCTCGAGTCGGCGCGATTCTACAGCAGGTCGCGGAGCGGGACCAGCGCGTAGCCCTGCGCGCGGAGGCCTGCCACGAGGGCGGGCAGGCACTCCACGAGCCGCCGGCCCGCCCCCGGCACCCCGTCGGCGTCGTGCAGATCGTAGATCGCGCCCGGATGGGCGCGCGAGATCCCGCGGCGGGCCTGCTCGGCGGGCGCGACCGGCCGCCGGCTCTCGGGCTGCACGCTCCAGAACACGCACGGGGTTTCGAGCCGGCGGGTGACCCGGAACATCGCCAGGTTGGTCTTGCCCCACGGGGGACGGAAGAAGCGCGGCGGGACGCCCGCCGCGTCCGCGATTGCATGGTAACCGTCCACGATCTCGCGCTCGGTCCGGGCGGGACCGCAGCGCCAGAGGCTCGTGTGGCTCCACGTGTGGTTGCCGAGATCGTGCCCGGCCTCCGCGATGCGCCGGGCCAGCGCGGGCGCCCGGCGGGCGCGCTCGCCGATGAGAAAGAACGTGCCGCGCACGTCCTCGCGCGCGAGCAGGTCGAGCACCGCCGGGGTGAAGGCGGCGTCGGGGCCGTCGTCGAAGGTGAGGCCGACCGCGCGCCGCTCCGACGAACCGCGCCAGATCGAGGCGAGCGTGAGCAGGTGCGAGCCCCAGGTGTAGGCGCCCCACACCCCGGGCGCCGCGCCGGCCCAGAGCCAGCCGGTGCGTCTCACGCCGTCGGCCGCTTGGCCACCAGCAGGGTCAGGCGGCCGCTCTGCACGACCTCGTTCCGCTGGTTCAGGATCGAGCGCTCCTCGATCACCACCCCGCCCTCCTTCATCGAGCGCTTGGCTACCGTGGTGGAGACGCTGCGGATGGTGTCGCCCACCCGGGTCGGGCGATGGAAGCGCCACTCGAAGCCCATGAACGCGAGCACGACCAAGGGCGGCTGGGGGACGCGCCAGCCGAGGCCGGACGACATGCAGAGCGGGATCAGGTCCGGGATCGCGCCGGGATCGGCGGGCCGGCTGAGGGTCAGCGAGCCGAAGAGCGCGGCGTGGGTCTCGGTGAGGGTCAGGCCGGGCGTCTCGAGCGGCACGTTCGTCCGCACGTCCTCGAAGTAGAGGCGGCGCTCGGCCGGCGGGCCCGCCATGGGCGCGCTCAGGCGGGCCGGCGGGCGACCACGTGATCCGTCTCGCCCTCCTGCACCACCTCGCCGCGCTGGTTCACCACCCGGCGCGCGAGCGTGACGACCCCCTCGGCCGGCCCGTCGCCGTCCTTCTTGGCGGTCACGCGGGCCTCCACGTGGATGGTGTCGCCGATCTTGATCGGGCCCTTGAACTTCCACTTGAGGCCCGCGAGCGGGCCGACCGACTGACCGGGCACCATCCGATCGAGGAGTCCCTGCTGGATCGACAGGCCGAGCAGCCCGTGGGCGATGCGCTCGCCGAAGAGGGAGGCCTTCATGTGCTCGGCGTCGGTGTGGAGCACATTGTAGTCGCCGCTCAGGCCCGCGAAGATCACGATGTCGGCCTCGGTGACGGTGCGGCCGGGCGAGACGTACTCGTCGCCGACCCTCATGTCCTCGAAGTAGACGACCGGCTCGCCGTTCACGGGGGCCTAGGATAGCATGCGACCTCCTTCCGCCCGCGTCATCGAGGCCTTGGGAGGCCCGTGTGGTACGCTCAATACCAAACGGGCCCACCGGAGCGGGCCCGAGCGCTGTCCACACCAACGGAGGGAGCCATGCAGAGTCGTCGGCAGTTCATCCTGAAGGGCGCGAAGCTGGTGGCCGTCGGCGCCGCCGCGGCATCGTCGGGTCCGACCGTCTTCGTCCGGGGGGCGGGAGCGGCCGACAAGCAGCTCAAGGTGCTGCAGTGGGCTCATTTCGTTCCCGCCTACGACAAGTGGTTCGACCCGTGGGCGAAGGCGTGGGGGGCCAAGCACGGGGTCGAGGTGACGGTGGACCACGTGGGCTTCGCGGACGTGGTGCCGCGGGCCACCGCGGAGGTGGCCGCCCAGTCCGGGCACGACGTGCACATGTTCATCGGCCTCGCCAGCGCGTTCGAGGAGCACGTGATCGACCTCAAGGAGGTGTCGGGGGCGCTCGAGAAGAAGTACGGCAAGCCGGTCGAGCTGGCCCACCGCTCCACCTACAACCCGTTCACCAAGAAGCAGTTCGCGCTCTCCGACATGTGGGTGCCGGACCCGGGCAACTACCACAAGAAGGTGTGGACCGACATCGGCATGCCCAACGGGCCCTCCACCTACGAGGACCTGGTGAAGGCGGCCCCCGAGATCAAGAAGGTGGCCCCCCAGATGCAGATCCCCATCGGCATCGGGCTCTCCCAGGACATCGACTCCAACATGGCGGTGCGCAACATCCTCTGGTGCCACGGGGGGTCCATCCAGGACGCGGAAGGCAACGTGGTGCTGAACTCGCCGGAGACCCTCAAGGCGATCGAGTACACCAAGCGCCTCTACTCGGTGGGGATGAACCAGGCGGTGCTGTCCTGGAACGCGGCGTCCAACAACCAGGCCTTCAACGCGCAGGAGACGTCCTACATCCTGAACTCGATCTCTGCGTACCGGACCGCGCAGGACAACAAGCTGCCGGTGCTCGAGAACTACTTCTTCGTCCCCGCACTCAAGGGCCCCACCGGCATCCAGCGCGCTTCCGAGCACGTGATGAGCGGCTACGTGGTCTGGAAGTTCTCCAAGAACCAGGACGTGGCCAAGCAGTTCCTCATGGCGCTGGTGGAGGCCTCCCGGGAATCGATGCTGGCCAGCAAGCTCTACAACTTCCCCTCCTACTACGGGGCGGTCGCCGATCCCGGCACCCCCATGAACAAGAAGGCGGAGTCCGGGGCCGCGTGGATCGCCAAGCAGTGCAATGCCGATCCCTTCGGCTCGCAGCCGCCCGACAAGCTGTCGCTGCTCGCCAGCGCCCTGTCCTGGTCCACCAACCTGGGCTACCCCGGGTTCGCCAATCCGGCGGAGGGTGAGATCTTCGACACCTACGTGATCACCGACATGTTCGCGAAGGCCGCCACCGGGGCGCTGTCGCCCAGGGACGCGCTCACCGAGGCGAGCAACCGCGCCAAGGAGATCTTTGCGAAGTGGCGGAAGAAGAAGATGGTCGGGGGCGGCTCCAAGGACCGCTAGACCACCTGATCATGCATCCGCGGCCGGGTGGGCCGGGCGTCAGCGCCTCGGCGACCCGGCCGCGCGCGTTATGACCACCACCGAGATCGCGCTCGCCCGGCCACGCGGGACCTCCGGACACGCCCTGTCCCGGAGGGACATCCGGCTGGGCGAGATTCTCCTGGCCCCCGCGCTGGCCTACATCTTCCTGCTGGTGGCCTTGCCGTTCCTGCTCGCCCTGTTCCTGAGCCTCACCAACTCCTCGGCGGGCAGCCTCGAGTTCTCCTTCGTGGGGCTGCAGAACTTCCGCTCGGTGATGTACAGCCCGGTGTTCCGGCGCGCGCTGACGAACACCTTCGTGTTCACCTTCCTCTCGCAGCTGCTGGTGATCGTGCTCGGCAACATCCTGGCCCGCGCGCTGATGGTCCCGTTCCGCGGCAAGCTCGCGGTCCGCTTCCTGATCCTGCTGCCGTGGGCCGCCCCCATCTCCCTCGCCACGCTCGGATGGCTGTGGATCTTCGACTCCACCTTCAGCGTCATCAACTGGGTGTTGAAGGTCGTGGGCTGGCTCGGGCCCGGCCAATGGTACTACTGGCTGGGCGACCCGGTGCTGGGGATGATCGCGATCATCACCGTGCACGTCTGGCGCATGCTGCCGTTCTCCACCGTGATCCTCCTCGCCGGCCTCACCTCGATCCCCAAGGAGGTCCACGAGGCGGCGGATCTGGACGGGGCGGGCCCGCTCGCCAAGGCGTTCCAGATCACGCTCCCGATGATGCTGCCGATCCTCACGGTGGCGGTGCTCTTCGGGGTGGTGTTCACCTTCACCGACATGAGCGTGGTGTACCTGCTGACCCGCGGCGGGCCCTTCAACAGCACGCACGTGCTGGCGAGCCTCGCCTTCCAGGACGGCGTCCTGGGCGGCGACGTGGGCCGCGGGGCGGCGGTGGCGATCTTCCTGGTGCCGCTCCTGGTGGTGATGGCGGTGGTGATGCTGCGGCTCTCCCGCCGGGCGGAGGTGGTCTAGATGGCGCGCCGCGGCCGCGTGCTGCGCACGATCGGCCACCGGCTGCTGATCCTGGGCTTCACCGCCTTCGCGGTCTTCCCGTTCTACTGGATGGCGATCACCTCGTTCAAGCAGAACGCCGATCTCTACGTGGGGGCCTCCAACACCGCGCACAACCCGTTCATCTTCAACCGGCCCCCCACCCTCGATCACCTGCGCATCCTCTTCGGCACCACGCTCTACCCGACCTGGCTCTTCAACACGCTCTGGGTGGGCGGGCTGGTGGTGGCGATCACGCTCCTGCTCGGGGTGCCCGCCGCCTACAGCCTCGCCCGGCTGACGGGTCGCTGGGGCGAGCGCCTGTCGATCGGGATCTTCCTCACCTACCTGATTCCCTCGACGCTGCTCTTCATCCCGTTCTCGCGACTGGTGGCCCTGCTCGGCCTGCAGGATCAGCTCTGGGCGCTGGTCCTGATCTACCCCACCTTCACGGTGCCGTTCTGCACCTGGCTGCTGATGGGGTTCCTCAAGACCCTGCCCAAGGAGATCGAGGAGTCGGCGATGGTGGACGGCTGTAGCCGGATGACCGCGGTCCTGCGCGTCGTCCTGCCGCTCGCGATCCCGGGCCTGCTCACGGTGGTGATCTTCGCCCTGACCCTGACCATCCAGGAGTTCGTCTACAGCCTCACCTTCATCTCGTCGATCAACAACATGACGGTGAGCGTGGGGGTGCCGGTGGCCCTGGTGCGCGGTGACGTCTACTACTGGGGCTCGCTCATGGCGGCCTGCCTGATCACCAGCGTGCCCCTGGCCCTGCTCTACAACTTCTTCCTCGATCGCTTCATCGCCGGCTTCACGGTCGGCGCCATCCGGTAGCCGCTCGCGAACCTTGACATCCGCCCGCCCGGCTTCCTAGAATCCAGACCGACTGGTCGGTCTGGACCGACCCGAATCCGGAGGACATATGGCCGTCGCCGTTACGGTGCCGCCGCGGATCCGCGACTCCCGCCTGACTCCGATCTGGAAGAAGGTGCAGGCTGGCGAGCGCCTCTCCCGTGAGGACGGGCTCACCCTCTTCGAGACCGAGGATCTCCACGCGGTCGGCCGCATGGCGGACGTGGCCAAGTCCCGTCTCCACGGCGACCAGGTCTTTTTCGTGCTCAACCGCTATATCAACCCCACGAACGTATGTGTGCTCTCCTGCAGCTTTTGCGACTTTGCGCGCAAGAAGGGTGAACAGGGTGCCTTCGAGAACACGATCGAGGACGTGCTGGCGATGATCAAGCCGGGCACCCGCGAGGCGCACATCGTGGGCGGCCACCACCCGGACTGGCCCTTCGAGTACTTCGAGCGGATGATCGAGGCGATCCACAATGCCCGCCCCGAGACGCAGATCAAGGCCTTCACCGCGGCCGAGATCGACTACTTCTGGCGGCGCTGGAAGATCGAGCCGCGCGAGGCCCTGACGCGGCTCAAGAAGGCGGGGCTGCACTCGATGCCGGGCGGCGGGGCCGAGATCTTCTCCAAGCGGCTGCAGAAGCGCCTCCGCTTCACCGGCAAGGCCGACGCGGATCGCTGGTGCGAGATCCACGGCATCGCCCACTCGCTGGGGCTCAAGACGAACGCCACCATGCTCTACGGGCACGTGGAGACCCTGGAGGAGCGGGTCGATCACCTGCTGAAGCTGCGGGAGCAGCAGGACCGGTCGGGGGGCTTCGTCACCTTCATCCCGCTGTCCTACCAGACCGGCAACACCAAGCTGGTGCCGCGGCAGACGCCCCCCACCGACGACCTGCGGACCATCGCGGCCTCGCGGCTGCTACTCGACAACTTCCCGCACATCGAGGCGTACTGGGTGATGCTCGGGGAGGCCACCGCGTCGCTGGCGCTCCACTTCGGCGCCTCCGACGTCAACGGCACCCTGGAGGACGAGAAGATCGCCCACATGGCGCAGGCCGCGAGCCCGGCGGGCCTCGCCACCGAGCAGATCCTCCGGATCGTCCGGGACGCGGGCAAGATCGCGGTGGAGCGCGACGCGCTCTACAACGTGGTCAAGGTGTGGAGCTGACCGTGCTGCGCGTGGGGCGGATCCCCTACCTCAACTGCGAGCCGTTCTTCCACCGGCTGGAGGGCGTGCGGCTCGTCGACCTGATCCCCCGTGTGCTGGGCCAGGCGATGGCCGCGGAGGAGCTGGACGCGGGGCCGCTGTCGCTGGTCGACTACGTGCGCCTGGAGAGCCGCCTCGTCCCCCTGTGCTACGGCATCGGCTGCCCGACCGGCGCGCGCAGCGTGCTGCTGTTCTCCGACCGCCCGCTGGCCGGTCTCGGCGGCGCGCGCATCGGCGTCACCGGGGAGACCTCCACGTCGGTGGAGCTGCTGCGGGTGCTGCTGGCCCTGCGCCACGAGGTGGAGCCGGCGGCCTGGGTCGGACCCGAGGAGCCGTGCGACGCGGTGCTGCTGATCGGGGACCAGGCGATCCAGCGCCTGACCCGCGGTCCGTCCGCCGCGCACGTGATCGACCTCGGCCTCGAGTGGCGCGCCTGGACGGGGCTGCCGTTCGTGTTCGCGCGCTGGGCGGTGGCGGCCCGGGTGCCGGCGGCCGAGCGGCGGGCCTTCGAGCGGGCGCTCGAGGCGGCCCTGGACCGCGGGATGGAGGCGTTGCCGGAGATCGCGGCGCGCCATCGCGACCTGGGCTGGAGCGCGGCCGAGGTCGCCTCGTACCTGAGGAACTTCGCCTTCCGTCTGGGCCCCGACGAGGAGAAGGGCGCCGCCGAGTTCCTGCGCATGCGCGCGCTGCTGGGGACGCGGGCGTGCTGAGCCGCATCCGGGACAAGGTCGAGGCCGGCCAGCGGCTCGACCGCGCGGACGGCCACTGGCTCCTCAGCGAGGCGCCCCTGCTCGACCTGGGCAGCCTGGCCCAGGAGGCCCGGTTCCGCCGCATCCCCGAGAAGCGGGTGACGTTCGTCATCGACACCAACCCGAACTACACCAACGTCTGTATCACCGATTGCCAGTTCTGCGCCTTCTACCGGAAGCCCGGAGACCGGGAGGCGTACACGCTCACGGTGGACGAGGTGATGGAGAAGGTGGCGTTCGCGGCGCGCGAAGGGGCGACCACCGTGCTGCTCCAGGGCGGTCACAATCCGGCCCTGCCGCTCGAGTACTACCTGGACCTGGTGCGGGAGACGCGGCGGCGCTTCCCGGCGGTGACCCCACACTTCTTCAGCGCCTCCGAGATCCGCACCATGTCCGACGTGGCGGGCAAGCCGGTGGCCGAGGTCCTGAGCCTGCTGCGCGAGGCGGGCCAGACCAGCATCCCGGGCGGCGGCGCGGAGATCCTCTCGGAGCGGGTGCGCCGGCGCATCGAGCCCAAGAAGGGCGGGCCCGCGGCGTGGCTCGAGGTGCACCGGGAGGCGCACCGGCAGGGCTTCAGATCCACCGCCACCATGATGTACGGGCACGTGGAGCAGCCCGACGACGTGCTGGATCACCTGGACGCGATTCGCGGGCTCCAGGACGAGTACGGAGGGTTCACCGCGTTCGTGCCCTGGTCGTTCAAGCCCGGCAACACCCTGCTCGAGAAGTGGATCAAGCACTACAAGGGGCCCAACGCCTACCTCAGGATGCTGGCGGTATCGCGGCTCTACCTCGACAACTTCCCCCACGTGCAGGCCTCGTGGTTCTCGGAGGGCAAGCGGGCGGGCCAGGTCGCGCTCTGGTGGGGCGCGGACGACTTCGGGGGCACCCTGTTCGAGGAGAACGTGCACGCGGCCGCCGACTTCGTGAACAAGACCACCGTCGACGAGATCGTGACGCTGATCCGCGACGCGGGCTTCACCCCCGCGCAGCGCACGACCGACTACGAGATCGTGCGGACGTATTGAGACCCGGCCGGATGGTCAGATGGGGTCGATGGGCGGGACCGCGGGGATGAGCTTCCGTGCATGCGCCGTCTCGTAGAGATGCCGGAGCGCGGCGCGGCCCTCGTCGCCGAGCTGCATCGTGTAGTCGTTGACGTACATGAGCACGAAGCGCCGGCAGGTCTCCTTGTCGATGTCGCGCCCGTAGCGCATGGCGTAGTCGAGCGCCTCGTCGACGTGGGCGAACGCGTAGTCCATGGAGTCGCGCAGGCCCTGGGAGAGGCGGCGGTGGGTCTCCTCGCCCAGGTCGCGGCGCATGACGTTGATGCCGAGGGGCAGCGGCAGCCCCGACTCCTTCTGCCACTCCTCCCCCAGGTCCAGCACCTTGGTCAGCCCCATGCGGGCGTGCGTGATCTGTCCCTCGTGGATGAGGAGGCCCAGGTCCGCCTGCCCTTCCAGCACCGCCTTGGGGATCTTGTCGAACGCGACCACGATGGTGGGCGGGTCGCCCACGTAGAGCCGGAGCAAGAGTGCCGCGGTGGTGTGGGTGCCCGGGATCGCGACCACCTTCTCCTCGAGCCGGGCGCGCTCGATCGGCTCCCGCGCCACCAGGATCGGCCCGTACCCCTTCCCCATCGAGGCGCCCGGGTCCATCATCCGGTAGGTCGGGTGCACCAGGGTATAGGTGGCGGCGGAGATGGCGGTCACCTCGAGCTCGCCGCTCCGCGCGCGGCGGTTCAGCGACTCGATGTCCTCCAGGACGTGCTCGACGGTGATGTCCGGGATCTTCACCTTGCCGGCGGTGAGCGCGTAGAACATGAACGCGTCGTCGGGATCCGGGCTGTGGCCGATGCGGATCAGCATGCGCTCTCCCCCGAGCTGGTTCGATGACGGTGACGGCGGCGACCCGAGACAGGATCCTGCAGGCCGCGCTCCAGGTGTTCGCCGAGAAAGGGTATCACAGGGCCCTCGTCGACGACATCGTGCGGGTCTCCCGCACCTCCAAGGGAGCGGTCTACCACCACTTCCCGAACAAGGAGGCGCTCTTCCTCGCGCTCGTCGACGAGTTCTCGGGGCGCCTCGCGGTTGCGGTGGCCCAGGCGATCGCGGGCGCGGAGGGCGCGCTGGGCAAGGTGCAGGCCGCGCTGACCGCCGGCCTCGAGACGTTCGCGCGGCACCGTCAGCTCGCGCAGCTGCTCCTGCTGGAATCGGTGAGCCTGGGGCCGGCGTACCAGGCCAAGCGTCTCGAGGTGCACGATCGCTTCGCGGCCCTGATCCGGGCGCGCCTCGATGAGGCGGTGGCCGAGGGCTCGATCCCCGAGATCGACACCCGCGTGGCCACTCTGGCGTGGCTGGGGGCGCTCAACGAGGTGGTGGTGCAGTGGCTCTGCCGCGGCGAGCCGGATCTCCTGAACGAGGCGGTGCCGGCGCTGACGCCGCTGCTGCTGCGCAGTATCGGGGTGCGCTGAGGGTCAGCGCAACCACGCGCCGAGGCCGAGGCGCCGGTTGGGGGCGAAGCGCACCGCGAACTGACCCGCCTTGATCGCGCGGATGATGTCATCGCCGGTACGCCCCGCCGCGTCGACCTCGATCCAGGCCCGCCCGAAGTCCTCCTCACGATGGGCGTCGTCGGTCCCCACCTTCGGCAGCGCGATCGCGTCCTGGTCGTATTCGGCCTGGTACACGCCGGTGTCGGTGATCTCCACCGCGTGGATCGGCAGCCCGTCGCGCGTGATCGTGCGGATGCGGCGCACCGTCTGCTCGACCGTGAGCGCATACCGCGCGGGATGGTTGAGCACGTACAGGGTCTCCCGCTCGCCGGTCACCTTCCCCACGTGCTGCCCGAGCGGGCGGTAATCGATCTCCACGCCCGGCAGTACCAGCATGCGGTCGTCGCTCGGGGGGATCCGGAACCAGTACGACTCGTCGATGCGGTCGTCGTGGTCGGTGATGGCCAGGAAGTCGTAGCCGAGCTCGCGATAGCGCGCGACGACCTCTTCCGCGGGAAGACGCCCGTCCGAGAACGTCGTGTGGGCGTGCAGGTTGCCCTTCAGGAGCGGCATGATCGGAGTCGCGCCGGGCGTCGCGCGACCGGGCTCAACGGGGATTCGAGACGCGTCGGGTGGCAGCGGCGGGGACCGAATCCCACACCACCGTGATGCCGATCGCCGGCCACCCGGTGCGGGCCCACGGCTCCTGGGACACGTAGCTGCCGACCGGTGTGGACGGAGACGTCCAACCGGAGAGTCCGTACTTCGTCCCGCCCGCGGTCTGCCCGACGAAGGGCTCGATGAAGGCCGGCTCGTGCTTGAGGCGCACGTCGGTGCCGCCGTAGAACTCGGCCTCTCGCGGGCGCGTCTGCTCGCGAGTGGCGGGGCTCGGCTCGACGATGTGGATCTGCGCGGGCTTCTCGGGCGCGGTGGCCCGGATCTCGACCGAGTTCTGGGCACGCGCCACGCCCAGCAGGGCGAGGCTCGCGACTGCGACCGCGGCGAAACCCACGAGACCCGATCGGCTCATGGCCCTCATCATCGCAAACGGTCGCAGGTGCCGCAAGAGAATCACTCAGATAGGCGACAAGTGCCCCAACCGCCCGGATGCGCGACTCGCGACTTCCGTGATTGGGTATTGATTTTCATACAAAGATGGGCAAGAGTGAAAATGTTCGGGAAAAAGCCGGCAAACCGGTGGGAACGATTACCCCCCGCAGTCAGGAGCGCGTCAGTCGCGAAAGGACCTCGGTGAACTGGGCGAGCCCCGCAGGCTTCATGATCACCTCGGAGGCTCCCAGGGCCATGGCCTCCCGCGCTTCCTCGTCGCCGGCATGAGCCGACAGGATCACCACCGGGATGTGTGGGAAGCGGCTGCGGATGCGGGTCAGCACCGCCAGGCCGCCGAGGCCGGGCATCACCAGATCGAGGAAGACGCCATCCACTGGAGTCGACTCCAGCAGGCGCAGCCCCTCGGTGCCGTCGAGCGCGACCGCGGCCTCGTGGCCGAAGGTCCTGACTGCCTCCGCGATCATTTCCGCGACCGACGGATCGTCATCCACCACCAAGATCTTCATGGGTTTCGCCGCGTGCCAGTATCGGGACCCGCTCCCCTCACGTCAAGGGTTTGCTTGACGGCCGCCGAGCCCCTCGTGCGGGCCGGCGTCTGCCTGACATGACCAGCCCCGGGGCGGTCCTGATCGTCGATGGCAAGGCCGAGGGCCGGGCAATCGTGGCCCGGATCGTCAAGGAAGCCGGCTACCCTGTCCTGGAGGCCGCCACCGGCCCCGAAGCCCTGGCACTCCTCTCGAGCCTCCACCCGCAGATCGTCCTGCTCGACATCGACCAGCCGGACACGAACGGATTGGACCTGGCCCGGCAGATCAGGCTGGAGGCCACCGACGTCCCGGTCGTGCTCCTGTCCACTGCCGGCGACCGGGACCTGGTCGTCAAGGGCATGCGGACGGGCGCCTACGACTTCCTGGTGAAGCCGGTGGCTCCGCAGGCCATCAAGGATGTGCTCAAGGCCGCCCTGGCCCAGACCGACGCCCCACCGCTCTCCGTGCCCGCGGCCGGCAACGGATCGGGCGGGGCGGCGGGGCCGGTCGACATCGAGCTCCTGTTCCGCAACAGCGAGCGGATGCGCGCGGTGGAGGACATCGTCCGGCGGGCGGCCGACACCAACGCCACCATCCTCCTCCAGGGCGAGAGCGGCACCGGCAAGGAGATGGTGGCACGCGCCATCCACTACATCTCGGACCGGCGCGACAAGCCCTTCCTCAAGGTGAACTGCGCGTCCCTCCCCGGGGACCTGCTCGAGTCCGAGCTGTTCGGCCACGAGAAAGGGGCCTTCACGGGGGCGCACCGCCGCAAGCCGGGCAAGTTCGAGCTGGCCCACCGAGGGACCTTCCTCCTGGACGAGATCGGGGAGATGCCGCTGGGCCTGCAGGCCAAGCTGCTCCACGTCCTGCAGGACGGGCAGTTCTTCCGGGTGGGCGGCAGCGAGGTCATCACGTCCGATGCGCGCCTGATCGCGGCCACCAACCGCAACCTCGCCACCGTGATGGCCACCGGGATGTTCCGCGAGGACCTCTACTACCGGCTCAACGTCGTCGCCATCTCGATTCCGCCACTGCGGGAGCGCCGGGAGGAGATCCCGGTGCTGGTCGACTATTTCATGGGGCGGTTCTGCCGGCAGTACAACCGCGATGCGCTCAAGGTCTCCCAGGCCACCATGCGCCTGCTCCAGGACTACCACTGGCCCGGCAATGTGCGGGAGCTGGAGAACATGATCAAGCGCGCGGTCGTGCTGCAGACCGAGGCGCTGGTTCAGCAGGAGATCGCCCTTCGCAGCGAGAAGCCGTGGACCCCGAAGGCCGAAGGCGCTCCCGCGCCCGCGGCCGCGCCCGCTCCCGTCCCGGCTCCCCCGCCCGCGCCGCCCGCCGGCCCGGCCGCCGATAGCGACATGGGCCTCAAGGACATCGCGCGCCGGGCCGCGATGGCCGCCGAGAAGGCGGTCATCAAGGAAGTCCTCGAGAAGGTCCGGTGGAATCGGGCGGAGGCCGCGCGCCTCCTCAAGATCAGCTACAAGGCCATGCTCTACAAGATCCGCCAGGTAGGGCTGGACGACCGACCGGAGCGTGGCTCCGGTAGGAAATGATTTGCTGCGTTTGCCCCGCTGAATACCTAAGTCAAGCCGTCGACGTCTAGCGCAACCGGCCGTGGCGCCTGCGCGCCGTGGTCGTTCCGGTCCGCTCCCCCACTCCTTCGCCACCCGCGCAACGCTCGGTGAAATCGCATGATATGCGCTCCGAGTTTGCGCGCCGTCGGGCTGCGCGACTCGGATGGCGCAAGACTTGCTCGCAGACCCGCGCGAGCGGCTTTGGGCCATCGCAACGCCGAAATCAACCCGACACACGAAGGGAGGGACACGTGAGCGATTTCATGGATACCCGGACGGGGGTATTTCATGAGGACGCCTTTCGGCACCTGCTGACTCGGGAGGCCGGTCGAGCGACACGGTACCAGGACTTCTTCTCGGTGTGCCTCCTCCGCGCGGATCGTCCGAGCGATCGCGAGACGATCGGCGACGAGATCGAGCGGGCGCTCTCCGAGAAGATCCCGGAGTTCGTGCGCGCGACCGACCTGGTGGGGCAGATGTCGTCGGCGATCGCGATCATCCTGCTCCACACGGCGGGCAGCGACGCCCTCCGGGTCGCCGAGCGCATCCGCGCGAACATCGAGCAGGTGGCCTTCCGGGAAGGCCCCGAGGGACGTCCCCAGCGGCTCACAGTCAGCGTCGGGAAGGTTTCCTTCCCGCAGGACGGTCATACCGATTCGATCCTGCTCGCACAGGCCATGGCGTATCTGGAGCAGGCCGTGGAGCGGGGTGGCAATCAGGTCACCCACAGCGCCGGCAGCTCGGACTAGGCATCGGAGGAAGGGCTTCGCGTGAATCTCCTCGTACTTGACGAATCGCTTGAGTTCGCTGGGGTCATGGGGCGCATCGCGCCCGCCCGGGGGTGGGAGCCGAACTTCGTGGGGTCGCTGCACGAGCTGGAGCTGGCGGTGCAGACGCAGGGGCGGCCGGCGCTGACGGTGGTGAACCTGCAGCCGCCGCTGACGGCGTGGGAGGTGGGGCAGCGGCTGCGGGGGCTGGGG
>DASRHC010000027.1:0-17241 GCA_035650715.1 Candidatus Methylomirabilota bacterium | reverse complement strand
AGCCGGTGCTCGACTTCTTCGACCACCGCGGCGTCGGCCGGCTGCTGCTCGGCCTGACCGACACCGGCGCCCCTCGACTCACCGCCGTCGGCCGCAGAAACCAGGTCATCTGGCAGGCCCCGTGAGTTGGCGCTTGACTGCCCGCAAAACCGTGCCTATTCAGTACGTATTCCGGTCGAGAATTGGAGAAGAAGATGAGGTGGACGAGGTGAAGACGAAGGAGCGGCGCCAGGACCTGGGCCGCCGCTGGCACGCGACGTCGCCCGACGCGCGGGCCGACCGCCCGGCCTTGTTCCGCCCGTAGATGCGGGCTCTCCTGATCTCGAGCTCGGGTCGGCCCTTCCTCGCGCACGCGCGCCCGCACCTGGCCGACTTCCTCGGCGCCGCGGTGAAGCGCCTGGCGTTCGTCACCGCGGCGAACCTCGGAGACGAGGTCGCCTACTACCAGCGCGCGCAGGCCGCGCTCGGGCCGCCGTTCCCCGACGGGATCGGGGTACAGGTGACCCACCTGCGCTGGGACGCCGATCCGCTCCCGACCCTCGACCGGGCCGACGCGGTGTTCGTGGGCGGCGGCAACACCTACGCGCTCCTCAAGCGCCTTCGCGAGGCCGGCCTCCTGGAGGCCATCCGGGTCCGCGTGCAGGCCGGCCTGCCCTACGTCGGGTCCAGCGCCGGCAGCAACGTCGCCGGCCCCCGCATCCTCACCACGAACGACTGGAACGTCGTCGCCCTGGACCGCTTCGAGGCCCTCGGCCTCGTGCCCTTCAACATCAACCCCCACTACCTCGAGACCGATCCGGCCATGGCCCCGGGCAGCGAGACGCGCGACGAGCGCATCATGGAGTACCTCGCGGTGTGGGACAACCCGGTGGTCGGCATCGAGGAGTCGACCGTCCTGCGCGTCGAGGGCCCGGCGGTCGCCGTCCGCGGGCGGGGCCGCGTGAAGCTGTTCGTGCGCGGAGAGCCGCCCCGGTGGTTCAGGGACGGCGACCGGCTCCCGCTCTAGGCGTCTCCGCCGGCGGGGTCGGCCCGCTCCCGGCCCATCGACTGCAACACCTTCATCGACCCGTAGCGGCGCTGGATCTCCACCCACTCCGGCTCGTCGTACAGCCGGCACTTCCCCTGCCCGAACGCCTTGGCGACCTCGAGGCAGAAGCGCACCGCCTGCTCGATGTCCGTCGCGTGCGAGGCCCCCGTCGCCGAGCCCGGCACCGCGACCTCCGCGGTGAGCGCCACGCCGACCACCGGCGCGTCGGTGGCCACGCAGGGCTGGAGCACCGAGTTCACGTGGAAGAGCCCGTTCCCGTACGGGGTGATGTCCTGCATGGTGATGGGCAGCACCACCGGCATGCGCCCGGTCACCTGCTGCTGGATGGTGAGGAGATCCTCGGCCACCCGCAGGATCCAGCCCTGCATGACGGTGGGCGTGATGGCGATGCCGCGATGGTTGACGATGCGGTTGCCCCGCGTGGTGTCCACCGTGAGCACCGCCTCCATCTCCGGGCGCACCTCCTCCGCGTTGAGCGTGGCCATGTCGACGGGCGAGTTCATCATGGTGACGACGGGGTGCGGCATGGTGGGCGCGTCCGGGCACACGTGAGTGGAGATGAGGACGTCGCCGGGCAGGCGGTCGCCCCGGGCGATCATGCGCCCCAGCTTCAGCGCGCAGGCGATGGCGGTCACCGCGCCGTCGCCGTCGGACACGAGGCCGATCTTCTCCGGCCGCGCCCCGATGCCACCCAGCCGGCCGACGATGCCGAGGGTGGGCGCGTCCCCGCCCGTCCGGCGGCCCCGCGTGCCGGGCACCACGCAGCGCACGAAGTCGGTGCTGCCCGCCCGGCCGGTGAAGCGCTTCACCTCGACGTCCGCCACTCCCGCGGCGCGGATGGCGTCGGCGACCTGCCGCCCGGTGACGGTGGCCGCGTCGAGCAGATCCAGGGATTCGAGGACCGCGTTCATGGACATCTCAGGGCTCCGCGCCGGCGGACAGGCCGAGCTTCGGGAAGACCGGGAGGCTGCGGCCCCCGTCCAGGACGAGGGCGCGCCCGGTGACGAAATCGAAGGCGGGCGAGCACACCAGCGCCACCATCCGGGCGATCTCCGGCTGGGTGACGAGGCGGCGCAGGGGGGTGGCGGCCACCGCGGCCGCCTTGTAGGCGGGCATCCGGTCGGTGCGGGCGCTCGCGATCTGGCTCGGGACCACCGCGTTCACCGTCACGTGCGGCGCGAACTCCACCGCCATGCTCTCCGTCAGGTGGAGCAGCGCCGCCTTGGCGAGGCCGTAGACCGAGTGGGACCGGACGAACCCGGAGGTCGCCCCCAGGTTCACGATGCGGCCCCATCCGAGCCGCTCCATGCCCGGCAGCACGCGCTGGGAGGCCACGAACACCGCCTTGAGGTTGGCGTTCATGACGTAGTCCCAGTCGCGCTCGCTGAGCGTGCGCAGCGCGGTGTCCGCGAACGGCCCCGCGTTGTTCACCAGGACGCCGACCGGCCCCAGGGCCGCCTCCACCTCGTCCACGAGGCGGCAGACGTCGTCCGCCACCGCGAGATCGGCCTGGAAGGCGCGCGCCTCGCCGCCCGCGGCCCGGATCGCGGCCACCACCCCGTCCGCGCCCGCCCGCGAGTGCCGGTAGTGAACGCCGACGCGGGCGCCGCGGCGCGCCAGCTCCCCGGCGATGTCCACGCCCGAGCCCGACGACGCCCCGGTCACCAGCGCCACGCGACCCTCCAGGAACCTGTCCTCGGTCATGCCGTCCTCCTGTCTCCCAGCGCCCGGCGGGCGGCCGGCACCACCTCCTGACCGAATCGCCGGATGGTGTCGTCCACGTGGCCGCCGGCGGGAGCGAACGGGTGGATCATGATCTGACCGATGCCCGCGCGAGCCAGGGCGATCACCCGCTCGGTGACCTCCTCCACGGTGCCGGCGAGGGCGAGGGCATCGACCACCCGATCGGTGATGAGCGGGAGCAGCGGCAGGTAGGGCGTCAACCCCGGA
Organism: Candidatus Methylomirabilota bacterium; assembly: GCA_035650715.1. Classification (GTDB taxonomy): domain Bacteria; phylum Methylomirabilota; class Methylomirabilia; order Rokubacteriales; family CSP1-6; genus CAMLFJ01. The sequence goes on along the minus strand of DASRHC010000027.1, from coordinate 14,243 downwards.
GCGTAGGGTACGCCGGCGACCCGACGCCGGGCCTCCTCGGGAAGCGCCGGCCCCTGCGCCTCGAGCGTCGCGAACCGCAGTCGCCCGCCACCCAGGGTGCGGGCCACCCGCGGCCGCAGCACGTCGCGCGCCGCCTTGCCGTCCGGCCCGATGCACGCGTTCAGCCGCGCCACCAGCTCCACGGCCGCGGCGGCGCGGCCGGCCTCGCCGGCTCCGGCCGCGACGGCGGCGGCCAGGGCCCGCGCCTCCGCCTGGCTGCCGCACCCCTCCATGATGGCGCCGTCCGCTCCGGCCCCGGCCGCGCGCTGCCCGAGGGGTCCGTTGCTGGCCACGTAGATGGGGATGCTCGCCCGCCTCGGTGTGAAGTCCAGCCGGCCCCGGTCGAGCCGCACCACCTCGCCCCGGGCCTCGACCTCCTCGCCGGCCAGGAGACGGCGGATCACCGTGATGCTCTCCCGGATCGCCCGGGCCGGCCGCTCGCGCTTGATGCCGAGCTCCGCGAAGCCGGAGATGCCGGCGCCGAGCCCGAGGACGGCGCGCCCGCCCCCACCGTGATGCGCGACGTGTGGTGCGCGGCCAGCGTGAGCGAGCCGTACACCTCCCGGAAGAAGCGCTCGTCCGCGAGCCAGAAATGGTCGTAGCCGACGCCCTCGGCGAGCGCGGCGAGCTCCACGAGGCGGGCGGGCGGATCGTGGGGAAGCAGCAGCAGGCCCGCCTTCACGGCTCCACCAGCTCCGACCAGATCGAGGTGGTGTACGAGCGGTCGAGGTACTTCGCGTACAGGTCCTCCAGCAGCTGCTTGCCCTTCTCGGCCAGCTCGCGCTCGTACGCGGCCCGGTCGGTGATCTCGATGCGCTCGATGTAGTCCCACCCCGTCGGGGCCAGCCGCTCCCCCACCTCGGTGATCCGGTGGGTCCGGTAGGACACGATGGAGGCGATCTGGCTCGACACCACGTAGTCCACCTCGCGCTCGAAGCGCTCGTAGTCCTCCCGGCTCACGCCGGGCTTCGTCTTCGCGAGCACGTACCGCACGATCCTCGCCATGTCAGCTCTCCCTCGCGCGCGCCGCCGCCCGCGCCATGAGCTCCTCGATGGGGGTGTACGCCAGGTCGTATCCGTAGTGCCGGGGCCCGAGCAGCGTCAGGGCGGCGGGGGTGCGCAGCCGCGGATCCGCCGCCGCGCCCACCACCGCGATCCGGGCGCCCTCGGGCAGCTGGGTGTTGGTGTACGGGGTTCCGTCGGCGCCGATCGTCATGATGAGATCGGGCGAGAGCACCCACGGGGCGCCGTCCCGCCAGGTCACGTGGTTCTCGTTCTTGAACCACACGCGCAGGATGTGGCCCGCATCGGGCCCCTCGCCCTCCACGGTGGTAGTGCCGAACATGTAGCCGTCCCGGCTCTCCCACTCCTTCCTCGCCACGCGCCCGCGGAAGAGGACCCAGCCGCCCAGCGTCTCCGCCACCGCCCCCGCCGGATCCCCGCCCCGCGCCCGCGCCGCGCGGAGGGCGCGCCCCACCGCGAGGGCGCGCGTGACGCCGCCCGGAACCGCGACCCGCTTGAGTTCCTTGCCCGGCATGAGGAACCCGGCGTGCGCGCACGGGGCGGTCATGTCCGGAAGCTTCGTGGCGATGCTCACCAGCTTGCCGATGCGCTCGGTGAGCAGCTCGCTCGCCGTCGCCTTGACGAGGAGCACGTTGCCCCAGGCGTCCGCGATGGCCCCGGGGGCGAACGGGATCCCGGCGATGGCCGCGCTGGTCTGGCAGAGCTCCGGGATCGCGCGGCCGGCGCAGTCGCCGTCCACGATGGCCGCGCCCACCCGCACTGCCGCGTCCATGGGGCTCGGGGTGTTGCCCGCACCCAGCTCGAAGGGCAGGATCGCCGCCACCTTCCGCCCGGTGTAGCCCTCCAGCTCCTGCACCGCCCGCACCATGGGCCGCGGCACCGTCCATGCCTCCGGGTAGCCCAGGGCGCGCCGCTCCCCGGGGGAGAGCGGCTCGGTCGGCGCGATCGAGCCCATGCCGAACGTCGAGCACACCCACGCGTCGTCGGGGATGGCGTCGGGAGCGACCCAGCGCACGGCGTGGCCGGCCTCCACGTGCGGCAGCAGGCACGCGAGCCCCTGCTCGGGGCGCCCGCCCCCGCCGGTCCCGAGGAGGGTCAGGCCGTGCACCAGATCGTGGACGTCGTCGGGGGTGCGAACCTCTCCCATGCGGTCGATCTCCTTGTCGAGGGTCAAACGAGATGGCAGGCGACCCGGTGCCCGGGCGCGACCTCCCGGAGGGTGACCGGCTCCACGCAGACGGCCTGGGCGAGAGGGCAGCGCCCGCGCAGGCGGCAGCCGGGCGCGACGTTGATGGGGCTCGGCACCTCGCCGGCCAGCGCGAGGCGGGGCCGGCGCGTCTGCGGGTCGGGCACGGGCACCGCGGACAGCAGGGCCCGGGTGTAGGGATGCAGGGGCCGCGTGAAGAGCTCCCGGGTCGGCGCCTCCTCCACGATCGTCCCCAGGTACATGACCGCGATCCGCCCGGCCAGGTACTTCACGCTGGCGAGGTCGTGCGAGATGAACAGGTACGCCATGCCGAGCGTGTCCCGCAGCTCGTCGAGCAGCAAGATGGCCTTCGCGCGCAGCGACACGTCGAGCGCCGAGGTGGGCTCGTCCAGCACGACGAAGCGAGGCCGGGTGGCGATGGCCCGGGCGATGTTCACCCGCTGCCGCTGCCCCCCCGACAGCTCGTGCGGGTACCGGTCGGCCAGCTCGGGGCCCAGCCCCACCTGGGCGAGCACCGCGGCCACGCGCTCCCCGCGCTCGCGCGCGGGCAGGGCGGTGTGACGGCGGAGCGGCTCCTCCACCGACCGGCGCACGCTCAGCCGCGGGTTCAGCGACGCGGTGGGATCCTGGAACACCATCTGGATGTCCCGCCGCCGGCGACGCAGCGGCTCCGGGGCGAGCGCGGTCAGCTCGATCCCGTCGAAGGTCACGCGACCCGCGGTCGGCTCCAGCAGGCGGAGGATTGTGCGGGCCACCGTCGACTTCCCGCACCCGGATTCGCCGACGAGACCGAGGACCTCCCCGGCCCCCACCGCGAGCGAGACGCCGTCCACCGCGTGGACCGCGCGCGGGCCCGCCCCGCGCAGGCGATCCAGCCACGCGCCCGCGACCGGGAAGTGCTTCACCAGCCCGTCAACGGAGAGCAGGGACACGCTGGGCCTCGACGGCGTGGCAGGCGACCTCGTGATGGGTGGTGGACCGCAGCAGGGGCGGGCGCTCGCGCCGGCACACTTCCAGCACGCGCGGGCACCGGTCGGCGTAGCGGCAGCCTGGGGGCGGCGCGAGCAGCGAGGGCACCGTCCCCGGGATGGGCTCCATCGCCACGTCGCGATCGATGCGGGGGATGGAGCGGACCAGGGCCTGCGTGTAGGGATGCTCCGGCCGGGCGAAGACCGAGCGCACGTCGGCGATCTCCACCAGCTGCCCGGCGTGCATCACCGCGACCCGGTCGCACACCTCCGCCACCACGCCCAGGTCGTGGGTGATGAGCAGGATCGAGGCGCCGGTCCGGCGGCCGAGATCGCGCAGGAGGTCGAGGATCTGCGCGGCGATGGACACGTCGAGGCCGGTGGTCGGCTCGTCGGCGAGGAGCAGCCGGGGGGAGGCCGCGAGCGCCATGGCGATCATCACCCGCTGGCACATCCCGCCCGAGAGCTGGTGGGCGTACTGGCGCGCGCGCCGCTCCGGCTCGCCGATGCCCACCCGCCCCAGCATCTCGACGGTCCGCGCCCACGCCGCCCCCCGCGTCGCCCCCTGGTGCAGCTCGAAGAGGCGCGCGATCTGCCGGCCGACCGTGAGCACCGGGTTCAGCGCGGTCCGGGGGCTCTGGAACACCATCGAGATGCGCGCGCCCCGCACCGAGCGCAGCTGCTCCTCGGAGAGCGCGAGCAGATCCTCCCCCTCGAAGCGCACCTCGCCCCGCACGATGCGGCCGGGGGGGCGGATGAGCCGCAGCAGGGCCATCGCGGTCACCGACTTGCCGGAGCCGGACTCCCCGACCAGGCCCAGCATCTCCCCGGCCCGCACCGTGAAGCCGACGCCGTCCACCGCCTCCACGACGCCCCGGTCGGTCGCGAAGTGCACGGCGAGGTCCCGCACCTCCAGCAGGTCGCTCACCGGACGCCCCGCATGCGGGGATCCAGGACGTCGCGCAGGGTGTCGCCCACGAGGTTGAAGGCCAGCACGGTCAGCATGATGGCGAGGCCGGGGAAGAGCACGAGCCACCACTCGCCGGAGACGACGTATCCCGCCCCCTCCGCGGTCATCTGCCCCCACTCGCTCTGCGGCGGCTGGATGCCGAGGCCGATGAACGACAGGGCGGCCACCGTGAGGATGGCGAAGCCCATGGCCAGGGTGGCCTGCACGATGAGCGGGGGCACGCAGTTGGGCAGGAGATGCACGAAGACGATCTGGCACGGCCGGTCGCCCACCGTGCGCGCCGCCTCCGCGTACTCGGTCTCGCGGACCTTCAGCATCTCGCCCCGGATGAGCCGCGTGTAGATCGGCACGTGCGTGATGGCGATCGCCGCGGCCACGTTGGCGGTGGTGTTGCCGAGGGCCGCGGTGATGCCCATGGCCAGGATGAAGGCCGGGAACGCCATCACCGCGTCCACCGCCCGCATCACCGCCTGGTCGGTCCAGCCGCCCCGGTAGCCGGCCAGCGTCCCGAGGGCGCAGCCGACGGTGAGCGCCACCGCGGTGGCGCTCAGGGCGATGAGCAGGTCGATCCGGCCGGCGTGGATCAGGCGGGAGAGCTGGTCCCGCCCGTACACGTCGGTGCCGAGCGGGTGCCGCGGGGAAACGCCGGCGAGCATCGCCTCCTCGTCGGTCTCGTCGGGGTCGTGGGGCGCGACCCAGGGCGCGAGGACCGCGGAGGCGGCGATCAGCGCGATCACGCAGAGCGCCGCGAAGGAGAGCCGGTTCGCGGTCAGTCGACGCCAGCGCATCAGCGGAGGCGGATCCGGGGATCGGCGAGGCCGTAGAGGAGGTCGACGGCCAGGTTCACCGCCACGTACATCACGGCCACGAAGAGCACGAACGACTGGATGGGGCCGGGGTCCTTGGTCACGAGCGAGGTGACCGCGTAGTGGCCAAGCCCGGGCCAGGCGAACACCATCTCCACCACCACGTTGCCGGCCATGAGGAACCCGAAGATCACCCCGAGGAGAGTGATGACCGGGATGAGGGCGTTCCGGAGGGCATCGCCGTAGATGACCTGCCGCCGCGGCAGCCCGGCCGCCCACGCCGCCTTCACGTAGTCGGACTCGAGAATCTCGAGCATGGTGGCCCGCACCATCCGCGTCAGCGGCGCCATGACCGCGAAGCCCAGGGTCAGGGCCGGGAGCATGAGGTGGTACAGGGCAGAGGCGAGGGCGGCCCCGTCGCCCGCGGCGGCCGCGTCGAGCACGTAGAGCCCGGTCAGGCGCGGGGGCGGGCTCACGTCGGCGGCCAGCCGGCCCAGGGGGGCCGGCGCGACCCCGAGCAGGTAGAAGAACACGTAGACCAGGATCAGCCCGGTCCAGAAGCTCGGCATGGCCACGCCGCTCACCCCGAGCAGGCGGGCCAGGTGGTCCAGCACGCTGTCGCGGTGGACCGCCGACAGCACCCCGAGGGGGACCCCGACGCCCACCGCGATCAGCAGGCTCGTCAGGGTGAGCTCCAGGGTGGCGGGCACCCGCTGGCGGAAGTCCTCCAGCACCGGCCGCCCGGTGGACGCGCTCTCGCCCAGGTCGCCGCGGACGAGGTTCCTCACGTAGCGCCAGTACTGCACGTACACCGGCTGATCCAGCCCCATGCGCCGCTCGACGTCCTGCACCACCTCCGGGGTGGCCAGCGCCCCCGCCTTGACCAGCGCGGGGTTGCCGGGGAGGAGATAGGTCAGCGCGAAGGAGATCACCGTCACCCCGACCAGGGTCGGGACGGCGAGCAGGATGCGCTGCAGGACGTACCGGCCGAACCCCACCTCACGTGTCCTTTGCCCGGGCCGCGCCCATCGGGGCCCCGTCCGGGTCAGGCGCGCCGGGCCCCGTAGTACCGCTCGAAGGTATCCCAGCGCTTCTCGATGCCGGTGATGTCGGTCTTCATCACCCGCGTCCAGCTGTCGTACCAGAGGAACCCCCAGACCGCGTCGTCGATGAGGATCTTCTGGGCGACGCGGGCGTTGCCGAGCCGCCGCTCCGGGTTCGTCTCGGCCAGGCTCTCGTCGATGATCTTGTCCAGGATCGGGTTCGAGTAGAACGACGCGTTCGTGAACTTCGAGCGCGAGTGCATGAGGAAGTTCAGGTGATACCAGGGGTCGTTCACCCAGGACTGCCAGGACTCGATGGACAGCTCGTGGTCGCCCTTGATGGCCACCTGGCGGAAGGTGGCGTCGGTCTCCTTGACGATCTCCACCTTGAACCCGATCTTCTCCAGCTCGCGCTGCAGCCACACCGAGGCCTGCTCGTGGGTCACGTAGCCCACTCGCACCGCGAGCTTGACCGGGATCGGGGTCTTGACGCCGGCCTCCTTCATGAGCTGCCGGGCCTTCTCGATGTCGTGCTTGTAGGGCGACAGGTTGCCGCTGTAGCCCGGGGTCAGGTGCGGCAGCGGGCTCTTCATCTGGGTCGCGTAGCCGAAGAGGACCCCCTTCATGATCGGCCCGATGGGGATCGCGTAGTTGATCGCCTGGCGCACCAGCTTGTTCTCGAAGGGCGGCTTCTTCTCGTTCATGGCCAGGTAGTGACAGGTCGTGTCCGGCACGTCGAACACCTTGAGGCCCGGCTCGCCTTCCAGGCTCTTGACGTTCTTCGGCGAGAGCCCCGGCCGGCCCACCACCATGTCGATCGCCTTGCGCTTGAGCAGCAGCACCCGGTCGGCCTCGTTCGGCACGAACTTCAGGACGACGCGCTGGAAAAAGGGCTCCGGCCTCCAGTACCCCTTCGCGGCCTCCAGGACGATCTCCACGCCCGGCTCGTTCTTGGCCAGGCGGTAGGGACCGATGCCCGCGATGTTGCGCTTGAGCCATTCGGCCGCCCACGGATCCTCCTTGGTGGCGTGGGCCTTGACCTCGTCGGGGTCCATGATCGCGTTGTTGGAGAGGGCGAGGATGTCCATCGCCATGGGATTGGGCTGCTCCATGCGCATGGCGAAGGTGTGGTCGTCCCGCACCTCGAACTGCTCGGGCGACTTCACCCCGATGAGCGAGGGGAAGAGCAAACGCATGTAGCCGGGTGACTGCAGCCCGCGGTCGAAGCAGTACTTGACGGCCTGCGCGGTGACCGGGCGCCCGCTGGGGAACTTCACCCCCCGGCGCACCTTCAGCACGATGGTGGCCCCCTCCCGCTCCATCGCCCACGACTCGGCGATCGCCCCGTCCCACTGGGCCGGCTGGGACCGGAAGAACCCGGGCTTGCCCGGGATCGGCTGGACCTTCCAGGCGATCGGGGTGTCGTAGCAGTTGGCGATGGTCACGTAGCCTCCGATCGCCTTGAACTGGGCGGGGTCGAGGGTGTCGATGTCGGTGTCCCAGGCGACCACGAGCGTGCGCGCATCCTGCGCCGCGGTCCGCGGGGGCCGGACCACCGGCGCCGCGAGCGCGGCCCCGCCCGCGGTCACCTTCAAGAACGATCGACGATCCATGCGGCTGGTCATGCCGGCCTCCTTTCGGTCACTCCTCGATGGGCTCGGTGGCGAAGAAGATGGTCTTCGAGCGGTCGCAGTAGTTCTCGTACAGCTGGCGGATGAGCTCCTGGCCTGCCGGGGAGGCGATGTCCTTCTGGTACTGCGCCAGGTCGCGGATCTCGATGCGCTCGATGTAGCGCCACTCCGCACCCGCGGGGGCATTGTGGACGGGCCCCTCGATCCGGAAGGTCTTGTAGCTGATGATGCCGGGCAATGTCCGGGCCACCCGGTAGTCGTACTCTCGCAGCCACCGCTCGTAGGCGGCGGGATCCACCCCGGGCTTGAGGGTGTTGATGACGTAGCGCACGATCATGGCGTCTCTCCCCCTATCCGCCGGCCACCGGCTCGAAGCAGTCCAGGATGTCCCGGGCCGCGAGCCGGTGGTCGCGCTCCACGGTGCGGCCGTTCACCGCCACCAGCCAGGTGTCACGCTCGGCCCCCAGCGAGGTCAGGAAGGCGTCGACCGTCGTCCCGTCCGGCAGGTCCACGACCATCCGGTCGCGGCCGTCCGGCATGAACCGGCGCAGATTGCCGTGCATGTGGACGATCACCGTCACGCCCCGAGCTCCCGCCGCACCCGCGGCATCACCTCGGCCTGGAAGCGCTCGATGGTGGTCTCGGGGCGGCCGTCCACCGCGAGCGGATAGATCACCACCTCGGCGATGCCGCTCCGGGCGAGCCGCACCAGCTCGGGCGCGATGACCTCCGGCGGGCCGCTGAGGGTGCAGGCATCGACGAAGGCGTCCGGCACCTCCGGGGCCACCGCCCGCAGCGGGGCCACCTCGTGGGTGTAGGGCAGCGCGAGCACCTTGTCTCGGAGCCCGGCGGGCAGGGTCAGCCCCGCGGTCCGGAAGGTGAAGAAATCCGGCCGCTGCGCGGCGAGGCTGCGGACGATGGTGGGGCGCATCACGTCGCGCGCGGCGGCCCGGTCGTCGTGAATGCACACGTTGAGTCGCGCGACCAGGGCCACCCGGGCGGGGTCGCGCCCGGCGTCCCGGGCCGCGCCCTGCACCGTCTCGCGCAGGAACCGTACCAGCGGCTCCGCGAGCGCGCCCTGCATGATCGCCCCGTCGGCCACCCGCCCCGCGACCCGGCATCCCGCCGGCCGCTGGGAGGCGACGAAGATGGGCAGGTCGGCGCGCACCGCCGTGAAGTCGAGCCGCCCCCCGCTCAGGCTCACCTCGCGCCCCTTGACGGTCACCGTCTCGCCGGCCAGAAGCCTGCGGATGACCTCGACCGCCTCCCGGATGGCGGCGGCCGACCGCGACGCGTCGATCCCGAGCTCGCGGAACCCGCTCACCCCCGCCCCGATCCCCAGCACGGCGCGCCGGCCCGAGATCTCGTCGAGGGTCGCGATGGCCACGGCGGTCAGCGCGGGATGCCGGGTATACGGGTCCGTGACGCAGGGCCCGAGCCGGATCCGGCGCGTGCGCAGCGCGCACAGGGTGAGACAGGCGTAGACCTCGCGGAAGAAGCGCTCGTCGGCGAGCCAGAAATCGTCGAAGCCGGCCCCCTCCGCGAGCACGGCCAGATCGCCGAGCCGCGCCGGCTCGTAGGTCGGGAGCATCAGGAGCCCGGTGCGCAGGATCGTGGTCCCTCCCGTTCAGCTCACCGGCACGCGGATCCCCGCCCTCCGGCGGAGCGCCTCCATCGTCCCGAGAACGAGCACCGCGACGCCGATCAGCAGCGAGGAGGCCGGTTCGTGATCGGCTCTCCCGCCAGCCGGATATCGCCGGCCGCCGGCTCCTCGAAGCCGGCGATCATCATGAGCGTGGTGTCGACGGCCACGACCTCGCCGTACCGCTTGCCGAGCTCGAGTAGCTGGATGGAAGCGCCGGCCATGCGGGATCAGGTGCCGGCCGCCTGCGCGTCGCGCAGGCCCAGGGCGATCTTCTCCGCGGTGATGGGCAGGGTGGTGATCCGGAGCCCGGTGGCGGCCGCGACCGCGTTGGCCACCGCGGCCGGCGGCTCGATGTTCGGCGGCTCGCCGACGCCCTTGGCCCCGTAGGGCCCGGCCGCGCCGGGGTGCTGGACCAGGATGCTCTCCACGCGCGGCATGTCGAGCATGGTCGGCATCTTGTAGTCGGTGAGGTTCGCGTTCAGCACGCGGCCGCCCTCGTACACGATCTCCTCGGAGAGGGCCTGGCCGAGGCCCTGAGCCACCCCGCCCTCGATCTGCCCCTCGATGTAGGTCGGGTTGATGGCGAAGCCGACGTCCTGCGCCACCACATACCGGTGGATGGCAATCTCGCCCGTCTCCGGGTCCACCGAGAGATCCACCGCGTGCGCATGGAAGCTCGGCGAGTGGAAGGCGGGATAGGCGTGCCCCTCCACCCGCTTGGCGTCGTACGTGGTGGCTGGCGCGATGAAAGTCCCCTGGGCGATGAGCCCTCCGCCCGTCTGCTGCGAGAGCCGGGCGAGCTCCGCCAGCGCGATGCGCTTCCCCCCGGCCACGACGTGCCGGTCCGCCAGCGTGCACGCCTCCGGCTCGACCCCGAGCTGGGCGGCGGCGAGGGCGAACAGGCGCGGCCGCAGATCCGCGGCGGCGGCCCGGCACGCGCCCCCCACCGCGAACGCGGTGCGGCTGCCCTGGGCCCCGAAGTCGAAGGGCGTGGCGAAGGTGTCGGCCGACACCACGCGGATGTCCTCGAGCCCGACCCCGAGCTCCTCGGCCAGCACCTGCGCCGCGCCGGTCAGGGCACCGGTGCCGATCTCGGCCGCGCCGGTGTTGAGCGCGACGGTGCCGTCGGGGTTGATCTTCACGTACACCCCCGAGGAGCCTCCGGTGGTCGTCCACCAGCCGCACGCGAGCCCCTTGCCCCGCCCGGGCTCCGGCCGCCGGTCGTGCCATCCGATGGCGGCGGCGGCCTTGCGGAGGCACTCCTCCAGCCCCACCGCATGCAGCACCTGCCCGGTGGGCCCCTCGTCGCCCTCGCGCACGATGTTCCGGAGCCGGAAGTCCAGGGGGTCGAGGCCGAGAGCGTCGGCCATGATGTCCATCTGCGACTCCACCGCGAAGTTGGACTGCGGCCCCGACGGGGCCCGGAAGGATCCGCAGTTCGTCTTGTTGGTGTACACCGCGAGGCCCTCGAGGTGCAGGTTCGGGATCCGGTACGGCCCCGCCAGCACGAGCGTCGCCACCGACGCCACCCCGGGCCCCGAGCCCGCGAAGGCCCCGGTGTCGAAGCAGATGCGCCCGGACTTGGCGGTGATGCGCCCGTCCCGCGTGACCCCGGTCTTCAGCTCGATCACCGCGCCCTGGCGCGGGTAGGCCGCGGTCAGCTCCTCCTCGCTGGTGGTGGCGACCTTCACCGGCCGCCCCGCCCTCCGGGCCAGGAGCGCGGCGAAGTGCTCCACGCCCACCCGCAGCTTCCCGCCGAAGCCGCCGCCGATCCCGGGCACCACCACCCGGATCCGCGAGGGCGGCGTCTGGAGGATCTCGGCCAGGGTGTTCTGCACCTCGAAGGGCAGCTGGGTGTTCGACCACACGGTGACCGTGCCCGAGCTGTCCCACTGCGCCACCGCAGCGCGCGGCTCGGTATAGCCCTGGTGGACCATCGCGGTGCGGAACCGGTGCTCGAAGATGCGATCCGCCTCCTCGAAGCCGCGCTCCACGTCGCCCACCACGATGCGGGCCCGGTTGCATACGTTGCCGTCGCGGTGGAACACCGGGATCGCGGTGTAGTCGGCGTACTCCTCGTGCACCAGGGGCGCGCCGGGGGCGAGGGCCGCCGCGAGGTCGAGCACCGCCGGCAGGGGCTCGTAGGTCACCTCGATGGCGGCGAGGGCCGCCTCCGCGGCCTCCGGGGTGGTCGCGGCCACCGCGGCCACCGGCTGCCCGATGTAGCGGACCTTGCCGCTCGCGAAGACAGTCTCGTCCTTGATCGCGCCGCCGTAGCGCACGTCGGGCACGTCCGCCGCGCCGATGATGGCGCGCACGCCGGGAAGCGCGCGGGCCCGGGTGAAGTCGAGCCGAACGATCCGGGCGTGCGCCTCGGGGCTCCGCAGCACCCGGCCCACCAGCATGCCGGGAACGGCGAAGTCGGCCGCGTAGACCGCGGTGCCGGTCACCTTCCCCGGGGCGTCGAAGCGGGGCAGCGCCTTCCCGACCACGGTCATCGTCCTGTGCGTCATGCCGTCACCTCCCCCGCGCCCGGGACCGCGCCGCCGCCACCACCGCGTCGGCGATCTTCTGGTAGCCGGTGCACCGGCACAGGTTGCCGGCCAGCGCCTCGCGCACCTGCGCCTCGGTGCCCTCGGGGCGCTCGTCGAGAAACGCCTTGGCGGAGAGGATCATGCCCGGGATGCAGTAGCCGCATTGCACCGCGCCGTGCTCGATGAACGCCTGCTGGATCGGATCGAGGCCCCCATCGCCGGCGAGCCCCTCGATGGTGACGATCCGACGGCCCTCGCACTGTGCGGCGAGCACGATGCAGCTGTTCACCGCGCGCCCGTCGAGCAGCACGGTGCATACCCCGCACTCGGCCTCGAGGCAGTTCTCCTTGGTGCCGGTCAGCCCCAGATCGACACGGAGCACGTCCAGGAGAGTGCGGTGCGGCTCGGTGAGCACGTCGTGACGCTCGCCGTTGATGGTCAGGCTCAGCCCCAGCCGGCTCATGAGGCGCCGCGCCGGATCCGCTCCAGGCACCGCGCGAGGGCCCGGGGCACCAGGGTCTCGACGAGCACCTGCCGGTATCGGGCCGAGGCCCGGACGTCGGTGATGGGCCGGCAGGCGGCCGCGGCCGCGCGGCCGGCCTCGCGGAAGACTTCCGGGGTCGGCGGCTGCCCCTCGAGCAGGCGCTCGGCGTCCCGGGCTCGCCACGCGGTGGGCGCCACCGCGCCGAGGGCGACGCGGGCGCTCACGCAGCGCTCGCCCCCGGCGTCGAGCCCGAGCCGCGCCGCCACGCACACCACCGAGATCTCCATGGCCCGGCGCCGGCCGGCCTTGAGGAACGCGGTCGCGGTCCGCGCGTCCGGCATACCGAAGGCCACCCCGATGAGCAGTTCGCCGGGCCGGCAGGCGGTGTGGCCCGGGCCCAGCAAGAAGTCCTCGAGCGCCACCGCTCGCTCGCCGCCCACGCCGAGACAGGCGACCCGGGCATCGAGGGCGAGGAGCACCGGCACCACGTCGGCGGCGGGCGAGGCGTTGGCGAGATTGCCGCCCACCGTCCCGACGTTGCGGATCTGGTGACCGCCCACCACTTCCGCGCCCTCCACCAGGCCCCGCAGCCGCCCCGCGAACGCGGCGCAGCGCTCGATGGCGCGGTGGGTGACGAGCGCGCCGAGTTGCACGGCCCCGTTAACCTCGATCCCGTCCAGCCCGGGCACCCGGTGCAGGCTGATGACGTGGCGCGGCGCCAGCTTGCCGCGCCGCATCTGGATGATGAGGTCGGTGCCCCCGGCCAGGAAGCGCCCCTCGGCGCCAAAGCGGGCCCCGAGGTCGACCGCCTCCGCCACCGACGCCGGCTGGTGGTACTCGAAGCTCACGTCCGGCTCCGCGGCGCTCGCGCCAACACCTGTCTGTTCGGGGGTCGGATCCCGAGCCCGAAGTCCCGCGCAGTCACCTCGTACGGCCACAGGGATCCGAGCTCGCGCGCCGCGCGCTGGACCCGCGGGGCCAGCCGGTGCAGGCGCGACAGCGGCAGGCGGAACGACGGCCCGGAGACCGCCACCGCGCCGACCACCCGGTTCCCGTGGATGATCGGGGCCGCGAGGGCGCGGCCCTCCTCCGCCAGCTCCCCGTCGGTGATCGCGTAGCCGGCCGCGCGAACCCGGCGCAGCTCCGCGAGCAGCCGCGTGCGCGAGGTGATGGTATGCGAGGTAACCGGGGCGAGCCCCTGGCGACGCACCACCGCCAGCGCCTCGTCGGTCGGCAGGCTCGCCAGCCACACCTTCCCGCTCGCGGTGGCGTGCGTCGGCGCGACCACCCCCACCAGCGGCAGCAGGCGCAGGGTCTGGCCCGGACCCTCGGCCTTGGCCACGAAAAGCACGTGCTCGCCCTCGATCACGGCCAGCTGGACCAGCTCGTCGGTCTCGTCGGCGAGGGCCTGGAGCACGGGGGTGCAGACTCCGGAGATCCCGACCCGCTGCGCGTGACCGAACGCCAGGCCCAGCAGCCGCCAGCTCAGGTGGAAGTGGCCGGCCTCGTCCCGGCGGACGAAGCCCTCGCGCTCCATGGTCGCCATGATCTTGGACAGGCTGGCCTTTCCGTAGCCCAGCTCGGCGCTGAGCGCGGTGAGGGTCACGCCGCCCGGGTGGTCCGCGAAGGCGCCCAGCACGCGCATGGCCCGCGACACGGAGGCGACCGCGCTGCCGGAGATCTGGGTCCGGGTTATCATTCAGGAAACCGAGTTGCCTGTTTATATCAGGCCCGGCCCGCCTGTCAAGCACCGGGGCTCAGCCAGACGGTGGGCCCGGGCGACTGGCCGCAGCTCGATCTCTACGACGGGGCGGGCGCGGCGCGCCTCGGCCTGAGCGTGGCTCCCCACGGGGCGCCCGGGATCCGGCTCGACGACAGGGCGGGCCGGCCCCG
>DASRHC010000026.1:0-45197 GCA_035650715.1 Candidatus Methylomirabilota bacterium | reverse complement strand
GAGTTCACATCGACGGCAAGGTTTGGCACCTCGATGTCGGCTCATCGCATCCTGGGGCTGGAGCAGGTCCCAAGGGTTGGGCTGTTCGCCCATTAAAGCGGTACGTGAGCTGGGTTTAGAACGTCGTGAGACAGTTCGGTCCCTATCTGACGCGGGCGTAGGAGGTTTGAGGGGAGCTGCCCCTAGTACGAGAGGACCGGGGTGGACGGACCGCTAGTGTGCCAGCTGTTCCGCCAGGAGCACCGCTGGGTAGCTATGTCCGGCAGGGATAAGCGCTGAAGGCATCTAAGCGCGAAACCCGCCTCAAGATGAGACCTCCCAGGGCGTAAGCCCTCTGAAGGCCCCTGGAAGATTACCAGGTTGATAGGCCGCGGGTGTAAGCGCTGTAAGGCGTTCAGCCGAGCGGTACTAATCGGCCGTGCGGCTTGACCACGTTGCACTCATCCATATACGACGCCTGCCGAAGGCGACGTCGCTTGGCTGCACTCGAGAATCAACGTATTCGCTTGCCATCCGATTCCCGGTGGCGTTGCCGGAGGGGCCACACCCGTTCCCATCCCGAACACGGAAGTTAAGCCCTCCAGGGCCGATGGTACTGCGCTGGTAACGGCGTGGGAGAGTAGGTCGCTGCCGGGGTAATTCGAGCGCCCGGGCCGAATCACGGTCCGGGCGCTTTCACGTCGACAGACCTCCGGGGTCGCACCCGCATGCCGGCTTCACGTCCCACCTCGCCCGCCGCGTCCCGACGGACCCGCTCCGCGCGGCCCATTCTCATCGATGAGATCCGGAGCCCGATCGGGCGCATCGTGATCGCGGCCCGCGACGGACGCCTCTGCGCGCTGGAGTTCGATCGAGGCCGCCTGCGCGCCGCGATCGCGCGGCGCTATCCCGCCGCGGAGCCGATCCGGCGCCGCGATCCCTTCGGGATCAGCTCGCGCATCCGCGCCTATCTCGCCGGCCACCTCGCGGCGCTGTATGGGATCGCGGTGGACGCCGGCGGCACCCCATTCCAGCAGCGGATCTGGCGGGCGCTCCGCCGCATCCCGGCCGGGAAGACCGAGACCTACGGCGCGCTGGCGCGGAAGCTCGGGCTGGGCTCGGCCGCGCGGGCGGTGGGTGCCGCGAACGGAAGCAATCCCATCTCCATCGTGGTGCCGTGTCACCGCCTGATCGGCGGCGACGCCTCGCTCACCGGCTACGGCGGCGGGCTCTGGCGCAAGCGCTGGCTTCTCCGCCACGAGGGCGCCGAGGCCGCCCGGTCCCCGGCGCGGCCGGCGGCCCCGCCGGCTACACCACGAGGCGGACGATCGACAGGTAGAACGCGTTCACCACGTCGAACACCGGCTGGACCACGTACCGGGTCACGCCGGTGAACAGGAGCAGGAGCAGCAGGAACGGCCCCATCTGCTCGAGCTGATGGAGGAACGTCCACGAGGCGCGCGGGATCAGATACGGGAGGAAGTGGCCGCCGTCGAGCGGCGGCAGCGGGATCAGGTTGAAGATCCCGAGCGCCAGGTTGAACACGTAGGTCCAGAACAGGATCCCGGACAGCGGGTCGGCCACGAAGGCGGGGGCGAACTCCATGCGGCCGAGCAGCCGCACCACCACCAGGGCCGCGAACGCGAGCAGGAAGTTGGACAGGGGGCCCGCCGCCGCCACCCACGCCATGTCCCGCACCGGATGCCGGAGGTTCTGCGCGTTCACGGGCACCGGCTTCGCCCACCCGAAGCCCGCGAGCACGAATGCGATCGCGCCGAGGGGGTCGATGTGCGGCAGCGGGTTCAGGGTGATGCGCCCGAGCCGACGCGGGGTGGGATCGCCGAGCCGGTCGGCCACCACCGCATGAGCGAGCTCGTGCACCGTCACCGCCGCGAGCAGCGCGGGGATCTGGAGGATCAGGCGGGAGAGGAACCCGAGCGGATCGTCGAAGAGGTCGATCATCCGCCGCCGGGAGCCCCCGCCCCCGGGGACTCCGAGTCGGTGGAGAGATCCATGCCCGGCACGCGGTATCGCTCGTCGAGCCAGGCGCCGAGATCGATCAGGCGGCACTCGAGGGAGCAGAACGGGCGGTGCGGATTGCCGGTCCACTCACAGGGCGCGCCGCAGCGCGGGCAATGGACGTGACGCCCGACGCGTTCTTCGAGGTGTGCCACCGGCGTCATCCTAGCCACCCGCTTCGCGGCCTGTCAACTTACGGCCTCGGGCGCGCCGGCGGGCAGCAGCCCCGGCGCGCGCCGACCGGCGTGCCGCACCGCCCGCCACCCGCAGGTCCGCCGTCCGGGGCCGGCGTTGACATCGGGGAAATGGCGGGAGAGGATACTGCCGTGTTCCGGCTGCTTCCTCGGGAAGAGAAGTTCTTCGATCTGTTCGAGCAGCAGGCCTCCCACATCGTGTCCGCGTCGCGGATCCTCGAGCAGTTGACGCTCGACTACGCGGACGCCAAGGGCAAGGCCCAGCAGATCAAGAGCCTGGAGCACGCGGGCGACACCCTCACCCACGAGATCGTGCGCCGTCTCAACACCACCTTCATCACCCCGATCGACCGGGAGGACATCTACGCGCTGGCCAGCCGTCTCGACGACGTGCTGGACCTGATCGACGCGGTGGCGGACCGGCTCTTGCTCTACAAGATCAAGGCCCCCACCGAGGGCTCGATCGAGATGGCCAAGATCATCGTGAAGACCGCGGAGGAGACCGACCGGGCGGTGCGCTGCCTGCGCACCCTGTCGCCCTTCTATCACAAGCACGCGGTGGAGGTGAACCGGCTGGAGAACGAAGCCGACCGCCTGCTGCGGGATCAGCTCGCCGCCCTCTTCGAGGGAGGCACCGACGCCATCGAGGTGATCAAGTGGAAGGAGCTGTACGAGACGATGGAATCGGTCACCGACCGCTGCGAGGACGTGGTCAACGTGATCGAGGGCATCACCCTCAAGATGGCGTGAACCGCCCCGCTCGCGACGCATGAGCGGGTCCCTCCTGCTGATCGGCTTCATCATCCTGGTCGCGCTCGCCTTCGACTACATCAATGGCTTCCACGACGCGGCGAACTCCATCGCCACCGTGGTGTCGACCCGTGTGCTCACTCCGATGCAGGCGGTGGCGTGGGCCGCGTTCTTCAACTTCGTCGCCGCCTTCGGCTTCGGGGTGCAGGTGGCGCGCACGGTGGGCAAGGGCGTGGTCGACGCGGGGGTGGTGGACCAGTGGGTGATCCTGGGGGGCCTGGCCGGGGCGATCGCCTGGAACCTGCTCACCTGGTACTTCGGCATCCCATCCAGCTCCTCGCACGCCCTCATCGGCGGCTACGCGGGGGCCGCGGTGGCCAAGGCCGGCTTCGCCTCCCTGGTGCCGAGCGGCCTCCTGAAGATCCTGCTCTTCATCGTGCTGGCGCCGGTGCTGGGCCTGGCGCTGGGGTTCACGTTCATGGTCCTGACGCTGTGGGCGGTGCGCTCCATGCGGCCCAGCCGGGTGGAGGGCACGTTCCGCCGTCTGCAGCTGCTGTCGGCGGCCGCCTACAGCCTCGGCCACGGGACCAACGACGCTCAGAAGACGATGGGCGTCATCGCGATCCTGCTCTTCTCGGCCGGCTACCTCGGTCCCGAGTTCTACGTGCCCCTGTGGGTGATCCTGGCCGCGCACGCCGCGATCGGGCTGGGCACGCTGGCGGGCGGCTGGCGCATCGTCAAGACGATGGGCATGCGTCTCACCAAGCTCCGGCCGATCGGCGGCTTCTGCGCCGAGACGGCGGGCGCGGTGACGCTGATCGGCACCGCGCTGGGCGGTATCCCGGTGAGCACCACCCACACCATCACCGGATCCATCATGGGGGTCGGCGCGACGCAGCGCCTCTCCGCGGTGCGCTGGGGGGTGGCCAGCAACATCGTCTGGGCCTGGATCCTGACGATCCCGCTTTCCGGGATCATCGCGGCCGGGGTCTGGGGCCTCACGCACGTGATCTTGCGCGCGGGATGAGCGGGTCCCCCCCACGCGTCGGCCGGCTGGCGGCGACCGTGGGCCTCTGGGGGCTACGCCTCGTCGGCTTCATTCCCGCCTATCTTCCCCCCTCGATCGGCCTGGCTCTGGGCCGACGGATCGGCGATGCCCTGTGGTGGGCCCTTCCGCGTCGTCGCCGGATCGCGCTCGAGAATATCGAGCGCGGCCTGGGTCGGGATCTGCCACCGGCCGAGGTCCGGCGGCTCGGCCGACGATCGTTCCAGCACCTGGGCATGAACCTGGTCGAAGCATGCCGCTACTTCCTCCGTCCCACGGAGGTGATGCTCTCGCGGGTTCACGTCCAGGGTGTGGAGCACCTGCGCCACGCCGCCGCCGAAGGGCGAGGTATCCTGATCCTCACCGCCCATTACGGCAACTGGGAGCTGTTGGCGGCGGCCCACGGGCTGACCGGCCTGCCGCTGTCCGTCGTGGTCCGGCCCCTGGACGATCCGATCCTGGACGAGATCGCGGATCGCTTCCGGCGCCGCAGCGGCGCGGAGCTGATCGTGAAGCACCGGGCGGTGCGCGAGATCATGCAGGCGCTGCGGCGTGGCCGGATGGTCGGCATCCTCCTCGATCAGAACGCCACCCGGGCGGAGGGCGTGTTCGTCCCGTTCTTCGGCGTGCCGGCCTCCACCTCCAAGGGGCTGGCGCTCCTCGCCCTCCGGACGGGGGCCCCGGTGGTGCCGGTCTTCCTGCGGCGGGAGCCCGACGGCCGCCATTGCATGGACGTGAGACCCCCGCTCCCCGCGCCGGCCGACGGCGACGTGCGGTCCTACACCGCGGCTTTCAACGAGGCGATCGAGGCGGCCATCCGCCGAGCCCCCGAGCAGTGGCTCTGGATGCACGCCCGCTGGCGCACCCGGCCGCGCGAGGTGGCCTCGTGAGGGCCATCCGCCTCGCCGCGGCGCTCACGGTGGTCTCGGCGCTGCTGGCCGGTGCCGGGGCAGGCCGCGCCGCGGATGGATCGGTTGCGGACCTGGTCGCGCCGTACCTCGAAGCGAAGGAGCGGAAGGCGCTCGGCACGGTCCAGGCCAGCGTCTTCGCCGATCCGCCACGGCCGAGCGGCGATCCGGTGCCCCAGGCATCGGTCTCGGTCGTGCTCCTGCCTGCCTCCGCCCAATTCCAGTCCGAGCTGGACGCGGCCAAGGCCGGCCTGCGGGAGTCCGTGGATGCCTACGTCCACACGGTGGGCCGGGTCGAGACCGCACGCGTGGACTACGAGCGCGCGCTCCTCGACGCCGGAGGGGGCGAGCTGGTGCGTACGGGGCAGACCGATGCCCAGGGGACCGTCCGCCTCGCGGATGTGCCGGCGGGCGACTGGGTCGTCCTGGCCTGGCAGGAAGGACAGCATCTGACCAAGCGGTACCGCCTCCGGGAGACCGAGTCCTCGCGATATCCCCACGTCCCGACCAACGTGACCTACTCGGTGGTGACGTTCTGGCGAATGCCGGTCGCGGTGCGATCGGGCGAGACCGCCGAGGTGACGCTCACGGGGCGAAACGTGTGGCTGACGGCGGGCCGGCAGGAGGGCGGGACGCCGGCGGCACCCCGCGGATCGACGACCCCGGGCACCCGACGACGCTGAAAAAGCCTTTCGAGAGAATCACTTGGAGCGAGCGCGCCGGTCCCCGGCATGCTGGCCCCCGTTGACCCCAAATATTCGCTCGTGATAGAAAGTTCATGCCATTCCAATTTCGATGCGCATCTCGGTCCGGTGGTTCCTGGTCAGCGTCGCGCTCCTGTCGAACGGTTACCTGGCTCGGCCGGTGACTGCAGAGACGGAGCCGGAGGCCCTTTCCGCGTGGACCGGTGAACCGAGCGCGGAGCCGCCGGCCCTCGCGCCGACGGATGATGCCGGCATCGGCGCATCGCTGGCGCCGGCCTACGACGACGGTGCGGCCCCCACCTCCGAGGCGGGCGCCGCGACCGAGGCGGCCCCCACCCCTGAGGTGGATCTGTGGGCCGAGTTCTACACGAGCCCGGCCCCGCCCGCCCTCGCGAAGACGGAGCCGACGCGCGCTCCGGTGGAACCCACTCCCGCCAAGCCCAGCCCCGCCGTCACGACCGCCGCCAGCACGTACAAGGTGCAGCAGAACGACACGGTGCAGCGCTTCCTGGATCAGTTCCAGACCGGCTACCGCCGAGCGGTGGTCGAGCGATGGCTCACCCGGTCCGGGCGGTTCCTGCCGATGATCCTCGAGGTGTTCAGGCAGAAGGGGCTGCCCGAGGAGCTGGTCTTCACCGCGATGATCGAGAGCGGCTTCGACCCGGTCGCCGTCTCCCGGGCGGGCGCCAAGGGCCTCTGGCAGTTCATGGCTCCGACGGCCCGCCAGTATGGGCTGCGGGTCGACCGGTGGCTCGATGAGCGGCTGGACCCCGAGAAGTCCACGGTAGCGGCCGCCAACTACCTCAAGGACCTCTACACGACCTTCGGATCGTGGGATCTGGTGCAGGCGGCCTACAACGCAGGTGAGACGAAGGTGATCCGGGCCATCAAGGGCACGGGCGCCCGCGACTTCTGGGGACTCACCCAGAGCCGCCTCCTCCGGGACGAGACCAAGAACTACGTGCCCGCCATCCACGCGGTGACCCTCATCGGCCAGGAGCCCGAGCAGTACGGGTTCGCCGTGACGCCGGACGAGCCGCTCAGCTACGAGCGGATCACGGTGCCCAGGGGCACGACGCTCAAGCACGTCGCGGGGCTCTCCGGGATCCCCCTCGAGGAGCTGGTCCGGCTCAACTCCGAGCTGCGGATGAAGCAGACCCCCCCTGACTCCCCGTACCAGCTGAAGGTGCCGCTCGGCACCGGCCCCTCGCTCCAGGAGGGGCTCGAGCGGGAGATCGAAAACCGCAAGGCGGCCGCGGCCAGCCGCCTGGCCGAGCGGGCTTCGAAGAAGAAGAGCCATCATTCGGTGGTCCCCCACAGGTCGTCCTCCACGAAGGCCCGGGTCAGCCGCACCCGCGACACGGATCAGGGCGGCTTCCGCTGAGACCCGTGCGGGTGGAAGTCCACCTCACGGCGACGCTTCGACGCTTCCTTCCCCCCGGCACGCCCGGTGACCACGTCCGCCTGGACGTCTCTCCGGGAACCACGGTCGGGCAGGTGGTACACTCGCTCCGGGTTCCGGACGATCTCGAGCGATTGACCGTGGTCAACGGCCGGGACGCGGGACCCGATCACGTGCTGTCGGACGGCGATGTGCTCTCGCTGTTCCCACCGCTGGCCGGCGGCTAGCCCCGCGGCGTAGCGGCGCACCCGGCAGAGCAAGCCAAAGGAGCAAGCCCGTGCCCACCGTCAGACTCCGCGACGCATCCGAGTATCCCGAGGCAGCCCGGAAGCTGTTCGAGCTCTCGAGCCTCTGGTTCAACTACGACTTCGCCCAGCCACCGGCCATGAGCCGGGTCATGGCGTGGGACGGAGAGTTCGGCGGGCCCCACGGCCGGGCCATGAAGCGGGCGATGGGCCCGGGCGAGTTCACCCGCGGCGAGAAGGAGATGGTGGCCGCGGTCGTGAGCGGGGTGAACGCGTGTAGCTACTGAGTCCGCGCCCACACTGCAGCCGGGAAGCTGCAGGGGATGCAGGACGACGCGCTCTGGTACGAGGCGGCCCAGTTGGTCGGCATCACCAACGCGCTGAACGTCATCGCGGACGGTCTCGGTCCTCTCGGGGCCGCCTTTCCCGCCGTCGCCTCCGACGCGGGCGAGACCGGGCCCGGTGCGCTCCTCGGCGAGATCGCCGCGTTCTACGAGGCCGCGGAGGCCCCGCTCGCCTTCCGGCTGCTGGCCCACGATCCCGCCTACGCGGCGGAGGTGTGGGCGGCCACCCGGCGCGCCTTCTCCGACAACCGCCTGAGCCGCCGGCTGAAGGAATCGCTCGCCTTCGCGGTCTCGCTCACCTCACGGTCCGCGTTCGGCACCGCCTTCCACCTGCGCGAGATGCGCCGGCTGGGGGTGGGTGAGCGAGGGGTGATGGAGATCATCGGCGTGACCCAGATGTTCTCCAGCTACACGAAGATCGCCGACACGCTGCAGCTCGAGCCCGACATGGAACACATCGCCCCGGTGGACCATTCGCCGGCGCCGGGTGGGTCCGCCACGCCGGCCCCTCGGGAACGAGGCGCGGCTCAGGTCAAGGGCACGTCGCGGGCGAAGATCTCGAAGGGCGACCGCCGGGTGGCCTCCAGGGCTTCGCGGATCAGCGCCTCGCCTTCCCCGGCCCCGGCGGCGAGGAGCGCGCCGAAGAAGCCGGTGTAGAAGTGGTCCGGGTAGACCGTGACGGTCACGCGGAGCGTGAGCCCGGGCCGGTCCAGCGGCCGGCCGTAGCGGAGCACGTAGCGCCCGCCGGGCGGGATGCGGGTGTCGGCGTCCTCGCGCGAGAGGTCGAGCGGGGCCTGGCGACCGATGATCCCTTCCTCCGCCGAGCCGTCGATCGGGGAGCCGTCTCGCCCGACCAGGAGCGCGCGCACCACGACCCGCGGCGTGATGTACGTCGGGAAGTAGTGGCCGACCCGCACGCTCCGGATCGTCACGGTCGCGGCGAGCCGCTGGCCCGGACGATAGCGCCGGCGGTCGAGGGCCAGGTCGACCCGCACGCCCGATTTCACCATCTCGGGATCGTGGACGCCGCGCCATCGGTGCCGTCGGTCGGGCATGTGGCAGTCCTGACACTGCAGCCCCTCGCGCGCCGCCGGGCTGTCGCGCCACTCCATGTACGTGTTCTCCAGGGGCTTGCCGTTCAACGACGCGCCGGTCGGCCCGAACTGATGGCACGCCGCGCAGAATTCCGCGCGCAGGTAGGCAGACTCGTAGCGGGCGCCCTGGTGCGGCAGCTCGGTCCGGGGCACACGGGTCCCCAGCGCCCCCGGTCGCGGCGGTGGGCCGGAGCGCTCGTGCCGTCGTAGGTGGCAGCCGGCGCACACCACGCCGTGGCCTTGCAGCGCGGCGTCGAAGCCGGGATTGGGCACCAGCCCGTCCGCCGCGCGCACCAGCGGCGATTGCTCCGCGAGCGGCGCGTGGCAGAAGAGGCAGGCGCGCGCGCCGGCGGGATCGCGGCGGATCAGGGGCCCGAGCTGGCCGGCGATGCCCGGCCCCATGCTTCGTGCGTGGATGCTGCCGCGCCAGTCCTCGTACTGCACCGGGTGGCAGGTGCCGCAGTCCGCCGGCTGGAGCGAGCGCTCCACCGCCGTGAAGGACGCCGGTGGCTCACCCTGGGGCGCCAGCGGCATGCGCCAGTGGCGCTCGAGGAACGCCTCCTCCGGATCCGTGATCGGACCGCGCCCGGCCGAGCCGCCGCCTGGTGGACCCGAGGCCCCCAGCACGGTGAGGGCCAGTCCGGCCAGCAGGATGGAACGCCAGAGCCGGCTCACAGAGCCGAGGGTAGCATGCGCTCGTCCGGCCGCCGTCCAGCCCCGACGGTCGCACCCCCGGGGGGTGGTACACTGAAACGCCTGATTTCAGGCCAGATTGCGGTACCGGAAGCGTCTAGGATCCCGGTGGGCCTCCCGGACTTCAAATCCGGCGTCCGGCTCTAGACAAGTCGGAGGTGGGTTCGACTCCCACACGCTTCCGCCATCCGGTCGTGGAGGGCTCGACGCGTGGCCGAGGTGAGGAAAGGCAAGAGCGGTGCGAAGAAGCAGCCGCCCGCCGGCTCCGGGCGGTGGTGGGTGACGGGCCTGAGCGCCGCGGTGGTGGCGGCCGTCATCGTGGGCTACTTCGCGTATCGGGCCGGCGCGGACCTGCCCGGCGCGCGATTCGACGATCAGGGCAACGCGCACATCATGATGGCGAGCGACCCGCACCCGCCGTACAACTCCGACCCGCCCACCTCCGGCGCGCACCTGCCCTACATCGCGCCATGGGGCATTCACACCGTGCCGATCGCCCGCGAGCTACAGGTCCACAACCTGGAGGATGGCGGAGTCCTGGTCCAGTACCGATGCGCCCGCGCGTGCCCGGATCTGGCCGAGCAGCTGGCCCGGATCGTGAGGCGCTACGAGACCCAGGTCATCCTCGCTCCGTATCCGGGGATGCGCACCCGCATCGCGCTCACCGCGTGGACGCGGCTGGACGCCTTCGAGGACTTCGACGAGGCCCGCATCGTTCGCTTCATCCGGGCCTATCGCGGGATCGATCACCACAAGGGGGTAGAATGACGGCATGACGCAGGGTCCTCGGCGTCACGCCGCCGCGCTCGCGACGGTGGTCTCGCTGGTCGCGCTCGGCGGCTGCTCTCGCGCGGTGGTGTCGCCGATCGCGCCGCCTCCCTTCCGGGACGAAGCCGCCGCCCCGTACGACGCGACGTGGCGCGCGCTGCTGCGGGCCCTCGCGGGAGAGAACGTGCCGCTCCGGGTGGTCGCGAAGGATTCGGGCGTGATCTCCACCGACGACTTCATCTCTCCCATCGGCGTGTACGCCGACTGCGGCCGGATCGGCGAGACCGCGCTCGAAGGCGAGTCGGTGGCGTCGTTCACCCTCTTCGTGCAGATGGGGCGCGGCGGATCGACTCCGATCCAGATCAACTCCCGGCTGTGGACCCACGCCTACCGCCGCGGGGGCTCGGGCCGGCTCAAGCGGGACCGCGTGTTCCAGTGCGTCTCGAACGGGCGCTGGGAGGCGAACCTCATGGACTCGGTCCGCCGGCTGGTGAAGGAGTAGCCGGTGGCCCCGCGACTGCCGGAGCTGATCAGGCGGGCGCGGCGCCTGGCCCACGAGCGTGACAGGCTGGTGCAGGAGCTGGCGCGCGAGTGGAGCGCGGCGTTGCGCGGCCAGGGCTTCTCGCCCCGCGACCTCGACGAGCTGTGGGCCGGGCTCACCGAGGACGCGGTGCGGCGCCTCCTGCGCGCCCGCGCGGAGGGGGCGAGCCCGGAGGCGATCCGGCGCGAGGCCCACGAGGTGATCGCGCGGGTCAAGGAACGCGTGGAGACCGAGCTTGCCGCCGGCGGGTAAGGGACCGAAGCCCGCGGCGGTGCAGGCCCTGCTGCGGGCCCTGCCCTCGGTCGACGTCGTGATGGGAGCGCTCGCGGGCGACCCGTCGCTGGCCGGCGTGCCGCGTCCCCGGATGACCGCCGCCGTGCGCGAGGCGCTGGCCGCCGAGCGCCGACGGCTGCTGGAGGCGGGCGGGCCCGCCGCGGACGCGGCGACCCTGGCCCGCCGCGTGCGGGACGCGCTCACGAGTCACGGCCTCTTCTCGCTCTCGCCGGTGATCAACGGCACCGGGGTGGTGCTGCACACCAACCTGGGCCGCGCGCTGCTGTCGACGCTCGCCCAGGAGCGCCTCCGCGAGGTCGCCGCCGCGTACTCGAACCTCGAGATGGACGTCGCGCGCAAGGAGCGGGGCTCCCGCTACTCGCACGTGGAGGGGCCGCTCCGTCGGCTCTCGGGGGCCGAGGCCGCCCTGGTGGTCAACAACTGCGCCTCCGCGGTGCTGCTCGCGCTCGAGACCCTGGCCCGGGGCAAGGAGGTCGTGGTCTCGCGCGGGGAGCTGATCGAGATCGGCGGCGAGTTTCGCATCCCCGACATCCTGCGTCGGTCCGGCGCCACGCTGCGAGAGGTCGGCACGACCAACCGCACCCATCTCAAGGACTACGCCGGCGCGATCGGGCCCGAGACCGGCCTGCTCCTGAAGGTGCACACCTCGAACTACCGCGTGGTGGGCTTCACCGCCGCGGTGTCGTCGCGCGAGCTGGCCGAGCTGGGCCGGGCGCGCGGGATCCCGGTCATGGAGGACCTGGGCTCGGGCTGCTTCATCGATCTCACGCGCTACGGCTTCCCCTACGAGCCCACCGTGCCCGAGGTGGTGGCGGCCGGCGTCGACCTCGTCTCCTTCTCGGGCGACAAGCTGCTGGGCGGCCCGCAGGCGGGCATCGTGGTCGGGCGCGCGGAGCTGGTGGAGCGTCTCGCCCGCAACCCGCTGAACCGCGCCCTCCGCATCGACAAGTTCACGATCGCGGCCCTGGAGGCGACGCTCTACGCCTACGAGGCGGGGACCGCGCTCACCACCATCCCGACGCTGCGCATGCTGACCGAGCCGCTGTCCGCGATCCGCCAGCGGGCGCGCCGGGTGCTGGCCCGGATGGGCGCGGAGGCGGTGCGCGCCCTCGGAGCGCGGGTGGTGGACTCGACCTCGCAGGTGGGCGGCGGGGCGTTGCCCACCGTGGAGCTCCCCACCGCGGTGGTGGCGATCGGCACGCCCTCGCGCCCCGCCGGGGCGCTCGACCAGGCCCTGCGCACCGGCCGGCCGGCCGTGCTCGGCCACGTGCTCGACGACCGGCTCCAGCTCGACTGCCGGACCGTGCTGCCGAGCGACGTGCCCACGCTCGCGGCCCGTCTCGCCGCCCTCTAGGGCGCCCGTCGCCCATGCGCCACGTCGTGGTGGGCACCGCCGGGCACATCGACCACGGCAAGACGTCGCTGGTCAAGGCCCTCACCGGCACCGATACCGATCGCCTCCCGGAGGAGAAGGCGCGCGGCATCACCATCGACCTGGGCTTCGCGTTCCTGGAGGAGCCGGACGGCCTGGTGATCGAGATCGTCGACGTGCCGGGGCACGAGCGCTTCGTCCGCAACATGCTGGCCGGGGCCGGCGGGATCGACCTGGCCCTGCTCGTCGTGGCGGCCGACGAGGGGGTGATGCCGCAGACTCGCGAGCACCTCGCGATCTGCCAGCTCCTGCGCATCAAGTCCGGTCTCGTCGTCCTGACCAAGGCCGACCTCGCCGAGCCCGACTGGCTCGAGCTGGTCCGCGACGACGTGCAGCGCGCGGTGGCCGGCACCTTCCTGGCCGATCGCCCCATCCTGCCGGTCTCGGTGCGGACGGGGGCCGGCCTGTCCGAATTGCGGGCCGTGCTGGCGGACCTGGCACGCGCGGTGCCGCCCAAGGATCCGGATCGCACCGCGCGGCTGCCGATCGACCGGGTGTTCACCGTGAAGGGCTTCGGGACGGTGGTGACCGGCACGCTGGTGAGCGGCCGCCTCGCGATCGACGAGCGGGTGGAGGTGTTCCCGCGCGGCGTGCAGTCGAAGGTGCGTGGGCTACAGGTCCACGGCCAGGCGGTGGAGGCCGCCTCCGCGGGCCAGCGCACCGCGGTGAACCTGCAGGGCGTGGACCGCGCCGCGGTGGAGCGGGGCGACGTGCTCGCCCCCGCCGGCACCTTGCGGCCGACGCTCCTGCTCGACGGCACCCTGGAGATGCTGGAGGACGCGCCCCGGCCGCTCCGGACGCGCGATCGGATCCGCTTCCACGCGGGCACCCAGGAGGTGATGGCCCGCGTGCTGCCGGTGGAGAGCGCCGAGATCGCGCCCGGCCGGTCCGGGTACGCGCGGTTCCGGCTGGAGGCGCCGGTCGTCGTGCTGCCCGGCGATCGCTTCGTGGTGCGCTCCTACTCGCCGATCGTCACCATCGGCGGGGGCACCGTCCTGGACGTGGCGCCGCCCCGCTTCAAGCGCAAGGGCCCCGCGCTGGCCGGGCATCTCGCGCTGCTCGCCACCGGCGCGCCGTCGGACGTGCTCGAGGAGCACCTCCGCCAGGCCGGCGCGGCGGGAGCGCGGGCGGCGGACCTGCGCGCCCGCACCCCGTTCGGCCCCCAGCAGCTCCGGGACCTGCTCGAGGGTTTGCAGCAGAGCGGCCGCATCGTGGCGGTGGACCGGGAGTGGTATCTGCACCGGGACGCGGCCGACCGCCTGCGCGAGCAGACGCTCGCCCTCTTGGAGACCTTCCACCGCGAGAACCCCTTGCGCGCCGGCATCTCGCGCGAGGAGCTACGCAGCCGGGTGGGCCAGGCGCAGGAGCGGGTGTTCGCGCAGCTCCTGGGCGCGCTCGAAGCCGAGGGGCTGGTACGCAGCGAGCGCGATCAGGTGCGCCTCGCCTCCCACGCGATTCGCCTGAGCCCGGAGCAGGATCGGGTGGTGAAGGGGCTGGAGGCGGATTTCCGGAGCGCGGGCGCGGCGCCGCCGGCGCCGGAGGAGGCCCTGGCGCGCTACGGCGTGAAGGGGAACGAGAAGCACGAGCTCTTCCAGGTGCTGGTCTCCGAGCGGACGCTGGTGCGCGTGAAGGAATCGCTCTTCTTCCACGCCGAGGCGCTCCGCACCGTGCAGGACCGGCTGGTGGCCCTGCTCCGGGACAAGAAGGAGATCGGCCCCGCGGACTTCAAGGACCTGTTCGGGGTCAGCCGCAAGTACGCCATCCCTCTCATGGAATACTTCGACGCCCAGCGCGTCACCGTGCGCGTGGGCGAGCGCCGGGTGCTCCGGGAGGGGTACGGCCGCGTTGACAACCCGGGGGCGAGCGCGTAGTGTAAGGGGGCGTCGCAAAAGGAAAGGAGTCCCGGCAATGTTTGGTCTGGGATATCAAGAGCTGCTGCTGATCCTGGTGATCGTGCTGATCCTGTTCGGGGCCCAGCGTCTGCCGGATCTGGCCCGCTCGCTCGGGAGCAGCGTCAAGGAGTTCAAGAAGGGCGTCAACGAGCCTCACGACGACACGGCCGCCGTGAAGAAGGACGACGAGAAGAAAGCGTAGGCTGGTTCCTCTCCCGCCTCAGTTCCCCCGCCGCTCCGTGATCCGCCTGGCGCTCCCGTCGATCGTCGCGGGTTGCCGGCGGCTGATTCGCTCCCTCGCTCCTCACGTCGATCTCGTGCTGGCCCTCGGGCTGGCGATCGTGACGCTCCTCTCCCGCTGGCCGTATCGAGCCCGGATGCTCTACAACTGGGACGCGGTGCAGTTCGCGCTGGCGCTGAAGGAGTTCGACATCGCCAAGCACCAGCCGCACCCGCCGGGCTACCTGCTCTACGTGGCCCTCGGGCGGCTGCTCAACGCCTCGCTGGCCAACCCCACGCTGGCCTACGTTGCCCTCGCGATGCTGTTCAGCGCGGGCTGCACCTTCGTGCTCTATCACCTCGCGCGCCGGCTCTACGACCGCTCGACCGCGCTGGTGGCCGCGTCGCTGCTCGCGGTGAGCCCGCTGTTCTGGTTCTACGGATCGGTGGGCCTGACCTACGCGGGCGACGCCTTCGCGGCCTCGGTGGTCGCGTGGTTCGCCTACGGGGCCCTGCGGGGGCACGTCCCCTCCCTCTACTGGGGCGCCGTGGCCCTGGGGCTCGCGGGCGGGATGCGGCAGTCGGTGCTGGTGCTGCTGCTGCCGCTCTGCCTCGTCTCGGCGGTGGTCGGCATCCGGTCGCGGCGGCGCCTGGTCCCGGCGGCCACGCTGCTGGCCACCGCGGTGCTGGTCTGGCTCGTGCCCATGCTGTGGCTCAGCGGCGGTCCGGCCGCGTACCTGGGGGCCTCCACCCAGCTCTACGGCTCGGTGTTGCTGCCGACCTCGGTGCTGGGCGGCTCCCTCGAGGTCACGCTCGCCCAGGTGCGCTACCTGCTCGAGTCGACGCTGGTGGCGCTGGGGCCGCTCTGTCTCGCCGCGCTCGCGCTGCCGCTCTATGTGCGGCGGGCGGGCTGGCGCCGGCCCGAATGGTTCCTGCTCGGCTGGATCGTGCCCCCCGTGCTGTTCTACATGCTGGTCCACTTCGGGCAGGCCGGCTACGTGCTGACGTTCCTGCCGGCGATGGTGATCGGGCTGAGCCGGGTGCTCACCTGGTCGGTGGCCGCGGGCTCGGAGCGGCTGCGCCGGCCCACGTGGCGCCGCGCCCTCACCGCGGCGGCCTTGCTGCCGCTCGTGCTGATCAACACCGGCTTCTTCGTGAGCGCGCGCCCGCGGCCGCGGGACTTCGACCACCGCGACGGCGACAAATGGGTGTGGCGGGTGCGGGACGAGTTCAACGACTGGATCATGAGCCGCACCGCGGCCGCGCTGCGGGAGCACGAGGCGGTGATCCGCACCTACGTGGAGTTCATCCGGGCGATGTACGAGCCGAGTGACACCGTGCTCCTCACCGAGCTCGGCAACCCGCGCTCCTATCCGTGGCTGCGTCACGCGATGTTCTACATGCCGGAGTACCCGATCTACCAGGTGCAGGTGGGAGCGATGCCGCTCGGCTTCTATGCCCCGCAGTCGGCCGCCACCATGATCCTGACCCCCGGCTCCCACATCACGCTGCCCGCGGGCGCTCGGCAGCTCGTGTGGTTCGTGGATCACTGGGATCCGGCCATCGCGGCACCGCCCGGCCTGCGGGTGGTCGAGCTGCCCTACGGGCGCTTCCTCTACGTCCTGCCGCTCACCCGCTCTCCCGTGTACTACGCGGGCTACACCTTCGAGCGCGCCGCGCGGTGAAGATGCGCGCGATCGCCGGGTCGACCGCGGCGCTCGGCCTGGGCCTGGCCGTCTTCCTCTGGCGGACCCGGCAGATCGCGGGCACGCACGGCGTCGGCGCGTTCTCGCTCGATGACGCGTGGATCCACCTGCAGTTCGCCCGGAACCTGGCGCTGGGACATGGGTTCTCCTACAACCCGGACATCCCGGTGTCGGGCTCGAGTGCTCCGCTCTGGACCCTGCTCCTGGGTGGCGCGTTCACGCTGGCCGGAGCCCATCCCGCGCTGGCCCAGGCCCTCGGCATCGCCTGCACGCTCCTCACCGCCTGGCTCGCGGGAGCGTTGACGCGCCGATGGACCGGCTCCGGCGATCTGGCGCTGCTGGTGTCCGTGCTCACGGCGCTCGCCGGCCCGATGCTGTGGGGCGCGCTCTCCGGCATGGAGGTCGCGCTCGCGGCCATGCTGGTCACGGCGGCCCTCGTGCTCCGGGCGGACGAACGTGAGCTGCCGGCCGCCATCAGCCTGGGACTGGCGACGCTGGCCCGGCCCGAGTCCATCCTGCTGGTGCCGCTCTGCTGGCTGTCCGGTCCGCCGACGCGCCGTCGCGCGCTGGTCTGGGGCCTTCCCGTCGCGGCGTGTCTGCTCCCGTGGGTCGTGTTCAACCTGGTCACGGTGGGCAGCGTCCTGCCCGGGACCGCGGCCGCGAAGATCGAGGGCGGGCTGTTCGGCGCGCTGAACGGAGTCCAGGAGCCGCTCGTCACCACGCTGCGGGACCGGCCCGCCCGGTACCTGGGCGAGTGGGCCGCCTGGCTCTGGCAGGTCGACGCGCTGCTGCCGCTGCTCCTCCTGCCGGGACTGGTGGCGCTCGGCCGGCGAATCGGCCGCGCGGCCCTCCTCCCGGCGTGCGTCCTCCTCGTGCACCCGATCGCCATGGCGGTCCTCGCCCCGTACCGGGGGCCCGGCTTCCAGGAGGGCCGCTACTCGATCCACCTGCTCCCGCTGGCGCTCGTGGTCGCGGTCGCGCCGCTCGCCGGCTTCCGGCGGGAGAGCGCGGCGGCGCCGGCGCCGGACCGGGAGGGCCCGCCCCGCGTTGGGTGGCCTTCCGCCGTCACGGCGCGGCAGATCGCTGCGCTCGCGCTGCTCGGGGGGATGCTGTGGGCGCTCCCCGCGGCGGCCGCGCGCCATGCCTGGGCGGTGCAGAACATCGAGCGGATGCAGGTCGACATCGGGCGCTGGGTCGCCTCGCGGACCGACCCATCGGCCCGGCTGGCGTTGAACGACGTGGGGGCCATCACGTATCTCTCCCGGCGGGAGGTGATCGATGTCATGGGCCTGGTCACGCCGGCCATCCTTCGTCACCGGCGGGACGGGGAGACGGGGGTCCTGCGCTACATCGAGGAGACCTGCCCCGACTATCTGATCCTCTTCCCGGCGTGGTTTCCGACGATCACGTCGATGACGGAGCGGTTCGAGCCGGTCTATCGGGTCCATCTGGACCACAACACGGTGGCGGGCGCCGACGAGATGGTGGTCTACGAGAGCGTCTGGAGCCGGTGGCGGAGCGCCCCGCAGGACTGCCCGGGCGAGCTGGCCCGGGGCCCGCACAGCGGACGCGGAAAATAGCCCGGACCGTATACTTGATTCATGAAGACCACGCGGCGCCTCGGGACGGCCCTGGCCGTCGCCGCGCTCTCGACGGGCCTGGTGCTGGGGGCCGTCCAACCCGCCCGGGCCCAGATCTACCGGTGGACCGACGAGCGCGGCGAGGTGCGGTTCTCCCAGGGTATCCAGAGCGTGCCGCCCCAGTTCCGCGGCGGGGCGGTGGCGGTGGGTGCGGCCAGCCCGCCGGCGCCGTCGGCCCCGCCTCCGAGCGACGTCTCCTCCGACGCCACCCCGAGCGGCGTCGCCCGGATCCAGTTCACCCCCGGCCGGCCGATCATGGTGAACGCCCGCATCAACGGCAGCGGCAGCACGCAGCTGATCCTCGACACCGGCGCGCAGGCGACGGTCATCAGCCCGTCCGCCCTGGCCGCGGTCGGGGTGAGCTACCGGAACGCGGCCCGCGGGTCGATCCGCGGGGTCACCGGCGAGACCAGCGTGCTCGCGGTGAGGGTCGAGAGCATCGAGGTGGAGGGCGCGCGCGTGGGGCCGCTCATGGTGGTCTCGCACGATGCCGGGCTCGGAACGGGCACCGACGGGCTCCTGGGGCGCGACTTCCTGGACCAGTTCGTCGTCACCATCGACAGCAACAGGCGCGTCGTCACGCTGACCCCGAAATCCCGCTGACCGCGGCCCGGTCGGCGCGTTCTCCGCTTCGCTCGCCTCCCCGCTTGAGGGGTCCGATTCTTGCCGGAAGCAGGGATGAGTGCTAGCGTTAAGCCCCCTATGGACTACAAAGACACGCTGAACCTGCCGAAAACCGCCTTTCCGATGAAGGCCAACCTCCCGAAGATGGAGCCGGAATGGCTCGAGCGGTGGGAGGCGATGGACATCTACGGGCGGATCCGGCAGGCCTCCGCGGGTCGCCCCCTCTGGATCCTGCACGACGGGCCGCCGTACGCCAACGGCCACATCCACATGGGGACGGCGCTCAACAAGATCCTGAAGGACCTGGTCGTCAAGTCCCGCTCGATGCTCGGCTACGACGCGGTGTACGTGCCGGGGTGGGACTGCCACGGCCTGCCGATCGAGCACCAGGTCGACGTCGAGCTCGGGCTCGATCGGGCGCCGGTGGACGTGCGCCAGGCGATGGACCCGCTCGAGAAGCGGCGGCGCTGCCGGGAGTACGCCGCCAAGTTCATCGACATCCAGCGGGCGGAGTTCCGGCGGCTCGGGGTCTTCGGCGACTGGAAGGACCCCTACCGCACGATGGCCCCGGCCTACCAGGCGACGATCGCGCGGGAGTTCGGCCGCTTCGTGGGGCGCGACCTGGTGCACAAGGGACTGAAGCCCGTGCACTGGTGCATGCACTGCAAGACCGCGCTGGCCCAGGCCGAGGTCGAGTACGAGGACCAGACCACGCCCTCGGTCTACGTGAAGTTCCCGCTCGAGGCCCCGGCGCCCGCGCTGGCGGCGGTGGGCGGCCGCCCGGTCTCGCTGGTGATCTGGACCACCACCCCGTGGACGCTGCCCGCCAACCTCGCCATCGCGGTACACCGCGAGGCGACCTACACCGCGGTGGACCTGGACGGCCAGGCCCTGGTGGTGGCGCAGCCCCTGGCGGAGGCCTTCCTGCGCCTGCCCGGGGTGAAGGGGCGCGGCACCCTGCTGCCGCTGGCGGTACCGGGCCGGGCGCTGGTGGGCCTGACCGCCCGGCACCCATGGATCGACCGCGACGTGCCGGTGCTCGGGGAGGAGTTCGTGGCGATGGACGCGGGCACGGGGCTCGTGCACATCGCGCCCGGCCACGGCGAGGAGGACTACGAGGCGGGCCGGCGCGCCGGGCTCAAGATCTACAACCCGGTCGACGACGACGGGCGCTTCGTCGGAGAGGTCGCGCACTTCGCCGGGATGACGGTGTGGGAGGCGAACCCGCGCATCATCGAGCACCTGCGCGCGATCGGGGCCCTCGTGGCCGAGGTGACGCTCACCCACACCTATCCGCACTGCTGGCGCTGCAAGAACCCGACGCTGTTCCGCGCCACCGAGCAGTGGTTCATCGCGCTGGACCGCGGCGGGCTGCGGCAGAAGGCCCTCGAGGCCATCCGCAACAAGGTGCGCTGGATCCCCGCGTGGGGCGAGGAGCGCATCTACAACATGGTGGCGCACCGCCCCGAGTGGGTGATCTCCCGCCAGCGCGTGTGGGGCGTCCCGATCGTGGCGTTCTACTGCGCCGGCTGCGACGCGCTCCTGCTGGACGAGGCGCTGGTGGAGCATGTGGCCAGGATCATGCGGGCGGGGGCCGGCGCGGACGAGTGGTACATGCGCGACGCGGCGGACCTGCTGCCGGCGGGGACGCGCTGCCCGCGATGCGGAGGGGAGCGCTTCCGCAAGGAGACGGACATCCTCGACGTGTGGTTCGACTCGGGCTGCAGCCACGCGGCGGTGCTCGAGGTCCGTCCCGAGCTGCGCTGGCCCGCCGACCTCTATCTCGAGGGTTCGGACCAGCATCGCGGATGGTTCCAGTCCTCGCTCCTGGAGGCGTGCGGCACCCGCGACGCGCCGCCCTACCGCGCGGTGCTCACCCACGGCTTCCTGGTCGACGGCGAGGGCCGGAAGATGTCGAAGTCGGGCGGCAACAACATCACGCCCGACGAGCTGCTCCCGAAGTACGGGGCGGAGGTCCTGCGGCTCTGGGTGGCGTCGGAGGACTCCTCGGAGGACATCCGTCTCTCGCTCGAGATCCTGAACCGCCTGTCCGACGCCTACCGGCGCATCCGGAACACGTGCCGCTTCCTGCTCGGCACCCTGGCCGACTTCGATCCCGAGCGGGACCGGCGCTCGTACGGCGAGATGGACGAGCTCGACCGCTGGGCGCTGCTGCGACTGGGCGATCTGATCGCGCGCGGGCGGAAGGCGTACGACGAGTTCCAGTTCCACGTGGCCTTCCACGCGATCCACAACTTCTGCGCGGTCGACCTGTCCGCGCTCTACCTCGACACCATCAAGGACCGGCTCTATGTGCGCGCCGCGGACGATCCGGTCCGCCGCGCGTCCCAGACGGTGTGCTTCGAGGTGCTCACCGCGCTCACCCGCCTGATGGCTCCGATCCTGACGTTCACCGCGGACGAGGTGTGGTCGTACATCCCGGGGCGCGGCAAGCCCGAGTCCGTCCACCTGATGCTGTTCCCGGAGGAGCGCGGGGAGTGGACCAACGAGCGGCTGGCCGCCGACTGGGAGCGGCTCCTCGAGGTGCGCGGCGAGGTCTCGCGCGCGCTCGAGGTGGCGCGCCAGCAGGGCAAGATCGGCAAGGGCGTGGACGCGGTGGTCTTCGTGCCGAACGCGCCCGAGGAGCAGTGGCGGCCGCTGCTGGAGGCCAAGGGCGAGGCGCTCCTGACCACGCTCTTCAACGTCTCCGGGACTCGCCTCCGCGCCGCCGCGCCCGCGGGCGCGGTCCGCTACGACAGCCAGGACATCCCGGGCCTCGCGCTCGAGATCGCTCCCGCCCAGGCTCTCGGCTGGAAGAAGTGCGAGCGCTGCTGGACGTGGAGCCCACGGGTGGGGGAGGATCCGGCGCACCCGTCGCTCTGCGAGCGCTGCACGCCGGTGGTCACGGCGCTCGCGCGGTGACCGCGGCCGCGCTCACCGCGCTGACGATCCTCGTCCTCGATCTCCTCACGAAGGCCTGGGCGCTGCGCGACCTGATCCCGGGCCGGCCGGTGCCGGTGATCGACGGCTTCTTCTCGCTCACCCTCGTCATGAATCCGGGCCTCGCCTTCGGCATGCTCTCCTCCACGCCGAGCGGGTGGCGCTGGCTGGTGGCGCTGCTCTCCATCGGAGCGCTGGCCGTGCTGGGGGTGGTGGGCCTGCGCATGCTGCCGGGCGGCGGGCGCCTCACCCCGCTCGCGCTCGGACTCATCTTCGGCGGGGCGGTGGGCAATCTCATCGACCGGGCTCGCTTCGGCGCGGTGGTGGACTTCCTCGATTTCTACTGGCGCGGCTATCACTGGCCCGCGTTCAACATCGCCGACTCTGCGATCTCGGTCGGCGTGGCGCTCCTCGCCCTCCGCCTGCTCACCGCGCCCCCGTCGTCTCGCTGAGGCCGGACCGCCGTGCCGTGAGCCGCGAGCGTCACTGGGCCCAGATCGTGGAGCCGGACGCGGCGGGGGCCCGGCTCGATCGGTGGCTGGCCGAGCGGCTCACCGACCTGTCGCGCGTTCGCGTGCAGCACCTGATCGCGGAGGGTCGCGTCCGCGTGGACGGCCACGCGGTGAAGGCGGCGTACCGGCTGCAGGCGGGCGAGCGGGTGGAAGCCCGGATCCCGCCCCCTCCGAGCGAGGGCCTCCTGCCGGAGCGCGTGCCGCTCGCGATCGTGTACGAGGACGAGCACGTGCTGGTGGTCGACAAGCCCGCCGGCATGGTGACCCACCCCGGCGCGGGCCGCCTGGCGGGGACGCTGGCGGCCGCCGCGCTCGCCCACGCCCCCGCGATGGCGGCGGTCGGGAGCCCGAGGCGTCCCGGCATCGTGCATCGACTCGACAAGGGCACGTCGGGGCTCATCGTGCTCGCCAGGAGCCAGGCCGCCTATGACAGCCTCACCGCGCAGCTGGCGCGGCGGACGGTCAGCCGCCGCTACCTGGCGCTGGCGCGGGGGGAGCCCCGGCGCGCGGAAGGGGTCATCGACGCGCCGATCGGCCGGGACCCGCGCTCGCGCGTGCGCATGGCGATCGTGCCGCCGGGCCGGGGCAAGCGGGCGGTGACCCGCTACCGGGTGCTCGAGCGGTTCGGGAGCGCCGCGGACGCGATCACGCTCATCGAGTGCCGGCTGGAGACCGGCCGCACCCACCAGATTCGCGTGCACCTGGCCTCGCTGGGCCACCCCCTGCTCGGCGACGACACCTATCGGGGCCGGCGCGCGGCGCCGGAGGGGGATCCGACGCTCACCGCGCTGATCGACGCGCTCGAGGGCGTCGCGCTCCACGCGACGGAGCTGGCCTTCACGCACCCCACGACCGGCGTCTCGATGACCTTCGCGTGTCCTTTGCCGGACAGGATCCAGCGCATCCTGTCTCATCTCCGCGACACCCGGCGCTGATCCGGGCTCTGCCGCGGCGCGGCGTCGCCCGCAACGAGCCAGCCAGCGCACCGGATGTCGCGCGCCGGGAGCGACGTGCGGGCGAGGGTTACGTGGCATGCCGCGTGCTACGATCGATACCATGAGCCAGCTCACCGCCATCATTCTGGCAGCGGGTGAGGCCAAGCGCATGCGCTCGGCCCGTCCCAAGGTCCTCCATCCCCTCTGTGGCCGGCCGCTGCTCGCGTATCCGATCGGCGCGGCCGGCGCCATCGGCGCGCGGCTGGTGGTCGTCGTGGGCCGCGCCGCGGACGAGGTCCGCGCGGCGGTCGCGCCGGAGACGGGCGCCACGTTCGTCGAGCAGAAGGAGCGGCTCGGCACCGGCCACGCGGTGCTCCAGGCCCACGTGGCGTGCGGCGACGCGCCCGGGACCATCCTGGTCCTGCCCGGCGACGTGCCGCTCCTGTCCGAGGCGACCCTGCGTCGGCTGGTCGAGCACCACGTGTCGAGCGGGGCGGCCGCGACGCTGCTCACCGCCCGGGTGGCGGACCCGACCGGCTACGGGCGCGTGGTGCGGGAGGGCGGGCGCCCGGTCGGCATCGTGGAGCACCGCGATGCCACCGCCGCCCAGCGCGAGATCCGCGAGATCGGCACCAGCGTGTACTGCTTCGACGCCCGGCGGTTCTGGCCCGCGCTCAATCGCGTGACCCCCGACAACGCCCAGCACGAGTACTACCTCACCGACGTCATCGGCATCCTGCACCGAGACGGGCAGCCGCTGGAGGCGGTCGTCACCGAGGACCCGAGCGAGTGCCTCGGCGTCAACGACCGCCGGCAGATGGCGGAGCTGGCCGCGATCATGCGCGGCCGCATCCTCGATCGGCTGATGGCGGGCGGCGTGACCGTGATCGACCCCGCCACCACCTACGTCGACGACACCGTCACCATCGGCATCGACACCGTGATCCAGCCGGGCGTGAGCCTGCTCGGCCGCACCACCATCGGCGCGGACTGCCTGGTGAGCGCGGGCTGCCAGGTGATCGATACCTCGCTCGGCGACGGGGTGCTGCTCAAGCCCTACTGCGTGCTCACGGAGTCCACGGTGGAGGCGGGCGCCCAGCTCGGACCCTTCTGCCACCTGCGACCGGCGAGCCACGTGGGGGCCAACGCCAAGATCGGCAACTTCGTGGAGCTGAAGAAGTCGCGCATCGGGCGGGGCTCGAAGGTGCCGCACCTGTCCTACGTGGGCGACACCCGGATGGGTGAGGGCGTCAACGTGGGCGCCGGCACCATCACCTGCAACTACGACGGCGTCAAGAAGCACGAGACGGTCATCGGCGACCGCGTGTTCGTGGGCACGAACTCGAGCCTGGTGGCTCCGCTCACCATCGGCGAGGGGGCCTACGTGGCCGCCGGCTCGGTCATCACCAAGAACGTGCCGCCGGGATCGCTGGCGGTGGCGCGCGGCCGCCAGGAGACGCGCGAGGGATGGGTCGCGCGCAAGCACAAGGACGCCAGGCCCAAGCACGGGGAGTAGGTCCGTGTGCGGCATCGTGGGCTACGTCGGCGACAAGAGCGCGACCGACATCGTCCTGGAGGGCCTTCGGCGTCTCGAGTACCGCGGCTACGATTCCGCGGGCGTCGCGGTGATCGGACCGGACGGGCTGCAGATCCGGCGGGCCGCCGGGCGCATCAAGGTGCTGGAGGGCATCCTCCGCGAGCGGCCCATCGACGGCCCCATCGGCCTCGGCCACACCCGCTGGGCCACCCACGGTCGGCCCACCGACGACAACGCGCATCCCCACACCGACGGCTCGGGAGAGCTGGTGGTGGTCCACAACGGCATCATCGAGAACTACCTGCCCATCAAGGAGCGCCTGGAGGGGCAGGGGCACGTCTTCAAGTCCGAGACGGACACCGAGGTCATCGCGCACCTGGTGCAGCGGCACCTCCAGGACACCCCGCGCCTGGACGAGGCGGTGCGCCGCGCCCTGCGGGAGCTGCGCGGCTCCTACGCGATCGTGGTGCTCCACCGGCGGATGCCGGACCGGCTGGTGGCGGCCAAGCTGGGCGCGGGCAGCGTGGTGGTGGGGCTCGGCGACCACGAGACCTTCCTGGCCTCGGACATCCCGGCCATCCTCTCCCACACCCGCGACGTGGTGGTGCTGGAGGACGAGGACGTGGCGGTGATCACCCGGGCCGGGGTCGAGATCACCGACCTCGACGGGGCACCGGTGCAGCGAACGCCCAGCCGCATCCTCTGGGACCCGATCATGGCCGAGAAGGGCGGCTACCGCCACTTTATGCTGAAGGAGATCTTCGAGCAGCCGCGCGCGGCCGCCGACACCATGCGCGGCCGCGTGCACCTCGAGGGCGGCACGGTGGTGCTCCCGGACGTGCACCTCGACCCGGACGTCATCGCGGGCCTGCAGCGCATCGTCCTGGTGGCGTGCGGGACGTCGTACCACGCCGCCATCGTGGGCCGCTTCATGCTCGAGCGGCTGACCGGCATCGCGTGCGAGGTCGACATCGGCTCCGAGTTCCGGTACCGGGACGCGGTGGTGGGACCCGAGACGCTCATCGTGGCCCTGTCGCAGTCGGGGGAGACCGCCGACACGCTGGGGGCGGTCAAGAGCGCGCGGGCGAAGGGCGCGCCCATCGTGGGCATCACCAACGTGGTGGGATCCGCGCTGGCGCGCGAGGCCACCGGCACGCTCTACACCCACGCGGGGCCCGAGATCGGCGTGGCGTCCTCCAAGACCTTCACCGCGACCCTGATCGCCTGCTACCTGCTCGCCCTCTGGCTGGGCCGCCACCGCGGCACGCTGCTCCCGGACGACGGGCGCAAGCACATCCAGGGCCTGCTCGAGCTGCCGCGCCTCATGGAGCAGACGCTCGAGCTGGAGAGCGCGGTCGCGGAGCTGGCCCGCGAGCTGTCGCGGCACGAGAACTTCCTGTTCCTGGGCCGTGGGATCAACTATCCCCTCGCCCTGGAGGGCGCGCTGAAGCTCAAGGAGCTCTCCTACGTGCACGCGGAGGGCTATCCGGCCGGCGAGATGAAGCACGGGCCGATCGCGCTGCTCGAGGACGGCTTCCCGGTGATCGCGCTGAACCCGCGCGATGCCTCCTACGACCGCATGATGGGCAACCTCGAGGAGGTGCGGGCCCGCGAGGGTCGGGTCATCGCCATCGGCCACGAGGGCGACCGCGAGCTGGCCGCCAAGGCCGACGTCATGCTCCCGCTGCCGGTGGCCAGCGACCTGCTCACGCCCATGCTGCTCTCGATCCCGCTGCAGCTGCTCGCCTACCACATGGCGGTGCGGCTCGGCCGCGACGTCGATCAGCCGCGCAACCTGGCCAAGTCGGTCACCGTCGAGTAGCCGGCCACCGGGGAGAGGGTTGGGTGAGGGGATCGACCCCTCGCGCTTGTGGTATCGTGTGGTTCCATGCCGCACCCCGCAGTGACCGCCGAGAGCCTCCTCGCCCCCCTCAACGCCCCGCAGCGCGACGCGGTCACCACCACCAAGGGCCCGGTGCTGGTGCTGGCCGGGGCCGGCAGCGGCAAGACCCGGGTGATCGCCCACCGCATCGCCTATCTGCTCGCGGTGGAGGGCGTCGATCCGCGCCACGTGCTGGCGGTGACCTTCACCAACAAGGCGGCGGCCGAGATGCGGACCCGGGTGGAGTCCCTGCTCGCGCCGGCCGGCCTCCGCTCGCCGCTCATCGCGACCTTCCACTCCACCTGCGTGCGCATCCTGCGCCAGCGGGCGGCCCAGGCCGGGCTGCCGCCGTCGTTCGTCATCTA
The DNA here is from genome assembly GCA_035650715.1 of Candidatus Methylomirabilota bacterium. Lineage (GTDB taxonomy): Bacteria > Methylomirabilota > Methylomirabilia > Rokubacteriales > CSP1-6 > CAMLFJ01. The sequence continues at coordinate 18,533 of DASRHC010000026.1, read as the reverse complement.
CGACGAGGACGACCGGCAGGCCCTCGTGAAGGAGGCCCTGCGCGAGCTGGACTTCGACGAGCGCACCATGACTCCCAGCACGGTGGTGCACCGGATCAGCCACTGCAAGAACCAGATGCTGGCCCCGGCCGACGTGGAGCAGCTCGCGCGCACCCCGCGCGAGGAGCGGATCGCCTCGCTCTACCGGCTCTACGAGACCAAGCTGGCCGCCGCGGGGGCGCTCGACTTCGACGATCTCCTGCTGCGGGTGGTGCGCCTGCTCGAGCAGGTGCCCGAAGCGCTCCGCTGGTACCGCACGCTGTGGACGCACGTGCTGGTCGACGAGTACCAGGACACCAACCGCGCGCAGTACCGGATCGTGCAGCTCCTGACCGAGGAGCACCGGAACCTCTGCGTGGTCGGCGATCCGGACCAGTCGGTCTACCGGTGGCGGGGCGCCGACCTCCGCAACATCCTCGACTTCGAGAAGGACTATCCGGACTGCCGCGTGGTCCCGCTCGAGCAGAACTACCGGTCGACCAAGCGCATCCTCGGCCTCGCCTCCGCGGTCATCGCCAACAACACCGCCCGCAAGGACAAGCGCCTGTGGACCGAGAACGACGAGGGGGAGCGGCCCGAGGTGTACCGGGCGTGGGACGAGAACGAGGAGGCCGCGTTCGTGGCCCAGAAGGTACGCGCCCTCCGCAGCGAGGGTTACGACTACCGGGACCTGGCGGTGTTCTACCGCACCAACGCCCAGTCCCGCGTGATGGAAGACGCGCTCCGCCGGGCGGGGGTGCCGTACCTCATCGTGGGCGGCGTGCGCTTCTACGAGCGCCGCGAGATCAAGGACGTGGTGGCCTACCTGCGCCTGCTCGCGAACCCGCTCGACGACGTGGCCTTCCGCCGCGCGGTGGCCGCCCCCGCCCGCGGCATCGGCAAGGCGTCGCTGGACCGCCTGGCCGACGGGGCGCGCGCGGCCGGGGTCCCGCTGCTCGCGCTCTGCGCGACCTTGCCGCCCGACATCACGGGCAAGCCGCGCCGCGCCCTGGAGGAGTTCGCGGGGCTCATCGCCCGGCTGGCGGAGCGGCGCCGCGAGATGACGGTGCCCGCCTTCATCGATCTGGTGTGCGCGGAGTCGGGCTACCGCGACGCGCTGCGGGCGGAGCGCACCGCGGAGTCGCAGGCGCGGCTCGAGAACCTGGAGGAGCTGGTGGCCGCGTCCGAGGAGTTCATCGCCACCCAGGAGGCGGCGGGCGCCGACCCGGTCACCCTGGAGGCGTTCCTCGACTCGATCGCCCTGGTGGCCGACACCGACGAGATCGATCCCACCGCGGGCGGGGTGACCCTGATGACGCTCCACTCCGCCAAGGGCCTCGAGTTCCCGGTGGTCTTCCTCACCGGCCTCGAGGAGGGGGTCTTTCCCCACTCGCGCTCGATGCTGGAGCCGGAGGAGCTGGAGGAGGAGCGCCGCCTCTGCTACGTGGGGATCACCCGCGCCCGTCGGCGGCTGTTCCTCTCCTACGCGCTGCACCGCCGCATCCAGGGCTACGGGGTGGCCGAGCCGTCGCGCTTCCTGCTCGAGATCCCGGAGGAGCAGCTCCACCTGGTGAACGCGCGGCGGCCCGAGCCGGTGGCGGCGGCCGCCCCCGCGGCGGCCGCGGACGCGGGCGGCGACGACTTCCCGTTCCGCCTCGGGGCCAAGCTGCGCCACGCCCGCTGGGGCGAGGGGCTCCTGGTGGGCATGGAGCGGGAGGGCGCCGACGTGATCGCCACCGTGCACTTCGCCTCGGTGGGCCGCAAGCGGCTGTCGCTGCAGTACGCGCACCTGGAGGAGCTCTGATGGCGGAGGGCGGCTCCCGCATCTCGCCCGCCGACGTGGAGCACGTGGCGCGGCTGGCCCGCCTCGAGCTCTCCGCGTCGGAGAAGGAGCGCATGCGGAGCGAGCTGGACGGCATCCTGGCCTACATCGACAAGCTGCGCGCGCTTCACACCCGCGATGTCCCGCCCACGTCCCACGCGGTGCCGGTGACCAACGTGATGCGGGACGACGAGGAGCGGCCGTCGCTGCCCCAGGAGGAGATGCTGGCCAACGCGCCCGATCGCCACCGCGACCTCTTCCGCGTGCCGCGGATCATCGAGGAGTAGATGGCCGGGCTCGCGTCGCTGACCGCTCACGAGCTCGGCGCCCGCTACCGCAGCGGCGCCGCGACGCCCACCCAGGCGGTGAGCGAATGCCTCGCGCGCATCGAGGCGCTCGACCCGCGCGTGCGCGCGTTCCTCACGGTGACCCGCGAGGACGCCCTGCGCCGCGCCGCCCTCGCCGACGCGCGCTTTCGCACGGGCGCACCGCTGGGACCGCTCGACGGGGTGCCCATCGCGCTGAAGGACGTGCTCTGCACCCGCGGGATCCGCACCACCTGCGGCTCCCGGATCCTCGACGGCTTCGTGCCGCCCTACGACGCCACCGTGGTCGCGCGCCTGTTCGCGGCGGGCGCGGTGCTGCTCGGCAAGCTCAACATGGACGAGTTCGCGATGGGCTCGTCCACCGAGAACTCCGGGTTCTTCACCACCTGCAACCCCTGGGACCTGTCCCGCGTGCCGGGCGGCTCGTCCGGAGGCTCTTCCGCGGCGGTCGCGGCGGAGATGGTGCCGCTCACGCTGGGCACCGATACCGGCGGCTCGATCCGGCAGCCGGCCGCGTTCTCGGGGGTGGTGGGGCTCAAGCCCACCTACGGGCGGGTCTCCCGCTACGGCCTCATCGCCTTCGCGTCGTCGCTGGACCAGCTCGGGCCGTTCGCCCGCGACGCGGAGGACGCGGCCCTGCTGCTGGGCGCGATCGCGGGGGCGGATCCGATGGACTCGACCGCCATCGACGTGCCGGTGCCCGACTACCGCGCGGCCCTGGGGCGGGGGATCGAGGGCCTCCGGCTCGGCGTGCCGGTCGAGTACTTCATGGACGGCATGGACCCGGAGGTGGAGGAGGCGGTGCGGGCCGCGATCGTCACGCTCGAGAAGCTCGGCGCCCGGACCGAGCCGGTGTCCCTGCCGCACACCGAGTACGGCCTGGCCGCCTACTACGTGATCGCGCCCGCGGAGGCCTCGTCGAACCTGGCGCGCTACGACGGCGTGAAGTACGGGCTGCGCGCGTCGGGGGCGCGCGACCTCATCGACATGTACAGCAGGACCCGGGCGGCGGGCTTCGGCAACGAGGTGAAGCGGCGCGTGATGCTGGGCACCTACGTGCTGTCCGCGGGCTACTACGACGCCTACTACGGCCAGGCCCAGAAGGTGCGCACGCTCGTGCGGCGCGATTTCGATCGGGCCTTCGAGAAGGTCGACCTGCTCGTCGCGCCCACGACCCCGGGCGTGGCGTTCAAGATGGGCGAGAAGGCGGACCCGCTGCAGATGTACCTCAACGACATCTTCACGGTTCCGGTCAGCCTGGCCGGGCTGCCCGGTGTCTCCATCCCGGGCGGCTTCACCCGGGACGGCCTGCCCATCGGGCTGCAGCTCGTCGCCCGCGCCTTCGACGAGGCCACCCTGCTGCGCGCGGCCCACGCCTACCAGACCGTCACCGACTGGCACCTCCGCCGCCCGCCGCTTCAAGCCGGAACGGCGGACCGGACGCCCCGATGAGGGCTTGCGCGAAGAGGTGCTGATGAGCGAGCCGACGCGCTACGAGACGATCATCGGCCTCGAGGTCCACGCGCAGCTCGCCACGCGCACCAAGATGTTCTGCGGGTGCGGGGCGGTGTTCGGCGCGCCGCCCAACACGCGCACCTGTCCGGTCTGCCAGGGCATGCCCGGCTCCCTGCCCGTGATCAACCGCCGGGCGGTCGAGTTCGGCATCATGACCGCCCTCGCGCTGGGCTGCGGGATCAACCAGCACAACCGGTTCGCCCGCAAGCACTACTACTACCCGGACATGCCGAAGAACTACCAGATCAGCCAGTACGAAGAGCCGCTGGCGGAGCATGGCCGGCTGGTGATCGACACCGGTGCGGGCCCGCGTGAGATCGGCATCCAGCGCCTGCACCTGGAGGAGGACGTCGGCAAGCTGCTGCACGACGGGGCGCTCGAGACCGCGCAGTCCTCCAGCGTCGATTTCAATCGAGCGGGCGTGCCGCTGATGGAGATCGTCTCCAAGCCCGACCTCCGCAGCCCCGAGGAGGCGGCCGCCTACCTCAAGGCCATGCGCGCGATCCTGGTCTTCCTGCGCGTCTGCGACGGCAACATGGAGGAAGGCTCGCTCCGCTGCGACGCCAACATCTCCCTGCGGCCGCGCGGGCGGGCGGAGTACGGGACCAAGGTCGAGATCAAGAACATGAACTCGTTCCGCAACGTGCGGGACGCGCTCGAGTACGAGACGCGCCGGCAGGCCCGCGCGCTGGACACGGGCGAGCGCATCGTGCAGGAGACGCGGCTCTGGGACCCGGACCGCGCGGTCACGGTGTCGATGCGGTCGAAGGAGTTCGCCCACGACTACCGGTACTTCCCGGAGCCGGACCTGCCCCCGCTCGACGTGCAGCCGGCGTGGGTCGAGCAGATCCGCGCGCGCCTGCCCGAGCTGCCCGAGGCGCGGCGGGCGCGCTTCCAGGAAGCCTACGGCCTCTCCGCCTACGAGGCCGATCTCCTGACCCAGGGCCGCGGTCTGGCCGACTACTTCGAGGCGGCCATCGGGGCCGGCGGCAAGCCCAAGGCGGTGGCCAACTGGGTCCTCAACGAGCTCCTGCGCGAGGTGCCGGGCGACGACGACCGCGCGGTGGAAGCCTGCCCGATCCCGCCGGCCAACCTCGCCGGGCTGCTGGCCCTGATCGACGACGGCACCATCAGCGGCAAGATCGCCAAGGACGTGTTCGAGAAGATGTACCGCACCGGCGACACCGCCCGGGCGATCGTGAGCCGCGAGGGGCTCACCCAGATGGCCGACGAGGGCGCGCTGGGCGCCGCGGTGGACCGGGTGCTGGTCGAGCACGCCAAGGTGGTGGAGGACTTCCGGGCCGGCAAGAAGGCCGCGCTCGGGTTCCTGGTGGGGCAGGTGATGAAGGCCACCCAGGGCAAGGCGAATCCCGCGCTCGTGAACCGGCTCCTGAGCGAGAAACTACCGAAAGGTTGAATATTTAGGTAAGATGGTCGGCAGCCCATGATCCGGCTGCAGCACGTGTCGAAGGTCTACGGAACGGGCGCCTCGCGGGTGGTCGCCCTGAGCGGCATCACCTTCAGCATCGCCAAGGGCGAGTTCGTCGTCCTCAACGGCGCCAGCGGAGCCGGCAAGACCACGCTGCTCCGCATGCTGTATCGCGCGGACGTCCCGACCGAGGGCGACATCGAGGTGGCCGGCTTCGACGTGACCGCGCTGCGCCGCTCCGAGGTCCCGCGCCTGCGCCGCTCGATCGGCATCGTGTTCCAGGACTCCAAGCTGCTCGCGGGGCGCACCGTGTTCGAGAACGTGGCCTTCGTGCTGCGCGTGCTCGGCGCCCCCCGGCGCGAGATCACCCCGCGCACCTTCGCGGCGCTCAAGGCGGTGGGACTCTCCGCGCGCGCCCAGGCGTATCCCAACCAGCTCTCCCAGGGCGAGGCGCAGCGGGCCTCGCTCGCCCGGGCCATCGTGAAGTCGCCGGGGCTGCTGCTGGCCGACGAGCCCACCGGGAACCTCGACGAGGACATGGCCGCCGACATCCTGGGGCTCGTCAAGGACATCTGGAGCCGCGGGACCACCGTGCTCTTCGCCACCCACCAGGCCCGGCTGGTCCCGCTCCTCAAGCGCCGCACGCTGCGCCTGGAGCAGGGCCGGCTCGTGAAGGACGAGGGCTGAGCGGGTGGTCAGCTTCATCTTCAACGAGGCGATGCGCGACCTGCGTCGGGCGGGCCGCCTGGGCGTGAGCGCGATCCTGCTGATCGCGCTCTCGCTCACCGCGCTCGGCGGGTTCTGGCTGCTCTCGGTGAACCTGGGGCGCGCCATCGCGCTCTGGGGCGACCGCGTTCGCGTCATCGCCTACCTCAAGGAAGAGCCGCCCGCGGGGCGCCTGGAGGACCTGCTGCGGCGGATCCAGGCGGTGGGCGGCGTGCAGCGCCTGCGGTTCGTGTCGAAGGCCGAGGCCCTGAGCGTGCTGAAGCGGTCGCTGGGCAGCGAGGCGGAGGTGGCGGAGATGCTGCCGCGCAACCCGCTGCCCGCCTCGGTCGAGATCACGCCCGACGCGGCGATCGCCACGCCCGAAGGCACCCGCGCGCTGGTGGCCCGGCTGGCCGCGCTGCCGGAGGTGGACGAGGTGCAGGGGGGCAGCCAGTGGGTGGATGGGCTCGCCCAGTTCCGCCGCCTGTTCCAGGGGGTGGGGCTCGTCATCGGCGCGGTGCTCGCGGTGGCCGCCATCCTGACCGTGACCACCGCCACCACCCTGGTGCTCCATCTCCGCCGCGACGAGATGGAGATCATGCGGCTGGTCGGGGCCACCGAGAACGTCATCCGCTGGCCGCGCCTGCTCCAGGGGATGGCCCAGGGCCTGGTGGCCGCCATCGTGGCCCTCGCGACGCTGGAGTTCGCCTACGCGGTCGCGGTGCCCCGGCTCGAGCCCCTGCTGCCGGTGACCATCGGGCTCGAGCGCGTGGCGTTCCTCTCGCCCGTGCAGGCGCTGGCCCTGATCGGCGCCGGGACCATGCTGGGCGCGATCGGCGGGCTGCTGGCGCGAGGGCGCGTCCCCGCATGAGCGGTCTCCCGCGCCGGCTCCTGGCCCTGGCGCTCGCCGCCGGTCCTCTGCTGCTGGCCCCCGCCGGGTGGGCGCAGCACAAGCGGGACCCCGGCCCCGCCGACCTGGGCGACAAGCAGCGGGACCTGCAGCAGACGCAGAAGCAGCTCAGCGAGGAGCGCAGGAAGGCGGCGGACGCCCGTCGCCGCGAGGCCAGCGTGCTGAGCGAGCTCGAGGCGATCGACCAGCGACTCACCGAGAAGCGCAAGCAGGTGGCCACCCTGGACGGCCGCATGCGCAAGGCCCAGGGGGACATCGCGGAGCTGCAGGGCGAGATCCGGCGGCTGCAGGCACGCCGCTCGGGGCAGGAGGAGGTGCTGGGCCGCCGCCTGCGGGCGCTCTACAAGCTGCAGGCCCAGGGCGGGGTGCTCCCCATCGTGCTGTCGGGGGACGACCCGGTGAACCAGGCGGTGCAGCTCCGCCACCTCACCACCCTGGCCACGGTGGACGCCCGACTCATTCGAGAGTATCGTGTGACGTCCGAAATTCTGGCCGATCGCAAGAGCCGCGTCGAGGCCCGCGGCAAGGAGCTGGCGTCGCTCAAATCCGAAGCCGAGCAGGAGCGGGCCGAGTTCGACAAGGAGGCGGCGAAGCGCCGCGCCCTCCTCTCGAAGGTGCAGGACGAGCGGGCGTACCACGACCGGATGGTGGGCGAGCTGTCCGAGGCCACCCGCCGGCTCGAGGCGTTCATCCGGGATCTGCAGGAGAAGCAGCGGCGGGCGATGGCCAAGGTGCCGCCCCCGAGCCGTCCCGCCCGCCCGACCCCGGGCGAGGCGCCGTCCGGCTCGGGCTTCGCGTCGCTGCGGGGGCGCCTCTCCTGGCCGGCGGACGGCCGGGTGGTCGCCGAATACGGGCCGCAGGTCAATCCCCGCTTCGGAACGAAGACGTTTCGCAACGGGATCGACATCGAGGCCACCGAGGGGTCCAGCATCGCGGCGGTCTTCCCCGGGCACGTGGTGTACACGGGCTGGTTCCGGGGCTACGGGAACCTGATCATCGTGGATCACGGCGGGGAGTACTACACGGTCTACGCTCACGCGGCCGACATCCGGGTCAGCGAGGGTGACGAGGTGAAGCAGGGACAGATCATCGGCACCGTCGGCGATACCGGCTCGCTGCAGGGGCCTCGCCTGTACTTCGAGGTGCGGCACGAAGGGAAGCCTCAGGATCCGGCCCAGTGGCTGCGGCCGAAGGGCTAGTTCACGAACGGAGGAGTACACGATGCGCCCCATCCGGCACATGAAGAAGGTGGTCATGATCTCGGCGCTGCTCCTGGTCCTCACCCTGTCGCTGGGCGGCGGGGTGGCGAGCAAGGGCAACGACACCGCGGCCACCTACGAGAACCTGAGGCTCTTCACCGAGGTGCTCTCGATCGTCCAGAGCCAGTACGTGGACGAGGTTCCGCCCAAGGACATCATCTACAACGCGATCAAGGGAACGCTCCGGGGGCTGGATCCCCATTCCTCGTTCCTGGACCCCGACATGTACCGGGAGATGCAGGTCGAGACGAGCGGCTCGTTCGGCGGGCTCGGCATCGAGATCACCCTGCGGGACGACGTGCTGACGGTGGTGGCGCCCATCGAGGGCACGCCCGCCTACCGCGCCGGCATCCAGCCCGGCGATCGCATCCTGAAGATCGAGGGGCTGTCCACCAAGGACATGCAGCTGGCCGATGCGGTGAAGCGCATGCGCGGCAAGCCGGGCAGCAAGATCACCATCACCATCGTCCGCGAGGGATGGGCGGAGCCGAAGGATTTCCTGATCACCCGCGAGCAGATCCGGGTGCAGTCCGTGAAGTTCAGCCAGCTCGAGCCGGGCATCGAGTACATCCGCCTGCGCCAGTTCCAGGAGCAGACCTCCAACGACCTCGAGAACGCGCTGGAGAAGTACACCAAGGAGGGCAAGATCCAGGGCCTCGTCCTGGACCTGCGCAACAACCCGGGCGGCCTCCTGACCTCCGCGGTCGAGGTGACCGAGAAGTTCCTCGAGCCGGGCAAGCTGGTGGTCTACACCGAGGGCCGGGTGCGCAACCAGAACATGCGCTTCTCCTCGAACGCGAAGCGGGCCTTCACCGACTTCCCGGTGGTGGTGCTGGTCAACCAGGGGAGCGCCTCCGCCTCGGAGATCGTGGCCGGCGCGCTCCAGGACTGGGGCCGCGCGGTGGTGCTGGGCACGCAGAGCTTCGGCAAGGGCTCGGTGCAGACGATCATTCCCCTGTCCGACGGCTCCGGCCTGCGGCTGACCACCGCGAAGTACTTCACGCCGAAGGGCCGATCGATCCACGGCAAGGGCATCACGCCGGACATCGTGGTGGACGGCCCGAAGACCACCGCGGCCGCGGGCGCCGGGGAGACGCCGACGCCGGCTCCGCCCGTGAACGAGACGCCGCAGGAGCAGCTCAAGCGCGACCCGCAGCTGCAGCGGGCGCTCGACCTGCTCAAGGCCATGAAGATCCTCGACAAGACCCGGCCCACGCCGGTGACGCCGCAGGCGCAGGCCCGCTAGGGCCGACGGAGTCCGATCCGGTGCCGGCGAGAGTGTGGCAGGCTCTCGCCGGCCTCATCGTCCTGCTGCTGGTCGCGGTGGTCGTGCTCGATCAGTGGCAGGCCCGCCGCGGCGAGGCGAGCCTCTTCACGGGGGGACGCTCCGGGCCGGCCCCGACCCGGGCCATCGCGCCGCCGCCTCCGGCCCGGCTCATCGCTCCGCTCGAGGCCGCCCCGGCGCCGCCGCCCCCCGGCGCTCCGCGGATCGCGGTCATCGTGGACGATCTGGGCGGCCGCCGCGACGTCTTCGATCTCCTGCGCGAGATCCGGCGTCCGCTCACGGTGGCGATCCTGCCCGCGCTGCCGCTGTCGGCGTCGATGGCCCGGGACGCGGCCCGCTCGGGCATGGAGGTGCTGCTGGACGTGCCCATGGAGCCGTACCGGTATCCGGAGCTCGATCCGGGACCGGGCGTCCTGTTGACCTCCATGAGCACCGGCGAGGTCCAGCACGCGATCGCCCGGCAGCTGGACGCGATGGCCCCGGCGGTCGGGGTGATCAACCGGATGGGCTCGCGGCTGACCGAGGACCGCGCCCGCATGCGGGCGATGCTGGAGGTGCTGGCGGCCCGGCGGCTGTTCCTGGTCGACGCCTACACCTCGAGCCGGTCCGCGGCCTACGACGAGGCGCGCCGGGCCGGCGTGCGGGCGACGCGCCGTCACGTCCTGATCGACCACGGTCACGGCGAGGCGGGCGATCGCACCCGCTGGGACGAGGTGGCGCGATGGGCGGAGGAGAGGGGCGAGGTGGTGGTGGTCGCCCACGGGCATCCGCTCACGGTCCGGCTGCTCAGGCAGTACGTGCCCCGGTGGGAGGAGCGAGGCCTGCGGCTGGTTCCCGTGTCGGCCGTGGTGCGTTAGGCTTGATGACATGATCGTGCTCGGCATCGAGACGTCCTGCGACGAGACCTCCGCCGCGGTGGTGGACGGGGGCCGCAAGGTGCTGTCCAACGTGGTGGCCTCGCAGGACGACGTGCATGCGCCCTACGGCGGGGTCGTGCCGGAGCTCGCCTCGCGGCGACACCTCGAGGTGCTGGTGCCGGTCGTGCGCCGCGCGCTCGACGGAAGCGGCATCGCCCTCGGCGATGTGGACGGCTTCGCGGTCACGTACGGCCCGGGCCTGGTGGGCTCGCTCCTCATCGGCTGCTCGGCCGCCAAGGCCCTCGCCTATGCCTGCCGTCGGCCCCTCGTCGGCGTGAACCACCTCGAGGGCCACATCTACGCCTCGTTCCTCGAGGGCGAGCCGCCGGCGTTTCCCTTCCTGGCCCTGGTCGTCTCGGGCGGGCACACCGCGCTCTACCTGGCCCGCGAGCCGCGCCGCTACCAGCGGATCGGCCAGACGCGGGACGACGCGGCGGGCGAGGCCTTCGACAAGGTCGCGAAGCTGCTGGGGCTCGGCTTCCCGGGCGGGCCCGCGGTCGAGCGCATCGCGCGCACCGGCGATCCGCGCGCGATCACGTTCCCGACCGCGAACATGACCGACGGGGCGCCGGACTTCTCGTTCAGCGGCATCAAGACCGCGGTGTCGTTGCACGTGCGGCGGGCCGGCCCGCTCGCGCCTCGGCAGGTGGCCGACGTGGCGGCCTCCTTCCAGGCCACCGTGGTGAAGATGCTGGTGCGCAAGACGATCCGTGCCGCGCTGCGCTTCGGGGTCCGCCGGCTCGTCCTCACCGGCGGGGTCGCGGCCAACACCGCGCTGCGCGAGGGGCTGGAGGCCGAGTGCCGCGAGCGCGGCTTCGCGCTGCACGTCCCGTCCCGGCGGCTCTGCACCGACAACGCGGCCATGATCGCGGCGGCCGGCCACGACCGGCTGGAGGCGGGCGAGCGCGCCCCGCTGAACCTCAACGCGGTCCCGGACCTGGTCCTGGCATGAGAGGCAGCGTCGCGTGAGCGCGGTGGTCCCCCTCGACTACGAGACCCTGCTCGCGGGGCTGCCCGACGCGGTGGTGGGCGTCGACGACGCCCTGCGGGTGGTGCTCTGGAATCCGGCCGCGGAGGCGCTGCTGGCCCGCTCGGCCCGACGGACCGTCGGCCGCGCGCTGAAGGAGATCTTCCCGCCCGACACCTCCCTCGTGCGCCATTTGGGCGACACGCTGGCCACCGGGGAGAGCCGCTCCGAGTCGGAGGCGGTGATCGAGGGCGGCGACGGCCGCCCGGTGCACGTGAGCATCGTCACCGCGCCGCTCGCTCGCCGCGGGGACGTGGAGGCGGCGGTGGCGGTGATCCGCGACATCACGCGCCTGCACCAGCTCGAGGCCGAGGTGCGCCGCGGCGAGCGGCTGGCCGCGGCCGGCCACATCGCGATGGGCCTCGCCCACGAGATCCGCAACCCGCTGGGGGCGATCCGCGGGGCGGTGCAGCTCATGCGGCGGGAGCTGGCCGACGACCCGCGGCTCGGGGAGTACACCGACGTGCTCCTCAAGGAGGTCGACCGGGTCAACCGCATCATCGAGATGCTGCTCGACATCGGGCGCCCGGTGACCCTGCGCCCGGTGCCGCTGAACGTGCACCAGCTCCTCGAGCGGGTGGCCCTGCTGACCGAGGAGATGGCGATCCAGCGCGGGGTGCAGATCGTCCGGCGCTACGACCCGAGCCTGCCGCCGATCCTGGCCGACGAGGACCGCATCCTGCAGGTCTTCCACAACCTGGTCCGCAATGCGATCGAGGCCATGGATCGCGGCGGCCGGCTCACCCTCGTGACCCGGCTCAGCATGGACCCGCTGTTCGCCAAGGTCGATCTCGGCCAGGGCCAGCGCAGCATGGCCGAGATCCAGGTGATCGACTCCGGGCGCGGCATCCCGGAGTCCGCCCGCGCCCGGCTCTTCACGCCGTTCTTCACCACCAAGGACAGGGGCCTCGGCCTCGGGCTGGCCCTCTGCCACCGCATCATCGAGGAGCACCGGGGCGCCATCCACGTGGTGAGCGAGCCCGGCCGTGGCACCACCATGTCCTGCTTCCTCCCCATCGCCCGCCGGTGAGCGCGAGCCCCCTGAGCACCTCCGGCCCGGCCGGCCAGATCCTCATCGCCGACGACGAGGACGGCCTGCGCTGGGTCCTGGAGAAGGGCTTCCGTAGCGCGGGCTATCAGGTCACCGCGGTCAAGGACGGCACCGCGGCGCTCCGGGAGGTGGCGGCGGGGCCCTTCGACCTGATCCTGCTCGACATCCGCATGCCCGGCATCGACGGCCTGTCGCTCCTCAAGCAGGTGCGGGACAAGCGGCCCGACGCGCAGGTGGTGATCATGACCGCGCACGGCACCATGGAGACCGCGGTCGCCGCCATGCAGGACGGCGCCTACGACTACCTGGCCAAGCCCTTCGACCTCGACGAGGCGCTGCTGCTCGCCGAGCGCGCGCTGACCGCGCGGCGGCTCACCCAGGAGGTCACCGCGCTCCGCTCGGGGCTCAAGGAGGTCTGGGAGTTCGGGGCGCTGGTGGGGCGCCATCCCACCATGCAGGAGGTCTACAAGGCGATCGGGCGGGTGGCGGCCAGCGACGTCTCGGTGCTCCTGCGCGGGGAGTCGGGCACCGGCAAGGAGGTGGTGGCGCGGGCGCTGCACCACTACAGCCGTCGCGCGGGGCGGCCCTTCGTGGGGATCTCGGCGGCCGCGATCCCGGCCACCCTGCTGGAGTCGGAGCTGTTCGGGCACGAGAAGGGGGCCTTCACCGACGCCAAGGAGCGGCGCCTCGGCAAGCTCGAGCTGGCCCACGGCGGCTCGGTCTTCTTCGACGAGATCGGGGACATGCCGCCCGAGCTGCAGGTCAAGCTCCTGCGCGCGCTGCAGGAGCGCAGCTTCGAGCGCGTGGGCGGCCACGAGGTGATCCGCATGGACGTGCGGGTGCTGGCCGCGACCCATCGCGACCTCGAGGCCATGATGAAGGACGGCCGCTTCCGCGAGGACCTCTTCTACCGCCTGAACGTGGTGACCCTCTCGCTGCCCGCCCTGCGCGAGCGCCGCGGCGACATCCCGCTCCTCGCCGAGCACTTCCTGGCCAAGTACGCCGCCTCCCTGGGAGAGCGCGTGATCACCGCCGACGCGATGGATCGCCTGATGGCGTACGATTGGCCGGGCAACGTGCGCGAGCTGGAGAACGTGGTGCAGCGGGCCATGGTCATGGCGTCCGGGGGGGCGATCCTGCCCGAGCACCTGCCGATCGGCCCGGTGTCGGCCGCGGCCGCGGTGGCCGCGGACGCCTCGCTGGAGGACATCATCGAGCGCAAGATGCAGGACTGCGTGCGGGGCCTGCGCCACCACGCCTCCGCGAACCTGCACGGCCTCATGGTGGGCCTGGTGGAGAAGCCGCTGCTGCGCGCGGTGATGCGCGAGACGCGGGGCAACCAGGTGCGGGCGGCCGCGCTGCTCGGGATCAACCGGAACACCCTGCGCAAGAAGCTCAAGGAGCACGGCATCGATCCGGACGCCGTGTAGAGACACCCCGTGCCGACCCGCTGCGCCTGGGCCAACGCGGGCCCGCTGGAGATCGCGTACCACGACATCGAGTGGGGGGTCCCCTCCCACGACGACCGGCACCTCTTCGAGATGCTGATACTCGAAGGCGCGCAGGCGGGCCTGTCCTGGTCCACCATCCTCCGGAAGCGGGAGGCCTACCGGAAGGCCTTCGCCGGCTTCGATCCCGCCAAGGTGGCCCGCTTCGATGCGCGCCGCCGGGCGGCCCTGATGCGGGACGAGGGCATCGTGCGGAACCGCCTCAAGATCGACGCCGCCGTGACCAACGCGCGCCAGGTGCTGGCGGTGCAGGAGGAGCACGGCAGCCTGGACGCCTTTCTCTGGCAATTCGTCGACGGCCGGCCGATCGTGAACCGCTGGACCGCGCGCGACCGGGTGCCGGCCGAGAGCGCCGAGTCGCGCGCCATGAGCCGCGCGCTGCTCCAGCGCGGGTTCCGCTTCGTCGGGCCCACCATCTGCTACGCGTTCATGCAGGCGACCGGCATGGTCAACGACCACGTCACGACGTGCTTTCGGTATCCCACACGGAGGAATCGACGGACATGAGGATCGGAGTCTTGGGGGCGGGAGCGATCGGCTGCGTGGTCGGCGGGCTGCTCACCAGGGCGGGGCACGACGTGACGCTGGTGGACCAGTGGCCCGAGCACGTGGAGACGATGAAGCGGCGGGGCCTCAAGCTCTCCGGCACCTGCGGCGAGCACCTGATCCCGGTGAAGGCGCTGCACATCCACGAGCTGCAGGGGGTGTCCACGCCGTTCGAGGCGATCTTCGTGGCGGTCAAGTCCTACGACACCGAGTGGGCGGCCCAGATGGCGCTGGCCTACCTGGCCCGCCCGGACGGGGTGGTGGTGGACTTCCAGAACGGGATCAACGACGAGCGGGTGGCCTCGGTGGTCGGGAAGGACCGCTGCCTCGGCTGCGTGATCACCATCGGCGCCGGCATGTACGAGCCCGGCCACGCGATGCGCACCGATTCCGGCTCGGTCGGCTTCAAGATCGGCGAGCACGACGGTCGCGACACGCCGCGCGCGCAGGCCCTGGCCCGGGTGCTGAACGACGTGGCCGGCACCAAGGTGACCACCAACCTGTGGGGCGAGCGGTGGTCCAAGCTGGCCGTGAACTGCATGGCCAACCCGCTCGCCGGCCTCAGCGGCCTGGGCTCGGCGGAGGTGCGCACGGCCCCGGTGCCGCGGCGCATCGCCATCCACGTGTGCGCCGAGGTGATCCAGGTCGGCCGCGCCGCCGGCTACGAGGTCGAGCCCATCTACGGCATCGAGGCCCAGCGCTTCGTCGACGCGGCGAAGGGGCAGGGCGTCGAGGCGGTCGAGGCCGACATGGCGGCGAGCGTCAAGTTCCTGACCGGGGGCCGCCCGTCGATGCTGCAGGACGTGATGAAGGGCCGCCGCACCGAGATCGACTACCTGAACGGCTACGTGGCCCAGCAGGGGCGCCGCCTCGGCGTTCCCACCCCGGTCAACGACGCCGTCGTCGCCGCGGTACGCAGCCACGGGGTCGGCAAATTGAAGCCCGACCCCAAGAACCTCGACGTGCTCCTCAAGGCCCTGCCGCGCTGACCGCCTCGGAGCCAGGCCAATCCCGGGCTGAGTCGGGCCCCGCGCGAGGCGGCCGGGTCCTGTCGGCGGGGGGCGGGGGCCGGCTGGCCGCTCCGTCACCCGCTCGCCGGATTCGCCGCTCTACGAGCGGCGTACCGGAGACTCGGGGGGCCCACCCGCGGCCATCCGGCCCCCGCCCCCCGCCGCCACCCGGCCGGTCTCGGGCGAGCCCGCTCGCGAGAGGCCCGGCTCAGCGCGGCCGTGCCCGATCGGGCTGCTATGAAGCCAGGGCGGGTTTGCGGGCGAACCAGGGGCGGGCCGCCTCGAGCTGCGAGCCGAGGCGGAAGAGCGTGGACTCGTCGCCGTAGCGGGCGACGAGCTGGACGGCGATCGGAAGGCCGGACTTGGACTGGCCGATCGGGAGCATCATCGCGGGCTGGCCGGTGAGATTGAACCAGACCGTGAAGGGCGAGAACGTGAACACGCGGCGCCAGTACTCCTCCACGTCGTCCATCATCATGTCGATCCAGCCGAGCTTCACCGGCAGCTGTCCCAGGCTCGGGGTCAGCAGCACGTCGTACCGCGTGTGGAACGCCGCCATCTGTCGCCCGAGACGATGCGCGGTCTGGGTGGCCCGCACGTAGTCCGCCGCGCTGATCCGCTCGCCGAGCTTGCCGGTGTTCCAGGTGACCGTCTCCACCTCGCCCTCGCGGGCGGGCCGTCCGGCGGTGGGATGGGTCGAGAGGTTCACCACCGTGTTGACCGCGGCCAGGGTGATGAAGGTCGGGATCACCGCGGCGCGGTCGATCTCGGGGTCCGCCTCCTCGACGTGGTGACCGAGATCGCGGCAGAGGGCCACCGTGTCCCGCAGGGTGGCGAGGATCTCCGGATCGACCGGCGCGCCGTTCGGGGTGACCGAGGTGTAGGCGATGCGCTTGGGCCGGACGGCCGCGCCGCACTCCTCGAGGTACGGGCGCGCGGGGGCCGGGGCGGTGTAGGGGTCGCCGGGGCCCGCGCCCCGAGTGGCATCCAGCAGGGCCGCGCTGTCTCGCACCGAGAGCGTCACCGCGTGCTCGGTCGAGCAGCCCCCGAGCCCCTCACCGGTCACGGGGGCCAACGTGTTCCGGCCGCGGGTGGGCTTGAGCCCGACCAGGCCGCAGCAGGCGGCGGGGGCGCGGATGGAGCCGAAGCCGTCGCTGGCGTGGGCCATGGGCAGCATGCGCGCGCCCACCGCGGCGGCGGCCCCGCCGCTCGAGCCGGAGGAGATGCGCGTCGGGTCCCACGGGTTGCGGGTCGGGCCGTAGAGCCGGGGCTCGCAGGTCAGCGACAGGCCCAGCTCGCACGAGTTCGTGCGCCCGAAGATCACGAGCCCCGCCCGCTTCAGCCGGGCCACGTTCTCGCTGTCGAACGTGGACGGCGGCGTATCGGCGAAGAAGCGGCTGCCGCGGGTCATCCGCTCGCCGGTGAGCGGAGCGCCCAGATCCTTCAGGAGGAACGGCACGCCGTGGAAGGGGCCGTCCGGCAGCCCGTCCGCGATGGCCCGCCGGCCGTGGTCGTAGAGGCGCATGATGACCGCGTTGACGGTGCCGTTCCGGTCCTCCACGCGCTGGATGGCCGCTTCGAGGAGGTCGGTGGGCGTCACCTTGCCGCGACGGACCAGGTCGGCCAGCCCGAGGCCGTCGAACTGCTCGTAGTCCGCGAAGCCGGCCATCGCGGCTACTGCTTCACGTACAGCTGACCGCCCGCCTGCTTGAACTCGGCCGCCTTTTCCCGCAGCCCCTGCACGACCGCGGCGGTCTCGCTCGAGATGCCGTGCTTGGCCGCGTAGTCCCGCACGTCCTGCGTGATCTTCATCGAGCAGAAGTGCGGACCGCACATGGAGCAGAAGTGCGCGACCTTGGCCCCCTCGGCGGGCAGGGTCTCGTCGTGGAACTCGCGCGCGGTCTCGGGATCGAGCGAGAGATTGAACTGGTCCTCCCAGCGGAACTCGAAGCGGGCCCGCGACAGCGCGTCGTCCCACTCGCGCGCCCGCGGGTGCCCCTTGGCCAGGTCGGCGGCGTGCGCCGCGATCTTGTACGCGATGACCCCGTCCTTGACGTCCTGCCGGTCGGGCAGCCCCAGATGCTCCTTGGGGGTCACGTAGCAGAGCATCGCGGTGCCGTACCAGCCGATCATCGCGGCCCCGATGGCGGAGGTGATGTGGTCGTAGCCGGGGGCGATGTCGGTGGTGAGCGGGCCCAGGGTGTAGAAGGGCGCCTCGTGGCAGACCACGAGCTGCCGGTCCATGTTCTCCTTGATCAGGTGCATCGGCACGTGGCCGGGGCCCTCGATCATCACCTGGCAGTCGTGCTCCCACGCGATGGTGGTGAGCTCGCCCAGGGTGTCGAGCTCCGCGAACTGCGCGTCGTCGTTGGCGTCGGCCTGGCAGCCGGGCCGGAGGCCGTCGCCGAGCGAGAAGGCCACGTCGTAGGCGGCCATGATCTCGCAGATCTCGGCGAAGCGCGTGTAGAGGAAGCTCTCCTGGTGGTGCGCCAGGCACCATTTGGCCATGATCGAGCCGCCGCGGCTGACGATGCCGGTGACGCGGCGCGCGGTCAGCGGAATATAGGCGAGGCGCACGCCGGCATGGATCGTGAAATAATCCACGCCCTGCTCGCACTGCTCGATCAGCGTGTCGCGATAGATCTCCCAAGTCAGATCCTCGGCCTTGCCGCCGACCTTCTCCAGCGCCTGATAGATCGGGACCGTGCCGATCGGCACCGGCGCATTGCGGATGATCCATTCGCGCGTCGTGTGGATGTTGCGGCCGGTCGACAGATCCATGACCGTGTCGGCGCCCCAGCGGGTCGCCCACACCATCTTCTCGACCTCCTCGGCGATCGAGGACGCGACCGCGGAATTGCCGATATTGGCGTTGATCTTCACCAGGAAGTTGCGGCCGATCGCCATCGGCTCGGCTTCCGGATGATTGATGTTGGCCGGGATGATCGCGCGGCCGCGCGCGATCTCGTCGCGCACGAACTCCGGCGTCACGTAATCGGGAATCTCGGCGCCGAACCCTTCGCCGTCGCGCACCAGATCCTGGCGCGCCGCGCGGCCGATATTCTCGCGAATCGCGACATACTCCATCTCGGGCGTCACGATGCTGGCGCGCGCATAGGCGAGCTGCGTCACCGCCTGTCCCGCCTTCGCGCGAAGCGGCCGCGCGGGCGCGCTCGGGAAGGCCGCATGCACGCTCTGCTCGCCG
>DASRHC010000025.1:0-46939 GCA_035650715.1 Candidatus Methylomirabilota bacterium | reverse complement strand
CATAGCGGCGGCGCATCACCGCCGCGTATTCCCGGCGCGCTGGCTCGGTCACAGGGCCCCCTTTCCGGTGCGTGGTTCGGTAACACCGGTTTTGAGGCAACCCCTTCCGTTTCGGTAACACTTGTTCTGAGGGTGATCGGGTGGTTGACTCCGCGGTGGAATGTCCCCAGAATGCGCGGCGTGACGACGCTCAAGTGGGGGCAGCCCGCGCCCGATTTCGAGCTGCCCAGCACCGAGGGGCGCGCCATCTCGCTGCGCGAGCTCCGCGGACGGGACGTGGTGCTCGGCTTCTATTGCTACGACTGGGGCGGCATCTGAACGCCCGAGCTCGCCGGCCTGGGCCAGGCCGCGGCGGAGTTCGCCAGCCGCAACGCGGCGGTTCTCGGGATCAGCGGCGACAGCCCGTCCTGTCACGCCGCCTTCCGCGCCGCCCATCCGCTCCCGTTCCCCCTGCTGAGCGACGTGCACCGGCGGGTCATCGCGGCCTACGGGGTGCACGACGCGGAGCGCAACGTGGCCTACCGCTCGACGTTCGTGGTGGACCGTGATGGAATCCTGCGCTGGGGCCAGGCGGGCGACCGGCAGATGGTGCGGGACGGCCGGGAGGTGCTCCGCGTGCTGGATCTGATCCACTCCCTGAGGCAGCCGTGAGGAGGCCGCCATGTCCTTTCCCCTGTCCACCGCCCCGGCCGCCGCGCTCGGTCTCGACGGGCCGTCCCTCGATCGCCTGCAGGAGATGATCACGCGGCACCTCGCCGAGGGCCGCTACCCCGGCGCGCAGATCGCGGTGGCCCGACACGGCCAGCTCGCGCTGTTCCGCACCTTCGGCGACGCGCGCCTCGATCCGGCGCGGGTGCCCGCCCGCGAGGACTCGCTCTGGCTGCTCTACTCCAACACCAAGGTGATCACCGCGGCCGCGGTGTGGGTGCTGGCCGAGCAGGGGGCGTTGCGCTTCACGGATCGGGTGGCCGAGCACGTGCCCGGCTTCGAGGCCAACGGCAAGGGCGACATCACGATCATCCAGCTGCTGAGCCACCAGGGGGGCTTTCCCAACGCGGACGTGCCGAAGGCGGCGTGGGAGGACCACGAGCTGCTGCGGCGGGCCGTCTGCGGCTTCACGCTCGAGTGGACGCCGGGCTCGCGCGTTCACTATCACGGCCGGGCCGCCCACTGGGTGGCCGCGGTGCTGATCGAGGCCCTGAGCAAGACCGACTACCGGGCCTTCATCCGCGAGCAGGTGATCGAGCCGCTCGGGCTGGGCGACGAGCTGTACGTGGGCCTGCCCGATGCGCAGCACGCGCGCGCCGTCGACATGCACGAGCCGACCGCCTCCGGCGGCGGCCAGGTCAGGCGGGCCGACGAGAACGACCCCGAGTTCCGGCGCGCGGGCACCCCGGGCGGCGGCGGCTACGCCACCGCCCGCGCCATGGCCGCCTTCTACCAGACGCTGGCTGCCGGCGGCACCCTGAACGGCCGCCGGTTCCTGTCGCCCCGCATGGTCCAGTACGTCACGCGCAGTGTCACCGGGAGCCGGGTCGACGGCTACATGGGCATGCCCATGCATCGGGCCCTGGGGCCGCACGTCCGTGGAACGACCGAGACCATCCGGGGCCTCGGCAGCATCGCCTCGCCGCGCACGTTCGGCCACGGCGGGGTGGGCTCCTCCTACTGCTGGGCGGACCCGGACTCGGGCGTGTCGTTCGCCTACCTGACCAACAGCCGCGTCCCGGACCCGTGGCACAGCGCGCGGCTCGACGTCATCAGCAACGCCGTACACGCCGCCATCTCGAACGAGCGCTGACCGCCGCCGGGTCTCGACTCGCGACGCCCGGCGTCGCGGCGATTGGCGGCTTGTGAAACATGTGCCATAATGACGCCGCCCGGGGGGACAAAGGACAATAGTGATGGGAGTTTCCCTGCCGCTTCTCGACGCATCGCGCGTGGTCCAGCCGCCGAAGCCGGCCTGGCTCAAGGTGCGTGCGCCCGGGGGCCCACGGTACATCCGCCTGAAGGGGCTGATGCGCGAGTGGAATCTCCACTCGGTGTGCGAGGAGGCCCACTGCCCGAACATCGGGGAGTGCTGGGAGGACCTGACCGCCACCTTCATGATCCTGGGCGACGTCTGCACCCGCAACTGCGGCTACTGCGCGGTGACGCACGGACGGCCGACCTGGGAGGACCGCGGGGAGCCCGAGCGGGTGGGGCGGGCGGTGGGGGAGCTGGGGCTCGAGCACGTGGTGATCACCTCGGTGAACCGGGACGATCTGGCCGACGGCGGCGCCGCGCACTTCGCGGCCACCACGCGGGCCATCCGCCGCCACGCGCCGGGGTGCCGGGTGGAGCTGCTGATCCCCGACTTCCAGGGGCGGGTGGACGCGCTGGAGACGGTGATCGCGGCCGCCCCCGACGTGCTGAACCACAACACGGAGACGGTGCCGCGCCTCTACAAGGTGGCCCGCCACGGGGGCCGGTATGAGCGGACGCTGGACCTCTTCCGGCACGCGCGCCGGCTCGCGCCGCGGATGGTCACCAAGTCGGGGCTCATCCTGGGCCTGGGCGAGGAGCGCGACGAGCTGCTGGCCACCATGGCGGATCTGCGAGCGGTGGACGTCGACATCCTGACCCTCGGACAGTACCTGCGGCCGTCGCCCCGGCATCTGCCGGTGGCGCGCTTCTACCATCCGGACGAGTTCGCCGAGCTGGCCGAGCGGGGCCGTGAGATGGGCTTCGCCCACGTGGAGTCGGGCCCGCTCGTCCGCTCCTCCTACCACGCCAAGAAGCAGACGGACCTCGCGAGCGGGAAGTAAGACATGGACTACGTCCCGATCCTGATGGTGTTCGCGGTGGCCGCGGTGGTGGCGGGCGCCCTGCTCGGCATCCCGTCGCTGATCGCTCCCCAGCGGACCTCGCGGGTCAAGATGGAGCCGTTCGAGTGCGGCAAGGACCCGGTGCAGCTGCCGGAGGGCCGCTTCGCGATCAAGTTCTCGACCATCGCCATCTTCTTCATCCTGTTCGACATCGAGCTCGTGTTCATCTGGCCGTGGGCCACCTTGTACCGGCGGCTCGGCTGGTTCGGGTTCGTGGAGATGGCGGTGTTCCTCGGCATCCTCATGCTGGGATTCCTCTACATCTGGAAGAAGAAAGGGCTCGAATGGGAGTAGGGAGCTTCTTCACCTCCAAGCTGGACGAGGCGATCGGCTGGGCGCGGAAGTATTCCATCTTCCAGTACCCCTTCGTGACCGCGTGCTGCGGCATGGAGTACATGGCCACCGCGTGCTCCCACTACGACGTCGATCGGTTCGGAGCCGGGTTGCCCCGCTTCTCGCCCCGGCAGGCCGACGTGCTGTTCGTGGTGGGCACGATCAGCCACAAGATGGCGCCGGTGCTCAAGCGGATCTACGATCAGATGTGCGAGCCCAAGTGGGTGGTGGCCTTCGGGGTGTGCACGTGCACCGGAGGCTTCTACGACAACTACGCCACCGTCCAGGGCATCGACACCATCCTTCCGGTGGACGTGTACATCCCGGGCTGTCCGCCGCGGCCGGAGAGCGTCATCGATGGGCTGATGAAGCTCCAGGACAAGATCGCGGCGGGCACCCAGCGCTTCTGATCCGGACGACCCCGACATGGACGGCACCGGCATCCTGGCCCGGCTGCGCGAGCGGCTCGGCGACCGCGTCCTCGAGACGCACGCCTACCGGGGCGATCACACCGCGGTGCTCTCGCGCGAGGGGCTGCTGCCCGCGCTGAGCCTCTGCCGCGACGATCCCGCGCTCGCCTTCGACATGCTGGTCGACATCACCGCGGTGGACTACCTGCGCTTCCCGGGTCGCGAGGACGGGCCGCGGTTCGAGGTGGTCTATCACCTCTACTCGGTGGCGCACAATCACCGGGTCCGGCTGAAGGTGCCGGTGGAGCAGGACGACCCGGCGGTCCCCACCGCCACCGGCCTCTGGCCCATCGCCAACTGGCTCGAGCGCGAGGTGTGGGACATGTTCGGCGTCCGCTTCGACGGGCACCCCGACCTGCGCCGCCTTCTCATGGACGAGCACTTCGAGGGCCACCCGCTGCGCAAGGACTATCCGATCAATCGCCGCCAGCCCCTCATCGGGCCGAAGGTCTAGCCATGGCCGATACCCGCGAGATGTTCCTCAGCGAGGGGGCGCCCAGCGGCGGCGAGGGCAGCAAGCCCCTCTACGTCAACATGGGGCCGGCCCACCCCGCGATGCACGGCATCGTGCGGATCCTCGCGGAGCTGGACGGGGAGACGGTGGTGAAGACGGACGTGGAGATCGGCTATCTCCACCGCGCGTTCGAGAAGCAGTGCGAGTCGGGCCCGTACAACAACGCGATTCCCTACACCGACCGCCTCAACTACGTCTCGCCCCTCATCAACAACTTCGGCTACTGCTCCGCGATCGAGAAGCTGCTCGGCATCGAGGTCACCGAGCGGTGCAAGTACATCCGGGTGATCATGAGCGAGATCTCCCGGATCTGCGACCACCTGACCTGCGTGGGCGCGGCCTCCATGGAGCTCGGGGCCTTCACCGTCTTCCTCTACATGATCAAGGCCCGCGAGTTCCTGTGGGAGCTGGTGGAGGACGTCACCGGCGCGCGCCTCACCATCTCCTACGGGCGGGTGGGCGGGGTGAAGGCGGACCTGCCCGCCGGCTTCGACCTCAAGGTCAAGAAGGCCTTCACGGAGACCCGGCAGGTGCTGGAGGAGGTCCACAGCCTCCTCACCGGCAACCGGATCTTCATGGACCGCATGGTGGGGGTGGGCGCGCTCTCGCGGGAGGAGTCGATCGCGTGGGGCATCACCGGGCCCCTGCTGCGCGCGGCCGGCGTGCCGCTCGATCTTCGCAAGACCCAGCCCTACTGGGCGTACGACCGCATCCCGTTCGAGATCGCCCTCGGCAAGAACGGCGACAACTTCGACCGCTACCTGGTGCGCATGCAGGAGATGGAGCAGTCGATGCGCATCGCGGAGCAGGCCCTCGACGGCCTGCCCGGGGGGTCGATCCAGGTGGACTGGGAGGGCAAGGCCATTCCCCCCGACGCCTACGTCGACCTGGGCAAGCAGGGCAAGACGCAGGGCCTGCTGCTGACCCCGATCACGCTGTCGCCGAACCTGCAGGGTCAGGACCGCGGCGCCCACGATCGGGTGAATACCCAGGACAAGCGGGTGGTCCTGCCCCCCAAGGCCGACGCCTACGGCTCGATCGAAGGGCTGATGAACCACTTCATGCTGGTGATGGAGGGCTACGGCATCCGGCCGCCCGCCGGCGAAGCCTACGTCCCGGTCGAGGGCGCCAACGGCGAGCTCGGCTTCTACGTCGTCTCGGACGGCAGCGACCGGCCCTACCGCGTGCGGTGCCGCCCGCCGTGCCTGCCTCCGGTGGCCGCGCTGCCCCGGATGGTGGAGGGCCAGATGGTCGCCGACATCATCCCCACCTTCGGCTCGGTCAACATGATCGGCGGAGAGCTCGATCGCTAAAGAAGATGCGACAGCCTCCTCAGAGAGGGCACGGCTCGCCGTGCCCGTTACAAAAAAATAAGAGGCGGTCGCCCAACCTCCCAACCAGCCTGCCAACCACGCCAGGTGGACCGGCGCTGACCCATGCCTGACGCGACCCATCCCGAATTCACGGCGGACCAGCTCCAGGAGGTCCGCCGCCTCCAGGGCCTCTACCCCGACAGGCGGGGCGCGCTCCTGCCGGTGCTGCGCCTCGCCCAGGAGACGTTCGGCCACGTCTCGCTGGAGGTGGAGGAGTACGTGGCCGGGCTCTTCGATCTCTCGCCCGCCCATGTCCACGAGGTGGTGACCTTCTACACGCTGTTCTTCCAGCAGCCGGTCGGCCGCCACGTGGTCTCGGTCTGCCACAACCTCTCCTGCCACCTGATGGGGGCCAAGTCCATCGTCGAGCACCTCAGCCGGACGCTCGGCGTCGAGGTCGGGGAGACCACCGCCGACGGGCGGATCACGCTGCTCACGGTGGAGTGCCTGTGCGCCTGCGAGCAGGCGCCCATGATGCAGGTGGACGACCGCTACGAGGGGCTGTTGACTCCCGAGAAGGTCGACCGCATCATCGCGGGGCTCGCCTGATGGCCGAGAAGATCTTCACCCGCAACTTCGACCGCCGCGACTCGCACACGCTCGCGGTCTACCGCGAGACCGGCGGCTACACCGCGCTCGCCCGGGCGCTCGGGATGGAGCCGGCCGCCATCCTCGAGGAGGTGAAGAAGTCCAACCTCCGCGGGCTGGGCGGCGCCGCGTTCCCCACCGGGATGAAGTGGAGCTTCATCCCGAAGGGCTCCCCCGCGCCCAAGTACCTGGTGATCAACGCGGACGAGGGCGAGCCCGGCACCTTCAAGGACCGCTACCTGATGGAGCGCGACCCGCACGCCATGATCGAGGGCATGATCATCGCGGCGCGCGCCATCGACTCCCACCTGGGCTTCGTCTACATCCGGGGCGAGTACGTCGAGCCGTGGCGGGTGGTGAGCGGGGCGGTGAAGGAAGCCTACGAGGCGGGGTTGCTCGGCAAGAACATCCAGGGCTCGGGCTTCGACTTCGACATCGTGGTGCACCGGGGGGCGGGCGCCTACATCTGCGGCGAGGAGACGGGCCTGCTCTCCTCGCTCGAGGGCAAGAAGGGCTGGCCCAAGATCAAGCCGCCCTTCCCGGCCGTCAAGGGGGCGTTCGGCCAGCCCACCATCGTCAACAACGTGGAGACCATCGCGGCGGTGCCCCACATCATCAACCGCGGCGGGGAGTGGTTCGCGGGCCTCGGGACCAAGACGCAGGGGGGCACGCGGCTCTACTCGGTCTCGGGCCACGTGGCCCGCCCGGGGGTGGTGGAGGCGCCGGTGTCGGTCACCCTGCGCTCCCTGATCTACGACCACTGCGGGGGCATCCGCGACGGCCGCCGGCTGAAGGCGGTCGTGCCGGGCGGTTCCTCCGCCCCGATCCTCACCGCCGACGAG
Source organism: Candidatus Methylomirabilota bacterium (assembly GCA_035650715.1). Taxonomy (GTDB): domain Bacteria; phylum Methylomirabilota; class Methylomirabilia; order Rokubacteriales; family CSP1-6; genus CAMLFJ01. Next base: position 39,952 of record DASRHC010000025.1, on the reverse strand, counting down.
ATCGACGTCACCATGGACGCGGACGGGCTGAAGGCGGCCGGGAGCATGATCGGCTCGGCCGGCGTGATCGTGATGGACGAGACGGTCTCGATCCCGGAAGCCCTGATGGTGGTGGCGCGCTTCTACGCCCACGAGTCGTGCGGGCAGTGCACGCCGTGCCGCGAGTCCACCGGGTGGATCTACAAGATGGCCCGCCGGATCGTGGAAGGGAAGGGGCGCAAGGAGGATCTCGACACCATCCTGGACGTGTCCAGGCGCGGGGCCGGCACCACCATCTGCGCCTTCTTCGACGGCGCGGTCGGTCCCTACGTGAGCTACATCGAGAAGTTCCGGGCCGAGTTCGAGGCTCTGATCCCGCACGAGGCCTGAGCCGACCGATGCCCAAGCTCACGATCGACGGCAAGGAAGTGGAGGTCGCCCCCGGCACCAACCTCATCGAGGCCGCGCGCCAGGCCGGGATCGAGGTCCCGCACTACTGCTACCACCCCGGGCTCAGCATCGCCGGGCAGTGCCGCCTCTGCATGGTGGACATCGAGAAGAACCCGCGGTCCCAGATCGGCTGCAACACCCAGGCCGCGGACGGGATGGTGGTCCACACGCGGACCGAGCGCGTGCTCGAGACCCGGAAGTCGATCATGGAGTTCCACCTGGTCAATCACCCGCTGGACTGTCCGGTGTGCGACCAGGCCGGCGAGTGCTGGCTGCAGATCTACTACATGCGCCACGGCCTCTACGACCCGCGCATGGTGGACGAGAAGGTCCACAAGCCGAAGGCGGTGCCGCTCGGGCCCCACGTCATCCTGGACGCGGAGCGCTGCATCCTCTGCTCGCGCTGCGTGCGCTTCTGCGACGAGGTGACGAAGACCGGCGAGCTGGGCATCTTCAACCGCGGCGACCACTCCGAGATCGGCCTCTTCCCGGGCAAGACGCTCGACAACAACTACTCGGGCAACGTCATCGACATCTGCCCGGTGGGCGCCCTGACCGACCGCGACTTCCGCTTCAAGGTCCGGGTGTGGTACCTCGACACCGGGCGGTCCATCTGTAACGGATGCGCGCGCGGCTGCAACATCGAGGTGCACGTCAACCGCCGCCGGCCCCATCACAACCAGGGCCGCCGCGTGGCCCGCCTCAAGCCGCGCCACAACCCGGACGTCAACCAGTGGTGGATGTGCGACGTCGGCCGCTACGGCTTCGGGTGGATCGACGACGACAGCCGCCTGCTCGCGCCGGTGCGCCGCACCGGCGGGACCGACGCGACCATCGGCTGGGACGAGGCGGTGGCCGCGCTGGCCGAGGCTCTCAAGCGCTACCGGCCCGAGGAGATCGGCATCCTGGCCTCGCCGCAGATGTCGAACGAGGACCTGTTCGCGCTGCAGCGGCTCGCCGCGCATCTGGGGGTGGCCGCGGTGGACCACCGCGTGCCGCCGCGGGTGCCGGGCGAGGACGACGGCTTCCTCCTCCGCGCCGACCGGAACCCGAACCGCCGGGGCGCGGAGCTGATCGGCCTCGGCACCGGGGACGCCCGCGCGATCCTGGACGGGGCGCGCCAGCGCCGCATCAAGCTGCTGTGGATCTTCCAGCACGACCTGCTGGACTCGGGCTGGCCGCCCGCCGACGTGACCGCGGCCCTCGCCGGCGCGGAGATGGTGGTGTTCCAGGGGCCGAGCGCCAACCGCACCAGCGCGGGCGCGCACCTGGTGCTGCCCAGCGCGGCCTACGTGGAGCGCGAGGGCACCTTCACCAACTTCGAGGGCCGCGTGCAGCGCTTCCGCACCGTGCTGGAGCCGCTCGGCGAGGCGCAGGCCGACTGGGCCATCCTGGGCCGGGTGGGCCGGGCCCTCGGCGGCGCGGATCCCGCCTTCTCGGCCGGCCGGGCCGAGCAGGTCTTCGCGGGCCTCGCGGGCCAGGTGCCCGCGTTCTCGGGCATGAGCTACCGCGGGCTGCGCGACGCGGGCCAGGTGGTGAAGGCGTGAGCAGCGTGGCGATCGATCTGCTGCTGCAGGCGATCCCGGTCGCCTTCGTCATGTTCGTGGTGCTGAACTTCGGCGGGCTCCTGACCTGGGTGGAGCGCAAGCAGTCCGCCATCATGCAGGACCGCATCGGGGCCAACCGGGCGTCGATCTTCGGGATCCGCATCCTGGGGCTCCTGCACCCGCTCGCGGACGCGGTGAAGATGCTCACCAAGGAGGACTTCACCCCCGCGCACGCGGACCGGCTCATGTTCAAGCTGGCCCCGTTCGTGTCGGTGTTCTTCGGGCTGGCCGCGTTCGCCTCCATCCCGTTCGGCGACACGCTCCGGATCCTGGGGCGGGAGATCCAGCTGCAGGCGGTGACCCTGAACGTCGGCATCCTCTACGTGCTCGCCATGATCTCGCTCGGGGTGTACGGGCTCATGATGGCGGGCTGGGCCTCGGCCAACAACTACGCGCTGCTGGGCGGGCAGCGGGCCGCCGCCCTCATGATCTCGGCCGAGATCGCGATCGGGGCCTCGATCATGGGCGTGGTCATGGTCTACGGCTCGCTCAACATGCAGGACATCGCGCGCGGGCAGGGCCAGCCGCTCTTGCCCCAGCTCTTCGGCCACTGGATCCCGGCCTGGGGGATCCTGACCCAGCCGCTCGCGTTCGTGCTGTTCCTCACCGCGGGCATCGCGTCCACCAAGCGGATCCCCTTCGACACGCCCGAGGGCGAGTCCGAGATCATCGGCTACTTCGTGGAGTACAGCGGGATGAAGTTCGGGATGTTCGCGATGGCCGACTTCCTGGAAACCGTGGTGATCGCGGGCATGACCACCGCGCTCTTCCTGGGCGGCTGGCAGGTCCCGTATCTGCAGCCTTCCGGCTTCGTGTTCCCGTGGGGCGCGACCGTGCCCCTGCCGAACCCGGCGGTGGCCGGGCTCCAGGTGGTCGCCTTCCTGGTCAAGGTGTCGGTGATGATCTGGTTCCTGATGCTGATCCGCTGGACGCTGCCCCGGTTCCGCTACGACCAGGCGATGCGGCTCGGCTGGCTCGCCCTGTTCCCGCTCTCGGTCCTCAACATCCTGATCACCGCGCTGGTGCTGCTGGCGCCGTGGAGAGCCTGAGCCGTGCCGCCGTCCTACCGGACCCAGAACACGCCCGCCGATCCGCGGCACCCGAGCCGGCTCAACCTCCGCCAGCGCTTCTACCTGGTGGAGGTGCTGGTGGGGCTCGCCCTGACCGCCCAGCACTTCTTCGTCAACATGTGGCGCCACACCCTGCGGGTGGTCTTCCGCAGCAAGACCGCGCGGGGGGCCGTCACCATCCAGTATCCGGACGAGCGCCGCCCCTACTCGCCGCGCCTTCGCAGCCTGCACCGGCTGGTCCGCCGGGAGGACGGCTCCCCGCGCTGCGTGGCCTGCATGATGTGCGAGACGGTGTGCCCGGCCCACTGCATCTACATCGTGGCCACCGAGCACCCCAACCCCGAGATCGAGAAGGTCCCCGAGCGCTTCGACATCGATCTGGGCAAGTGCGTGTTCTGCGGGTACTGCGTGGAGGCGTGCCCGGAGGACGCCATCCGCATGGACACCGGCATCCTGGAGTTCGCGGCCTATGACCGTCGCAGCATGATCTACGACAAGGAGACGCTGCTGGCGCTCGAGCCCGCCCGTCCGGAGGGCGGCCCCGCGTCCCCGGTGCCGATCCCGGCGTCCCGGAGCCCCCGGTGAGCCACGTGGTGTTCTTCGCGCTGGCCGCGCTGGCCGTCGGCTCCGCGGCGGGCCTGCTCCTCCGGCGCAACCCGATCCACGGCGCGCTGTTCCTGGTGGTCAACCTGGGCACGATCGCCGCGCTGTTCCTCACCATGCGGGCCGAGTTCCTCGCCGCGGTGCAGGTGATCGTGTACGCGGGGGCGATCGCGGTGCTCTTCGTGTTCGCGATCATGGTGCTGATCCCGGGCAAGGACGAGAGCGGCCCCGATGCCCTCCGGGGGCCGCGCCTGCTCTCCATCCCGGTGGTGGTGGTGCTCCTGGCCCTGGTGTCGGCGGCGGTCGGCTCGGTCACCCTGGCCGGAGGGGCCCGGCCGCCGGTGCCGGGCGGCGCCGACGCGGTGGGTCGGGTGCTCTTCACCGACTACCTGTTCCCGTTCGAGGTGACCTCCGTGCTGCTGCTCGCCGCCATCGTGGGCGTGATGGCGCTGACCCGGCGCAGGACCTGACGATGGTGCCCGAGTCCTACTACGTCGCGCTGTCCGCGATCCTGTTCTGCATGGGCGTGCTGGGCGTCCTGACCCGCCGTGACCCGCTGGTGATCTTCATGTCCATCGAGATCATGCTCAACGCGGCCAACCTGGCCCTGGTCGCGTTCGGCCAGCGGCACGGGACCACGGACGGCCAGGCTCTGGTATTCTTCGTCATGTGCGTGGCCGCCGCGGAGGTGGCGGTGGGCCTCGCGATCATCGTGGCGATCTTCCGCCAGCGCCGCCGCCTCTCCGTGGACGAGCTGAGCAGCCTCCGCGGCTGAGCGACCGCCCCGCCGACCCAGGATCGCCAGGGCAGGACAGAAGGACCAGGAGGAATCGATGGCGCAAACCAAGATCGCAACGCCGCCCACGCGGCTCGACCGCGAGCTGGCGCGGCGGCTTCTGTCCCAGATGGCGCTCATCCGGCGCTTCGAGGAGAGGGCGGCCGAGATGTACGCGCTGGGCAAGATCGGCGGCTTCCTGCACCTCTACATCGGGCAGGAGGCGGTCGCGGTGGGGGCCACCTCGGTGTGCCGCCCCGACGACTACGCGGTGTCGTCTTATCGCGAGCACGGCCACTGCCTGGCCAAGGGCTCCGATCCGCGGAAGGTCATGGCCGAGCTGTTCGGCCGCATGGGCGGGCTCAGCAAGGGCAAGGGCGGGTCGATGCACCTGTTCGACAAGAGCGTGAACTTCCTGGGCGGCCACGGCATCGTGGGGGCCCACCTGCCCCTCGCCGCCGGCGCCGGCTTCTCCATCCGGTACCAGGGCGGCGACCAGGTGGTGCTGTGCTACTTCGGCGACGGCGCGGTGCCCCAGGGCGAGTTCCACGAGTCGATGAACCTGGCCGCGCTGTGGAAGCTGCCGGTGATCTTCATCTGCGAGAACAACCGCTACGCGATGGGCACCGCCATCCACCGCGCGCTGGCCCAGACCGAGATCTGGCGCTTCGCGGAGACCTACGGCATTCCCGGCGAGCCGGTGGACGGCATGGACGTGCTCGCGGTCCGCGAGGTGGTGGGTCGCATGGTGGAGCGGGCGCGGCGCGACAAGACCCCGGCCCTGGTGGAGGCGCGGACCTATCGCTTCCGCGGGCACTCCATGCGGGATCCCGCGGGGGCGGTGTACCGCACCAAGGAGGAGGTCGAGCGGGAGAAGCTGCGCGATCCCATCGCGCTCTTCAGCGACCGCTGCCTCAAGGAAGGGGTGCTCACCGAGGCGGACGTCAAGACCATCGAGCAGGCGGTCAACGACGTGACCGACGAGGCGGTGGCCTTCGCGGACGCCTCCCCGGAGCCGCCCCCGGAAGAGCTGTTCACCGACGTGTACAAGGACTGACGCCATGTCGGTCATGACGTATCGCGAAGCCCTGAACACCGCGCTCCGGGAGGAGATGCGCCGGGACCCGCGCGTGTTCGTGATGGGCGAGGAGGTCGGCCTCTACGACGGGGCCTACAAGGTCACCCAGGGACTGCTGAAGGAGTTCGGCGACAAGCGCATCGTCGACACTCCGATCTGCGAATCGGGCTTCACCGGCGTCGGGGTGGGGGCGGCGATGCTGGGGCTGCGGCCGGTGATCGAGATGATGACCTTCAACTTCTCGATCCTCGCCCTCGATCAGATCGTCAACTCGGCGGCCAAGATCTGCTACATGTCGGGCGGCCAGTACAACATCCCCCTGGTGGTGCGGGGCCCGGGCGGGCCCGCCGCGCAGCTGGCCGCGCAGCACTCCCAGTCGATGGAGACGTACTTCTACCACGTGCCCGGGCTCAAGGTGGTGCGCCCCTCCACGCCGGCCGATGCCAAGGGGCTGCTGAAGTCGGCCATCCGCGACGACAACCCGGTGATCTTCATCGAGGCCGAGACGCTGTACGCGGTGAAGGGGGAGGTGCCGGACGACCCGGACTACCTGGTGCCGCTCGGCCGGGCGGTGATCCATCGCGAGGGCACCGACGTCACGGTGGTGGCCTACATGGGCATGCTCTACCGGGCCCTCGAGGCCGCGGAGGAGCTGGCCACGGAGGGCATCTCGGTCGAGATCGTCGATCCCCGCACGCTCCGGCCCATGGACACCGAGACCATCGTGGGCTCGGTCCGCAAGACGCATCGGGCGGTGGTGCTCGAGGCGGGGGCCGGCTTCGCGGGCATGGGCTCCGAGATCGCGGCCGAGATCCAGGAGGAGGCCTTCGACGACCTCGACGCGCCGATCGAGCGGGTCACCGGCGAGAACGCGCCGATGCCGTACGCCCGGAACCTGGAGCTGCTGAAGACGCCGTCCAAGGCCAAGATCGCGGCCGCCATCCGTCGGGTGTGCAACCGATGATCACCAAGGTCTTGATGCCCAAGCTCTCCGACGCCATGGAGACCGGCAAGGTCATCAAGTGGCTGAAGAAGGAGGGCGACAAGGTCAAGGGCGGCGACATCATCGCCGAGATCGAGACCGACAAGGCCAACGTGGAGATCGAGGCGTTCGGCTCGGGCGTGCTGCGGAAGATCGTGGTGGACGAGGGCGGGCAGGTGCCGGTAGGGGACCTGATCGGCGTGATCGCCGATCCGGCCGACGACATCGCCGCCGTCACCGCCGCGCCGTCGAAGCCGGCCGCCCCCGCCGCGCCGTCCGCGCCCACCGCTCCGGGCCCCGCGCCCGCAGCCCCGGCGCCGGCCGCCGCGACCGCCTCGCGCCCGGAGCCCGCGCGGCGCGAGCCGCTGCCCGCGATGGAGAGCTACCAGTCGGTCCCGGCCACCACCGGGGTGATGCCGGCGCCGTCGGCCGCCCCGGCGTCGGCGGTCGCGGCGGGTGGACGCGTGAAGGCCTCGCCGCTCGCGCGCAAGATCGCGGGTCAGACCGGCGTCGACCTGCGCCTGATCCAGGGCACCGGCCCCGGCGGGCGCATCGTGCGGGCCGACGTGGAGGCCGCGCGCGCCGCGCCGCGTCCCGTCGCCGCCCCCGCGGCCGCCGCCGCCGCGGGGGGGCCGGCGGCCGCGGCCGCCCGCGCCGCGTTCGTGATCCCGCCGCGACCGGAGGCCGAGTACGAGGACGTCCCGATGTCGCCGATGCGCGCGGCGATCGCGAAGCGCATGCCGCAGTCGAAGGCGCCGGTCCCGCACTTCTACGTCACGTCCGAGGTGGACATGGACGCGGCGTGGGCGCTCCGCGAGCAGCTCAACGGCCTCGAGGGGCAGCCCAAGGTGTCGGTGACCGACATGGTGATCAAGGCCGCCGCGCTGGCCCTGCGGAAGAACCCGGGCGTGAACGCCCAGCTGAGCGGGCAGGCCATCCGGGTCCACCACCGCGCGCACATCGGCATCGCGGTGGCGCTCGATCAGGGCCTCATCACCCCGGTGCTGCGCGACTGTGACGTCAAGCCGCTGGCCCGGATCGCGGTGGAGTCGCGCGACCTGGCCGAGCGCGCCCGGGGCGGCAAGCTCCGCGCGCAGGAGATGTCGGGCGCGACGTTCTCCATCTCGAACCTCGGCATGTACGACGTCGAGGAGTTCTCGGCGATCATCAACCCCCCCGAGGGCGCGATCCTCGCGGTGGGCTCGGTGCTCCAGAAGCCGGTCGTCGACGGCGGGGAGATCCGGGTGGGCCGCCGCATGAAGACGACGATCTCCTGCGACCACCGGGTCATGGACGGCGCGATGGGCGCCCGCTTCCTGCAGGATCTGAAGCGCCTCCTGGAAGAGCCCCTCCGGCTCCTCGTCTAGCCCGTGGCCGCCCAGGCCTTCGACGTGGTGGTGGTCGGCACCGGCCCCGGCGGCTACGTCTCCGCCATCCGCTGCGCCCAGCTCGGGCTGTCGGTGGCCGCGGTGGAGGACGACCGGCCGGGCGGGGTCTGCCTCAACTGGGGCTGCATCCCCACCAAGGCGCTGCTGCGCAACGCGGAGGTGGTGCATCTCTTCGAGCGCGCGCAGGAGTTCGGCATCGCGGTGGCGGAGTGGAAGGCCGACTACGCCCAGGCCATCCAGCGGTCGCGCAAGGTCGCCGACCGCATGGCCAAGGGCGTCGAGTTCCTGTTCCGCAAGAACAAGATCACGCTCTTCCCGGGGCGCGGCACGCTCACGAGCGCGCGCCGGGTCGAGGTCGCGGGCAAGGACGGCTCCCGGACCCTCGAGGCGCGGCGCGCGGTGATCCTCGCCACCGGCTCCGAGCCGCGCTCGCTGCCCGGGGTGACCATCGACGAGAAGCGGATCATCTCCTCCACCGGCGCGGTCACCAGCGAGAGCCGGCCGGGCTCGCTGGTGGTGATCGGCGCGGGCGCGGTGGGCATCGAGTTCGCCGACGTCTACGCGTCCTACGGGACGAAGGTCACGGTGCTGGAGGCGCTGCCCCGCGTCCTGCCCCTCGAGGACGAGGAGGCCTCGGCCCTCATCGCGCGGCTCTTCTCCCGGCGCGACATCGCCGTGCGGACCGGGGTGCGGGTGAAGTCCGTCACGCCCGGGCGCTCGTCGATCGCGGTGACCGTCGAGGCCGAGGGCAAGAGCGAGACGGTGGAGACCGACCAGGTGCTGATGGCGGTCGGGCGGGCCGCGCGCACCCGCGGGCTCGGTCTGGAGGCGCTCTCCATCGCCACCGAGAAGGGCTTCGTCACCGTGTCGCCCACCATGGAGACCTCCGCGAAGGGCGTCTATGCCATCGGCGACATGGCCGGTCGCCAGATGCTGGCCCACAAGGCGATGGCGGAGGGCGTGGTGGCGGCGGAGGCGATCGCGGGCCAGTCCCCGCGCCCGGTGGACTACGGCAACGTGCCCTCCTGCACCTACTGCCGGCCGCAGGTGGCGTCGATCGGCGTTTCGGAGGCCGCGGCCCGGAGCGGCGGGCGCGAGGTGGCGGTGGGCAAGTTCCCGTTCACGGCCAGCGGCAAGGCGGTGGCCCTCGGGGAGACGGACGGCTTCGTGAAGGTGGTGGCCGACAAGGCCACCGGCGAGATCCTCGGCGTGCACATCGTGGGGCCCGAGGCCACCGAGATGATCCACGAGTTCGCGGTCGGCCGGACCCTGGAGGCGACGGTGGAGGAGATCGTCCACACCATCCACGCGCATCCCACGCTGTCCGAGGCCGCGCTCGAGGCCACGCTGGCCGCGCTGGGCCACCCGATCCACCTCTAGTCGCGCCCTCGGAGGGAGGACATGGACTTCACGCTCACCCCCGAGCAGGAGGCCCTCCGGCGGCGCGCCCGGGAGCTGGCCGACGGCACGTTCCGCGAGCGCGCCGCCCGCTGGGACGCGCACGAGCAGTACCCATGGGACAACGTGAAGGACCTCGTGGAGGCCGGCTTCATGGGGCTCACGATTCCGCGCCAGTACGGCGGAGCCTCCGCTTCAATCCTGGACGTCCTGCTCGTGGTGGAGGAGATCGCGCGGGTGTGCGGGGTCACCGCGCGCATCGTGGTGGAGGGAAGCCTCGGCGTGGTCGGGGCCCTCAACGCCTACGGCACCGAGGCCCAGAAGCGGCGCTACTTCCCGTGGGTGCTCGACGGGGACAAGCCGGCCATCGCGATCACCGAGCCGGAGGCGGGATCGGCGGCCACCGACATGGTGACCCGCGCCGAGGAGGCGCCGGAAGGCTACGCGCTCCACGGGGAGAAGCGCTGGATCACCGGCGCCGGCACCTCCCGACTCTATCTCGTGTACTGCCGCATGGGCCGCGCCGCCGGGGCCGCCGGCATCGGCGGCATCTTCGTCGAGCGCGACACCCCGGGCTTCCGCATCGGCGAGCGCGACCCCACGATGGGCCTGCGGGGGATCCCGGAGGGACGGCTGCACTTCGACGGCTGCCGCGTGCCGAAGGACCACGTGCTGGTGGGACCGCCCGACGGCTTCAAGCGGCTCATGCAGGCCTACAACGGCCAGCGTCTCGGCGCGGCCACGGTAGCGCTCGGCCTCGCCCAGGGCGCCTACGAGCTGGCCCTGGCCTACGCGGGGAGCCGGAGGCAGTTCGGTCGCGCCATCGGCGACTTCCAGGGCATCCGCTGGAAGCTGGCCGACATGGCGATCCGCCTGGACGCGGCCCGGCTCCTGATCCATCGCGCGGCGGCCAACGCGCGCGACGGCTTCCCGGACGCGCTCGAGTCGGCCAAGGCCAAGACCTTCGCGGCGGAGATGGCGCAGGAGGTGACGAGCCAGGCGCTGCAGATCCACGGGGCGGCCGGATACGGGCGCGCGCTGCCGCTCGAGCGCATGGTGCGGGACGCGCGCATGTTCGCCATCGGGGGCGGCACCGTGGAGATGATGCGCAACGTGATCGCGGATCGGGTGATGCCGACGCGGGCGGATTTCCGGCGGTAGGCGGGCGACCTCGAACCCCTCACCCTGCCCTCTCCCCGGAGGGGAGAGGGGGATGAGGAGCAGAGACCCTTCTAGTGGTGGGGGCCGTGCAGGAACGGTAGCTGGAACAGCATGAAGTAGCCGTTCGCCGTGAGGACCGCGCCGATCACGGCCAGACCCAGGCTGAACGAGAAGATCAGGCCCGAGCGGGCCAGGATCGACACCGAGGACATCACGATCGCGATCTGCAGCAGCGCCTCCGCGATCAGGAAGTAGGGATCGCGGGCCGCGTAGCCGTCGCGCTTGTGCTCGAGGTCCTTGGCCGTCTTCTCGATCTCCTTCTTCTCCGCGCCGTAGCGCTTCTCCTCCTCGTCGAGCCGGCGGAGCAGGCCCTCCAGCTTCTCCCGCGCCGCCGGCTTGAGGGTGGCGTCACGCTCCGAGAGATCGGCCTCGAGCCTGAGCTTCTGCCCGCGGTAGAGGTGCTCGCGGATCACCTTGGCCTGGTAGAACGCCCACTGGTCGGAGGACTGCTGCTGGGAGAGCAGCATCTCCTTCATCGCGTGATTGCCGCCGAGGGCGGCGATGGCGAGCACCACCGCGTAGACGGCGGTGACCAGCGCGACCCGGCGGCTGAAGGTATTCTCGGCGTGCTCGTGCAGCTCCGACGGGTTCGGAAGCTCGACCTCGGCCATCTGATCGGCAGCCCGTCCGGGCGGCTCAGTTCGCCGAGCGCCCCCGCGAGATCTCGTCCTTCATGGCCGAGCGTCCCGCCTCGAAGGCGGAGGCCAGCCGCTGCGCCTGCTCCTCGAAGTATTCCCGGCCCTTGTCGAACAGATCGCCGGCCCGTCCCTGCGCCTGACCCGCCGCCTCCTGCGCCCGCTTGAACCAGTCGCCGCCGTGCTCGGCGAGCAGCTCGCGGGTCTCGCGCCCGGTCTTGGGCGTGAACAGCACCGCCGCCGCCGCGCCCGCGATGGCGCCGAGGAAGAACCAACCCAGGTACCCCGCCGCGTCGCTTCCGCGCTCCTCGCTCATGGCCTTCTCCTTGTTCGAGTTCAGGGGTGACGGTCCCTCATCCGGCTGAAGAACACCTCGGCGCCTCGCTTCACCGCGGCCGCGAGCCCCGCGTACTGGCCGATGCGGGTGAGTCCGGCCACCGCGCCGACCACCCGAGAGGCGTTCACGGACAGATCCTCGACGCGTTCCACCACGCCGGCCACGCGGTCCAGGCTGTCGTTGGCCTTGTGCGTGAGCTTCTGCAGCTCCGCGGTCAGGTTCTCCAGCTGGGTGGTGACCGGGCGGAGCTCGTGCTCCACGATACCTAGCACGCCTTCCGCGCGCCGGGCGACCCGCTTGAAGGACAGCAGCACGGAGATCAGGACGGCCGTGAGCGACACGATGCAGACGAGGATCACCGCAACCGCCAGCGGGGTCATCGGGCACAGAGTATGGCAGCGGTGACCCGGCAAGTCAAACAAGCGGACGGAAACCGCCCGCATTCATTGACTTTCCCGTTTCGGGGTCCCTATACTCGTCGAGCGGAGGTTCCCCCACCATGTCCCTCCACGAGCGCTTCGAGGAGCTCCGGCGCCGCAACGAGGCGGCCGAGCTCGCCGGCGGGCCCGACCGCATCGCCCGGCAGCACAGGGCGGGCAAGAAGACCGCGCGGGAGCGGCTCGATCTCCTCCTCGACAAGGGCACGTTCGCGGAGATGGACCGTCTGGTGGTTCATCAGAGCCACGACTTCGGCATGGAGCAGCAGCGCATCCCCGGCGACGGCGTCGTCACCGGCTCGGGGCGCATCCACGGCCGACCGGTCTTCGTGTTCGCCCAGGACTTCACCGTGTTCGGCGGCTCGCTCTCCGAGGCCTACGCGCGGAAGATCTGCAAGATCATGGACCTGGCGCTCAAGACCGGAACGCCGATCGTCGGGCTCAACGACTCGGGCGGCGCGCGGATCCAGGAAGGCGTGGTCTCGCTCGCCGGCTACGCGGACATCTTCCTCCGCAACACGCTGGCCTCGGGGGTGGTGCCGCAGATCTCCGCGATCATGGGCCCGTGCGCGGGCGGCGCGGTGTACTCGCCCGCCATCACCGACTACGTGTTCATGGTCAAGGGCAGCTCCTACATGTTCGTGACCGGCCCCGACGTGATCCGGGCGGTCACCCACGAGGACGTCTCCTTCGAGGAGCTGGGCGGCGCCGCCACCCACAACGGCACGTCGGGGGTGGCCCACTTCGCGGCCGAGAACGAGGAGGAATGCCTCGCCCTCATCCGCGAGCTGCTCACGTTCCTCCCCCAGAACAACGCGGAGGACCCGCCGGTGCGCGCCACCCTGGACCCGGTCGATCGGGTGGACGAGGAGCTGCAGGCGGTCGTGCCGGAGCAGCCCAACCGCCCCTACGACATCAAGGACATCGTGCGACCGGTGCTCGACGACCGGTACTTCTTCGAGGTCCAGGCCGATCACGCGCCCAACCTCGTGATCGGCTTCGGCCGGCTCGGCGGCCGCCCGGTCGGCATCGTGGCCAACCAGCCCGCGCACCTGGCCGGCTGCCTGGACATCAACGCCTCGCTGAAGGGCGCGCGGTTCGTGCGCTTCTGCGACTGCTTCAACATCCCGATCGTCACCTTCGAGGACGTGCCGGGCTTCCTGCCCGGGACCGCGCAGGAGTTCGGGGGCATCATCAAGCACGGCGCCAAGCTGCTGTTCGCGTTCTGCGAGGCCACCGTGCCGAAGCTCACCGTGATCACCCGGAAGGCCTACGGCGGCGCCTACTGCGTGATGTCCTCCAAGCACATCCGGGGCGACGCCAATTTCGCGTTCCCCACCGCGGAGATCGCGGTCATGGGCCCCGACGGCGCGGTGAACATCCTCTACCGGCGGGAGATGGAGGGGGCGTCCGATCCGGCCCGCGTCAAGGACGAGAAGGTCCGCGAGTACCGCGAGAAGTTCGCCAATCCCTACGCGGCCGCGGAGCGGGGCTACATCGACGAGGTGATCGAGCCCCGCGACACGCGCCGGAAGCTGATCCAGGCGCTCGAGGTGCTGCACACCAAGCGCGACAGCAATCCGCCCAAGAAGCACGGGAACATCCCGCTATGAGCCGGGACGGGGGGGATCTCGCATGACGCCCGAAGAGCGCGAGCGCTTCGAGCAGGCCCGCCGGCAGTGGGAGGAGCGGACGCTGCGACCCGCCCTGGCCCGCACCCCCGACCGGCCCGTGCCGTTCACGGACTCGAGCGGCGCGCCGCTGGACCGGCTCAACACCCCCGCCGACCTGGCGGACGTCGACTATCTCCGAGACCTGGGCTTCCCGGGCGAGTTCCCGTTCACCCGCGGCGTGCAGCCGACCATGTACCGCGGGCGCCTGTGGACCATGCGCCAGTACGCGGGCTTCGGCTCCGCGACCGAGACGAACCGCCGCTTCCGCTACCTCCTGGAGCAGGGCCAGAGCGGGCTCAGCGTGGCCTTCGACCTGCCCACCCAGATGGGCTACGACGGGGACCACCCCATGGCCCGCAGCGAGGTCGGCAAGGTGGGGGTCGCGATCTCGAGCGTGGAGGACATGGCCGCGCTGCTGGAGGCGCTGCCGCTCGACCGCGTCTCGACCTCGATGACCATCAACGCGACCGCCGCCATCCTGCTCTGCCTCTACATCGCGGTGGCCGAGCGACAGGGCGTGGCGCCGGAGCGCCTGTCCGGGACGGTGCAGAACGACATCCTGAAGGAGTACGTGGCCCGCGGGACCTACGTGTTCCCGCCCGGTCCCTCGATGCGCCTCATCACCGACACCTTCGCCTTCTGCCGCGATCGGGTGCCGCGCTGGAACACGATCTCGATCTCCGGCTACCACATGCGCGAGGCGGGCTCGACCGCGGCGCAGGAGATCGCGTTCACCCTGTCCAACGGCATCGCGTACGTGACCGCGGCCCAGGAGGCCGGGCTCAAGGTCGACGAGTTCGCCCCCCAGCTCTCGTTCTTCTTCAACGCCCACAACAATCTCCTGGAGGAGGTCGCCAAGTACCGGGCGGCCCGGCGCCTGTGGGCCCGCATCATGCGCGAGCGCTTCGGGGCGCGGGACCCGCGCTCCCAGATGCTGCGCTTCCACGCCCAGACCGCGGGCAGCATGCTCACCGCGCAGCAGCCGGAGAACAACATCGTGCGGGTCGCGGTGCAGGCGCTCGCCGCGGTGCTGGGCGGCTGTCAGTCCCTGCACACCAACTCCATGGACGAGGCGCTGTCCCTCCCCAGCGAGCAGGCGGTGCGCATCGCGCTCCGCACCCAGCAGGTGCTGGCCCACGAGTCGGGCGTGGCGGACGTGATCGATCCGCTGGGCGGCTCCTACTCCGTCGAGCGCATGACCCGGCGCCTCGAGGAGGAGGCGGAGGCCTACATCGCCAAGATCGACGGCCTCGGCGGCTCGGTGCACGCGATCCCGTTCATGCAGCGCGAGATCCAGGAGGCCGCCTACCGCTACCAGCAAGAGGTCGAGAGCCGCCGGCGGGTGGTGGTCGGGGTGAACGAGTTCGTGATGGACGAGCCACCCCCGGCCAATCTCTTCCAGGTGGACCCCGCGGCCGGACAGGCGGCGGCGGAGCGTCTGGCGCGGCTCCGGGCGGAGCGCGACGCGGACGAGGCCGCCCGCGCCCTGGACGCGCTGGATCGGGCGGCGCGCGGGCGGGACAACCTGCTGCCGCCGATCCTGGCCGCGGTGCGGGCCCGGGTCACGCTCGGCGAGATCTGCGACACGCTCCGGACGGTGTTCGGCACCCACCAGCCGTCGGTGGTGTTCTAGGTGCGCGGCCGCCGCCTCCTCGCGCTGGGCTCGCTGATCCTGATGCTGGGACTGTCGGTCGGGCCGGTGGGCGCGGGAACGGCCGACCAGGTCGGAGCCACCTTCGGACTGCTGCTGCAGGACGTGGTGCAGGCCTTCCCGCCGGTGGAGGGTCTGGTGGTGCAGGTGGACGGGGACAAGCTCTTCCTCGACCTCACCGAGAAGGACGGCGTGCATCCCGGCCAGGAGTTCTCGGTGTTCCGCAAGGGTGACGTGTTCCGGCACCCGATCACCGGGCGACCGCTCGGACGGTACGAGGACGTGCTGGGCTACGCCCAGATCGTGCGGATGCACCCCCAGTACTCCGAGGCCCTCTTCGTGCCGAGCGACGGCAAGCCGCCGCCCCAGCCCGAGGACGGGGTGCGCATCACCAAGGGCCGCATCCGGGTGGCGGTGGCGCCCGCCACCGATCTCACCAAGGCCAAGGCCGATCTCCGCCGGGTGCCGTTCATGATGGCCCACGCGCTCGAGCAGACCAAGCGCTTCCAGGTGGCCGACCCGTCGGTGGTCCAGGACCACCTCCTGAGCCTGAAGACCCGGAGCGAGGAGCTCCTGGTGAGCCCCGACAAGGCCAGGAGCAGCGGCAAGACCCTCGAGGTGACAGGCTGGCTGGTCCCGGTCCTGCTGGAGCGGCGGGGGGTGACCTACCTGGACGTGACCTGGGTCTCGGCCGTCACCGGCACCGCACTCTTCTCTCGCCGCGCGGCGTTGACGCGGATCGAGAGCACGGCCGAGCAGCGGTTCCCGTGGGAGCCGGTGCCGACCGACTAGCCATCCCCGGAGCGGCCCTGGCGGCGGGGGTTCTGATATGCTGTGGGCGCCATGATGACCTGTTCACGCGTGCGCTGGTGCCTGCTCGCCGGCCTGCTCGCGGTGACCGTCTCCGGTTGCGGCGGGCGCACCTGGCGCGAGTACGTGGGCCTGCCGGCCCAGCGGGATCCGTCGGTCGCCCTGAAGACGTCCGAGCCCAAGTGGCTCCTGATCAAGAATCCTCGCTGCTGCGACGTCGCGAGCGAGCCCGAGTACATCTGGGTCGAGGAAGACAAGGTGCCGACCACCATGAAGTCGCTGGTGTTCGGCAAGTCCACGCTGCTGGCTCCGCCGGAGATCGTCGCCCGCTACGGCTCGCCGCCCGGGGGCGGCCGCATCAGTCCCCGGCAAGGCGGCGCCTACAAGGTGGAGAACGTGACCCCGACGGCCGGTCCGGAGCTGCGGCGCGCCTCCGCGGTGGTGACGAACACCACCCGGACCGACGCGCCGAGCGCGATCGCCCCGACGCCCACGACGCGCGGGTACGTGGTCTTCGTCGACACCTCGCGGGTCGTGATCGACCTGGCCGCCGCCGACGGCGTGAAGGTGGGAAGCACGGTGAGCGTCCGCCGGGACAAGATCGCCATCGTCCATCCGATCACCGGGGAGCTCCTCGGCGAGCTGGACGAGGAGGTGGCCACCGGCCGGGTGGTGGAGGTGCGGGAGAAGTTCTCGGTCGTCGAGGTCCAGAAGGCGGCCGCGGGGGCACAGATCCAGGTCAAGGACCGGGTGGTGCTCCGGTAACGGCGGCGGCCGCCTCTTCTCGGTGAAAGCGCCCACTCCCCTCGAAGCGTTGCTCAAGGACCGCGTCGCGCTGGCGATCGGTGACGAGCTCGGCGCGATCGAGGTCGCGATCGGGCGGGAGATCAGCTCGTCCGTCCCGCTCATCCGCGAGATGGGGGAGTTCATCGCGGGGGCGGGGGGCAAGCGGCTCCGGCCGATCCTGCTGTTGATCGCGGCGCGCCTCGCCGGCTACCGGGGGCCGCGCGCGGTCCGCATGGGCTGCGTGGTGGAGCTGCTCCACACCGCGACCCTCATCCACGACGACGTCGTCGACCAGGCGCCGCTCCGCCGGGGCCGCCCGTCCGCCAACGCGCGCTGGGGCGACGACGCCTCGATCCTGGTGGGAGACCACCTCTACTCGAAGTCGTTCGCGCTGATGGTGCAGGACGGCGACCGGCGGGTGCTCGAGACGCTCGCGCGGGCCACCGTCTCCATGACCGAGGCCGAGGTCTTCCAGCTCGAGCGCAAGCGGAGCGGGACCACCGGCGAGGCCGACTACCTGCGGATCATCACCCAGAAGACCGCCTCGTTCATGTCGGCCTGCTGTCGCATCGGAGCCCTGCTGGGAC
This sequence comes from Candidatus Methylomirabilota bacterium, assembly GCA_035650715.1. Lineage (GTDB taxonomy): Bacteria > Methylomirabilota > Methylomirabilia > Rokubacteriales > CSP1-6 > CAMLFJ01. Next base: position 22,485 of record DASRHC010000025.1, on the reverse strand, counting down.
GGGCCGCCCCGGAGCAGATCGAGGGCCTGACCCGCTACGGGCTCGACATCGGCATCGCGTTCCAGATCAGCGACGACTCGCTCGACTTCGTGGCCGACCAGGCCCGCCTGGGCAAGGCGGTGGGCGCCGATCTCCGGGAGGGCAAGCGCACGCTGCCCTTGATCGCCACCATCGAGCGGGCCGGGCCGGCGGATCGCGACCGCATCCACGCGCTGCTCAAGCAGTCCGCGCTGAGCCCCGAGGAGCTGGAGGAGATCCGGCGACTCGTGGTCGAGCACGCGGGCGTGGAGTACGCGCTGGAGCGGGCCCACCAGTACGCCCAGAGCGCCAAGGACGCGCTCCGGTCCTTCCCGGATTCGGAGGACAAGGAGACGCTGATCCTGGTCGCGGACTTCGTCGTCGATCGCGATCGCTGACCCGCCCCTCGTCACCCTCACCACCGACTTCGGCCTGCGCGACCCGTTCGTCGGCGTCATGAAGGGCGTGCTGCTGTCGATCTGTCCCTCGGCGCGGCTGGTCGATCTCACCCACGATCTGGCGCCCGGCGACATCCGCGGGGCCGCGCTGGCCCTCGAGGCCGCGCTGCCCTTCTTCCCCGAGGGCACGGTGCACCTGGTGGTGGTGGATCCGGGGGTGGGCACGGCCCGCCGGCCGCTGGCCCTGCGCGCGCGCCGGCACTATCTGGTGGGCCCGGACAACGGGGTCTTCACGCCCTTCGTCGAGGGGGCGGCCGCGGTGGCGTTGACCGCGCCCGAGTACCGGCGGGCCCAGGTGAGCCGCACCTTCCACGGCCGCGACGTCTTCGCGCCGGCGGCGGCCTATCTGGCGGCCGGCGTCCCGCTGGAGCGGCTCGGGCCACCGGTTCCCGATCCCGTCCGCCTGCCGATCCCGGGCAGCCGGCTGGAGGCCGGCGCGCTGGTGGGCGAGGTGCTCGACGTGGACCGATTCGGCAACCTGCTCACCTCGATCGAGGCGACCCGACTCGGGGAGCTGCCGGGCTCGGGGCCGCTCCGCGTGGAGGTCGCGGGGCACACCATCGGCGGGCTCGTGGAGGCGTTCGCGGCCGGGGCCGCGGAGGCGGCCGCCGCCATCGTCGGCTCGACGGGCCGCGTCGAGATCTTCGTGCGGGATGGCAGCGCGGCGCGGCGACTGGGGGTCGGCCGCGGCGCTCCGGTCCGGGTCCGGAGAGCGCCCGAGCCGGGCTAGGACGCGCTACCGGACTTGGTGGTCGTCGAGGAAGCGGCGCTCTCCGTGCTAGACTTGCTTTCCGATGACGCCGCCGTCTTCGAGTCGGCGCTCGCCCCATCGGAACTCTTGGCCGCCGTCGTCGACTCCTTCGATCCCGACTCCGAAGCGGTCGCCTTCTTGCGCGCCTCGGAGGGATAGTCCGTGACGTACCAGCCATCGCCTTTCAGGATGAACGGCGCCGGGGAGAGCAGACGATGAATCGGTCCGCCGCAGCGGTCGCACGCTTGAAGCGCCGGCTCCGTGATGCGCTGGCGCACCTCGAAAACGCGCGGGCATTTTGGACATTCGTATTCGTAGGTTGGCATGGGTCAAAGGAATACATGGGCCGCTCGGGAGTGTCAAGGCGAGCAGGTCTGGGGCTGATCCTGGTGGCCGTGCTGCTGTCGGCCTGCGCGACGACCACCGCCGACACCGAGATCCGGAAGCTCGAGGCGCGCTCGGCGTACGAGGCCGGGGTGAAGAGCATCTCGGAGGGGCGGGTCTCGCTGGGACTGGCCTCGCTACGGCAGGCGGTGGAGGTGGATCCGACCAACGCGCTCTACCACAACGCGGTCGGCGCGGTGCTCCTGAACGTGGGCCGCGCGCCCGAGGCGCAGGTGGAGTTCCAGAAGGCGGTGGAGCTCGATCCCACCTACGGCGACGCCTACCACAACCTGGGCTCGTCGCTGGCCGAGCAGGGCAAGTGGGAGGAGGCCATCGGCGCCTACAAGAAGGCGCTCGCCCAGCCGGTCTACGCGAGCCCCGAGTCGACGTACAACAACCTGGGCTACGCGTACTGGGCGCTCGATCGGCGGACCGAGGCCGAGGAGGCGTTCCGCGCCGCGCTGCAGCTCGAGCCGAAGCTGGTCCCGTCCCATTTCTGGCTGGGGGTGCTCCTGCAGAAGGAAGGGCGCGGGGATGAGGCCAGGCAGCATCTCCGGGCCGCCCGGGACCTGGAGCCGACTTCCCTACTGGGACAGCGCGCTTCCGAGGTGCTGAAGGCCCTCGGCGATGGGGGCTAAGAGATTTAAATAGTTGTTTTTGCAGGTGATTTGCTGCGCAATTCCTGCCGGTTTTTCCTTGACCCCTGAATAGCATTCGCGGTAAAACGGTCAGGCGTTTTCCTACTCTTTTCCGCCGAGGGGGTGACAGGGAAAACACTCGTCTCTCCGCCTCACCGTCGTTGCGCGCATCGCGGGAAGTCAGTCAGTACGAGCTGCAGGACATTGCAACTCATCGACCTGATTGAGGAGAGCGTAATGAAAAGGACGCTAGTGGTCCTGATGCTCGCCTTGGCCGTCCTCGCCCTCGCCGTGCCCATGGCACAGGCGCAGGCGCCGGCGCCGAAGGTGACCATCAATGGACTCATCGACAACGTCACGACGTATTCGCAGAACATCGCGAACTACAACACCGGCATCTTCAACAAGGAAGACCGGCTCTGGTACTCCCGCATCCGCGGCCGGTTCGACTTCATCGGTGAAGTCGGCAAGGCCAAGGGCGTGCTCGGCATCGAGCTCGACCACGTATGGGGCCAGGCCGGGTCCAACGACTCGACCATCGTCAACGCGGGTGGCGCGGCGACGACCGCCGTCCAGACCGGCTTCGGCACGGACGGCAGCTTCGACCTGAACACGGACTCCCGCGGCATCATCGAGATCAAGTGGCTGTACGTGGAGTTCCCGGTGCCGCTCATCCCGGTGCCGACCACCGCGCGCCTCGGCGCCCAGCCGTTCGGCTCGCTGGCGAGCTACAAGCTGGCCGCCTACGCCACCGGTGACTTCCCGGGCGTGAGCGTGACCAGCCAGATCACGCCCAACGTGAAGCTCGTTGGCACCTACGTCCAGGTCGAGGAAGGGCTGACGGGACAGGGCAACCCGCGTAGCGGGCTGGTGACCCCGTTCGGAATCTCGAGCACTCAGGACCGCGGCGATGACTTCGCGTATATCATCGCCCCGGAGATCACGCCGTTCAAGGGCCTGGACATCAAGCCGATGTTCTCGATGTTCTACGCCCAGGGCACCACGAACGGTAACGCGCGTCAGGGCCGCGGCGGTCTGCTGACCACCACGCCGTTCACGGCGCCTGGTGGCCAGACGATCGGCGGCATCAATGAGTACCGCTACACGGCGGGTATCGACGCCCGGCTCCGCATGGGGCCGTTCTCGTTCGACCCGACGGTCATGTACCAGTTCGGTAACCGTGGCGTGGTTGCCCCGGCCAGCTTCGCCGCGGGTGGCGCGATTCCCGGTCGCCGGTACTACGCTGACATCAGCGCCTGGCTGGTGGATCTCCGCGCCGGCTTCCAGCTCGGTCCCCTGCTCATCGAGGGGCTGGGCATGTACACCACCGGTAACTCGGCGCGCAGCACGACGCTCGACACCGTGAGCTACTACCAGCCGCTCACGACGGACACCGGATACCTCGCGGACTGGGGCACTCAGCTCACGTCGCTGGGTATCGACTACCTCAACGCCTGGAACGAGGCGGGTGCCCGGATGGCGTATCCCGGCGTGAGCATTGGCTGGGACAAGTACGGCCGCGCCCAGGTCGGCCTGAAGGCGACCTACGCGATCACCCCGACCCTGTCGGTCATGGCGGGTGCGAACGCGCACTGGACGGCCGAGAAGGTGGACCGTGACAGCACGGCGGTTGCCGGCGGTGGTCTGCTGCCGAATTGGAACAACCCCAATGCTCGGGACCGGAGCCGTTTCGTCGGGACCGAGTTCATGGCGCTGGTCAGCTGGCGGTTCGCTGACGGGCTCGTGTGGGACAACGCAGCGGGTTACATGCTGCCCGGGCCCGCGCTGGACGCCGTCACGGATCCGCTGGCGGGTGGACGGAACACCAACAACCCGTTCATCTACACCTCCCGCGTGCGCTTCTCCTTCTAGCACGCGGTCTGCAGTTCGGCTTCGGGCCCGGGGGGCGACCCCCGGGCCCGTTGTCTTTTCCGCTCAGTCTTTCCAATGGTTTCTTGCCGGGGCCTCGGTCCCGACGTATAGTCACGGGCATGCGGTGGCTCGTGGGGCTCATGCTGCTGGTGGGGCTCGCGAGCCAGGCCGGCGCGGTCGAGTACCGGCTCCAGGTCGTCAGCATCCATCGTGACGCGTTCAATCACTACCTCGATGGGCCGATCGGCACCGGCTCGGGGGAGCTCGTCATGGATCGCCTCGGCCGGGACCTCGACCGCGGCGCGATGCCGGACGGGGCCGTCCTGAGCGACCGGACGCTCCGCTATGGCTGGGAGGCGCTGGCGACCTCGTTCGGAGCGGTGAAGGTCATCGCGGACATCCGGCCCGGGGACGGGTCACGACGCTGGGACGAGGTCGTCTGGCAGGGCAATCCCGGCGACCGCTCGGTCTGGGTGATCGGGCCCACGACCACCCGCTTCCAGGAGGTGGTCCGCCTCGCGCTGCAGGGCACACCGCTCGGTTCGGAGCCGGCCGCGCTGCGCTACTATCTGCCGTACCGAGTGACCGGCTCGCCGACGCCGCAGACCGCGGTGACGTACCCGCTGGATCTGCTACGGTTCTACGAGGGCCGGGGGCCGGTGCTGTGGGATCGCTATCTGTCGCGGTCCACCGCGCTCGGACAGGGAATCGCGGCGGTGGTGGGGGAGAACTCGAACCCGTCGTTCGCGGACTGGGTCTACCTGGTCATCCAGAATCCGCCCGCGCCGGCCACGTTCCGGGCGGTCGTCGGCTGGGAGCGCCGCCGAGGCGCCGACCGCTCGAACCTCGAGGGAGGGGCGTTGAGGGAATGATGGCAGCCACGATGCGTCGACGGGTCCGCGGGATCCTGCCTACCTTGCTGATGGCCCTGGTGATCATGACGGGGGGCGCCGGCGCGGTCCGGGCCCAGTCGCAGCCGGCGCCGTCCCAGCCGGCTCCGGGGGCATCGGGACCGGTGAGCTCGGCCCCGATGACCGCGCTGGTCGAGCAGCTGCTCGACCTCTTCCCCAGGTTCGGGGGTGAGGTGCTCGAGGTGCGGGGGGACACGCTCACCCTCGGGGCGGGCGTGCGCGCCGGGGCCCGCGCGGGGCTCGAGGTCGAGCTGTTCCGCGAGGGGCGTGAGATCAAGCATCCCCGGACCGGAGAGGTGCTCGGACGGGCCGAGGACGTCCTCGGGACCGCGCGGATCACCCAGGCCCAGGAAGCGTTTGCGACCGCGCAGGCCCCTCCGGGCGTCGAGGTGAAGCCGGGCGACCGGTTCAGGGTCTCGTCGGCGAAGGTGAAGATCGTGCTGCTGCCGCTCCTGGGGAGCCTGCGGGAGACCCTGGTCGAGACCGCGACCCAGGAGATGGTCGAGCGGCTGGCGGCCACCGGGCGCTTCCAGGTCACGATGGGCGACCCCATCAACGTCTACCTCGCCCAGCAGCGGATCAGCGCCGTCGAGTTCCTTGGCGGCAAGGGCGTGCGCGAGGCCTCCCGGCAGTTCAAGGCCGACAACATCCTGGCCGTGTACTTCACGCGGGCCCAGGGCAAGCCGTTCATGGATGTGCGCTTCTTCTCGGCGCCCCGGCCGGACCCGGCGATCACCACGTCGTTCTTCGTGCCCGCGGCGACCCTGCGGGCCGCGAATCCGGGCCCGCGCTTCTCGCAGGGCGGGCCGGCGAACCCGCCGCAGGCGCGGCCGCGGTCGCTGCTGCAGCGGCTGCTGGGCGGCGACCTGGAGGCGGGCAGCTATTCCACCGGAGAGAACTCGCTGCCGCTGCGCGAGGTGGCCAAGTTCAAGTTCCCGGTCCTGGCCATGGACATCGCGGTGGCGCCCGTCGACAAGGTGCCGCGCATGGTGGTGAGCGACGGCGACCAGATCTACATGTACCGGATCGTGAACCAGAAGGTCGAGCCGGAATGGGCAAAATCCGTTCGTAGCCTAGGTAAGGTCTTCTCGCTCCAGCTGGCGGACCTCAAAGGCGACGGTCACCTCGAGGTGATCGGCAACCGTTACGCGCCCCGGGTCGGTCTCAACTCCTTCGTGATCGACAGCCGCGACGGCAAGCCGTCGATGGCGATCGAGTACGTGTCCGACTTCCTGTTCGCGGTGGATCTCAAGGGCGAGGGCGTCAAGCAGACGCTGTGGATGCAGCGCTACAGCCCGGAGAACTTCTTCACGCTGGGCCAGGCCGATCAGATGATCCTCAAGGACGGCAAGCTGATCACCGACAAGGTGGTTCGCGTGCCCGCGTCGTTCCGTCCCATGGGCGCGGCCTTTTCCAACGTGATGGGCAAGGACACCCGCTCGCTTGCCCTGATCGACGAGTTCAACCGGCTCCAGATCGTCAACGAGGGCGGCGAGGAGCTCTGGCGCTCGTCCACCCAGGTGGGCGGCGGCTACCAGACGGTGGAGCTGGTCGATGCGACCCGTTCCTCCAGAACTGATCGGAGCAAGTTCTTCAAGATGGAGCCCACGCCGCTCGCGGTGGACCTCGACGGCGACGGCATCGACGAGCTGATCGTGCCCCAGAACCTCGTGCGGGAGGGGCTGCTGGCGGTGATCTTCAAGGGCCCGGCCGGCTTCCGCCTGCAAACGATCAACTCGGGATTCGAGGGCGGCATCACGTGCCTCGGCGCCTACCGGACCGAGGACGCGAGCCAGCCCACGATCATCGCGGCGGTGGTGCGGTTCAGCACCGTGCTGCTGAAGAGCTTCGGCGAGACGCAGATCATCATGACCATCCCGCAGGAGTAGGTCTCCCCTGACGAGCGAATTCCGGCTGGACCCCACGCCGCCCCGTGGCATGCGCGACGTGCTGCCCGAGGAGGCGGCGCTCCGCGACTGGGCGATGGGCCAGATCCTGGCGGTGTACCGCCGGCACGGCTTCGTGCGCATCGAGACCCCCGCCGTCGAGAGTCTCCGCCTGCTGCTGCGCAGCGAAGGCGGCGAGAACGAGAAGCTGATCTTCAGGATCCTGAAGCGCGGCGAGAAGCTCCAGAGCGCCGACCGTCCCGAGGACCTGGCCGACCTGGGCCTGCGCTTCGACCTCACCGTGCCCCTGGTCCGGTACTACGCCCACAACCACGCGCGTCTGCCCCAGCCGCTCAAGGCCATCCAGATCGGGCCGGTGTGGCGGGCGGAGCGGCCCCAGCACGGCCGCTACCGGCAGTTCACCCAGTGCGACATCGACGTGCTCGGGGTCGCGTCGGAGGTCGCCGAGATCGAGCTGATCCTCGCCACCACCGAGGCCCTGGCCGCGCTCGGCCTGAAGGACCTCACGGTGCGGATCAACGACCGACGGGTGCTCGCCGCGATGGCGGCCCACTGCGGCTTCGAGCCGTCGCGCGCCGCCTCGGTGTTCATCGCGCTCGACAAGCTCGACAAGATCGGCGCGGACGGGGTGGGGGCGGAGCTGCGCGAGGCCGGTCATCCCGCGGACGCGGTGGAACGCCTGCTCGCGCTGCCGGGCCGGGCCACCACGCCGGCCGCGCTGCGCGCGCTGCTCGGCGCGCGCGCCGAGGAACCGGCGTGGGCGGGGCTCGAGCGCATCCTGGACACCGTCGCCGAGCAGGCCGCCGGCCGGTTCCGGCTCGTGTTCGACGCCGCGCTCGTGCGGGGCATGGGCTACTACACCGGGCCCATCTTCGAGGTGCAGCACGGCGACGCCGCCTCCTCCATCGCGGGCGGGGGACGCTACGATCGCATGGTCGGCCGCTTCATCGGCCGCGACGTGCCCGCCACCGGCTTCTCCATCGGCTTCGAGCGGGTCATCGGCATCCTGGTGGAGCGCGGCGCGTCCGGCGAGCGCGACGGCGATCGCGTGGTGCTGGTGTTCGACGAGGCGATGGCGCTCGGCCCGGTGCTGGCCCTGGCCCGCGAGCTCCGCGAGCAGGGCCATCCCGTGCTGCTGGAGACCCGCGCCAAGCGGATGGGCAAGCAGCTGCAGGAGCTCGAGGCGCGCGGATTCCGGCGGATCGGCGTGATGGGCGCGGACGGTACCGTGGAATGGCGCGGGCCTCGTGGCGCGGGGGCGGGGGAGGCGGGCCCGTGACCGAGAGCCTGGGGGGCTGGCGGCGCACGCACAGCTGCGGCGCCCTGCGGGCCGAGCACGTGGGGCAGACGGTGACCCTGATGGGATGGGCCTACCGCCGCCGGGACCACGGCGGACTCGTGTTCATCGATCTGCGCGATCGCGAGGGCCTCACCCAGTGCGTGTTCAATCCCGGCTCGGGGGGTAACGCCCACGGCAAGGCCGAGTCGGTGCGGGCGGAGTTCGTGCTGGCGGTGCGAGGCACGGTGAGCCTGCGCCCGCCGGGAACCGAGAACCCCAAGCTCGCCACCGGCGCGGTGGAGGTGCAGGTCAGCGAGGTCCGGATCCTCAACGAGTCGCGGCCGCTGCCGTTCCAGCTGGACGACGACGCGGACATCGACGAGACCCTGCGGCTCAAGTACCGCTATCTCGACATGCGCCGGCCGCGGGTCCTGCACGCCTTCCAGGTGCGCGATCAGGTGTGCCGGGCCGCGCGCGACTACCTGCACGCCCAGCAGTTCCTGGAGGTGGAGACGCCGTTCCTCACCCGATCGACCCCGGAGGGGGCCCGCGACTTCCTGGTGCCGAGCCGGCTGCAGCCGGGCAGCTTCTACGCGCTGCCGCAGTCGCCCCAGCTCTTCAAGCAGCTGTTGATGGTGGCGGGCATCGAGCGCTACTTCCAGGTCGTGCGCTGCTTCCGCGACGAGGACCTGCGCCGCGACCGCCAGCCCGAGTTCACCCAGATCGACATCGAGACCTCGTTCCTCGACCGGGACGACTTCCTGCCCATCGTCGAGGGGCTGGTGGCCGCGATCTGGAAGGCGGTCAAGGGAGTGGATTTGGCGCTGCCGTTCCCACGCCTTCCCTACGCGGAGGCGATCGCCCGCTACGGCTCCGACAAGCCCGACCTGCGCTTCGGCCTCGAGCTGCAGGACTGCTCGGCCCTGTTCGCGGGCAGCGAGTTCCAGGCCTTCGCCCAGACGGTGGCAGGCGGCGGCGCGGTGAAGGGGCTGCGCCTGCCGGGCGCGGGCGCCATGAGCCGCAAGGAGCTGGACGACCTCACCGCCGAGGCCAAGCAGGCGGGCGCCAAGGGACTGGTGTGGATCAAGGTCACCCCCGAGGGCGTGCAGTCGCCGGTGGCCAAGTTCATGACCGGGATCCAGGCGCGCCTGGTCGAGACGCTCGAGGGTACAGCCGGCGATCTCCTGCTCCTGGTCGCCGACGCGCCCGCGGTGGCCGCCGCCGTGCTCGGCCGGCTGCGGGTGGACCTGGCCCGGCGCTTCGGCCTGATCCCGGCCGATCGCGACGTGTTCTCCTGGGTCATCGACTTTCCGCTGGTGGAGTGGAACGCGGACGAGAACCGCTGGGACGCAGTGCATCACCCGTTCACCGCCCCGCGCGACGAGGATCTGCCCCTGCTGGAGTCCGATCCCGGGAAGGCCCGCGCCAAGGCCTACGACCTCGTGCTGAACGGGCAGGAGGCCGCGGGCGGCTCGATCCGTATCCATCAGCCCGGCGTGCAGGAGCGCGTGTTCGGCCTGATCGGCATCTCCAAGGAGGAAGGCCGGGCCCGGTTCGGCTTCCTGCTGGACGCGCTGGAGTTCGGCGCCCCGCCCATGGGGGGCATCGCGTTCGGGCTCGACCGTCTGGTGGCGAACCTGATCGGCCAGGAGTCGATCCGGGAGGTGATCGCGTTTCCCAAGACCCAGAAGGGCACGTGCCCGCTCACCGACGCGCCGGCCCCGGTGGACCCGCGGCAGCTCCGGGAGCTGGGGATCCGGGTCGTGGAAGGGCCTGGAACTGCGTGATATGCTGCGGATGAGGATGATGATCCGCTCAGGAATGATTGCTCGTTGACGGAAGCCACCGGTGTCACCCGGCGGGTTGTCCTGCCCCCGGACCTCAACCACCTCGCCCTCCTCGGCCGTCACGACGAGCACCTGCGCGCGCTGGAAGCCCAGCACGACATCCGCATCACCGCCCGCGGCCACGACATCACGCTCCGGGGAGAGGAGCGGGGCGTGGCCGAGACGGAGCGCGTCCTGCATGAGCTGGTGGCGATGCTGCGCGAGCGGCCGTCCCTCACCGCGGCCGACATCCGCTCCGCGCTGCGCATCGCGGGCAGCGAGCCGGGCTCGGACGTGAAGTCGGTGCTGGCGGACTCGATCCCGGTCCCGTCGCGCCGTCGGTTCGTCACCCCCAAGACCGCCAACCAGCGGCGGTATCTGGAGGCGGTGCGGACGCATGACCTCGTCATCTCGATCGGCCCGGCGGGTACCGGCAAGTCCTACCTCGCGGTCGCGATGGCGGTCTCGGCCCTGCTCAAGCGGGAAGTCGCGCGGATCATCCTCACCCGGCCCGCGGTGGAAGCGGGCGAGCGGCTCGGCTTCCTGCCCGGCGACCTGGTGGAGAAGGTGCATCCCTACCTGCGGCCGCTCTACGACGCGCTCTACGACATGCTGGAGCCGGACAAGGTGGGCGCGCTCTCCGAGAAGGGCGCCATCGAGATCGCCCCGCTCGCCTACATGCGGGGCCGGACGCTGAACGACGCCTTCATCATCCTGGACGAGGCGCAGAACACCACGTCCGAGCAGATGAAGATGTTCCTCACCCGGCTCGGCTTCAACTCCAAGATGGTGGTGACCGGCGACATCACCCAGATCGACCTGCCGGCCAGCCGGCCGTCGGGCCTGATCGAGGTGCAGAGCGTGCTGCAGGGCCTCGACGGCATCGAGTTCATCTACTTCGACGACCGGGACGTGGTCCGCCACGACCTGGTCTCGTCGATCGTTCGCGCCTACGACCGCGCTCAGAAGCCTCCCGCCCACTGAGGGGGTCAGGTCTTACATTCCGACATGTCGGAATGTAAGACCTGACCCCGTCCGGTGATGCCGGTCGCGGTGTCCAATCTGCAGCGGCGCCGTCGTGTGTCCCGCCGCCGTCTGGGCGCGGTGGCGCGGCGGACCCTCGCCGCCCTCGGCCGCGCCGACCGCGAAGTCCACGTCACGGTCGTGGACGACCGCCGCATCCGCGCGCTGAACGCCCGCTACCTCGGGCACCGGCGCGCCACCGACGTGCTTGCCTTCGACCTGGCCGGCCCCGGCCCGGGCCGGCTGTGGGGCGAGGTGATCGTCTCGGCGCAGACCGCGGCGCGCCAGGCCCGGGAGCTTCGCGTGTCCCTGGCGGTGGAGCTCGATCTGCTGGTGGTGCACGGCCTCCTCCACCTGGCCGGATACGACGATCACGTGCCGGGCCACGCCCGACGCATGCATCGGCGGGCGCGCGAGATCCTGACCGGGCGCGGCCGGCGTCGCGTTCCGCCCCGGCTCTGGGCCGGGCTGCTGGAGGGCTGATGCCACCGGCCCACCGCGCGGGCTTCGTGGCGCTGGTCGGCCGGCCGAACGTGGGCAAGTCCACGCTGCTGAACCGGCTGGTCGGGGAGAAGATGGCGATCGTGTCGCCGCGCCCGCAGACCACCCGCACCCGGATCACCGGCATCCGCACCCGCCCCGACGCGCAGGTCGTCTTCGTCGACACGCCGGGCCTGCACCCGGGCTCGGGGCGCCTGGCCGAGCTCATGTCCAAGGTTGCCGAGCGCGCGGTGGAAGAGGTGGACCTGGTCTGCTTCGTGGCCGAGGCCACCGAGGATCCGGCGCGGCTCGACCACGAGGCGCTCGACCGGCTGAGGAGCAGCCGGGCCCCCGTGGTCTGCTGCCTCAACAAGATCGATCTGGTGAGCCCGAAGAGCCGCCTGCTCCCGCTGATCGCGGCGTATCGGGTCGCGTACCCGTTCGCGGAGATCGTGCCGATCTCGGCGGAGCGGGGGGAGCACTGTGACCGGCTGCTGGACCTGATCGTGGCCGCGCTGCCGGAGCGGCCCGCCTACTTCCCGCCCGACACCCTGACCGACCAGCCGGAGACCTTCTGGGTCGCGGAGGCGATCCGGGAGAAGATCTTCCGGCTCACCCACCAGGAGGTTCCGTACTCGTGCGCGGTGCGGGTGGAGGAGCTCACCGAGCGGCGGCGGCCGGAGTGCCTGTACATCCGCGCGGTGATCTTCGTGGAGCGCGAGTCGCAGCGGGGCATCGTCATCGGCAAGGGCGGGGCGATGCTCAAGCGGATCGGGTCCAGCGCCCGGACCGATCTCGAGCGGTTCTTCGGCATCAAGGTCTTCCTGGAGCTCACGGTGCGGGTGCGGTCCGAGTGGCGCAAGGACGACCGGGCGCTCCGGGAGTTCGGCTTCCTGCTCACCTCCTGATGGGCGGGCGGGCCTGATGGCGCTGCACAAGACCCGCGCGATCGTGATCGGGCGGCGCGCCTTCGGCGAGAGCGACCGGCTCGTCGACTTCTACACCCGCGACCACGGCAAGCTGCGCGGCATCGCCCGCCGGGCCCGCCGGCCGCGCTCCCGATTCGGCAGCGCGCTGGAGCTGTTCACGCTCGGGGAGCTGGTCTTCTTCGACACCGGCCGCAGCGAGCTGGTCCAGGTGGATCACTTCGACATCGTGCGGCCCTTCGTGGGGGTGCGCGAGCACCTGGAGCGGCTCGGACAGGGCGCGTGGGCGGTGGAGGTGGTGGCGCGTCTCTCCGCGGACCGGGATCCGCAGCCGGCCCTGTTCGGTCTGCTCACCCGGACGCTCGAGGCGATGGAGGCCAGCCGCCGCCCGGCCCGGGTGGCCGTGTGCTTCGGCCTCCGCGCGGTGGACCTGCTGGGGCACCGGCCCCGCATCGATCGCTGCATGTCGTGCGGGCGGCCGCATCCCTTCGACGCGCCGGCCCTCGACGTGGCGGCGGGAGGCCTCGTCTGCGAGGCGTGCCGGCCGGGGGCGGACGCCATTCCGCTCTCCGGGGCGCTGGTCGGGGCGCTGAAGCGGCTGCGGGCGCTGTCGTGGGAGGAGGCGCTCCGGCTGAATCTGGCCGCCGATCTCGACGCCGAGCTGGCCGCGGTGCTGGAGGGCCTGATCGCGAGACTGATGGGCCGCTATCCGCTCTCGTCGCGGTTCATCAGCCAGACGCGACGCGCGCCCTCGGTGGTGGCGCGACCCGACCGGTGAGGCGGGCGGTCGGCGAAGCCGCCGCGGGGGCGGTCACCGCCCGATGAGCCCGCGCGCGCGCTCGGTGCGGCGCGCCCGGGCTCGGGCCGCCGCGGCGCCCGGCGCGCGCGCGCCGGAGGCGGCCGCGGTCCCCGCCGGCCCGCCGGTCCGCTGGCCCTGGGCGTGGCCGGCCCTCGTGGCGCTCGCGACCCTGGCCGCGTTCTGGCCCGCCCTCGGCCACCGGTTCCTCGACTGGGACGACGCGATGAACCTGGTCGACAATCCCGCATTTCGCGGTCTCGGCTGGTCGAACCTCCGCTGGATGTTCACCACCACCCTGGCCGGACACTGGATCCCGCTCACCTGGATCAGCTTCGGCCTCGACTACCTTCTCTGGGGCATGGACCCGTTCGGCTATCACCTGACCAACGTGCTGCTGCACGCCGCCACCGCCGCCGTCTTCTACCTCGTGGCGCGACACCTCCTGCGGTTGGCGATGGGCGGACCCGAGAGGCGCCTCTCGATCGGCGCCCTGGCCGCGGCCATGTTCTTCGCGCTTCATCCCATGCGCGTGGAGTCGGTGGCCTGGGTCACCGAGCGGCGTGACGTGCTCTCCGGGCTCCTGTTCCTCCTGGCGATCCTCGCCTACCTGAAGTCGGCGCGCGCACCGGAAGGTCGCCGGCGATGGCTCGTGCTCTCGCTCGCGTGCTTCGTCCTGGCCGCCATGGCCAAGGCGATCGTCATGGCCCTGCCGGTGATCCTGATCGTGCTCGACGTCTACCCGCTCCGCCGCCTTCCCGCGCGTGGCGGCGCCTGGACGGGCCCGGCGGCGCGCGCGGTCTGGATCGAGAAGATCCCCTACCTGATCGTGGCACTGGCCACCGCCCTGATGGCCGGCTACGCGCTTCACGCCCACGGCGGCATGGTGGCGGACCTGCCCCTGGCCACCCGGCTGGGGGCGGCGATGTACGGCGTGGCGTTCTACGTCCGGAAGACTTTGATCCCGATCGACGTCGCGCCGATGTACCAGATGGCCGCGCGGTTCGACCCGACCGACGGCCCGATCCTCGCCAGCGCGGCCGGCGTGCTGGCGCTGACCGCGCTGCTGATCTGGCAGCGGCGGCGCTGGCCGGCGGGGCTCGCGGTGTGGGTCACGTACCTCGGGCTGATCGCCCCGGTGAGCGGCATCGTCCAGTCCGGGCCGCAGCTGGTGGCGGCCCGGTACAGCTACCTGTCGTGCCTCGGCATGGCGGTGCTGGTGGGCGGCGGCGTCTGCTGGCTGCTGGCCCGCGCCGAGGCGTGGAGCCGGGTCCCGCGGAGCGGGAGGATCGCGGGTCCGGCCGTCGTCTGCCTCGTCGGTGTCGGACTGGCCGTGCTGACGTGGCCGCTGGTATGGGTGTGGCGCGATTCCCGGTCGCTCTGGGAGTACGCGGTCCGGCTCGAGCCGGACTCGCCGCTGGCCCGGGGCAACCTCGGCTTCGCGTACCTGAACGAGGGCCGGCTGCAGGATGCCGAGCGCGAGACCCGCGCGGCCCTGCGGCTGGCGCCGGAGTGGGAGCTGGGCCAGCAGAACCTGGCCGCGGTGCTCGCCCGTCAGGAGCGTTACGTCGAGGCCGGCGAGGCGCGGGCGCAGCTCGGCTACCTGTTGCTCAAGCACGGCAAGTACGACGACGCGGTCGCCCTGTTCCAGAAGGAGGTGACGGTGCGGCCGACCGACGCGGCGGCGCACAACAACCTCGGGGCCGCGCTGCTGCTGCGGGGCGACGTGGAGGCGGCCATCGCCCACTTCGAGGAATGCCTGCGGCTCGATCCGGGCCACGACAAGGCGCGGCGCAACCTCGCGGCCGCGCGCCGGCGCCGCTGACCACGACGGCCCCCCGCCGGCCCGCTCGAGGCGCTGTGCTATCCTGACCGCCATGGTTTCGATGGACACGCTGGTGTCGCTCTGCAAGCGGCGCGGGTTCGTCTTCCAGTCGAGCGAGATCTACGGCGGCACCGGCTCGTGCTGGGACTACGGCCCGCTCGGCGTGGAGCTGAAGAACAACATCAAGCGCGTGTGGTGGCGGGACTTCGTCCAGCGCCGCCCCGACATGGTGGGCCTCGACGCCTCCATCCTCATGCACGCGATGGTGTGGAAGGCGAGCGGACACGTCGATCACTTCACCGATCCGATGGTGGACTGCCGCGAGTGCCGTCACCGCTTCCGCGCCGACCAGATCGACGAGATGCCGTGGGTGCACTACTGTCCCGCGACCAAGGGGAACAAGTTCACGATCCCCGCCGGCGAGGTGTGCACGCACTGCGGAGCCCGCCGCACGCTGTGCCCGGATTGCGGCAAGGGCGAGCTCACCGCCCCCCGGCAGTTCAACCTGATGTTCAAGACGTTCATGGGGCCGGTCGAGGAGGACGCGGCGGTCACCTACCTGCGGCCCGAGACCGCCCAGGGCATCTTCGTGAACTTCGACAACGTGCTGCAGTCGACGCGGCGCAAGCTGCCCTTCGGGATCGGCCAGATCGGCAAGGCGTTCCGCAACGAGATCACTCCGGGCAACTTCATCTTCCGGACCCGCGAGTTCGAGCAGATGGAGATCGAGTACTTCGTGAACCCGCACGACACGGTGGAGGGCCGGCCCGCCGACGAGCACTGGCACGACCGCTGGATCGAGGACTGCCTGGCCTGGTTCAAGCGCTACGGCATCCAGGAGGAGAACCTGCGCCTGCACGAGCACGGGCCGGACGAGCTGGCGCACTACGCCAAGCGCACCGCGGACGTGCAGTTCCGCTTTCCCATCGGCTGGAGCGAGCTGATGGGCATCGCCAACCGCACCGACTTCGACCTCAAGCAGCACGCGAAGTGGAGCGGCAAGGCCCTGACCTACTTCGACGAGGAGCGGAAGGAGCACGTGGTGCCCTTCGTGATCGAGCCGTCGGCCGGGGTGGACCGGGCCCTGCTCGCGTTCCTCGCGGACGCCTACCGGGAGGAGGAGGTGCGCGGGGAGAAGCGCGTGGTCCTGCGCTTCCATCCCGAGCTGGCCCCGGTGTCGGTGGCGATCCTGCCCCTGCTCAAGAAGCGTGACGACATCGTGCGTACCGCGCACGCCCTTCGCGACGAGCTGGCCCGCGACCTCACCGTGGTCTACGACGACACCGCCGCCATCGGCCGGCTCTACCGGCGCCAGGACGAGGTGGGCACGCCGTACTGCGTGACGGTGGACGTGCAGACGGTGGGCGCGTCCGACAAGGGCGAGGCCGCGGACGGCAAGGTCACGATCCGGGATCGGGACTCCATGGAGCAGGTGCGTGTGCCGGCCGCCCGGGTGCGCGCGGTGATCGGCGAGCTGCTGGGGGGCCGCCCGTGGGCCGACGTGGCGGCGGCAGCCGGCGGCGCGGAGGCCCCCGCGACTAGGGCGAGCTGACCCGCGCGGGCGAGGTCGTCGGTGCGGGGGTCATCGCGGCCGCCCGCGCCGGGGCCGGCGCGGGCGCCGCGGCGGACGGCGCAGGCGGAGCGGCGGTCGGCGCGGGTGCAGCGGGCGGCGGGAGAGACGGTGCCGGGCCGGGCGTCGCGGGGTTCGGCGGCGCCGGCAGCAGCGGGGGCTCCACGCGAGGTGGCGACACCCCGGGGGCGTAGCGCGCGGGCCCGCACACCTCCTTGGGCTCGGTGCCGGCCACGAACGCCATCGTCACCGGGCGTACGCAGCCACCGCTGGGGTTGAGGTCCACCGGGACCAGCACCACGCGCTCGGGAATCGGGAAGTCCTCCGGCGGCGTGCCGGCGAGCGCCTCCTGCATGAACGAGGTCCAGATGGGTACCGCGACCCGCGAGCCGGTCTCGTCCTTGCCGAGGCTCCGGGGCCGGTCGTAGCCGACCCACACCCCGGTCACGAGCTGCGGGGTGTAGCCGATGAACCACGCGTTCGAATAGTCGTTGGTGGTTCCGGTCTTGGCGGCGGCGGGCCGGCCGAGTGCGCGGGCCGCGACCCCGGTGCCGCGCTCGATGGTGCCGCGCAGCATCGAGGTCATCACGTAGGCGAGCTCGGGGGACACCACCTGCCTGGCCTGCGGGGTGTTCTCCTCGAGCAGCTTGCGCTGCGAATCGAGCACGTAGCGGATCGCGCTCGGCCTCACCCAGGCGCCCTGGTTGGCGAGGGCGCCGTAGGCGGAGGTGATCTCGAGCAGGGTGAGATCCGAGGTCCCGAGCGCGATGGAGAGGTTCTCGCCGAGCGGGCTCTCCACCCCGAGCCGCCGGGCCAGATCCAGCGTGTGGCGGATGCCGTTCTTCTCCAGCACCTTCACCGCGGCCACGTTCACGGATTCCTCCAGCGCCTGCTGGTAGGTGATCGGCCCGCGGAACTTGCGGTCGTAGTTGTCGGGCTTCCACGCCTTGCCGTTGCGTCCGGCCGGGAACTCGATGGGCGAGTCGTCCACCACGCTCGCCGGCGTCTGCCCGGACTCGAGCGCGGCGAGGTACACGAAGGGCTTGAAGGCGGAGCCGGGCTGCCGGCGCGCCTGCACCGCGCGGTTGAACTCGCTCTTGAAGAAATCGTAGCCGCCCACCATCGCCTTGATGTACCCGGTCTGCGGATCGATGGCGAGGAGCGCGCCCTCCGGGCGCTCGGGCGCGGGTGTGCCGGAATCCTTGGTCGCCGCCACCCGGCGCGACTCGAGCGCCTTGAGGCCCTCGCGCAGCGCCCGCTCGGCCTTGACCTGCATGACGGGCGACAGCGTGGTGTAGACCTGGAGCCCGCCCTTGAAGACGAGATCCGCGCCATACTGGGCCTCCAGCTGCTGCTGCACGTACTCCAGGTAGTACTGGCCGGTGGTGCGCCGGCGCTCGGGCGGGATGAGGCCCAGCGCGCTCTCCGCGGTCTTCCGGGCGACCGGCTGCGTGATCGACCCCACGTCCACCATGCGGGCCAGCACGGTGGCCCTCCGCCGCTTGGCCGCCTCCGGATGCTCGAACGGCGAGTAGGTGCTGGGCGCCTTGGGCAGCCCGGCGAGCAGCGTGCACTCGGCCAGGCTCAGCTCGGACACCCCCTTGCCGAAGAACGTGCGGGCGGCCGCCTCGACCCCGAACGCGCCGTGACCGAAGTAGATCTGGTTCAGGTACATCTCGAGGATGCGGTCCTTCGAGTACCGGCGCTCCAGCTCGAGCGCGAGCACCGCCTCCTTGAGCTTGCGCTCCAGGCTCTTGTCGGGAGTGAGGAAGAGCACCTTGGCGAGCTGCTGGGTGATGGTGCTCCCGCCCTCCACGATGCGCCCCCGGCGGAAGTTCTGGTAGATCGCCCGCGCGATGCCGGTCGGGTCCACCCCGTGGTGGGAGTAGAAGCGCGCGTCCTCGGTGGCGATGACGGCGTCGCGGAGCGTCTTGGGAATCTGGGCGAGGGGGACGAAGATGCGGCGCTCGACGTGGAACTCGGTGATCAGCTCGTCGTTGTCGTCGTAGACCTTGGTGCCCTCGCTCGCGTCGAAGTTCTCCAGCTGCGTGACCGAGGGCAGGGAGCCGGGCAGGATGGTGAGGACCCAGAACGCGGAGGCGGCGATGCCGAGGGCGCCGACGAGGACCACCACCAGGAGCGCCATCAAGGCCCAGCGGAGCCAGCGGCGACGCTGGAGCGCGGCGCGTTTGGAGCGTCGGTCTCCCGCCATGGATTGCTATTATACAGTCGTGAATACCGGCCTCGACGCGGATCAGCAGCTCGCGCGCATCCGCCGGGGCGCGGCCGAAATCGTCGTGGAGAGCGAGCTCCGCGCGAAGCTCGAGCGCTCGCTGCGCACCGCGACACCGCTCAAGGTCAAGCTGGGCCTCGACCCCACCGCTCCCGACCTGCACCTCGGCCACACCGTGGTGCTGCAGAAGCTCCGGGACTTCCAGGAGCTCGGGCACCAGGTGATCATCATCATCGGCGACTTCACCGGGATGATCGGGGATCCCACCGGGCGCTCCGAGACCCGGCGGCCGCTCACGTGGGACGAGATCCGGGAGAACGCCGAGACCTACAAGGCGCAGCTCGGCAAGGTGCTCGACATGGAGCGGACCCAGGTGCGCTTCAACTCCGAGTGGCTGGGACGGCTCACGTTCGAGCAGGTCATCCGCGAGACCGCGCACCTCACGGTCGCCCGCATCCTCCAGCGCGAGGACTTCGCGGCGCGCTACGCGGCGGGGCGGCCGATCAGCCTCCACGAGTTCCTCTACCCGCTCGCGCAGGGCTACGACTCGGTGGCCCTCGGGGCGGACGTGGAGCTGGGCGGCACCGACCAGACCTTCAACCTCCTGGTGGGCCGCGACCTGCAGCGCGCGCACGGGCAGGAGCCCCAGGTAGCGGTGACCACCCCGATCCTGGAAGGGCTCGACGGCGCGCAGAAGATGTCGAAGAGCCTGGGCAACTACGTGGGCATCAACGAGCCGCCCGCCGAGATGTACGGCAAGCTCATGTCCGTCCCGGACGCGCTGATGTTCCGCTATTTCGAGCTGGCCACCCGGGTCCCCGAGGGGGAGATCCGCGCGCTCCGGGCCCTTCACCCCATGGAGGCCAAGAAGCGCCTCGCCTGGACCATCACCGCGATGTACCACGGGGAGGCTGGCGCCGCGGCCGGCGAGGCCCACTTTTCCCGGGTGATCCAGGGCAGGGAAGTGCCCGAAGACATTGAGGAAGTCAGCCTCGGCACCAGCGCGGCCGCGGAGCCCCTCTGGAAGGTCCTGGCCCGGACCGGCCTGGTCGCCTCGAGCTCCGAAGGGCGCCGGCTGATCCAGCAGGGGGCGGTGGAGCTGGACGGCCAGCCGATCCGCGATCTCAATTTCGCGGTGGCGACGTCCCCCGCGAGCCATGTCCTGAAGGTGGGCAAGCGCCGCTTCAAGCGGTTCGTGCTGCGCAAGGAATAGACTTGACAGCCCTCTGACCCATCCGTATCATCTCTTCCTGCTCTCCCTCTGGCGCAAGTCGCAGGGGGGGCGTTGAGAGATGTCAGCCGGTCCGCTGTAGTCCGCTGGCCTCGATTCAACCTGAGGGGTTCGCACCCCGCCGCTCTTTGAAAATCGCATATGTTACTGGCTCACCGAAGAAGTGTGAGCACCCATCCGTAACTACTGAGTACCTTGCGCTCGACCGAAGCAACATCTTGGTTGGGCTTTAGGGACCAGGCTTCAGATTTGTCGAATCTTCTTGGCGAGTTTGATCCTGGCTCAGAGCGAACGCTGGCGGCGTACTTAACACATGCAAGTCGAACGAGGATCGTCGGTGTAGCAATACATTGGCGGTCCTAGTGGCGCACGGGTGAGTAACACGTGGGTGACCTGCCCTGGAGCTCGGGATACCCCCTCGAAAGGGGGGCTAATACCGGATACGTTCCCCGGTTGAAAGATCGGGGAGGAAAGGTGGCGCAAGCTGCCGCTCTTGGAGGGGCTCGCGGCCTATCAGCTAGTTGGCGGGGTAACGGCCCACCAAGGCTATGACGGGTAGCTGGTCTGAGAGGACGACCAGCCACACGGGGACTGAGACACGGCCCCGACTCCTACGGGAGGCAGCAGTGGGGAATTTTCCGCAATGGGCGAAAGCCTGACGGAGTGACGCCGCGTGGGGGACGAAGGCCTTCGGGTCGTAAACCCCTGTCAGTGGGAAAGAAGGGTGTCGGGGCCAATACCTCCGGCATCTGACGGTACCTGCAGAGGAAGCCCCGGCCAACTCTGTGCCAGCAGCCGCGGTAAGACAGAGGGGGCAAGCGTTGCTCGGAATTACTGGGCGTAAAGGGCGCGTAGGCGGGATGGCAAGTCGGTCGTGAAATCCCTCGGCTCAACCGAGGAACGTCGATCGATACTGCCGTTCTTGAGGGTTGCAGAGGAGACTGGAATTCCCGGTGTAGCGGTGAAATGTGTAGAGATCGGGAGGAACACCGGTGGCGAAGGCGGGTCTCTGGGCAATTCCTGACGCTGAGGCGCGAAAGCGTGGGGAGCAAACGGGATTAGATACCCCGGTAGTCCACGCTGTAAACGATGACGACTAGGTGTGGGGGGGTTCAGTCCCTTCCGTGCCGCAGCTAACGCATTAAGTCGTCCGCCTGGGGAGTACGGCCGCAAGGTTGAAACTCAAAGGAATTGACGGGGGCCCGCACAAGCGGTGGAGCATGTGGTTCAATTCGATGCAGAGCGAAGAACCTTACCTGGGCTTGACATGTAGGAAGTAGAAACCCGAAAGGGCGACGACCTGTTAAATCAGGAACCTACACAGGTGGTGCATGGCTGTCGTCAGCTCGTGCCGTGAGGTGTTGGGTTAAGTCCCGCAACGAGCGCAACCCTCACCCTACGTTGCCAACGGTTCGGCCGGGCACTCTTAGGGAACTGCCGGCGAAGAGCTGGAGGAAGGGGGGGATGACGTCAAGTCCGTATGCCCCTTATGTCCAGGGCTACACACATGCTACAATGGTCGGTACAGAGGGTTGCCAACCCGCAAGGGGGAGCCAATCCCAGAAAGCCGATCTCAGTTCGGATTGTAGGCTGCAACTCGCCTACATGAAGTAGGAATCGCTAGTAAGCGCAGATCAGCAGGCTGCGCTGAATACGTTCCCGGGCCTTGTACACACCGCCCGTCACACCACGAAAGCCAGCTGTACCAGAAGTCGCTGAGCTAACCGCAAGGATGCAGGCGCCCAAGGTATGGTTGGTGATTGGGGTGAAGTCGTAACAAGGTAGCCGTAGGGGAACCTGCGGCTGGATCACCTCCTTTCTAAGGAGCTTCGAGAGTCCGGCGGTCGACGATCGTCGGGCTCTCCACGCTCTCTCTTCGGTGCGATCGCCTCCACGGTTGAGCCAGTAGCATTTTTTCTGGCCTGGGGCCTTTAGCTCAGGTGGCTAGAGCGCGCGCTTGATAAGCGCGAGGTCCCTGGTTCGATCCCAGGAAGGCCCACCAAGACTTGGCGGCGGGGATGTAGCTCAGTTGGGAGAGCACCTGCTTTGCAAGCAGGGGGTCGCCGGTTCGAATCCGGTCATCTCCACCAGGCACGAATACGACGATGTCGAAGCGAGTCATATCTCGCTACGATCTTTGAAAACCGAATACGGAGATTCTCGAGTGTAGCCAGGCGATGTTCTCCACAGTGAGAGACGTACGTTCGTGGTCAAGCTACTAAGAGCGAATGGTGGATGCCTTGGCGCCGGGAAGCGATGAAGGACGTGGCAAGCTGCGATAAGCCTCGGGGAGCCGCAAGCAGGCATCGATCCGAGGATGTCCGAATGGGGGAACCTGGCTGGGGTAATGCCCAGTC
>DASRHC010000024.1:0-17191 GCA_035650715.1 Candidatus Methylomirabilota bacterium | reverse complement strand
GGCCCACCCGATCGTGCGCCGAGTCCGCCCAGCGGTGGTGATGGCGGTGGCGGCCCGCGAAGCCGATGGGGTCGGCGAAGCACGCGGCCGCCAGGAGCCCCAGCAGCAGCTGCACCGGACGGCTGGTCTGGAACGCGCGGTGGGCGAAGTAGCGATGGAGCGCCCCGCCCAGGGCGAACGCCACCAGTCCGTAGCCGAGGAGGAATGCGACCGCGTGGCGCCAGGTGAGCGGGCACCACGGCAGACACGCGGCCGGGACGTGTAGCAACAGGATCCCGGCGCCGCGGAGGACCTTCATGGCCGCTGCCCCATCGTGGGTGCCCCTTGTCGCGCCTAGCGCGGCTGCACTATGATACGGCCTCTCGTCACACTTCGGGTGACAAGGCTCGCATAGGAGGAGAGCGTGGACAACCGTCGCGAGCCCGGGCTGATCTGTCCGATGTGCGGCGCGGGGAACCTGGGCGCGCGCGCCTTCTGCGGGAGCTGCGGGAGCCCGCTGCGCGGCGTGTGCCATCACTGCGGGTCGGCCAATCCGGAGTCGTTCCAGTTCTGCGGCAGCTGCGGCGCCGGCCTTGCCGGGCCCTCCGAGCCCTCCGCGGAGCCGCCCGACCGGGCCGAGTACCGGCAGCTCACCGTCATGTTCTGCGACCTGGAGGACTCGACCGCCCTGGCCGAGCGCCTGGGCCCGGAACCCTACCGCGAGGTGATCCACGAGTACCACGCGGCCTGCGCGGACGTGGTCCGGCGCTTCGGCGGCCACGTGGCCCAGTACCTGGGCGACGGGCTGCTGGTCTACTTCGGCTATCCCCGGGCCCACGAGGACGATGCGCAGCGCGCGGTGCACAGCGCGCTCGGCATCGTCCGCAGCGCGCAGAGCGTCAACGAGCGCCTGCTGCGCGAGCGTGACGTGCGCCTGGCGGTGCGCATCGGCATCCACACCGGCCCGGTGGTGGCCGGCGCGGTGGGCGCGGGCGGCCGGCGCGAGCGGCTGGCGGTGGGCCAGACCCCGAACATCGCCTCGCGGCTGCAGCTGCTGGCCGAGCCGGGCACCGTGCTGATCAGCGGGGCCACGCACGCGCTCGTGCGCGGCTTCTTCGTCTGCGCCCCCCTCGGGCCGCGGGCCCTCCGCGGGGTGTCCCACCTCCACGAGGTGTTCCAGGTGGAGCGGGAGACCGGGGTTCGCAGCCGCTTCGAGGCCGCGATGGCCGCCGGCCTCACCCCGGCGGTGAATCGCCACGCGGAGCTCGCGCTGCTCGTCGAGGCCTTCCGGCTCGTGGCGGACGGAACCGGCCAGGTGGTGTGGATCGTGGGCGACGCGGGCATGGGCAAGTCGCGCCTGGTCCGCATGTTCCAGGAGCGACTCTCCGAGCCGGCCCCGTTCTGGGCGTGGTGTCGGTGCGGCGCCTACTGGCAGCACAGCGCGCTGCACCCGGTCATCGAGCTCTTCGAGCGGCTGTTCGGGTTCGAGGGCGGCGATCCGCCGGACGAGCGCCGCGACAAGGTGCGGGCGGCCATCCGGCGGCACGGCGACCTGCCGGAGGATGCGGAAGCGATGCTGCTGGCCCTCTTCTCGCTCGCGGGGCCCGCGGGGGCGGAGCTCGCTCCCGAGCGTCGGCGGGAGCGCACGTTCGAGATCCTGGTGGCGGTGCTGCTCGGCATCGCGTCGCGCCAGCCGCTGATCCTGTGTGTCGAGGACCTGCACTGGGCCGATCCCTCCACCGTCGACTTCCTGGGCCGGGTGCGCGAGCGCGCCAGCCGCGCCCGTCTCATGATGCTGCTCACGAGCCGGCCGATGGGGCGGCCCGCCTGGGCCGCGGGAGAGCCCGCGATCCACGTGCGCCTGGAGCGGCTCTCCGATGCGCACGTGCGGACGATGGTGGAGCACATCGCGGGCACCGCGCTCCCCGACGACGTGCACCGGTACGTGATCGAGAAGACGGACGGGGTCCCGATCTTCGTCGAGGAGCTCACGCGGGCCGTCCTCGAGACGGGCGGCGCGGCGCGCCGCCCGCTGCCGTCGGTCACGATCCCGGTGACGCTGCAGGATCTCCTGCTGGCGCGCCTCGACCGGCTGGGGCGGTCCCGCGACCTCGCCCTGCTCGCCTCGGTGCTGGGCCGCGAGTTCACCCACGGGATGATCCGGTCGGTCTTTCCCGGCGACGAGGAGACGCTCACCCGCGATCTCGAGCACCTCGTGGCCGAGGGCCTGCTCGACCGGGCGGGAGAGCCGCCGAACGCCCGCTACACGTTCAAGCACGTGCTGATCCAGGAGACCGCGTACGGCCTCCTGCTCAAGAGCACGCGTCAGCAGCACCATCGCCGAGTCGCGGAAGCTCTCACCCGGCCAGCGTCGTCCGCGGTGGAGAGCCGACCCGAGCTGCTCGCCCACCACTTCACCGAGGCCGGGATGGCGGAGGTAGCGGTGGCCCACTGGCTGAGCGCGGGCCGCCGCGCGGTCGAGCGCTCCGCCAACGTGGAGGCCTCGGCGCACGCGCGGCAGGGGCTCGCGATGCTGGAGCAGATGCCGCCCTCGCCGGCGCGCGACGGCCTCGAGCTGGGGCTTCAGAGCGTGCTGGGCTCGGCCACCATCGCGCTGCGCGGCTACGGCGCCGCGCCGGTGGAGACCGCCTTCGCGCGGGCGGTGGATCTCTGCCGGCGCCTGGGCGACACCGGTCAGCGCCTGCGCGCCGAGTTCGGCCTCTGGACCTACTACGTCGTGAGCGGCCAGTACGCGCGCGCGGTGGAGCTGGCCGACGAGCTCCTGGCGATCGCCCGCCGCACTCCCGGGCGCGCCCCGCTGGTGCAGGCCTGCTACTGTAGCGGGTTCTCGCGCTTCTGGGTGGGCGAGCTGGCGGCCGCCCACGCCGCCTTCGCGGAAGGCGTGGCCGCGGCGGGCCCCGACGACGATCCCGCCTTCGTCCTGCCCACCGGGGACGACGTGCGCGTCCACCTGCTCGCCTTCTCCGGCCTGGCGCTCTGGCACGAAGGGCAGTGCGTGGCCGCGGCCGACCGCTGCCGGGAGGCGCTCGCGCTGGCGCGTCGGCTGCGGCATCCCTACGGCATCGCGTTCGCGGCCAACGCGAGCGCCTTCCTCGGCATCCACCTGCAGGACGTCGCGGGCGCCCGCGCCGCCGCGGCGGAGACGGCCGCGATCGCGGCCGACAAGGGCTACCGCTACTTCGAGCTGCTGGGCGCCTTCGTCCAGGCGTGGGCGCGCGTCCGGGGTGGCGACGGAGACGAGGGCATCGCGGCGATGGACCGCTGCATCAAGGGGCTGCAGGCCTCGGGCGCGCGCATGGCGGAGGCCTTCATGGGGCTGCAGCTCGCCGGGGTGCTGCTGGAGCGCGGGCACGTGGCCCGGGCCGACGAGTGCCTCCGGGCGACCGAGGCGACGGTGCGCGCGACCGGCGAGCATCTGTTCGAGCCGGAGGTCCACCGGATGCTCGGAGAGTGCCGGACCGCGACCGAGCCCGCGACGGCGGATCGCTGCTTCCGGCTGGCGCTGGAGCAGGCGCGCGCGCACGGGGACCGCGCCCTCGCCCTCCGGGCCGCCACGAGCCTCGCGCGACTCTGGGCGGGCGACGCGCGACAGCGCGCCGAGATCCGCGCGCTGCTGGGCGCGGCCACCGCCCCCTTCGCCTCGGCGGATCCGAGCGCGGACCTGGCGGCCGCGCGGCGGATCCTCGCGGGCCTCCCCTGACGCCGCGCGTGCGCCCGACCCGCCCGCGCGTCCTGATCGTGAACACCTACGTGCCCGAGGTGCGCGAGGCGATCCGCGTGCCGCAGGTGCCGAACGCGCTGGCCCCGGTGCTGCTGGCCGGGATGCTGTCCCCGGACCGGTGCCAGGTGCGGCTCTACAACGAGGTCTCGGACGGCTTCCTCGAGATCTTCGCCCGCGATCTGCTGGCGTGGCCCGACCTGGTGGTGTTCACCGGCCTCACCGCGGCCTTCGACCGCATGCGGCAGCTCACCGCGTACTTCCGGACGCTGAACCCGCGCGTGATCACGGTGGCGGGCGGGGTGGCGATCCGGGCGGTGCCGACCCACGCGCGCCAGTTCTTCGACTACGTGTGCACCGGGGAGGTGGAGCAGCTGGCCGAGGTCGTCCGGGAGGCGCTCGGGGCCGACGCGGTCGCGGAAGCGCCGTCGCCGCGGTACGACCTCGCGCACTGGATGGGCCGGCGCATCGGCTACGTGGAGTCGAGCCGGAACTGCAACTTCCGCTGCACGTTCTGCAGCCTCACCGCCACCGGTCTCGACTACGCCGCGGTGAGTCTCGACGAGCTGCGGCGGCAGATCGTGGCCCTGGGCCGACGCGACGTCATCTGCTTCCAGGACAACCAGTTCTACGGCTTCGACCGCCGCTTCTTCCTGGAGCGCATGGCGCTGCTGCGCGAGCTGCGCGCGGCCGGATACTTCCGCTACTGGCACGCCTTCGTGAGCGACACCTTCCTCTGGAGCGACGAGATCCTGGCCGCGGCCCGCGAGGCGGGCTGCTTCTCGGTGTTCGTGGGGGTGGAGTCGTTCGACGTCGCCTGGCTGCGCAGCGTCAACAAGCTGCAGAACGTCCGCCACGATCGCTTCCGGCTCATCCGCCGCTGCATGGAGGCGGGCATCCTGTTCAACTACGGGCTCGTGTTCGATCCCACCGAGCGCACGCTCGCCCAGATGCACGGCGAGCTGGCGGCGATCTGCGACAACCCGGCGATCCCCGCGCCCAACTTCATCTTCGGCGCGGTGCCGTTCCCGGGCACCCCGTTCTTCCGCGATCGGTACCGGCGGGGTCTGCTGCTGCCCTCCACCCGGCTTCGCGATCTGGAAGGCTCCACGCTGGCCATGCGTCCGCTGGATCCGGTGGAGGACGTGGCGCGCTTCCTCGCCACCGCCAAGTACCTGCGCGGCTACCGCTGGCGGCACCTGCGCCGGCAGCTGCGCTTCATCTGGGGTCACCGACACGCGCTGAGCCTCGAGCAGATGCTGATCTCCAACGTGGCGTTCTTCAGCATCCTCACCCCGGGCCCGGTGTGGCAGGCGGCGTCGATGCTGCGCCGGCGCCGGCCGCGGACCCACGTGAGCACCACCGAGCGCCTCGATCCGGTGTACACGCCGGTGATGCGGATCGCCCCCGCGTTCGCCGGCCACTTCCAGCCCACGATGGTCACCGACGCCGCCGGCGAGCTCGACCCCGCCCTGGCCGACGACCTGCTCGCGACGCGGTACGAGCCGGTGTCGTGACCGTGCCGGCGCCGCGCGCGGCGGGGATTCGCGGCGGGGTGATGATCACGGTCCTCCACCTGATTCCGCTGATGGCGGTCTCGCGCGCCACCGCGCGGGACTGGCTGGCCTGCGCGGCGCTCTATCTGGCCTTCGTGGTGGGCGGCGGGATGGGGCTGCACCGGTACTTCGCCCATCGGGCCTTCCGCACCAGCCGGGCCTTCCAGCTCGTGCTGGCCCTGCTGGGCTCCACCGCGTTCGGCGAGCCGATCGGGTTCGCGGGCAAGCACCGGCTGCACCACCGGTACTCCGACACCGCGCACGACGTCCACGCCCCTCGCGAGGGATTCTGGCCCTGCTGGTTCGGCAGCCTCTTCGAGCGGCCGGCGCGGGCCGCCGACATCGCGCGCATGACGCCGGACCTGCGCCGATACCCGGAGCTGGTGTGGCTGCACCGCTGGTGGTACGTCCCCACGCTGGCCCTGGGCGCCCTGACGTGGTGGGCGGGCGGCTTCACGATGTTCGCGATCGGCTTCGTCCTCAGCCGCGTGATCATCCTCCACGCGGTCTCGGCGGTGAACTACTTCTGCCACCGCAACGGCCACCGGCGGTTCGCCACGCGGGACCACTCGACCAACAACGTGCTGGTCGCGCTGCTCACGTTCGGCGAGGGCTGGCACAACAACCACCACCGCTATCCGCGGGCGGCCCGGGCGGGACTGCGCTGGTGGGAGCTCGATCCGATCTACTACGGGATCCGGTTCTGCGCGGCGCTCGGGCTCGTGTGGGACGTGCGCGAGGCGCCGTCCGCGCCGCCCGCTCGTGGCTCGGCGTGCTATCATCCGCGGCGGGCGGGCCGTTCCGTCTCGCGCCCGCACTCGATCACGCCGTCACCGCCGTGAGCTTCCACGTCATCGGCAAGGGCACTCCCAAGCGCGACGGGGCCGACAAGGTCACCGGCCACACGCGCTTCCTGCACGATCTCACGCTGCCCCGCATGGCCCACGGGGCGATCCTGCGCACCCGCTACCCGCACGCGCGCGTGCGGAGCATCGACGCCACCGCCGCGGAGGCAATGCCGGGCGTGCTGGCGGTCATCACCGCCGACCGCGTCGAGCAGCATCCGTTCGGCTTCGCCAGGGACCACCTGGCGCTCAAGGGCGGGGCCGCCGACGGCGGCAAGGTCCGTTGCATCCGCGACGAGATCGCGGCGGTGGCCGCGCGGACCGAGGAGATCGCCCAGGAGGCGGTGCGCCGGATCCGGGTCGAGTACGAGGAATTGCCGGCGGTGTTCGATCCGGAGGCGGCCCTGCGGCCGGGCGCGCCGCTGGTGCACGAGGAGCGCGGCGGCAACCTGGTGAACCTCCGCTACCAGTTCAGCCACGGCGACGTCGACGACGCGTTCGCCCGCGCCGCGGTGGTGGTGGAGGGACAGTACCGGCTCAACTACGTCACCACCGCCTGCCTCGGCACCATGGCCGCGATCGCGGAGTGGAGCCCGCCCGATGGTCCCGACGCCTCGCTCACCATGTGGAGCACCACCCAGGTGCCCTTCCTCTACCAGCGCGACCTCGCCGCGGCGCTGGGCATCACCGGCGACCGGGTGCGGGTGATCCAGCCGCCGGTGGGCGGCAACTTCGGCCGCGGCCTGGACCTCTACCCGATCGACATCATCACCGCGCTCCTGGCCCGCCGGGCGCGTTGCCCGGTGAAGATCGCCTTCGACCGCATCGAGGAGTTCATCGCGAGCCCGACCCGCGAGCCGTGCGTGATCCACCTGCGCACCGCGGCCGATCGCGACGGGCGGCTCCTCGGCCGCGACGCGCGGGTGGTGATCGACAACGGGGCGTACGTGTCGTGGGGCTCGACCACGCCCTACGTGATGCTCTCCACCACCGCCGGGCTCTACCGGGTGCCCGCGGTGCGCTTCGACACCACCATCGTCTACACCAACAATCCCTATTCGGGCTCCATGCGCGGCTACGGCAACCTGGAGAGCACGTTCGCCATCGAGGCCCAGATGGACGACCTCGCCGAGCGCCTGGGTCTCGACCGGGTGGAGATCCGCCGGCGCAACGCCACGCGCCCCGGCGACGTGAACCCGCAGGGCAACGCCATCACCTCGTGCGCCATGACCGAGTGCCTGGACTCGGTGGAGCGGGAGATCGGGCGCGCCGCCCGCGAGGCGCCGGCGCCCGGGTGGCGCCGGGGGATCGGCTACGCGGCGATGTTCCACGTGGGCGGGGGCGCGCGCGTGTACCGCTCCGACGGCTGCGGCGCGATCCTCCGGCTCGACGACTTCGGCAAGGTGTCGCTGCTCACCGGGGCCAGCGAGATCGGGCAGGGCTCCGAGACGGTGCTGGCCATGATCGTGGCCGAGGAGCTGGGCGTGCCGCTCGGGCGGGTGGAGGTGGTCAACAGCGACACCGCGGTCAAGCCGTGGGACGTGGGCGTGCACGCGAGCCGCACCACCTTCATCGCGGGCAACGCGGCGCTGCTGGCCGCGCGGGCGCTGAAGGACAAGCTGCTGGCGCTGGCGGCGGCGGTGATGGACGAGCGCGCGGACGCGCTCGAGCTCGTGGACGGGCGGGTGCGGGTGAGGGCCCACCCGGAGCGTGGCATGGACTACGACCGGGTGGTGCGGGCCGGGCACTTCCGCGAGGGCGGCCGCACCCTGGTGGCGGAGGCCTTCTACGACCCGCCCAACGAGATGCTCTCCAAGGACCTGCGCGGCAACGTCTCCGCCGCGTACGGGTTCGCGGCGCAGGCCGCGCTGGTGGAGGTCAGCGAGGCCACCGGCGAGGTGCGCGTGCTCAAGATCGCGTCCGCCCACGACGTGGGCCGCGCCCTGAACCCGCTCGCCGCGGAGGGGCAGATCCACGGCGGCATCCACATGGGCCTGGGCTACGCGCTCTCCGAGGAGCTCCGCATCGAGGAGGGCCGCGTGCTGAACCCGCAGTGGATGGAGTACGCGCTGATCCCGGCCGCCCGGATGCCCGAGATCGCGGTGGACCTCATCGAGACCGTCGACGAGGCGGGGCCCTTCGGCGCCAAGGGCCTCGGCGAGTCCGGCGTGATCCCGGTGGCGGCGGCGGTGGCCAACGCGGTGAAGGACGCGGTGGGCGTGCGCCTCACCGAGCTGCCCATGACGCCGGAGCGCGTGTTCCGGGCCCTGGCCGCGCGGCCGCGCGCGCCGGCAGGTGGGTCGTGAACCGCGTGACCGCGCCGATGTGGGAGCCTCAGGCCGAGACGCTCCCGCGCGAGGCGCTGGGGCAGCGGACGCTCGAGGGCATGCGGCGCACGCTGGCCCGCGCGCTCACCAAGGCCGCGTGGCGCCGGCGCCTGGGATCCGTCGCGCCCGACGACATCGTCCGCCTGGAGGACTGGACGCGGCTGCCGTTCCTCACCAAGGAGGAGCTCCGCGACGCCTATCCCTTCGGGCTCGCCTGCGTGCAGCCGCGCCGGGTGGTGCGCGTGCAGATGTCCTCGGGCACCACCGGCAATCCCATCGTCAACCCGTACTCCCGCGGCGACGTCGAGCAGTGGGCCGCGGTGATGGCGCGCTGCTACCTGGCCGCGGGAGTCGGGCGGCGCGACGTGGTACAGATCACCCCGTCGTTCGGGCTCTTCACCGGCGGGTTCGGCTTCCACTACGGGGCCGAGCGCATCGGGGCCATGGTGGTCCCGACCGGGGCGGGGCGCACGTCGCTCCAGCTGACCCTCATGCGCGACCTCGGCACCACCGCGCTGGCCGCGATCTCGACCTACCCGCTGCGGCTCATCGAGGTGGCGCGCGCGGAGGGCTTCGACCTGCGGTCCCTCAAGCTGCGGGTCGCCATCCTCGGCTCCGAGATGTGGTCCGACGGCCTGCGCCGGTACATCGAGCGCGAGCTGTCGGTGACCACCTTCGACATCATCGGCATGACCGAGACCGGCGGCCCCGGCCTCGGCATCGACTGTCCCGCGCGCGAGGGCATCCACGTGTGGGAGGACCACTACTTCTGCGAGATCGTGGATCCGGCCACCGGCGCGCCGCGCGGCGACGGCGAGGAGGGCGAGCTGGTGATCAGCACCCTCACCCGCGAGGGGCTGCCCCTGATCCGCTACCGGACCCACGACCTCACGCGGGTGGTGAGCCGCGAGCCCTGCGCGTGCGGGCGGACGCATCTGCGCCTGGACCGCCTGCACGGACGCACCGACGACATGGTGGTGTTCCGCGGGGTGAACTTCTACCCGCGCCAGGTGGAGTCGCTGCTGCTCAAGCACCCCGGCGCCGGCCCCGAGTACCAGCTGGTGCTCGACCGTCCGCCCGGCGGCAGCGATCGGCTGACCCTGCTCCTCGAGGCGGCGGAGGGCTTCGGCGAGAGCGGGCTCGGCCGGCTCAAGGGCGAGCTCCGGCAGCGGCTGCACCTGAGCCCCGAGATCGCGCTGCTGAAGGAGGGGGAGCTGCCCCGCGCGCCGGGAAAGGCGGTGCGGGTGGTGGACCGGCGTCAGGCCGGCGAGTAGGCGACCGCGCCCGGCGCCGGCGACCGGGGCCGCACCCCGCGGCCCGGCTCCCGCCCGAAATCCCGCCCCAGGTCGCGCGCCAGATCGCGATAGTTGATGAGGCGGACCGATCGGCGCGCGGTGGTGGTCACGCGCGGGTCGGTCAGCGCGTCCAGCTCGAAGCGCCGCTGCCAGTCGTACATCGGATCGAACCGCGCGTCGCGGTCGCCCGGATGGCACGCCAGCTCCGACACCCCGCTCGGGATGCCCTCCAGGAGCGAGATCAGGTAGTCGGGGCTGATGTGGCTCAGGTCGGTCTTGCCGTGCTCCCACTGCCCGTAGAAGTGGCCGAGGTAGGTCACGCCCGAGAAGCCGCGCAGCGGGATGCGGCGGCGCCGGCAGAGGGCCACGAACAGGGGCGCCAGCTCCGGACGGCGGTGGACGTGGTGGTGCGAGTCGATGTGGGTCGGCTCCTGACCCGTCAACGCCACGAAGCGGTCCAGCTGGCGCTCCAGCTCCTGCCGCACCGCCCGCGGGTCCGCGAGATCCACGGTCCGCGGCCCGGCGGTGAAGCTCACGTGGAGGCCGATGCCGAGCCGGGGATGCTCCCGGGCGGCCCGCACCGCCGCCCGCGCGTCCGGCATGTCGACCATCAGGCTCGCGCTGGTGACGATCCCGCGGGCGTGCGCGTCGATGATCCCGCGGCTGGTGCCGCGGTCGGCCCCCAGGTCGTCGGCGTTGACGATCAGGTAGCGGTCCCCGGCGCGCGGCGGGACGCAGGGCGGGCGCCGGGCACCGGCGTGGGTCGTGCGGCGGGAGCGGGAGGTGTGCATCGCGTCCGCGCACGGTACAGGCAAGCCTGGTGCCACGGAGCGGGCGCGGCGAAATCGTCGACATTGCGCGCACTCCCGGCGCCGGCCTCCGACGGGCGCGCGTTCCCCGGGGACAGTGTGCGCGCTCGGTGTCCAGCGCGACGACAGCGCCCGTCAGGGGCCGCGCAGGGGCTGCGCGGCGGGACCGGGTGGCGCGACCGGGCGGGGCGACCGCGGCGCGGAGCGCGCCTGGCCCGAGGGGCGACGCGCTCAGGGGCGGGCGTAGCTGACGGTGAGGATCTCCCAGATGTGTCCGTCGGCGTCGTTCCAGTAGAGATTCTTGCCCCCCAGCCGGCGGTTGATCTTCATGTCGGTCTCGCCGAGCGGCGTGCTGCGGTAGGGGATGCCGGCCCCCACGATCCGTCCGTGGATCGCGTCGAACTCGGCCTCGGTCACCCGGAAGCAGTAGTGGTGGTAGTCGAACTGCGCGCCCTCCGCGAAGTCGACGGTGAGGCCGTCGTTGACGAAGACCGGGGTGAAGGGGCCGTCCTGCGCCTCCCGCCACGGGACGTCGAGCAGGGACGCGAGCATCTTCGCGCCCGCGGCGGGATTCCGGGACGGGACGATGAGGTGATCGAGCTGGATCGGCATGAGCGCACCTCCTCGCCGCGAGCATCGGCCCGCGCAGCGGCCGCGTCAAGCGGGCCTGGCCCGGCCGCGTCGGCGGGCGCCGCGTGCCGCGTGGCGCGGCCGGTCGGGCGCCGCGCAGCCCGCGGTCAGCGCGCGCCCGGCTCCGCGGCCAGCACCGCCGCGAACGTCTCCACCAGGCCCTCCAGCTCCGCGTCGCCCATCGGCGTCGAGAGGCAGCCCAGTCCGGTGACCGACATCAGCACGCCGCGCTCCATGAGACCGCGGACCAGGCGGTGCAGGCGCGCCTCCTCCTCAGGGCCGGTGCGGGTGCTGCGGTAGTCCACCGGCTCGCGGTCCGTCGGGTGCAGGCGGAAGAGCGAGCCCAGGCCGGTCACCCCGCCGGGCACGCCCGCGCGCTTGAAGCAGGCCTCGAGGCTGGCCCGCAGCTTGGCGCCCAGCTCGTCGAGCCGGGAAAACGCCTCCGGGGTGAGCAGCCGCATGGCGGCGAGGCCGGCGGCCATCGTGACCGGATTCGCGTTGAAGGTGCCGCCGTGCGGCGCGGCGGGCTTGCCCCCGGTGGGATCGAATACCGCCATGACCTCGGCGCGGCCGGCGACCGCGCCCACCGGGAAACCGCCGCCGATGATCTTGCCGAGCGTGGTGAGATCCGGGGTGATCCCGAACACGCCCTGCGCGCCATGATAGCCGACGCGGAACGTGATGACCTCGTCGAAGATCAGCGCGATGCCGTGGGCGGCGGTGACGTCGCGGAGCGCGCGCAGGAAATCGCGCCGGGCCGGGATCAGCCCCACCCGGTTCGGGATCGGATCGACGATGACCGCGGCGAGGCCCCTCGCCTCCCGCTCGATGCGCGCCACCGCGAGCTCCGCGTGGTTGAACGGCAGCACCACCACGTCGTCCAGCACCGCGGGAGGGACGCCTCGTGAATAGGGCGTGCTGGCGGGCGCGGCGAGGCTGCCCCAGCTCTCGGGCGTGGAGCTTAGGCTCACCTCCGCGTAGTCGTAGGAGCCGTGATAGGCGCCCTCGAACTTGGCGATCTTCGGCCGGCCGGTCCAGGCCCTCGCGGCCTTGATCGCCATCATCACCGCCTCGCTGCCGGAGTTCGTGAAGCGCACGCGCTCGGCGCCGGGCAGGCGCTCGCACAGCAGGGTGGCCAGCTCGATCTCCTCCGGCGTCGGCAGCGGGAACGAGGAGCCGAGGGCGAGCCGCCGCGTCGCCGCCTCCACGATCGCGGGATGCGCGTGGCCGTGGATGAGCGCGGTGTAGTTGTTCAGGCAGTCGAGCCGCCGATCACCCTCCACGTCGGTGATCCAGCAGCCGTCGCCGGAGGCCGCGTAGGGCGGGTAGGGCGCCATGTAGACGGTGGTGCGCGTGTTGCCGCCCGGCATCACGCCCTGGGCCTGCGCGAACAGCGCGGCCGACTTCGATCCGGGCGCGGCCCAGCGACGGGTCTCGGCCGGCGCCTGCGGCGACTTCACTCCGGTGCCTGGGGTCATGGGGGAATCCTCCGGCCGCGATTATAGGCGAGTCCCGGCATCGCGCGCTCTCCGGCGCGGAAAGCCGGACGGCGCCGCCGGTGATTGTGGCAGACTCCAGGGCCGGAGGCGCCCATGCGTGATCCCGACGCGTTGATCTCGACCGATTCCCTGGCGGCCCGGCTCGGCGAGAGCGGGCTGCGCATCTACGACTGCACGACGTACCTCGAGCCGGCGGCGCCGGGGTCCGACGATCCGTACACGGTGGTGTCGGGTCGGCGGACGTTCCTGGCCGGCCACGTGCCGGGGGCCGACTTCCTCGATCTGCAGGGCGAGCTGTCCGCCACCGACACGCGTCTGAAGTTCACGATGCCGTCCCCCGAGCACCTGGCGCGCGCCTTCGGCCGGCACGGTCTGGGCGACGAGAGCCGCGTGGTGCTCTACAGCGCCGGCAGCATGATGTGGTCCACGCGGGTGTGGTGGATGCTCCGGGCGCTCGGCTTCGACCGTGCCGCGGTGCTGGACGGCGGCTTCGACCGCTGGCACGCCGAGGGCCGGCCCGTCGAGTCCGGCGAGGCCCGCGGCTATCCGCCCGCGACCTTCACCCCGCGCCCGCGACCCGGACGCTTCGTCGACAAGGACGCGGTGCGCGCCGCCATCGGCGATCCGCGCACCGTCACCGTCAACGCGCTGGGCCCGCAGTTCCACCGGGGGCTCGAGCCGTCGCGCTACGGCCGCCCGGGGCGCGTGCCGGGATCGGTCAACGTGCCCGCTGCGAGCCTGGTCGATCCGGCCACCAAGCGCTTCGTGGCGCCCGCGGACGCGCTCGCGCGCTTCGCGGCGGCCGGCGTCGAGCCGGGCCGCCGCGTGATCGCCTACTGTGGCGGCGGCATCTCCGCCACCATCGACCTGTTCCTGCTGCACCAGCTGGGCTTCGAGGACCTCACGCTCTACGACGGCTCGATGGGGGAGTGGGCCCGGGACCCGAGCCTGCCGATCGAGACCGACTGAGGCGTCATGAAGCGCATCGATCCCGCCGCCCGCCCCTCGACGCCCGAATACGAGGTGCACCTCACCGAGAACGTGATGGTGGCCATGCGCGACGGCACGCGCATGGCCACCGACATCTACCGCCCGGCCCGCGGGGGACGGCCGCTCGAGGACCGGCGGCCGGTCCTGCTGCACCGCACGCCCTACAACAAGACGGAGACCGAGGCCACCGGGGGCGAGTGCCGCTTCTTCGCCGCGCGCGGGTACGTGGTGGTGAACCAGGACTGCCGCGGCTGCTTCGGCTCCGAGGGCGAGGTCAACTTCCTCATCCCGGAGGCCGAGGACGGCGCCGACACCGTGGCCTGGGTGCGCAAGCAGCCGTGGTGCGACGGCACCATCGGCACCTTCGGCACCTCGTGGTCGGGCTGGACCCAGACCGCGCTGGCCGCGCTGGGCCCCGAGGGGCTGGCCGCCATGGTGCCCAACATGAGCGGGGCCGACGCGCACGAGTCGAGCGTGCGCCACGGCGGCGCGCTCGAGCTGCGCTTCCTGGCCTGGGCCTTCTGGCACTCGGCCTACAACACCCAGGCCGCCCTCACCGCGCGACCTCACGTGCAGGCCGCGCTGAACCAGGGGGCGCCGCGCTTCTCCGACTGGCTCGAGCGCATGCCGCTACGCCCGGGCCAGACCCAGCTGGCCCTCGTGCCGCCGTACGAGAAGTGGGCGCTCGAGATCCAGAGCCACGCCGACTACGACGACTACTGGCGGCACCCGAGCCTCGACTTCCGTCGGCACTGGAGCCGAGTGCCCGAGATCCCGATCCTGTTCGTGGGCGGCTGGTACGACTCCTACACCCGCGCCACGTTCCAGAACTTCGTGGGCCTCGGCGCGGGAGGCCGGCGACCCGTGCGCGCCCTGATGGGCCCGTGGACCCACGGGTCGAGGACCATGGAGCTCTCCTATGCGGGCGACGTGGAGTTCGGCCGCGACGCGGCGCTGCCGAGCTTCGACGAGCTGCACCTGCGCTGGTACGACCGGTGGCTCCGCGGAGTGGACAACGGCCTCGACGCGGAGGCGCCGCTGCGCATCTTCGTGATGGGAGGCGGCTCCGGCCGCCGCTCGAGCGAGGGCCGGCTCGTGCACGGCGGCCGCTGGCGCGATGAGCACGAGTGGCCGCTGGCCCGCACGCGCTTCACCGATTTCTACCTGCACGCCGACGGCAGCCTGTCCACCGAGCCTCCCCGGGAGGCGAGCTCCGCCACCACCTACCGGTTCGATCCGGCCCGGCCGGTGCCGTCCATCGGCGGCAACGTCTCGTCGCTGCGCGACATGCGGCCGCTGCCCCCCGGCATCACCGACCCGAGCTACGCCGGCCGCACCGAGCGGACCGTCGACCTCATGCGGCCGGGCGGGTTCGACCAGCGGGAGGCCGCGGGCTTCTACGGCTGCCGGCCGCCGTACCTGCCGCTCGGCTCGCGGGCCGACGTGCTGGTGTTCCAGACCGAGCCGCTGCCGGAGGCGGTGGAGGTGACGGGGCCGATCGAGGTGCACCTGTGGGTCGCGACCAGCGCGGTGGACACCGACTTCACCGCCAAGCTGATCGACGTCTACCCGTCGAGCCCGTGGTATCCCCTGGGCTACGCGCTGAACCTGACCGACAGCATCCTGCGGCTGCGGTACCGGAACGGGCGCGAGCGGGCCGAGCTGGTGAGCCCCAACGAGCCGGTTCCGGTGACCATCACCCTCTACCCGACGAGCAACCTGTTCGCGGCGGGCCACCGCATCCGGCTCGACGTGTCCAGCTCGAACTTTCCCCGCTTCGACGTGAATCCGAACACCGGCGAGGCGATCGGGCGGGAGCGACGACGGGTCGTCGCGGACAACACCGTGTTCCACGAGCGCGGTCGCGCCTCGCGGGTGGTGCTGCCGATCATTCCCTAGCTCGGGCCCTGGCTCGGCCGCGGCGCGGCCCTTGCGGCCGCGGGGCGGCCTGGCCGACGCTCAGGCGCTGGTCCCGGAGGGCGAGTTCTTCTCGATCCACTCCAGCGCCCGGCCCACCTCGAAGGTCTCCGCTTCGGACTCGGTGCTGAAGCGCGCGTCCGGGGACACCGGCAGGTCGATGGCCCGCTCGCTCTGCGACGTGGTGTGACGGATGGTCGTGACCGCCGACCACCGGCCGTCCTTCATGCGCTCGGTGGCCACGCTGATCGTGTAGTCGCCGGGGGCCGGGAAGGTCTTTCGCTGCACCATGGTGTCACCTCCGGGGGAATGCTTCCTCGGGCCACAGGCCGGGCACCACCGTCTGGCAGACGTACCGGCAGCGCGCGCATTCCAGCAGGGCCACGCTCGGATGGCCGTACTGGCTCACGGTGTGGATGGCCTTCAGCTGCCGCCCGCACCGTGGGCAGGGCTGCCAGCGAGCCCGGCCCGAGGATGTCGCGCGTCTGCATGTCCATGGCCCCGTCTCCCTGCCCACCGCGACGGGCAACCGCCGTGCCCGGGACCAGAAGGCTGACGTGGCGCGAATATGCGGGACGGAGCGCCGTCCATTAAGGAAGGATGGGTCGTGTAGAATCTACAGTGGAGTACGACACAACGCGTCTAGCGGACCCATTCGCGCCCGGCTAGGATTCGATAGGGGGAGAAAGTCCATGAAGAAGATCCTGGTGCTCGCGCTCGTCGGCGTGATGCTGTTCGGGATCACGGTGGTGCCGAGCGAGGCGTGGGGACGTCATCATTTCCACCACGGGGGTTGGTGGGTGCCCGGCGCCGTGATCGGCGGACTCGCACTCGGGGCCGCCATTGCCGCGACCTACCCGCCGTACTACGCCTATGCCGCGCCGCCGACCGTCATCTACCAGGCCCCGCCGGCCTACACCCCGCCACCGCCCGCGGTCCAGCGAGAGGTGGTGTATCCGCACGGCAAGTACGTGCTCTACGGTGACGGGGTCACCCAGGCCTACCAGTGGGTCTGGGTTCCCAACGCGCCGGCCCCGCCGCCGCCTCCGGCCCGCTAGAGGAAACGCCCGCGGCGGGCGAGCGCCGCGGGCGTTGTCGTCCGTTCAGCCGCACTCCTCCACGTCGCCTTCGTCGCGGTCCGTCCACTGCGGTGCGCCGGGCGCCGCGGTGGCGAGTTGCCCCGCGACCTCCATCAGCGTGACCGGACCCGGATCCCCCAGCGTGGTCAGCAGATCGCGCGCTTCCGCCAGCGTGAGGATCACCGCGTCCGGGCGGTGCGCCCGCATGATGCGGGCCTGCATGGAGGACGTGACCAGCCAGACCAGCGCCTGCGGGAAGTAGCTGAGCCGAACCGCGAGAACCTCGCCGTATGTGAGCAGCGCCTCGCAGAATGCGCGGCTGCTCTCCGACAGCCCGTTCTGGGCGCC
This sequence comes from Candidatus Methylomirabilota bacterium, assembly GCA_035650715.1. Lineage (GTDB taxonomy): Bacteria > Methylomirabilota > Methylomirabilia > Rokubacteriales > CSP1-6 > CAMLFJ01. Next base: position 178 of record DASRHC010000024.1, on the reverse strand, counting down.
CAGTATTTGCTCCAGCGTGTAGACCGCTGACATGGTTGCCTCCTATGAAGGGTGCCGAGTCAACAATCGCGATCGAGAGCTGGGATACACCGTCCATCCTCCTATCCGTGCTCGGTGGCACACTAAGCTGGACCAGTGGGGCGGCCGATTCTCCCTCTGAGCCTCAAGGGCTAAGGCG
>DASRHC010000023.1:0-41238 GCA_035650715.1 Candidatus Methylomirabilota bacterium | reverse complement strand
CTCATCGGCGCGGTCCTGCGCAACTTCACGGCGGCCGGCGTCACCGCGATCACGGTCATCGTGAACGAGAGCGAGCAGGATTGCGTCGACTGGGTGCGGGGACGCTATCCCGCCCTGGACGTCGACTTCATCGTGAAGACCACCGCCTCCTCGCTGGAGAGCTTCCGCGAGGTCACCGCGCGCGGTCCCGCGGGGCCGATGCTGGTGTCCACCGTGGACGCGTGGTGCGCGCCGGAGGACTTCGCGCGGTTCGCCCGCCAGGCGGCGGCGCGGTCCGACGAGGCCACCGTGCTGGCGGTGACGCCCCTGGTGGCGGACGAGAAGCCGCTGTGGGTCTCCCTCGGCGCGGGCGGCCGGGTGGCCGCGATCGGCGGCGCCGCGGGCAGCCACGTGACCGCGGGCGTGTACCGGCTGTCCGCGCGCGCCCGCCGGGTGGCGGAGGCGCCGCCCCTGCCGCGGCTGCGCGACTACCTCCGCTGGCTGCACGCGAGCGGAGAGCCGATCTACGGGGAGATCATCGAGACGGTGGTGGACGTGGACCGCGGCGAGGACGTCGCGGCGGCGGAGGCCGTCGCGCGGGCCGGATCCCGCCGCGCATGAGGAGGAGCGGGTGAGCGAGCGCACGTACTGGGGAGTCTTTCGGGAGCGGGAGCATTCGCCCGGGCGCGAGAGCGACGACGCGGAGATCCTGCGGTTGACCGCCAAGCACCTCGAGAGCCGCGGGCTGCACGTCGAGCTGCGCGCGCCCGAGGATCTCGCCACCGCGGAGGCCCCGCCCGACGGCGTGTTCCTGATGTGCGAGCGTCCGGACGCCCTCCGGACCCTGCTCGACTGGCAGGAGCGCGGCGTGCGCCAGGTGAACGCGCCGGGCGCGGTGCTCAACACCTACCGCGAGCGCATGATCACCCAGCTCCGCGAGGCCAACGTGCCCTTCATCACGAGCCGCGTGGTGCCCGTCGATACCGCCCCCGGCGCGCTGGACGCGCCGGTGTGGGTGAAGCGGCCCGACGTGCACAACACCCAGGCCGGCGACGTGGTGTTCGCCCACACCGGGGAGGAGGCCGCGGCGGCGCTGGCCGCGCTGGCCGCGCGGGGCTTCGAGCGCGCGGTGCTGCAGCCGCCGGTGGAGGGCGACCTGATCAAGTTCTACGGGGTGGGCGGCGGGGGCGGCGCCGACGGAGGGCCCGCGTGGTTCCGGTGGTTCTACCACAAGGACCAGCGGCTGGCCGGCCATTCCTTCGAGGCGGCCCGGCTGGCCCGGCTCGTGCGCGCCGCCGCGACCGCCCTCGGCCTCGAGATCTACGGCGGCGACGCCATCGCCGCCGGCGGCGGCCGGCTGGTGCTGCTCGACGTCAACGCGTGGCCGAGCTTCGCGCTCTATCGCGACGAGGCGGCGCCGATCATCGCCGACTACCTCGCGCTGCGCTTCGCGGCTCCCCGCGGCCGGCGGGGGATCGTGCCGTGACCGCCCGTCGCGGGCCGGGCCCGCGCTCGCGGGAGATCATCGCCCGCGAGGCGCGCCACATCGCGCCCGGCTACCAGTCGTTCGCGCTCTACTCGAGCCTCGCCATGGCCCGCGGCAGCGGCTGCCGCCTGTGGGACGAGGACGGCAACGAGTACATCGACTTCATCGCGGGCATCGCGGTGGGCAGCGTGGGCCACTGCCACCCGCACTACGTCGAGGCCCTCAAGCGTCAGGCGGAGCGGCTGACGTTCGGCAGCTTCACCACCGAGACGCGCGCCCGCTTCCTCGAGCTGCTGGGCTCGATCACGCCCGAGGGGCTCACCCGGATCCAGCTGTTCTCGGGCGGCGCGGAGGCGGTGGAGGCCGCGCTCCGGCTGGCCAAGTCCGCCACCAAGCGTCAGGAGGTGGTGGGCTTCTGGGGCGGCTTCCACGGCAAGACCGGCGGGGTGCTGGGCCTGCTCGGCAGCGACTTCAAGCACCACCAGGGGCCGTTCCTGCCCGGCCAGTACTCGACGCCCTACGCGGATTGCTATCGCTGCCCGCTGCGCCTGCGCTACCCGGACTGCGGCATCGCGTGCGCGGAATACGTGCGCGACGTGATCCGCTACCAGACCGCGGGCGAGATCGCGGCCATCATCGTGGAGCCGATCCAGGGCACCGCCGGCAACATCGTCCCACCCGACGGCTTCCTGCGCGCGATCCAGTCGGTGGCGCGCGATCACGGCGCGCTCTTCTTCGCCGACGAGATGATCACCGGTTTCGGGCGCACCGGCTCGATGTGGGGGACGGACCACGAGGGCGTGGTCCCGGACATCATGACGGTGGGCAAGGGGGTGGGCGGCGGCTTCCCGCTGGCCGGCGTGGTCTCCACCGACGCCCTGGTGAGCGCCAAGCCGTGGTCGAATCCGAGCTTCAGCTCGTCGAGCTACGGGGGCAATCCCCTCGCCGCCGCGGCCGGGCTCGCCGCGCTCGAGATCATCCTGAAAGAGGACCTGGTCGCGAACGCGGAGCGGGTGGGGGCCATCATGCTGGCGGAGCTCGTGCGCCTGAAGGAGAAGTACCGGACGGTGGGCGAGGTGCGGGGGCGTGGGCTGCTCCTCGGCATCGAGCTGGTGGAGGACCGGCAGACCCGGAAGCCGCTCGACAAGAAGATCACCCTGGACCTCTACCAGGAGTGCTTGCGGCGCGGCCTCGTGGCGATGACGTACTCGCCGACGATCCGGATCAATCCGCCCCTCATCATCACCGAGGATCTGGCCCGCGAGGGGCTCGCCATCCTCGACGAGGCGCTGGGCGCGGTGCTGCGACGTCATGGGCGGGACTAGGAGGCGCGGCGCCCTCCTGGGCCTGGGCAACGTGGCGGTGCACGGCCACCTGCCCGGCTGGCGGGCGCGGACCGACTGCGAGATCGTGGCCGTCACCGACGCGAGCCCCGCGCGGCGGGCGGTGGGCCGGGAGGTGCTGCCGGCCGCGCGCTGGCACGACTCGGTGGAGTCGCTGCTGGCCCACGAGGCGCTCGACTTCGTCGACATCTGCACGCCGCCGTCGAGCCACGCGTTGCTGATCGAGGCCGCGCTCTCGCGCCGGCTGCACGTGCTGTGCGAGAAGCCGCTGGTGGCCACCCCGGAGGCGCTGGCCCGTCTGGTGACGCGGGCCCGCGGGGTCCGGCGGGTGCTCCACACCGTGCACAACTGGCACCACGCCCCGCTGGTGCGCGCCACCGACGCGGTGATCCGGTCGGGCCGGATCGGGACGGTGCGGGAGGTGACCTGGCACACGCTGCGCACCCAGCCCGCGGCGGCGGCGGGCGAGGCCTGGCGCGTGGATCCCACCATCGCGGGCGGCGGCGTGCTGACCGACCACGGCTGGCACGTCTCCTACGTGATGCCGCGCTGGGTCGGCGAGGCCCCGGTGGCGGTGACCGCGCGGCTCGAGACGCGGCGGCACCATCGCTTCGCGGTCGAGGACACCGCGACGGTGCAGCTGCACTTTCCGACCGCGACCGCGGAGATCGTGCTCACCTGGGCGGCCGACCGCCGTGACAACCACGCCGCGGTGGTGGGCACCGCGGGCCGCATCACCATCGAGGGCGACACCCTGGCGGTGGTCACCGCCCAGGGCGAGGAGCGGCAGACCTGCCCGCCGCCGCTCTCCACCGGCTCGCAGCATCCGGACTGGTTCGGAGCGGTCGCGCAGGAGTTCCTGGCCCGCATCGACGAGGGCGGCGATCCCGCCGCGAGCGCCAACCTCGACGAGGCCGCGCTCTGCGTGGCCATCGAGTGCCGGGCGCGCGAGTCGAGCCGGCGCGGCGGGGAGCGCCTGGCCCTGGGTGCCCTGCTCCCGGACGGGGCGCGCGCGGAGGCCGCCGGATGACGACGCTCGCCGCCCACGCGCTGGACACGCCGAGCGCCCTGGTGGTGCTGCCCGCGCCGCCCGGCCGCGGGGCCGCCTCGCCCGAGACCATGGTGATGGGCATGCCGCTCCTCCGCCGCATCGTGCTGGCCGCCGAGCGCGCGGGCTTCGATCGGGTGCTGGTGCACCCGCGGGCCTGCCCGGAGCCTCGGCTGCTGCAGGGCACGCGGGCGGTGCTCCTGCGGCCCGACGCGGCGGACGACGTGCCCGGCCGCCTCGTCCTGCTGCCCGCGCACGTGCTGCCCCAGGCACGCTGGCTGCGGAGCCTGCGCGAGATGCCGCTCGACCCGGGCACGCCGGCCATCGATCCCGCGGTCGCGGTGATGGTGGAGGGGGCCGAGAGCGGGCGGATGCTGCGGTCGGCCAGCGACGGCGTGCCCGACCTCATCGCCGAGCTCGGCCGGCACCGGCCGCACGTGGTCCCGGTCGGCGATCCGGCCGGCCGCTTCACCCTGGTGGGCGCCGACGGGGCCAAGGCGGCCGAGCAGTGGCTGCTGCAGAGCCTCATCAAGGACACCGAGGGCTTCATGTCCCGCCACGTGGAGCGGCGGATCTCGCTGTCCATCACCCGGCGGCTCGTGTCGACCTCGATCACCCCGAACGCGATGACGCTGGTGAGCCTGGCGGTGGGCCTGCTCGGCGCGCCGTTCTTCCTGTCGACCGATCCGCTCCTGCAGGTGGCGGGGAGCCTGCTGTTCCTCACCCACTCGATCCTGGACGGCTGCGACGGCGAGCTGGCGCGGCTCCAGTTCATGGAGTCGCCCATCGGGGCCCGGCTGGACTTCTGGGGCGACAACCTGGTGCACGTCGCGGTCTGGACCGCGATGACGATCGGCTGGAGCCGCGAGGTGGACTCGCTGTGGCCGCTCCTGCCGGGGGCGCTCGCGGTGGCGGGGACGGCGCTCTCCGCGATCCTCGTCTCGCGGCGCAGCGCGACCGCGCCGACCGACGCCACCGCGCGGCTGGCCGACGCGGTGGCCAACCGGGACTTCATCTACCTGATCCTCGTGCTGGCGTTCCTGGGCAAGGCCCACTGGTTCCTGGTCCTGGTCGCCCTCGGGACGCCGATCTTCATGCTGCTGGTCCGGTGGGGCGCGCGGCGGCGGCAGGCCGCCTGACGTGGCCGGCTTCCTCGACGTTCTGCTGCGCGGCCTCATCCTGTCCGCGCAGGCGGTGGCGGTGGGCGGCGTGGCCTTCGTGCTGCTGGTGCTGCGCGCGTCCGCCGCGCGCCCGGGCCTCGATCCTCCCGCGCTGCCCCGGTCACTCGGGCTGATCGGAGCGGCCGCGGCGGTCCTGGCCCTCGGCCAGGCCCTCGCCCTCGGCGTCGAGCTGTTCGTGCTGCTCCACGACGCGGCGTGGCCGCTCGGGGCCGCGGTGGGGACGCTGTACGTGCAGGTCAGCGCGGTGCGGGTCGCAGCCGGCGTGGCGCTCGCCGTCTGTGCGATCGCGTTGCGCCGCGGGAGTGCGGCCGGCCCGCTTCGACCCCGCCTCCAGCGGGTGATGGTGGCCCTGGCGGCGGTGCTGATCGGGGCGGCGCCGTGGACCAGTCACGCGGCCGCGCGGCTGGAGTCGCGCGGCGTGCTGCTCGCGCTGGACGGCGTTCACCAGCTCGCGGCGGCCCTCTGGGTCGGCGGCCTCGTGCACTTGATCGCAGCCGCGGTGGGTCGGCGGGAGCGGCCGTGGCCGGTGGGGCTGCTGCGCCGCTTCTCCGGCCTCGCCATGGGCTCGGTGGCCGCGCTGGTGGCGGGGGGTGTGGGCCTCACGCTCTACTACGCCCCGGATCTCACCGCGCTGTTCGGCACCGCGTACGGCCTGATGGTGCTCACGAAGGTCGTGATCCTGGGGGGCCTCCTCGCCCTGGGCGCCTTCAACGCACGCGCGATCCGCGGCATGGGCGATGGGGCGGGGGCGGACCAGACGACGCTCCGCCGCTTCGTGGAGGTCGAGGTCGGGCTCGGACTCACCGTGATGTTCGCCGCCGCCTCGCTCACCTCGCTGCCGCCGGCGGTCGACCTCTCCACGGACCGCGCGAGCTTCTCGGAGGTCGCCACGCGCTTCACGCCGCGGATGCCCACGCTGCGGTCGCCGTCGCTCGCCGAGATGCCGATCGACGATCCCGACGCGCCCCGCACCGACGCGGACCGCGCGTGGTCGGAGTTCAACCACCACGTGGCCGGCATCCTCGTGCTGGCCATGGGACTGCTCGCGGTCCTGCACGCGACCACCGGGGCGCGCTGGGCGCGGCACTGGCCGCTGGTCTTTATGGGCCTGGCCGCCTTCATGGTCGTCCGCAACGATCCCGGCTCCTGGCCCCTGGGACCGGAGGGCTTCTGGGAAGGCATGCTGGTGGCGACCGTGCTGCAGCACCGCATCTTCGTGCTGCTGGTGATCGCCTTCGGCGTGTTCGAGTGGATGGTGCGCACCGGCCGCATGCCCTCGCGGCGGGCCGCGCTGGTCTTCCCGCTGCTGTGCGCGGTGGGCGGGGCGCTGCTCCTGACCCACTCGCACGCCTCGCAGAACCTGAAGGACGAGTTCCTGCTGGAGGTGACCCACGCCCCGCTCGGGGTGATGGCGATGCTGGTGGGCTGGGCCCGCTGGCTCGAGCTGCGCCTGCCTCCTCCCCGTCAGCGCGTGCCCGGCTCCATCTGGGCCGTCGGCCTCGCCCTCATCGGCGTCCTCCTCATCATCTACCGCGAGAGCTAGGCCGGGGTCAGGGAGCTAGGCCGGGGTCAGGTCTTACATTCCGACATTTGCCGGCCGGCAGCCGGCTCCCCGGCGGAGGAAATGTCGGAATGTAAGACCTGACCCCGTTCGAGGAGGAGGCCGGTGAGGTAGCGGGTCTCCGGGATGTTCAGGATGACCGGGTGGTCGCGGGCCTGGGTCAGGGTGGCCAGGACCCGGACGGGGAAGCCGGCGTCGCCGGCGGCCTGGCGGCAGATGTCCTCGAAGAGGGCGGGCGTGACGTGGTGGGAGCACGAGAAGGTGGCGAGCACGCCGCCGCGCTCGAGCAGCCGCAACCCGCGCAGGTTGATCTCCTTGTAGCCCCGCGCGGCCGCCTCCACCGCGTCCTTGCGGCGCGTGAACGGCGGCGGATCCAGCACCACCAGGCCGAAGCGCTCGCCGCGGGCCTCCAGCTCCCGGAGCGCGTCGAAGGCGTTGCCGGCACCGATGAAGGCGCGCCCCGCCACGTCGTTGAGCGCGAGGTTGCGCCGGGCCAGCGCGAGCGCCTCCTCGGAGGAGTCGATCAGGAGCGCGGAGGCCGCCCCGGCCAGGAGCGCCTGGCAGGCGAACGCCCCCGCGTAGCAGAAGGCGTCCAGCACGCGCCGCCCGCGCGCGAGCGCGGCGACCTCGAGCCGGTTGTCGCGCTGGTCGAGGTAGAGGCCGGTCTTCTGGCCCGCGCCGAGCGACACCACGAAGCGCGCCGGCCCTTCCTCCACCACGATCTCCGCCTCGTGCGCCTCGCGCACCGGTTGAAACCCCTCGATGCGCGCCGCGGTCGGATCGTCCAGGCGGACCACCGGCTCGCCCGGGAAGAGGCGCTCGAGGGCCTCGCGCACCCACTCGACCGCGCCGGCCATGCCGACGGTCAGGCACTGCACGACGCTCAGGCGCCCGTACCGGTCGATCACCAGGCCGGGCAGCCCGTCGGCCTCGCTCCAGCAGAGTCGATACGCGGACCCGGCCAGGCCGGCGGCCTGACGCCACTCGAGCGCGGCGGCGAGCCGCCGATGGAAGAGGGCGGCGTCGACGGCCTCGTCGGCGCGGGTGATGAGGCGGCACACCAGGGTGGAGCGCGGGCTGTAGAAGCCCCGGCCCAGGTAGCGGCCGGCGGCGTCGCGCACGTCGACCGCGGCGGCGGCCGACCAGCGGCCCTTCACGTCGGCGACCTCGCCCCGGTAGATCCACGGATGGCCGGCCCGGATCCGGCGCTCCGCGCCGCGGCGGAGGGTCAGGGTGGCCAGATCAGCGCTTCCGGAGCACCACGACCATCAGCAGGGGGTGGTGCGCCCGATCCAGGCGCAGGTGCGGCTTGAATCCGTAGAACCAGTCGACCAGATCAAACCCGCCCGCCAACTGGACGAGGGCGCGGAGCTCCTGCGGAAAGACCATGCGGGAGGCGTGTCGCTGCCGGTAGACCCGGCGCACGCCGTTCTCGTGCACCTCCAGCTCCATGTCCTCGTAGAAGGTCTGGGTGACCGGGTTCAGGTCCTTGAGGGCCTCGAAGGTCGCGCGCACGGTGGCGCGGCCCCGCCGCCGGGTCCACGACCAGCGCCGCGCCGGATCCGTCCAGGACGAGCACATGTAGCGGTCGAACACGTAGAGGCCGCCCTTGCGGAGACTCCGCGCCACGCAGCGCAGGTGCGCCAGCAGGGCCTCGTTGGTCAGGAGGTGCCCCTGCGAGTCCTGCATGCAGATGGCGGCGTCGACCGGGCGGGGCAGCGTGAAGCGCGTCATGTCGGCCACCAGCAGCCGCGGCTCGAAGCCCTTGGCGGCCGCCCGCTCGCGCAGGAAGGCGATGTTCTGGGGCGACAGGTCGAGCCCGGTCATCGCGTAGCCGCGCTCGGCCAGCCGGATCAGATGCGGGCCGGTGCCGCACGCGATGTCGAGCACGGTGCGCACCGTCCGCCGGGCGTAGCGCCGGAAGCAATGGACGAGGAAGTTCACCTCCTGGCGCCGGTTCATGTCGAAGGCGATCTCGTAGTAGCGCGGCGCCGAGTACTGCCGCTCCGACTCGGTCTTCACCGGCCCCACCAGGTCAGGATGGCCTCGCGCAGGATCCAGGAGGCGGTGATGCCGGTCCGCCCCGAGGGATCCCAGGCGTGCGCCACCTCCACGAGGTCGGTGCCCACGATCGAGCACGGGGCGAGGAGGCGGACGATCTCCAGCAGCTCCGCGGCGGTGATCCCGCAGGGCTCGGGTGAGCCGGTGCCGGGCGCCTCCGAGGGGTCCAGCACGTCGACGTCGATGGTGACGTAGAGCGGGTGCGCGCCGAGCTCGGGCAGGAGGCTGCGGACCGCGTCCAGCGGCCTCACCTGGTGGGCCGCGAACAGGTGGGGCGCCTTGCGCTGGTACTCCTCCCGCGCCCCGGTCCGCATGCCGACCTGGTAGACGCGCGCCGGCGCCACCACGTCCATGACCCGCGCCATGGCGGAGGCGTAGTTGTAGCGCTCCCCGAGGAACTCCTCCCGGAGGTCCGGGTGCGCGTCGAGCTGGAGGATCCGCAGCTCGGGGATCGCGGGCGCCAGCACCTCGACGACGGGCAGGGTCGCGGTGTGGTCGCCGCCCAGCATGACCGGCTTGAGCCCCGGCCGCCAGAAGCGCCGGATCTCCTCGCGGGCCCGGCCGAGCTGCTCCCGGGGGCCGCCGTCGCCCAGCTCGCAGTCCCCCAGGTCGGCGATGGCCAGGTCCTCCAAGTCGAGGCCGAGGAACGGCGAGTACGTCTCGATCGAGTCGGAGGCCAGCCGGAGCTCGCGGGGGCCGCGGTCGGCCCCACGGCGGAGGTTGACCCGGCCTTCGAACGGGATGCCGAAGAGGACGATCCGGGCCTCCGGGAGGGAGGCCCGGCAGGCGATGAAGCGGGGATCGGCCGGGATCAACGGCCGGAGCTAGCCGTCGACGAGGTCGTCCTGGGAGAGCAGCGTCACCGCGGCGAGGGCGCAGCCGGTCCGCTCCACCCGGTGCTCGACCGCGAAGACCTGCATGTCGCGGATGGTCTCGCCCCGGACCCGGAAGGCCTCCTCGAGCATCTGGACGATCATCCGCTCGGCTTCCTCGCGGCTCGCCTTGTCGTGGTACTCCATGATGACGCCGTTCTTGGCCGCGTCGAGGGGCCGGGCCCATCCCACGGCGGCGGCGACGACCTCGCCGGGCACCTCGCTGGTCATGGCCGCGTAGGCGGTCGGCACCAGGGCGCCCGGCTTGATCCGGGGCAGCGGGACGAGCTCGACGCCGGGCGGGAGGATGCTCGAGACCTTGATCAGGTTGATGTTCCCGATCCCCGCAGCCAGCAGGGCGTTGTCGAAGGCGTTGAGCGGCGTCGACCCCTCCGCGGAGCCGGCGGTCCCGGCCGCCTTGATGACTGGTGCGAAGTGCATTCGCTCCTCCTCGTGAGCCGGTCGTGAGCTTCGCACTCACGCCGCGTCTCGAGCGGCGCCCCATCGCCACCCGTCGTGAAATTCTGGCTCATCGTAGCGGCTGGGCTCACGAACGCAAGCGAAAAGTTGCTGGCGGCGCCGCTCCGAGGCGCTCGGCGAGTCGCCGACGAGGCGCGCGCGTGCTCGTCGGCGCCTCCGCGAGCGCTCGGCGACGCTCCAGAGCGGCCAAAATCCTCATTTTTTTCTTGCAATGAAAAAAAAATGGCCCCACAGTGCAGAAAAATCCGGGGCCTAGTAGAAAAAAACGCGGCGCGCGCTCCGGATCGACGGGAGGAGGGAAAGAGTGCAAGCACTGGGGCGTCACCTGCTCCTCGAGTTGTTCGACTGCGACGCAGAGGCCATCAACAGCCTGGACACCGTGAAGGCGTCCATGGTGGAAGCGGCCAAGCGGGCTCAGGCCACCATCGTGGACGTGGTCTTTCACGAGTTCAATCCGTTCGGCATCAGCGGAGTCGTCGTCATCGCCGAGTCGCACCTGGCGATCCACACCTGGCCGGAGTACCGGTACGCCGCGGTGGATGTATTCTCCTGCGGCGACGTGCTGCAGCCCCAGGTGGCGGCGGACTACCTCGTCGAGCAGTTCGGGGCCTCCCGGGCCTCGGTGGTCGAGCTCCAGCGCGGCATCTTCGTGAACCACGGCCGGCCACTGCTCCACAAGCCGGCCGGGGCCACCGTGGCCACCACGCCCGGCTAGCCCGGGGGCGGCGATGGCCACGCCTCAGTACAAGTGGTTCTTCGAGACGACCACGCCGGTCGAGGGGCACATGCATGCCATCGCCCGGACCCTGGTCGCCCGCCAGACGAAGTTCCAGTTCATGGAGATCATGGAGACCCACTCGTACGGCAAGTGTCTGGTTCTGGACGGGCGGATCCAGTCCAGCCAGGCCGACGAGTTCATCTACCACGAGACCCTGGTCCACCCGGGCCTCCTGGCGCACCCCCGGCCGCAGCGGGCCATGGTCATCGGCGGGGGCGAGGGGGCGACGGTCCGGGAGATCCTCCGCTACAAGACGATCACCGACTGCCTGATGGTGGACATCGACGGGGAGGTGGTCGAGGAGTGCAAGAAGCACCTCCCCGAGATGCACCAGGGGGCCTTCGATGACCCCCGCACCCGGCTCCTGCACGAGGACGCCCGGGCCTATCTCGAGAAGGCCACGGACCGCTTCGATCTCATCGTGGTCGACCTGGTGGAGCCGCTCGAGGAGGGGCCGGCGTGCCTGCTCTTCACCCAGGAGTTCTACACGCTGATCCGCGACCGGCTGACCGAGCGCGGGGTCATGACCATGCAGGCCGGCATGACCAAGGTGAACGAGATCTTCTTCCACGGGGCGGTCAACCGGACCCTCCGGGAGGTCTTTCCGGTGGTGGCCCCGTACCAGAGCTTCATCTCCTGCTTCGGCACGCCGTGGGGGTTCATCCTGGCCTCCAAGGGCACCGACCCCCGGACGCAGACCGCGGAGGAGATCGACCGGCTGATCGCGGAGCGGCTCGATCCCAGCCAGCTCGGCTTCTGGGACGGCCGCGCGCACCTGCACTGCTTCAACCTGCCCAAGTTCCTGCGACAGTCGATCGACAAGAACGACCGCGTCATCACCGACAAGAACCCCCTGATCGTCACCTGAGCCGTCCCGTCCTCGTCCTGGCCTCCGCCTCCCCGCGGCGCCGGGAGCTCCTGGGCCAGCTCGGCGTCCCGTTCGAGATCCACGCCAGCCACATCCCGGAGGTCCACCCGCCCGTCGACCCGGCGACGTCCATCGCCGCCGTCGCCCTCGCCAAGGCCCGGGCCGTGGCGGAGGCGCGCGGTCCGGCCGCGCCGCCGGCCATCGTGCTGGGCGCCGACACCGAGGTGGTGCTGGACGGCCGGCTCCTGGGCAAGCCGGCCGACGCCGCGGACGCGGCCCGCATGCTGCGGGCCCTCCGGGACCGGGAGCACCAGGTGATCACCGGGGTGGCGGTGGTGGCCGTGGGCGGCGGTCAGGATCCCGCGCCCGAGACCGCCGCGGTGACCACCCGGGTGCGGATGGCGGCCTACGACGACGCGGCGATCGAGGCCTACGTGGCCACCGGCGAGCCGCTCGACAAGGCCGGCGCCTACGCGGTGCAGGGCCTGGGGAGCCGGCTGGTGGCGGCGGTCGACGGCTGCTTCACCAACGTGGTGGGGCTGCCGCTCACCACCACGCGCGCCCTGCTCGCCCGCCGCGGGCTGCTCTAGTCCGCCGGCGGCTCGGCGAGCAGCCGGTCGGCTCGGGGCGGGACCTTCACCACCACCGGCAGCGGCGCCCGGCGCCGGATCAGATCCAGACTCCTCTCGAGCGCGTCCGGGGTCACACGCCCGCCCGGAAGGAAGAGGTCTCGCGCGCTCGCCAGGCGCGCCCCGAAGTCGGCGGGCGAGCCGATCACCGCGTCCGGGAGGCCGGCGGCGGTCGCGGCCGGGTCGGCCCCGGTCAGCCGTCCGATCGCCGCCTGCAACGCGGCGCCCAGCGCGCGCAGAGTTCCCGGCTCCGGCACCGCGCCGGCCCGCGCGAAGACCGCCGCGTTCACGGTGGGCGCGCCGAACGCCGCCGCGGCGGCGGTGGCGGTGCGCAGGTCCACCAGCACCCGGGCCTTGCCGTCCTCGACCAGGCGGCTCACGTGGGGCTCCGCGAGCACCGCCGCCGGCACGTCGCCGCCGGCGAGCGCCCGCACCGCGCCCCGCTCGCCCATGCTCTGCACCCTGACGCGGCTGATCGGGACGCCGGCGCGCACCAGGAGCAGCCCGAGCGCCTGATCCTCGGGCGTGCCCGGCGCGGGCAGCGCCACCGTCTGCCCGACGAGGTCCGCGACGGAGCGGACGGTCTCGGCCGCGGTCGGGCTCACCAGCACGGCCACCGGCGGCGCGGCGGTGAGGCCCCACACGAGCAGCGGCGGCCGCCCGTCCGCGTGGCCCAGGCGGAGCGCGGCGTCGAGGGACGTGGCGGCGAGCGTGACGCGGCCGGCGCCCAGCGCCTCCGCCGCGTCCGCGTCCGAGCGCGTCGACCGCAGCGTGACGGTGAGCCGCTGGGCCGCGAAGTCGCCACGGGCCTGCGCCACGTGCAGCGGCAGGTACTCTGGCGAGGTGACCGGACCGGACACCGCGATGGTCAGCGAGGCCTGCAGCAGGACCAGCCAGGCGATCATCGGCCGGGCGGCTCCGCGCCCACGACCTCGAAGAGGACGCGGACGATGCGATCGGCCGCGTCCGGCACCGCGAGGCTCCGGGCCCGCTCGCCCATCGCGGCCAGCGCCCCCGGGTCGCCCAGGAGGCGTCCCACGGCCTCCACGAGCCCGTCGGGCGTGAGGGAGACCTGGGGGAAGACCACCGCCCCTCCCGCGGCCTCCACGAGGCGCGCGTTGGCCGTCTGCTCGTCTCCACTCGTGCCCGGCAGCGGGACGTAGAGGGCGGGCAGGCCCAGCTGGCAGCACTCGTTCACGGTGCCGGCGCCGCTGCGGCCGATGACGAGCACGGCCGCCGCGTAGACGTCACGCAGGTCGGCGCCCACGTAGGGCTGGAGCGCGTAGCGGCGCCGGAGGCGATCCGGCAGCGCCCGGGCGCGCTCGCCCAGCCAGGCGAGGTCGCCCGTCGTCTTGTTGTCGCCGCTCTGGTGGATGAGCTGGCAGTGCTCGAGCAGCCGGGGCAGGGCCTGGCCCACGTCGCGGTTCAGCCGGTGGGAGCCGAGCGCGCCCCCGGTCACGTAGACGATCGGGTCGGTCTCGCTCAGGCCGAAGCGCTGGCAGGCGGCGGCCCGGCTGCCGCCCAGGAGCTCCGGCCGGAGCGGATTGCCGGTGAGGACCGCCCGCTCGCGCGGCAGCTCGGTGCCGGCCAGCGGGAAGGTGAGCGCGATGCGCCGCGCGAAGCGCCCGGCCACGCGGTTGGCGAGCCCCGGCACGCTGGTCTGCTCGTGGACCACCACCGGGAGCCGGAGCGCGCGGGCCGCCAGCGCCGGCGGCAGCGCCACGAAGCCGCCGGTGGCGAACAGCAGGTCCGGGCGCAGGCGCCGCAGCAGCCGCCACGCGCGGGCGAGGCCGGCGGGGGCGCGCACCGCGAGGTCCGGGACGTTCTGCCAGTCCCAGTAGCGCCGCAGCTTGCCCACCGGGATGGGGTGGAACGGCACGCCTGCCTCCGGGACCCGGCGCGCCTCGATGCCGGTCTTGCTGCCGATCCACTCCACGTCCACGCCCAGCTCGCGCAGGCGTGCCGCCACGGCGAGGCCCGGGCTCGTGTGGCCGCCGGTGCCGCCGCCGGCGATCACTACCTTCATCTGCGGGGGCCCCGAGATGGCCCCCGCACTCCCCCCGGCTGCGGGCGACCGTTTACTTCTGCAAGGCTCTTCATCTGCGGGGGCCCCGAGATGGCCCCCGCACTCCCCCAGTCGGCGGGCAACCGTGGTTCGTCTGGCGTCCGCGCTTCCCCGGTCCGCGGGCGACCGTGTGCCTGTTCTGGCGTCCGTACTCCCGCGGTCCGCGGGCGGCCGTGGGGCGGTGGTGCCTGAAGCGGCACGGGCTACCGGCGCTCGAGGGCGAGGGCGATGAGGCGGGAGATCAGCTCGGGGTAGGGGATGCCGGAGGCTTCCCAGAGCCGCGGGTACGCGCTGGTGGCGGTGAAGCCGGGGATGGTGTTGATCTCGTTCACCAGCACGCGGCGGTCATTCTCGATGAAGAAGTCCACCCGCGCCATCCCCGCGCAGTCGGTGGCCCGGAAGGCCCGCAGGGCGAGATCGCGGACCTCGGCGGTCACCTCGGGGGCGAGCGGGGCCGGGATCTTCAGCGACGTCTGCCCGGCCCCGTACTTGGTGTCGTAGTCGTACCACTCGCCGGGGAAGCACACCTCGCCCGGGACCGACACCTGCGGCTCGTCGTTGCCCAGGACCGCCACCTCCACCTCGCGCGCCTGGATGCCGCGCTCCACGATGATGCGGCGGTCGTAGCGCGCGGCCAGGTCGATGGCGGCGGCCAGGTCCTCGGGCCCCTTGACCTTGCTGATGCCGACGCTCGAGCCCAGGTTGGCGGGCTTCACGAAGCAGGGGAAGCCGATGGCGCGCACCAGGTCGCGCGCGATCGATCCGGGCTCGCGCTCCCAGTCGTGGCGCCGCACCACCGCGTACTCCACGATGGGCAGCCCGTGGGCCCGGAAGAGATCCTTCATGGCGACCTTGTCCATGCCGACCGCGGAGGCCAGCACGCCCGCGCCGGTGTAGGGCACGCCGGCCAGCTGCAGCAGGCCCTGGACGGTGCCGTCCTCGCCCTGCGGGCCGTGCAGCAGGATCAGCACCACGTCGAGGCGGTCGCGCAGGCCCGGCGGCAGGCCCTCGCTGGTCTCCATCCGCATGAGCGCGGCGCCGGTGTCCGGCGCGGACGCGCGCTCCAGGAGCTCGTGCTTGGTGTGGGCGTCGGCGCCGCCCTCGGTGAGGGCCTGACGCGCGGCCTCCTGGGCGAGGGCGCGGAGCGGATCGCCGCCCATGAGCCAGCGGCCGTCCTTGGCGATGCCGATGGGGATGACGTCGAAGCGCTGCCTGTCCATCGCCGCCATCACCGAGGCCGCGCCCGCGAGGGAGACCTCGTGCTCGCCGGAGCGGCCGCCGAACACCACGCCGACTCGCAGCTTCCGGGGCGCTTCCGCCATAGTCCAGTTGTATCAGACCCCGGTTTTCCCCGGGGAGAACTCCGTGGCGGCCGGTCAGGCGCGCTTCGGCGCCCGCTGCTGCTCCCGCCACGCCCGCCATTTCGCCAGGCGGGCGCCGATCTCCTTCTCGGCCCCGCGATCGGTGGGACGGTAGTACACGCGGCCCCGCAGGGCGTCCGGCAGGTGCTCCTGGCTCACCTGCGCGTCCGGCGCGTCGTGCGCGTACTGGTAGCCGCGGCCGTAGCCGAGGTGGCTCATCAGCCCGGTGGGCGCGTTGCGCAGGTGCAGCGGCACCGGCTCCGCCGGCTGCTCCTCGATGTCACGGCGGACCGCGTTCCACGCCGCATACACCGCGTTGGACTTGGGGGCCAGCGCGAGGTAGCAGGTGGCCTGGGCCAGCGCCAGCTCGCCCTCGGGCGTGCCCAGGAAGTGATACGCGTCCTTGGCGTCGAGGGTGAGGCGCAGGGCCGCGGGATCCGCGTTGCCCACGTCCTCGGACGCGAAGCGCACCAGCCGGCGCGCCACGTAGAGCGGGTCCTCGCCCGCCTCCAGCATGCGCCCGAGCCAGTAGAGGGCGCCGTCCGGATCCGAATCGCGCAGCGACTTGTGGAGAGCCGAGATCAGGTTGTAGTGCTGCTCGCCCGACTTGTCGTAGAGCAGCGCCTTCTTCTGCGCGGCCTCGCGCACCACGGCCGGCGTGAGGCGCGCGCCCGGCTCGGTCACCGCCAGCTCGAGCACGTTGAGCGCGGTGCGCGCGTCGCCGTCGGAGAGGCGCGCGATCATGGCGAGGGCCTCCGGCTCCGCGGACGCCCCCAGCGCGCCCAGGCCGCGCTCGGCGTCCGCCAGCGCGCGCTCCAGGATCGTCACCAGGTCCGCCTCGCCGAGCGGGCGCAGCACGTAGACGCGCGCGCGGGAGAGCAGCGCGCCGTTGACCTCGAACGACGGGTTCTCGGTGGTGGCCCCGACCAGGATGATCGTGCCCTTCTCCACGTAGGGCAGGAACGCATCCTGCTGCGCCTTGTTGAAGCGGTGGATCTCGTCCACGAACAGGATCGTGCGGCGGCCCTGTCGCATGCCCTCCGCCTCCGCCTCGGTCATCACCTGGCGGATCTCCTTGACGCCCGAGACCACCGCCGAGAACGGCACGAAGCGCGCGTTCGACACGTCGGCGAGCAGGCGGGCCAGCGTGGTCTTCCCGGTGCCCGGCGGTCCCCACAGGATCATGGAGTGGAGCGCCCCCTGATCCAGCGCGCGGCGCAGGGGCCGGCCGGGATCGGTCAGCTGGGGCTGGCCGACCACCTCGTCGAGGCTGCGCGGCCGCATGCGGTCGGCGAGCGGGGCGGGAGCCTTCGGGCCCGGGCTCGGGGTGGGGGTGGAGTCGAAGAGGTCGTCCACGCGCGCAGTATACCTACTCCGTCAGTCCGCCAGCGCCGCGGGCAGATCGAGCAGGGACCCGATGCGCGCGGCCATCGCCACGCCGCGCTCCGCCATCTGGGCCAGGTCGGGCCGGTAGGCGATGAAGGGCACGCCCGCGGCCTGCGCGGCGAGGCCGTCGACCCAGGAGTCGCCCACCACCACGATGCGCGAGGCGTCGGGCCAGCGCTCCCGGACCACGCGCAGGCCGTCCGGATCGGGCTTGAGCCGGCGCGTGTCGTCGCGCGTGACCACCAGGTCGAGGTGCGGCAAGAGATCGAAGCGCGAGAGCACGAAGTCGGCGACCACCCGGTCGTTGTTGGTCCAGATCGCGGTCGCGAAGCCCAGCTGCTTCACGGCCGCCAGCGCCTCGCGCGCGAACGGGATCAGGGTCGCCTCGGCCATGGCCCGCCGCTCGTGGGCCACCGGGATCGCGAGCAGCTCCGCCTCCAGGTGAATCGCCTCGCGCCGGACCAGATCGAACAGCTCGGCGCCGGACCAGCGCAGCGCGCGTGCTGGTACGTTGATTCCGCGCTCGCGCAGAAAGGCCTCCATCTCGCGCCCGACCGCTCGCAGGTCGAGCGGGGAGTCGACCAGGGTGTGGTCGAGGTCGAAGACGCAGACCGCGAGGCCGGAGCCTATGCGATGGCCTCCGGGGTCCCCACCACGAGGGCGCGCAGCAGGTCCGAGTGGGTGAGGATGCCGACCAGCCGCTCGCCCTCCATCACGAGCGCCTCATGGCCGCCCCGAGCCAGCAGGTGCCGTGCCGCGTCGGTCAGCGGCGTGTCCGCCGCGAGCCGGATGGCGGGCTCGATCGCCCGCTCCACCGTGAGGCGCGCGAGCACCTCGGGAAGCTCGTGGCGGGACAGCGTCGTCGCCTCCGACGGCGTGAGGGCGAGCAGCCGCTCCTCGCGCACCACCCCGATGAGCGCGCCGCGCTCCACCACCGGCAGCCGGCGGATGCCGTTGTCGCGCGCGAGCCGGAGCGCGGCGGCCACGCTGGTGCGAGGCGTGACCGTGAGGGGCCCGCGGGTCATCGCGTCGGCCACCGTCATGACGGCTCCTCCAGCTGGGCCAGCAGGTCGCGCAGCATCTCGATGCCGCCGCTGTCGAGCCGCCGATAGGCCAGGATCACCTCGACGTCCTGGGGCAGGCGCTCGCGGAGGGTGTCGGCGGCCTGGTCGGAGCAGACCACCAGCCGGGTCTTCTCCAGCATGCGCTCGATTGACCACGGGTCATCGACCGAGGCCAGCACCGGCACGATGTGCGAGAGGCCGGCGGCCTGCACCGAGCTCAGGATGTTCTGGCTGCCGCGCGGGGTGATGCACACGAGGCCCACCGCGGTGCCCTCCGGCAGCTCGGTCAGGCGCAGGAGCGAGGAGATGTTGGACTCCGAGAGCAGCGCCACCGCGTGCGGGCCGTCCAGCGGCAGCGCCTGCTTCACCTCGTGGATGTGGAAGAAGGTGGTGATCACCGCGCGATAGTCCTTGAGGAAGCTGTGCTCGCGAGCCCGGGCCGGGAGGTCCTCCACCAGCAGGCGATCCACCGTCACCGGCAGCTCGCCTTCGAGCTGCTCGCGGTAGCGGGACAGCTCCGAGTGGTTGCACTCCACCAGCAGCACGCGGGTCCGGCTGCGTCGCGTGTCCCGCGCCGCCGGCGCGGTGGCCGCGATGGTCGCGGTCAGCTCATCGTGGGTGAAGCCCAGGCGCCGCGCCCGGTCGAGGGTCTCCTGCACCAGGCGCTCGAGGCTGCGCGCCGCCCGGCCCTCGCGGTGCGGGGGGCGGTCGGCCACGAACGTGCCCCGGCCCTGCTGGCCCTGGAGGTAGCCGTCCTGGTAGAGGTCGGCCAGGGCCCGGGCCACCGTGTTGCGGTTGATGCGGAGGAATCCCGCGAGCTGGCGGACGGTCGGCAGCTGCATGCCCGGCTTGAGCGAGCCGGTGTCGATCAGATGGCGGATCTGGGTCTGGAGCTGCACGTGGACGGGAACCCCGCTCTTCCGGTTCACCCGGAGCCCGGAGGGCGGGACGATCTGCGAGGACTCCCGCGCCACGTGCCGGCTCCTTCCCTCAGGCCGCGGCCCGCCGCGGCTGGCCCGCGCGTCGCGGGGCCCGCCCGGCCACCCAGTGACCGGCCTTGATCAGGGCCAGGCCGAGCGCGGCACGCAGGGGGTTCCGCGCCGGCCGGAGCTGGCGGATCAGGGCCCAGCGGGCCGCCTCGGCCCGGGCCTCTTCCAGCCGCTGCCTGGCCACCTGCTCATCCACCTGCAGGTTCATCTCACGCCTCCTCTCTGAGTGTCCTAGGACAATTGTCACGGCGGCACCGTCACCGCCAACAAAGTGGCCTAGTGCACTAAGACATTAAGACAGTGAGACGCGCCACGTCAAGTCTATTCCGCGGCGAGGCGGTAGCCCACCCCCGGCTCGGTCAGGAGATACCGGGGCCGGGCGGGATCCTTCTCGAGCTTCCGCCTGAGAGTCCCCATATAGACACGGAGATAGTGGGTCTGCTCGGTCTGGCCCGGGCCCCACACCTCCTTCAATAGTTGCCGCTGGCCGACGACCCGGCCGGCGTGGCGGACCAGCAACGTGAGGAGCCGGTACTCGATCGGCGTGAGATGCACGTCTTGGCCCTCGACCTGGACCTGCCGCTTGATCTGGTCGACGCGCAGGCCGCCCACCGCGAACGTGGGACTCCCCGAGTCCCCGGCGGCCGCGTGGCGGAGGGCGACCCGGAGCCGCGCGAGCAGCTCGCCGACCGCGAACGGCTTGCTCACGTAGTCGTCCGCGCCCGCGTCCAGGGCGGCGACCTTGTCGCCTTCCTGCCCCCGCGCGGAGAGCACGATGATCGGCACCGTGCTCCACTCCCGCAGGCGGCGGATCACCTGGAGCCCGTCGAGGTCGGGCAGCCCCAGGTCGAGGATGACCACGTCGGGCTGCCGCGACGCCGCCTCGACGAGGCCATCCTCCCCGGCCCCGGCCTCGTACAGTCGGTAGCCGTGGCTGCCGAGGGTGGCGCGGAGGAAGCGGCGGATCTGAGGCTCGTCCTCGATGAGGACGATCACCGGCGCGGGCGGAGCGGAGGCAGGGGGGCCGGGCGTCTTGCGCGATGGCTCCGGCGGGACCGGCTCAGGCGACATGGGCCGGATCGATCGGGGCCGGTGGCGGCGTTCCCTTGAGAGGCAGGGCGAAGCGGATGGCGACCCCGCCACCGGGGCGGTTCTCGGCCCGGATTCGCCCGCCGTGCGCCCGGACGATCCCGGCGCAGATCGCGAGCCCGAGCCCCGTGCCGCGCGCCGTCGGCGCCGGATCGACGCGGTGGAACTTCTCGAACGCCGCGTGCTCGCCGCCGGGGGGCAGGCCGGGGCCGCGATCCGCGACCTCCACGATCACCTCGGTGCCGGTGTCCTCGGCGGTCAGCTCGATCGGGCTGCCCGCCGGCGTGTACTTGAGCGCGTTGTCGATCAGGTTGATCAGGACCTGCTCGATCAGCACGTCGTCCATCGGCACCAGCGGCAGCTCGGTCGGGATCCGGGTGGTCACCGGCCGCTCGGCGAGGGCCTTGCCGAAGCGTCCCAGCGCGGCGCCGGCCACCTCCTCCACCGAGTGCCACGCGGTGTGCGGCACGAGGGCGCCCGCCTCCAGCCGCGTCATCTCGAGGAGGTTCTGGACCAGACGGTTCAGCCGATCGGCTTCCTCGTGCAGGGCCTCGAGCAGATCGTGGCGGGTCGCCTCGTCGAGGCGCGCTCCGGTGTCGAGCAGCGTGCTGGCTGCCCCGGTGATGGAGGCCAGCGGCGTGCGCAGGTCGTGGGAGACCGAGCTCAGCAGCGAGTTGCGCAGGCGCTCGGTCTCCGCGCGCACCTGCGCCTGCTCCGCCTCCTCGGTCAGCCGCGCCCGCTCGAGCGCCAGCGCGGTCTGGCTCGCGAAGGCCTCGATCTGGTGGAGCGCCTCCGGGCCCCGCAGGGCGCTCGGCTCGTCGGCCTGCAGGCCGAGCACGCCGACCGTGCCGCGCGAGCCGAGCAGTGGCAGATAGAGCGCGCTCGCGCCGGGCAGGGTGTCGGTCCCGCGGCCGGCGACCTGGCCGTGCTCGAAGACCCACTGCCCGACGGCGAGCTCGCTTGCGTCCATCGTGAAGCCCGCGGCGGCCGGATCCGGGGCGAGCCGTCCACCCTCGCCCGGCCGCAGCACGACGCCGCGCGCGCGGAACACCTCGCGGATGTGGCGTACCGCGGCCTCGACCAGAGCCGAGACCCCGCGGGTGCCGGCGAGCTCGCGGCTCATCGCATAGAGCGCCCGGAGGCGCCGCTCGCGGTCGCGCGCGGATTCGGCCTGAGCCCGGATCCGGGCCGCGAGGCTGCTGATCACGAGGGCCACCACCAGCATGACGCCGAAGGTCACGAGGTACTGGGTGTCGGTGACCGCAAACGTGAAGAACGGCGGCACGAAGAAGAAGTCGAACGCGGCCACGCTCAGCACGGAGGCGAGCAGCGCGGGCCCGCGGCCGGAGCGGGTGGCCACCACGATGACCGCCAGCAGGTACACCATGATCAGATTGGACGGCGCGAAGCGGGTGAACATGACGCTCGCCACCCCGGTGGCGAGCGCGACCGCGGCCACCGCGTGGGCGTACGGTCCCCACTCGGTCCGCTGCGGCCACGGGCGCGGTGGCGCCGGGCCCGAGTCGTCGCGGTCCCCGCTGATCACGTACACGTCGATCTCCCCGCTGCCCTGCACGAGGGTGTCGACGATGGAGCCGGTGGCGAGGCGTCGCCAGAGCGCCCGCTGCGGCTTGCCCACCACGATCTTGCTCACGTTGCGGGCGCGGGCGAAGGCGAGGATCTCGTCGCTCATGCGGGGGCCGGCCAGGGTGTGGACCTCGGCCCCGAGCTGCTCGGCCAGCCGCATGGTCTGGGCGACCCGATCCCGGGCCTCCGCGGGCAGGCGAATCTGCGCGGGGGTCTCCACGTAGGCGACGATCCACTCCGCGCCCAGGCCCTCCGCCATGCGCTTGGCCGCGCGCACGAGCCGGACCGACGAGGGGCTTGGCCCGATGCAGACGAGCAGCCGCTCGCGCACCGGCCACGTCTGGCGGATCGCGTGATCGCGCATGTAGTGGCGCATCTCGGTGTCCACGTGCTGCGCGGTCACCCGCAGCGCCAGCTCGCGCAGGGCGATCAGGTTGCCCTTGCGGAAGAAGTTCTCGATCGCCTCCCGGGCCTGCTCGGGGATGTAGATCTTGCCGTCGCGCAGGCGCTGGAGCAGCTCGTCGGGCGGCAGGTCGATCAGCTCCACCTCGTCGGTGTGGTCGAAGATCGAATCCGGCACCGTCTCCCGCACCACCACCCCGGTGATCCTGGCCACCACGTCGTTGAGGCTCTCGACGTGCTGGACGTTCATCGCGGTGTAGACGTTGATGCCCGCGTCGAGCAGCTCCAGCACGTCCTGCCAGCGCTTGGCGTGGCGCGAGCCGGGCGCGTTGGTGTGGGCGAGCTCGTCGACCAGGATCAGGGCGGGGCGGCGGGCCAGCGCGGCGTCCAGATCGAGCTCCTGGAGCTGCGTGCCGCGGTATTCCACCCGCCGCCGGGGCAGGATCTCGAGATCGGCGACGAGCGCCTCGGTGTCGGCCCGCCCGTGGGTCTCGACCCAGCCCACCACCACGTCGACCCCCTGGCCGCGCTGCTCCCGCGCCGCCTCGAGCATCGCGTAGGTCTTGCCGACCCCCGCGGACGCGCCGAAGAAGATCTTGAGCTTGCCGCGCGCCCGGCGGGTCTCCGCCTCCTTGACGCGGGCGAGCAGCTCGTCGGGGTCCGGTCTGCGCTCGGTGTTCATGGACGGCCCGGCGCCAGCCTACGACGGATGGAGCGGCCGGTTCAACCGACGGTGCTCAGCGAGAAGGATCTTGATGCCGTCTTGACGCAGAGAGGTCCCATCTTGAGGGCGGCCCGAAGGCCGTGCGACTACGCTCCTCGGTTGGGGGCAGGACGTCGCACCGCCCCCGGGGAGAGTGGCGGATCCGTGAGCGACGAGAAGGAGATCGGGTGATGGCGGACCTCGTGTACCTCGGCGTGACGGCGGTGTTCTTCTGGCTCACCTGGCTGCTGGTCCGACTCTGCGAGCGGCTGTAGGAGGACGGGCCATGCCCCTGCTCTACCTCGTCGGCGCGCTGGTGTCGGTCGGACTGCTGGTCTACCTGGGGCTGGCGCTGCTGAAGCCGGAGCTCTTTCAATGACTGCGAACGGGATCTTCCAGCTCGTCTTCTACGTGGTGGTGCTGCTCGCGCTGGCCAAGCCCCTCGGCGGCTACATGGCGCGCGTCTACCAGGGACGCCGCCTCGCGCTGGAGCGCGTCCTGGGCTGGCTCGAGCGCCTGATCTACCGCGCCGGCGGCATCCGCGCCGACGAGGAGACGGGCTGGAAGACCTACGCGGCGGCGATGCTCGCGTTCAACCTCCTGGGCCTGCTCGCGGTCTACCTCATCCAGCGCCTGCAGGCCCTGCTGCCGTTGAACCCCCAGGCGATGAGCGCGGTCTCGGCCGACTCCTCGTTCAACACCGCGGTGAGCTTCGCCACCAACACGAACTGGCAGGGCTACGGCGGCGAGTCGACCATGAGCTACCTCACCCAGATGCTGGCGCTGACCGTGCAGAACTTCGTGTCGGCGGCCTCGGGCATGGCGACCCTGGTGGCGGTGATCCGCGGCTTCGCCCGCCGCTCCGCCGAGACCATCGGCAACTTCTGGGTCGACCTGACCCGGACGACGCTCTACATCCTGCTCCCGCTGTCGGTGATCCTCGCCCTGATCCTGGTCTCGCAGGGGACCGTGCAGACCTTCAGGGCGTACCCGACCGCGACCGTGGTGCAGCCCTCGGAGTACGACGAGCCGGTGGTCGACAAGGACGGCAAGCCCGTCCTCGACGAGAAAGGCCAGCCCAGGACCAGGAAGTCGAGGCTGACCGAGCAGGTCATCGCGGTGGGGCCGGCCGCCTCGCAGATCGCCATCAAGCAGCTCGGCACCAACGGCGGCGGCTTCTTCAACGTCAACTCCGCGCACCCGTTCGAGAACCCGACGCCGCTGTCGAACTTGCTCGAGGTGCTGGCGATCCTCGTGATCTCGGGTGCGCTCTGCTACACGTTCGGGGCCATGGTCGGCGACACGCGCCAGGGCTGGACGGTGCTGGCCGCGATGACCGTGATCCTGGTGGCGCTGCTGGCGGTGTGCTACGTGGGCGAGCAGCGGGGCGCGGTGTTCGTGAAGCAGGGAGTCGACCATACCGCGAGCGGCCTGCAGTCGGGCGGCAACATGGAGGGCAAGGAGGTCCGGTTCGGCATCGCCAACTCCGCGCTGTGGGCCACCGCCACCACCTCCGCCTCCAACGGCTCGGTCAACTCCATGCACGACTCCTACACCCCGCTCGGCGGGCTGGTGCCGATGTGGCTCATCCAGCTGGGCGAGGTGGTGTACGGCGGCGTGGGCTCCGGCCTCTACGGCATGCTCATGTTCGCCATCGTGGCGGTCTTCGTGGCCGGCCTCATGGTCGGGCGCACCCCGGAGTACCTCGGCAAGAAGATCGAGGCCTACGAGATGAAGATGGCCTCCCTGGTCATCCTCATCACGCCGATTCTCGTCCTCGTCGGCACCGCGGTCGCGGTGGTCACCGCGGCCGGGAAGGCCGGAATGGCCAACCCGGGGATCCACGGCTTCAGCGAGGCGCTCTACGCCTTCTCCTCGGCCTCGAACAACAACGGCAGCGCGTTCGCCGGACTCTCCGCGAACACGCCCTTCTACAACACCGCGCTGGGCCTCTGCATGCTGTTCGGGCGCTACTGGCTGGCGGTGCCGGTCCTGGCCATCGCCGGGTCGCTCGCGCGGAAGAAGACGGTGCCGCCGGGGCCGGGCACGCTGCCGACCGCGACTGCCCTGTTCGCGGGGCTCCTGGTCGGGGTGGTGATCCTGGTCGGCGCCCTGACTTTCGTGCCGGCGCTGGCCCTCGGGCCGATCGTCGAGCACCTCACCCTGATCGCGGCGAAGTAGGCAAGGAGTCGAGATATGGCGAGTACCGTCGTGCGGTCCCGGTCGCTGTTCGACTGGCCGATCATCAAGCAGGCGATCGTCGATTCGTTCGGGAAGCTCACGCTCCGACGTCAGGTGCGCAACCCCGTGATGTTCGTGGTCTACGTGGGCTCCATCCTGACCAGCCTGCTGTGGGTGCAGGCGCTGGTCGGCAAGGGCGAGGCCCCGGCCTGGTTCATCTTCTGGGTGTCGGTGTGGCTCTGGTTCACGGTGCTCTTCGCCAACTTCGCGGAGGCCATGGCCGAAGGCCGGGGCAAGGCGCAGGCCGCCTCCCTGCGGCGCGCCCGGCGCGACCTCAACGCCAAGCGCCTGACCCGCTCGGGCGCGCGCGACTTCGAGGCGGTGCCCGCCTCCGCGCTCCGCAAGGGCGATCGCGTCCTGGTCGAGGCCGGCGACTTCATCCCCGCCGACGGCACCGTCGTGGAGGGCATCGCGTCGGTCAACGAGGCCGCCATCACCGGCGAGAGCGCGCCGGTCATCCGGGAGGCCGGCGGCGACCGCAGCTCGGTCACCGGCGGCACTCAGGTGCTGTCCGACTGGATCGTGGTCGAGGTGACCGCCAACCCCGGGGAGGCGTTCCTGGACCGCATGATCGCCCTGGTCGAGGGCGCCAAGCGCCAGAAGACCCCGAACGAGATCGCGCTCGACATCCTGCTGGCCGCGCTCACCATCGTGTTCCTGCTCGCCACCGCGACCCTCCTGCCGTTCTCGCTCTACGGCGTGCAGTCGGCGGGTCAGGGGACCCCGATCACGGTGACGGTGCTGGTGGCGCTGCTCGTCTGCCTGATCCCGACCACGATCGGCGCGCTGCTCTCCGCCATCGGCATCGCGGGCATGGACCGCATGATCCAGAAGAACGTGATCGCCATGTCCGGCCGCGCGGTCGAGGCGGCGGGCGACGTGGACGTGCTGCTCCTCGACAAGACCGGCACGATCACGCTGGGCAACCGGCAGGCCGTCGCCTTCATGCCGGCCGCGGGTATCGGCGAGGCCGCACTGGCCGACGCGGCGCAGCTCGCCTCGCTGGCCGACGAGACCCCGGAGGGGCGCAGCATCGTGGTGCTCGCGAAGGAGAAGTACCAGATCCGCGAGCGGGACATCGAGAAGCTGGGGGCGACGTTCGTTCCGTTCACCGCGCAGACCCGGATGAGCGGTGTGAATCTCAACGGTCGCCAGGTTCGCAAGGGCGCGGCCGACGCCATCGAGGAGCACGTCCAGAGGCTCGGCGGCACATTCCCGATCGAGGTGCGCCAGAGCGTGGACACCATCGCCAAGGCCGGCGCGACGCCTCTCGTGGTGGCCGACGGCCCCCGGGTGCTCGGGGCCATCCAGCTCAAGGACATCGTGAAGGGCGGCATCCGGGAGCGCTTCGCGCAGCTGCGCCGCATGGGCATCAAGACGATCATGATCACCGGCGACAACCCGCTCACCGCGGCCGCCATCAGCGCCGAGGCCGGGGTCGACGACTTCCTGGCCCAGGCCACGCCCGAGGCCAAGCTCAAGCTGATCCGGGACGTCCAGGGGCAGGGCCGAATGGTAGCCATGACCGGCGACGGCACCAACGACGCGCCGGCGCTGGCCCAGGCCGACGTGGCGGTCGCCATGAACACGGGCACCCAGGCCGCCAAGGAAGCCGGCAACATGATCGACCTCGACTCGAACCCCACCAAGCTGCTGGAGGT
This sequence comes from Candidatus Methylomirabilota bacterium, assembly GCA_035650715.1. GTDB lineage: Bacteria > Methylomirabilota > Methylomirabilia > Rokubacteriales > CSP1-6 > CAMLFJ01. Next base: position 14,404 of record DASRHC010000023.1, on the reverse strand, counting down.
GGTCGAGACCGGCAAGCAGATGCTGATGACCCGGGGCGCGCTCACCACGTTCAGCATCGCCAACGACGTGGCGAAGTACTTCGCGATCATCCCCGCCGCGTTCGCCAGCACCTATCCCGCGCTCGGGGCCTTGAACATCATGGGTCTCGCCACGCCCCGGAGCGCGATCCTGTCCGCGGTCATCTTCAACGCCCTGATCATCGTCGCGCTCATCCCGCTCGCCCTGAAGGGCGTGCGCTACCGTTCGATGGGCGCCGCCGCGGTGCTGCGACGGCACCTCTGGATCTACGGGGTGGGCGGCATCATCATTCCGTTCCCGGGCATCAAGATCGTGGACATGATCCTGGCGGCCCTCCGGCTCGTGTGACGGAGGCGAGGTCATGATGGCTCAGCTGCGCCCGGCCCTGATGTCGCTGATCGTGTTCACCCTCATCACCGGGGTCGCGTATCCGCTGGTGGTGACCGGCATCGCCCAGGCGATCTTCCCGTACCAGGCCAACGGCAGCCTGATCGTGAAGGACGGCGAGGTGGTGGGCTCGGCGCTCATCGGCCAGCCCTTCGACGATCCCAGGTATTTCTGGGGACGGCCGTCGGCCACCAGCCCCTACGGCTACAACGCGGGGTCCTCCTCCGGCTCGAACCTGAGCCCGACCAACCCGGCGCTGATCTCGGCGGTGCAGGGGCGGGTGGACGCCCTGCGGGCCGCCGATCCCGACAACAAGGCGCCGGTCCCGGTGGACCTAGTGACCGCGTCGGGCAGCGGGCTCGACCCGCACATCAGCCCGGCCGCCGCGCTCTACCAGATCTCCCGGGTCGCGAAGGCGCGGAAGCTCGAGCCCGAGGCGGTGCGCACGCTCGTGGATCAGCACACCGAGGGGCGGCAGCTCGGCTTCCTCGGCGAGCCGAGGGTGAACGTGCTGACCCTGAACCTGGCCCTGGACGCCCGGTAGTCCGGTCACGGCACGGAGGCCGTCGCGATGCGCACGACTGTCGGCCCCACCCGGGCGCGCTAGACTCGCCCCATGCGCGCGCCGTCGGCCATCACGTCCCGACCGGTCGGCTGGTCCGATCGGGTGACGCTCGCGTGTCCGGTGGCTGGATGCCGCCGGCCGCTGACGCGTCAGGGGCCGGGCGTACGCTGCGCGCGCGGCCATGCCTTCGACCTCGCGCGAAGCGGCTACGTCAACCTCCTCCAGCCGCAGGACCGGCGCTCGGCGCGCCCCGGCGACTCATCGGCCGCCCTGGCGGCGCGCCGCCGCTTGCACGCGCGCGGCGTCGAGGAGCCCGTCGCCGCGGCGATCACGCGCCTGGCGATGCCCGCCTCGGGGGACGCGGTGCTGGACGTGGGCTGCGGGGAGGGCCATCTCCTCGCGGCGATCGCGGGCACGGCGGGGGCCGAGGGCCACGGCCTCGACCTGTCGGTGGCTGCGATCGACGCGGCGGCCCGGCGATATCCCACGCACTACTGGGTCGTGGCGAACGCCGACCGCGTGCTGCCCTACGCGGACGGCTCCTTCTCGCTGCTGATGTCGATCAACGCCCGGCGCAACCCGACCGAGTTCCGACGGGTGCTCCGGGGTGACGGCACCCTGCTGCTGGTGGTGCCGGCGCCCGACGACCTGATCGAGGTGCGGGAGCGCGTGCTGGGAGAGGCGGTCGAGCGCGACCGGGCCGAGCGCGCCATCGCGGAGTTCACTCCGCTCTTCACCCTCGAGCGGCGGGAGCGCATCCGCCACACCGCCCGCCTCGACGCGGCCGCGCTGCAGGACGCGATGGCCGGCTCGTACCGGGCGGGCCGGACCAGCCGGCTCGCCCGTCTGGCCTCGATCGCGGAGCTCGACGTGACGCTGAGCCGCGACGCGCTCCTGTTCCGGCCGGCGCGGGCGCATGGATCCGCCCGCCGCGCGGAGGCGCCCGCCTCGGGAGGTCGCCATGAGAGGCAATGACCGGGGGGCTGATCTGGACGGTGACGGGCGCGCTGGGCGCGATGGCGCTCGGCATCGTGCCGATCCCGCTGCGCGGGGTGGTGGCCGCGTCGACTCTCGCCTTCCTCGCCTTCACGGTCGTGACGACGAGAGCCGCACGCTCGCGATCGCGTCCTCCATCGTGAGTCTCGGGATGCGGTAACCGCCGGGCATCCGTGGTAGCGTGGGTTCAGTGCCATGCCGCCCACGACGCCACATGTCCATGTGACGATTCGCCGGCTGCTCGGGCCGGTGCTGGCCGTGCTGATCGCGTGGCCCTCGGCGGCGCTCGCGGTGACCGAGGCCGAGCGGCTGTGGACCGTCGGCGATCGCGCGTTCCAGGATGGCCTCTACGCCGAGTCGCGCCGCATGCTCGAGCGCCTGCTGGAGAAGTATCCGTCGGATGCCCACGCCCCGGACGCGACCCTGCTGCTCGGCAAGGCGAGTCTGTCGCTCGGGGACCATGAGGCGGCCCTGCAGGCGTTCCGTCGGGCCCAGACCCTCTCCCCGGTGCCGGGCCGCCCCGACGAGGCGCGCTTCTGGGAGGGCGAGACCCTCTTCCGGATGAAGCGGTATCAGGACGCCCGGGCGATCTACGACCGGATCCTCGCCGAGAACCCGAATTCCCCGAGCGCGCCCGACGCGGTCTACGGGCTCGCGTGGGTGAACCTCGAGCTCAGGCGGCGGGAGCAGGCGGTGACCGAGTTCCGACGCCTGCTCTCGAACTACCCGGACCACGCCAACGTCCCGTCCGCCACCTTCTACCTGGCTCGCACGCTGGTGGAGTTGAAGCGGCCCGACGAGGCGATCGGGCTCCTCCGCGGCTTCGTGGCGAAGTATCCCGACAACCGCCTCCTGCCCGACGCCCGCTACACGCTGGGGCAGGCGCTGATCGCGTCCGGGCAGACCGACGAGGGCGTGATCGAGCTGCGCAACTTCGTGAAGGCCTATCCGGGCTCCGAGCTGGCGCCCGCCGCTCGCCGGACGGTCGTGGACACGCTGGTCCGGCAGGGCAAGAAGACGGAGCTGGCCGAGGAGTACAAGACCCTGATGGCCCAGCCGGCCACCGCGGAGACGCTCTACGACGCGGGGCTCGTGGCCAGCAGGATCGGCCGGCCGCGCGACGCCGACGGCGCGTGGGCGCGTCTGCGCAAGGAGTTCCCCGATCATCCGCTGGCCGGGCGCGTGTCGCTCGACATGGCGCAATCCGCCTTCGCCCGGAACGATTTCAAGGACTCGGCGGCACTGGCCCGCGCGGCCGCGCGCAGCCCGGAGGACGCCGTCCGCGGGGAGGCCTTCGTGCTGCTGGGTGAGAGCGAGCTGAAGCAGAAGCGCCACGCCGCCGCGGTGGCCGCGTTCAAGTCCGCCGCGGACTCGCCCGCGATCGACCCCGCGCTGCGCTACCGGGCGCTGGCGGGCACGGGGCTCGCCTACGAGGAGCAGCGGCAGTGGGGGCAGGCGGCCCGGTACTACGACGAGGTCGCGAGCAAGAGCCCCGACAAGACGCTCGCCTCCTGGGCCAAGGAGCGGCTCGCGGCGGTCAACGCCAACCTCAAGTCCGGAGCCGGCGCGCCCAAGCCGGCGCCCAAGGGGCCGACGAAGGGCGCGCCCAAGAAGAGCGCGCCCGGGTCGGGCCAGAGCAAGCCATGAGCGTTCCCCGTCTTCGCGGACGGCTCGGCCCCGTCGTCGCGCTCGCCGCGCTGCTCGCGCTCGCGCCGGGAGGCCGCGCTCGGGCCGACATCTCGCTGATCCTGCCTCCGCCCGACGTCGCGGCGCTGGTCCCCCTGGCCTCGCCGCCGCTCGACAAGCCGCCGGTGCCGCTGCCCGCGGTGCCCCTGCCGCCCCCGCCGGCGGGCCCGCTCGAGCTGCCGCCCGCGCCCATGGTGGGCAACCTCGGAGACCGGCCGGTGGCGCCGCTGCCCCCGCCGCGGTTCCTGGCGTGCAATCCGGTGGGCAGCCTGTTCGGCGTGGCCTCGGAGCTGATCGAGTGCGGGCGCGCGCGCTACCAGCGCGGCGAGTTCGAGGAGGCGCGCGCGGTGCTCGAGCGCGCGGTGCAGGAGGCGACCGAGCGCGGACAGATCCGCGAGGCGCGCTACTGGCTCGGCGAGACGTTGCTGCGCCTGGGCAAGCCGGTCGAGGTCGAGCGCCTCATGCAGCAGGTACAGCAGGACGACCCGCGGGGGGAGCTGGGGCTCTACGCCGCGCACGAGCTGGGCTGGGTGTCGCTGGAGCTCGGCAAGCCGGAGCGCGCCCTCGGCTTGTTCGACAGCCTGCTGAAATCCGGCGCGCCGCCGGCGCTCGTGCCCTACGCGCGCCACGGCCGCGCGCTGGCCCTCTACGGGCTCAAGCGCTATCCGGAGGCGCGCGATGCCTGGGCCGGCCTCCTCAACCAGAGCGCGCCCCGCACGGTGGCCTGGGAGGGAACGTTCTGGCTCGGCGACACGCTCGGCCGGCTGGGCGACTACGCGGGCGCGGTGCAGCGCCTGCAGACGTTCGTGTCCGGCGGCCCGCAGGTGCTGATCGACAGCGGCCTCCTCCGTCTGGGCTGGTGGAGCCGCGCGGCCGGACAGCCGCTCGAGGCGGCCAAGGCCTACCGCGGCATGCTCTCCGCGTATCCGCGGTCGAAGGAAGCGCGCTGGGCGCGGGCCGGACTCGTGCAGGCCCTGCTGGACCTGGACGACTACCCGGGCGCCCGCGAGGAAGCCAGGAAGCTCGAGCAGGCCGACCGCAACGGTCCCCTGGAGGTGCCGGTGCGCCTCCTGATGAGCCGGTGGGCCACCGAGAAGGGGCGGCCGGACGAGGCGCGCGAGATCAACGACGACCTCCTGGCGCGCAACCTCGATCCGGCCACCCGCTCTTACGTGCTGACGATGAGCGCGGAGAGCAGTCGTCTCAACCGGCAGAACGACGAGGCGCGCGACCGCTTCGAGCTGGTACGGCGGGCTCCCGGCTCGCCCGCACTGGCCGCCTACGCGGCCCTTCGCCTGGCCCAGATGGACTTCGACACCCGCGAGTTCGCGAAGGCGCGCGACGCGGCCCGCACGCTGCAGGCCGACACCGGCGCTCCGAAGGAGGTCCGCGCGGCGGCGATGGTGCTGGGCGGCGAGGCCGCCTACTGGGCGCGCGACTACGCGCAGGCCGCGCAGCTCTACGGCGCCTTCCTCCAGGCATACCCGAAGCAGCCGGAGGTGCCGCTGGTCGATCTGGCGCTGGGCTGGGCCGAGCTGCGCGGAGGCAAGCCTGATGCCGCCCGCCGGCGGTGGACCCGCTTCGCCCGGGAGGCCCAGAGCGACCCGCACGCCGCGGAAGCGCTGGTGCTGGCCGCCGATCTCGCCGGGCGCGCGGGGGACTGGGCCGGCGCCCAGAGCCTGCTCGACCAAGTGGTCGACCGCTATCCCAACAGCGAGTACGCGGAGGTCGCGATGCTGAATCGCGCGATCCTCGCGGTGCGCGGCGGCCGGTCGGCGGACGCCCTGCCCGAGCTCGGGCGGGTGGTGAACCGAGGCGCGGCGTCCCCTTACGTGGGCCGCGCCCGCACCGCCCGCGGCGCCGCGCTCCTCGCGACCGGCAAGCCGGCGGAGGCGGAGCGCGACTTCCAGTCCGCGCTGAACCTGGGGGAGGCGGGGATCGCCCAGCTCGGTCTCGGCGCGGCGAGCTTCGCGGCGGGGCAGTGGGACCAGGCCGCGCGCCGGTTCGGCGAGGCGCGGGACGCGGGCACCGGGCCCGTCGACGCCGCCGCCTCCTACGGGCTGGCCGCGGTGCTGTTCAACCAGCGCAAGATCGACGACTTCAAGCGGGTGGCCACGCCGCTGGTGGCGGGCCCGGTGGATCCGGCGACGACGCCCCGGCTGCTGCACGGCCTCGCCGCGGTCGCTATCGAGGAGAAGCGCTGGAGCGACGCCCGCACGCTCACCCTGCGGCTGGCCGACCAGTTCCCGCGCTACGAGGGCACGCAGCCCGCGCTCTCCCAGCTGGCCTCGGCGTCCAGCCGGGGCGGGGAGTGGACGCTCTCGCGCGAGATGTACGCCAGGCTCAACGAGCGCTTTCCGGGCAGCACGACCAGCGGGGGCAATCGCCTGGACTACGCGGAGGCGCTGCTGCGCACCGGCGCCGCCGCGGAGGCGCGCCGCACGCTCGAGGCCGGCGTCGGCCAGAATCCGTCGGTGCGCGCCGCGATGCTGCTGGCCGAGGCGCAGGAAGCCACCGGCGACCGCGCGGCCGCGCTCGAGACCTACAACCGTGTCGCGACCTCCAGCGACCCCAAGGCGAAGGCGGCGGGCCTGCTCGGCCAGGGACGGCTGCTGGCCGCGGACGGCAAGTGGGAGGAGGCGCGGGGGCGGCTCGAGCAGGCCCTCGACGCGGGCGAGGGCTCGGTGGCGGCGGAGGCCGCGTACCGGCTGGGCGAGGGGTACCGCGCCGCCGGCAAGGCCCAGGACGCGGTCGACATGTACTTGACCGCGGCCTATCTCGCCCAGGATTCACCGTGGGCGCGGCGCTCGCTCGTGGGGGCCGGTCAGGCCCTCGCCGCGCTCAAGCGGAACGACGCGGCGGTGATCGTGTACCGGAAGCTGCTCTCGATGAACGGCGTGGAGCCGGATCTCGCCGAGGCCGCACGCCGCGGCCTCCGCGCCCTCGGCGCCTCCTGAGCGACTGGCCCCGCTGACCGGGGAGTGCGGGCGGCACGCGACGCCCGGTCGTCCGCTAGCTGGGGGAGTGCGGGGGCCATGTCTGGACCCCCGCAGCGGAAAGGTCTTTGAGACTCGGAATCGCCGCCACCACCGCATCCAGATCGGGCCCATCACCCGCGTAGCGGTCACGCCACTCGAAGCGCACCCGATCCCCCGGTCCCAGCACGAACGTCCCGCCCTGCTGGGTCACGTCGCCCTGCCGCGAGCCCTGACGGAATCCGCGCGCGAAGGCCAGCACGCCCTTGAGCACGGCGAGCGGATGATAGGTGCTGGCCCAGCCGTGCGCGAGCCCCGCGGTGCGGAACACGCGCCGCGAGGGATCGACGTAGAGCGGGCCCTGATAGCCGGTCACCTGCCGGAACCCCGCGACGTGCTCGGGCCGGGCGGGACCGATCACCACGAGGCGCGCGCCGCGGGCCTCGATCTCGGGCAGCCGCGCCTTCAGGCCAGCGACCTGCTGGCGGCAGAAGATTCAGCCGAAGTGGCGGACGAGCGCGAGCACCACCGGCCCCTCCGCCCACAGCCCCTTGAGCGGCACCGAGGCCCCGGCCTCGTCGAGCACGGAGCACTGAGCGAGCGCGGCCGCCAGCAGATCGTCCATGGCATGTCATTGTAACCGCCCGTCGATCTCTCTAAAATGGGCGGCCATGCGGGGCTACGGGGGCCGGATCCTGTTCGTGGACGTCGGCACCGGGTCGACCCGCATCGAGGCGGTGCCGGAAGCGATGGCCCGCGCCCTGCTGGGCGGCAACGGCCTCGCGGCGCGCCTGCTGCTGGACCACGTGCCGCCCGGCGTGGACGCCTACGACCCGGCCAACGCGGTGATCTTCGCGGTGGGCCCGGTGACCGACACGACGGTGCCGGGCAACAGCCGCGCCTGCGTGGCCGGCAAGTCGCCGCTGACCGGGCTCTTCTTCGACTCCACCTTCGGCGGGCGCTTCCCGGCCACCATGAAGCGCACCGGCTTCGACGCGATCGTGATCACCGGCCGCGCCGCCGAGCCGGTCTACGTGAAGGTCACCGAGGCCGGCGCGGCGCTCTGCTCCGCCCGCACCCTCTGGGGGCGGAGCACGCGCGACACCGTGGCCGCGATCCACGGCGTCGAGGGCGGCGACGCGGACGTGATGGCGATCGGCCCCGCCGGGGAGCGCCTGGTGCGCTTCTCCGCGATGGGCACCTACTGGAAGAACCGCGAGGCCTTCGCGGGGCGCGGCGGCCTGGCCTCGGTGCTGGGCAGCAAGCGGGTGAAGGCGGTGGTGGTGGCGGGCGCGCGCAAGACCGAGATCGCGGATCCCGCCGCGCTCAAGGCGCTCCTCGACCGCCAGCGCGAGCCGCTCAGGACCGGCACCAAGGCGCTCTCCACCTACGGCACGCCGTTCCTGGTGAAGCCGATCAACACGCTGGGCGCGCTCGGCTCCTTCAACCTGCGTGCGGAAGTGTTCCCGGAGGCGGTCGCCATCTCCGGCGAGGAGATGCACGCCCACATGCACGACCGCGACACCACCTGCCTCAAGTGCCCGGTGGCGTGCGGCAAGCAATATGAAGTCCGGGAAGGCGAGCTGCAGGGCCTCAAGGCCAAGATGCCGGAGTACGAGACGATCTTCGCCTTCGGGTCGATGCTGGGCAACGCCCACGCGGCCTCGCTCGCGCGCGCCAACGACCTCTGCGACCTGCTCGGGCTCGACACCATCAGCATGGGCGTCACGCTGGCCTTCGTGTGCGAGGCGGTCGAGCGCGGCTGGATCACCCCGGCCGAGCTGGGAGTGCCGTTCGGCTGGGGCGACTGGCGCGGCATGCTGCGCCTGGTGGAGATGACCGCGATGCGGGAGGGCATGGGCGACCGGCTGGCCGAGGGCGCGTGGCGGCTCGCGGAGTCGATCAGCCCGGAGGCCACCCGGCTCGTCTACGCGGTGAAGCGCCTCGAGCTGCCCGCCCACTCCGCGCGGGCGCTCAAGGGCATGTCGATCGGCTACGCCACCGCCACCCGCGGGGGCAGCCATCACGACACGCGTCCCACGCCGCAGTACGCGCAGAACTTCGACCGCCGGAGCCCCGAGGGCAAGCCCGAGTTCGCGGTGAGGAGCCAGCACTTCACCGCGGTGGACGACTCGCTCGTCCTCTGCCGCTTCACCTCCGAGCGCGGTTTCGGCCTCTACGTGGAGGAGCCCTACGCGCAGATGGTGTCCGCCATCACCGGCTGGGACATGAGCACCGAGGAGCTGGAGCGGGTGGGGGAGCGGGTGATCAACCTGGAGCGGCTCTTCAACGTGCGCGAGGGCGTGCGGCGCGCCGACGACGTCCTGCCGTGGCGGGTGATGCACGAGCCGATCCCCGACGGCCCGTCCGCCGGCGCGTACTGCCCGCCCGACGAGCTGGCCGGGATGCTCGACCGCTACTACGCGCTCCGCGGCTGGGACGCCGAGGGCGTGCCGACCGCCGCGCGGCTCGCCGCGCTCGACCTCTAAGCCCGCCGCCGCCCCATGCCGGTCACCGGATTCGAGGTCACCCTGCGGCGCCCGCTGGCCGGCTTCCCCGGCTACGAGGAGCTGAAGGGGCGCCTGCCCTTCGCCATCGACCCGGCGCATCCGGCCAACGCCCGCATCACCGACGTGGCGCTGGCGCCGCGCGATGCGACCGGCCGCGTGCGGTGGAGCTCGGACGTGTCGATCCTGCTGCCGATCGACCGCGCGCAGTGCAGCGGACGGATCCTGCTCGACGTCGTGAACCGGGGCAACACGGTCGCGGTGCCCAACTTCAACCGCGCCACCCGGCCCGCCTTCACCGCCGGCTCCGATCCGAATCCCCCCATCGACGTGGGCGACGGCTTCCTGATGAAGCGCGGCTGGGTGGTGATCTCGTGCGGCTGGCAGGGCGACCTGCCGCGCGTGCCGGGGCTGCTCGGCATGCGCACGCCGGAGGCGCGCGACCGCGACGGGAAGGCGCTGCGCGGGCGCGTGTACACGCAGGTGCAGTCCACGCGGCCGGTGGCCGACTTCCTGCTCTCCGACCGCGGGCACGTGCCGTACCCGGCGGCGGACCCCGACGAGCCCGACGCGGTCCTGACCGTCCGCGACCAGCCCGACGGACCGCCCACCACCATCCCGCGCGCGCGGTGGCGCTTCGCCCGCGTGGAGCAGGGGCGCGTGGTGCCCGACCGCGGGCACATCCATCTCGACGGGGGCTTCGAGCCGGGCCGGCTCTACCAGGTGACCTACACCGCGGAGGGCGCGCCGGTGCAGGGCCTGGCGATGGCGGCCCTGCGGGACGCGGTGTCCTGGCTCAAGCACGGCGGCGCCGCGGAGGGCAACCCCGCGCCGGGTCGCCTGCGGTGGGCGTACGCCTACGGGCGCTCGCAGACCGGGCGGCTGCTGCGCACGCTGATCTACGAGGACCTGAACCTGGACGAGCAGGGGCGGGAGGCCCTCGACGGGATCGTCGCCAACGTGGCGGGCGGCATGCGGGGCGAGTTCAACCAGCGCTTCGGACAGCACTCGAAGGACCGCAACCACATGATGGCGCACCTGTTCCCGTTCACCGACCAGCCGTCGGTGGATCCGGACACCGGCGCCAGGGACGCGCTCCACGCGCGCCTGGACGCGCGCCGCAGCCGGCTGCGGGTGTTCTACACCAACACCTCCGCCGAGTACCATCGCGGTGACGCCTCGCTGATCCACACCGACCCGGATGGGCAGCGCGACGCGGCCCTCGGGCCCAACACGCGCGTGTACCACTTCGCGGGCACCGAGCACGGGCTCGGGGTGTGGCCGCCGAGCGACACCCAGGCCGCGCCCGCCGATCCCACCGGGCCGGTGGAGCGCTCGCAGAATCTCCGCGGCGTGGTGGACTACGCGCCGCTGCTCCGCGCCTGTCTCGTGCACCTGGACCGCTGGGTGGTGGAGGGCGTGGAGCCGCCGCCCGGCCGGCATCCGCGCCTGGCCGACGGCACCGCGGTGCCGCCCGAGGCCCTGGCCGCGCCCTTCGCGCGCATCCCGGCCGCGCGATACCCGCGCCACAACCCGAAGCCGCGGCGTCTTGACTGGGCCACGCTACCGCCCGTGCCGGGCCGCGCCTTCGGCTCCCTCGTCTCCGCGGTCGACGCCGACGGCAACGAGGTGGGCGGGATCGTCCTGCCGGAGCTGGCGGTGCCGCTCGCCACCCACACCGGCTGGAACCTCCGCCATCCCGACATCGGCGGCGCCGAGCAGCTGCTCGTGTTCGCGGGCGGCACCATCCCGTTCGCCCGCACCCGCGCCGAGCGCGAGGCCGCGGGGGACCCGCGTCCCTCCATCGCGGAGCGGTACCCGTCGCGCGCGGCCTATCTGGAGCGGGTCCGCGCCGCCGCGGTCACGCTGGCGCGGGCGGGCTACCTGCTGGAAGAAGACGTCCCGCTCTCGGTCGCGGCGGGCGCGCGCTTCTGGGACCACTTCACCCGCTGATCGATCGGAGACTCCCATGTACGACCTCCTGCTGAAGGGCGGCACGGTGCTGGATCCCGCCGGTGGTCTCGACGGCGCGCTCGACGTGGCGGTGGCCAACGGGGTCATCGCGCGCGTGGCGGCAGGCATCCCGGAGACCGAGGCGACGCGCACCCTCGACGTGCGGGGCAAGATCGTCACCCCCGGGCTGATCGACCTGCACGCCCACGTGTTCGAGGGCTTCAACCGCACCGGCGTCAACCCGGACCTGGGCGGCGTCTACGCGGGCGTCACCACCATCGTGGACGCGGGCAGCGCGGGGGCGGCCACCTTCGGGGGCTTTCCCCGGCACATCCTGCCCCACTGCCACACCGAGGTGATCCCGTTCCTCCACATCTGCTCCACCGGGCTCGCCACGCTGCCCGACATCATCGCGGAGTCGAGCGTGAACCTCGACGACACGCTGAAGGTGGTGGCCCAGCACAAGGGGCTGATCCGCGGCATCAAGGCCCGCATGGTGTCGCCCGCGCTCGAGATCATGGGCATGGAGATGCCGCGGCTGGCGAAGCGGGCGGCCCGGGAGAGCGGGGTGAAGCTGATGGTCCACATCGGCGACACCGAGAAGCGCTACGACCCGAACGTGATCCGCTCGCTGCTGCCCCTGCTGGAGCCGGGCGACATCCTGACCCACTACTTCACGCCCAACCCGGGCGGGGTGCTCGACGGCAACGGCAAGCTGGTGCCCGAGGTGCGCGAGGCCGCCGATCGGGGGGTGTGGTTCGACACCGCGCACGGGCGCATGAACTTCAGCTTCGACGTCGGCCGGCGCGTGATCGAGCAGGGCGTGCTCCCCCACTGCATCAGCACCGACCTCACCGTGCCGGGGCGCATCATGACCGTGCACAGCATGACCGAGATGATGACCCGCTTCCTCGGCCTGGGCTTCACGCTGCCCCAGGTGGTCACCATGTGCACCTCGAACCCCGCGAAGGCGGCCGGAGTCGCCGACCGCCTGGGGAGCCTCGCGGTGGGCCGCCAGGCCGACGTGTCCGTCCTCGACGTGCGGCCCGGACACTGGATGGTCTACGACGTGCTGGGCGCGGGGCTCCGGGTGGACCGTGCGGTGGTGCCCTTCGTCACCGTGAAGAAGGGGCAGGTGTTCACGCCGGACTGGGGACCGCGCGCGTGGGGCTGGGAGCCCGACCGTGCCCTGCCCGCGGGCGGTCCGATCCGCGGCGGCTGCTGCTAGAGACGAGGGAAGCAGACACGATGCCCGTGCTGCCGGAGTGGTCGAGCCTCGGCTTGTTCGCGATCGCCGCGCTGGTCCTGCTGCTGACGCCGGGACCGGCCGTGCTCTACATCGTCACGCGGAGCATCGACCAGGGCCGGCGGGCCGGGCTCGTGTCCGTGCTGGGCGTGCACGTGGGCACGCTGGCCCACATCTTCGCGGCGGCGGCCGGGCTGTCCGCCCTGCTCGCGGCCTCGGCCACCGCGTTCGGCGTGGTCAAGTACCTGGGCGCGGCCTACCTGATCTACATCGGCCTGCGCCGGTTGGGCGATCGCTCGAGCCTGGCCGCGCCGGAGGCCGGCGGGCCCAGGCGGCTCCGGCGCGCGTTCGTGGACGGCGTGGTGGTCAACGTGCTGAACCCCAAGACCGCGCTCTTCTTCCTCGCGTTCCTGCCCCAGTTCGTCACCGAGGCGCGCGGGCACGTGGGCGAGCAGATCGTCGTGCTGGGCGTGGTGTTCGTGCTGCTGGGCGCGGTCACCGACTCGCTCTACGCGCTGACCGCGGGCAGCGCCGCCTGCTGGCTCCGCGGCCGGCCGCGCTTCCTGGCCGGCGAGCGCTGGGTCACCGGCGGGCTCTACATCAGCCTCGGTCTCGTCGCCGCGCTGTCCAGCGGACAGCGGAAGTAGCCGCGACCGCAGGGGAAGCGGCGCCGCGTCGCCGCTTCCCCGTGATGGCCGCCCCGATCGCGCGCTCGACGGTCTGCGTACACTCGAGTGTGGGGGGCTTGGTGTGGGGGGCTTTTTGATGCGCGTGGCGGTGGCGGCCGGGCTGACGATCGCCGCGCTCCTCTACGCCCTGGTCGGTCCCGGGAGCCCGCCCGCAGCCCAGCCCGGCCGCGGCGACGCGCCGGCGGCGGCCGCCTCCGTGGGTCCCGATGACGTGGTCGTGGAGGACTGGCAGTCCGGGCCGCTCGGCCAGAAGGGCGTCCCGTCCGGCTGGGAGGCACAGACTTGGGGGAAGGCCTCGGGGCTCGACCTCAGCGTGGTGCTGGACGAAGGAAGCCGGGTGCTCCATCTCGCGAGCCACAACGACCGCACGACCATCACCCGGGACCTGCACGGTCGCATCTCGCTGGCGCGCACGCCCATCCTGCGCTGGCGCTGGAAGGTGATCGCGGCGCCCACCGGCGGCGACGCCCGCCGGCGCGAGACCGCCGATCAGGCCGCGCAGCTCTACGTCACGTGGCCGCGGCCGCCCGCGCTGCTCCGCTCGCGCATCATCGGCTACGCGTGGGATACCAGCGCGCCGGCGGGCAGCCGCTTCCCCAGCCAGAAGACCGGTACCGTGACGTATGTCATCCTTCGCTCGGGCACCGCCGATCTGGGCCGCTGGGTGGAGGAGCGCCGCGACGTGCGGGCCGACTTCCGCGCGATCTACGGCGAGGATCCGTCGGACCCGGGCGCCATCACGCTGTCGATCGACTCGAACGACACCCACAGTCGCGCGGAGTCCCTGATCGGCCCCATCCGCTTCTCGCCCTCGTAGACTCGTCCCGACCGTGCGCCTGCCCGCGCTCGCGGCCCGGGCACAATTCGGAACGGGAACAATTGCCCCACGCTAGAATCATCAAGCAGGCGGGTAGCTCAGCTGGGAGAGCACGGCCCTTACAAGGCCGGGGTCGGGAGTTCGAGCCTCCCCCCGCCTACCATTCCTTTCTTTCCTCTCCCCCGCCCTCCCCACACCGGAAGATTCGCGGGGTCCGGTAGATCCTACCGGGTAGAACGCGGTCGGCGAGCGAACCCTCGCACGCCATCACCGCGCATTGTGCGGCGTCACGAATCGACATGGCGGGCATGCCGCTTGCCTCGCCTTGGATCGCTCAGCGAACCGTGGCATCGATCCGCGAGCATCGCGAGGTACCGAGCATCATGCCAGCACGACCCGGCCGCCGCCTGTGTGTCATCGTCCTCGTCCTCCTTGTCCCGGCTTGCCTCCTGCCGCTCCTCGTCGGGACCGCGCTTGCGTGGACTGGCGGGAGCATTCCCGGTAGCCGTCCGCACGAGATCCTGATCGCCAAGGGCGGCGGTGGCGGGGGCGGCGGCGGTGGTG
>DASRHC010000022.1:0-45948 GCA_035650715.1 Candidatus Methylomirabilota bacterium | reverse complement strand
CAGGAGCCCGACCACCAGCCCGCCCGCGCGCGCGGCCCCGCGCGAGGCCGCCTCCATCACGCCGCCGAGGCCGCCGCACAGCAGCACCGCGCCGGCCTCCGCGATCGCGCGGCCCACCCGCTCCGCGAGCGCGGCCACCCGGCGCGAGCAGACGCCCTCCCCGATCACCCCGACGTGGAGCGCTTCCCGCGCGGGCTCTCCGGTCCGGCGAATCCTCCGGTCAGGCCGATTCAACCGTCTGCCAGCCGCCGGACTGGAGCGCGCGCAGCACCGCGTCCAGCACCAGCTGGGCGCGGAGACCGTCTTCGAGCGAGGGCGACGGGCTCTCGCCCTTCTTGATGCCGTCGAGCAGACGCTTCACGAGGGGCGCGATGGTGGCCTTGCCGGTCACCTCCATCTGATCGCCCACGCCGGCCGACCGGGGCAGGCCGGGCGTCACCGGCACCGGCCGGAGCGTGCCGCTCGCGCCGGCCGCCCGCAGCTCGCCCACGTACCACTTGGCCTTCTCGCGGTCGAGACGGTACGCGAGCGCGCCCTGGCTGCCGTAGGCCTCGAGCGACACCTCGTTCGCGCCGCGCGCGGCGCGGCTCACCGTGAAGGAGACCTGCGCGCCCGAGGCCAGCTCGCCCAGCACGCTGCAGAAGTCCTCCGCGTCCGCGGGCTTGCCGCCCCCCGGCACGGTGCGCGACGGATAGGCCACGCCGGCCTGCGCGGTCACGCGCGTGAACTCGCCGAAGTGCCAGCGCACCAGGTCGATCACGTGCACGCCCATGTCGCCCATCGCGCCGTGCCCGGCCTGGGCCCGGTCCATGCGCCAGGTGATCGGCGCCGACTCGTCGGCCCAGCGCGCTCCGAGCCAGCGGCCGCCGATGTGGAAGGGCCGGCCCACCGCGCCCTCCTCCACCAGCGAGTGGAAGCGCTGCATGGCGGGGATGAAGCGCCAGTTGAATCCGGTCATCGCCACCCGCTGCGCGCGCGCCGCCGCCTGCACCATCTCGCGGCCCTCGGCCGCGGTCATGGCCAGCGGCTTCTCGCACAGCACGTGCGCGCCCTGCGCGAGCGCGCGCAGCGCGATGTCGCGATGCAGATGCGGCGGGGAGGCGATCACCACGATCTCGGGCTTGGCCTGGTCCAGCATGTCCTCCCAGCGCTCGAACACCGCGGGCACGTGGTAGCGCTCCGCCATGGCCCGCGCGGTCTCCTCATTGCGCTGGCAGAGCGCGACCACCTCGCAGCCGCTCACCTGGAACGCGGGGATGTGGGCGCGGCCGAACCCGAGCCCGACGATGCCGACGGTGTGCTTCTTCCGAGCCATGCGCGATCGATCCTTTCGCCCGGGCGGATTCCCTTCCCCCGCGGATTGGGTTAGAGTCGCCCCATCCTACAGCAGATCCCGAGGAGGGCTCCATGAAGGCGGTCGCCGCCGTTGCCGAGATCCTGAAGCGGGAAGGTACCACCTTTCTGATCGGCTACCCGGTCAACCCGATCATCGAGGCGGCCGCCCAGGCCGACATCCGCACCATCATCGTGCGCCAGGAGCGGACCGGGCTCCACATGGCGGACGCGGTCAGCCGCATCACCTCTGGACAGAAGATCGGCGTGTTCACCATGCAGCACGGGCCCGGCTCGGAGAACGCCTTCGGGGGCGTGGCCCAGGCCTACGGCGACTCGGTGCCGATCGTGGTGCTCCCGGGCGGCTACCCGCGGCGCATCACCAACATCCCGCCCAACTTCAACTCGTTCATCAACTACCGCAACGTCACCAAGTGGTGCGAGCAGGTGGTGGTGGGCGACGCGGTGCCGGACGCGATGCGCCGGGCCTTCACCCAGGTGAAGAACGGCCGCCCGCGGCCGGTGCTGGTGGAGATCCCGACCGACGTCTACCAGGAAGAGGTGCCGGAGCCGCTCGCCTACAAGCCGACCCCGCGCACGCGGGTGGCACCGGATCCGGACGCGGTCACCGAGGCCGCGCGCATCCTGGTGGAGGCGGAGCGCCCGGTGATCTACGCGGGCCAGGGCGTGCACTACGCGCGGGCGTGGCAGCAGCTGCGCGAGCTGGCCGAATTGCTGGAGGCGCCGGTCACCACCAGCCTCGAGGGCAAGAGCGCGTTTCCGGAGAACCACCCGCTCTCGCTCGGCTCGGGCGGCCGCTCCATCCCCAAGACCGTCTTCGAGTTCCTCAAGAGCTCCGACGTGATCTTCGGCATCGGCTGCAGCTTCTCGACCACCAACTACGGGGTCACGATGCCGAAGGGCAAGACCATCGTGCACTCCACGGTCGACGCGGCCGACCTCAACAAGGACGTGGTGGCCGAGCACGCGGTCATCGGCGACGCCGGCCTGGTGCTGGACGCCCTCCTCGCCGAGGTGCGCGACCGCCTCAAGGGCAAGCCGCGCGGCCGGCAGGCCGAGGTGGCGCGGCAGATCGCCACCATGAAGGCCGAATGGATGGCCCAGTGGATGCCGAAGCTCCAGGCCGACGACAAGCCCATCTCGCCCTATCGGGTGATCTGGGACCTGCTGCACACCGTCGACCTGGCCGGCACCGTCATCACCCACGACGCGGGCAGCCCGCGCGACCAGCTCTCGCCCTTCTGGCAGTCCACCCATCCCCTCACCTACATCGGCTGGGGCAAGACCACCCAGCTCGGCTACGGCCTGGGGCTCGCGATGGGCGCCAAGCTCGCGCGGCCGGAAGCGCTCTGCATCAACGTGTGGGGCGACGCGGCGATCGGCTTCACCGGGATGGACTTCGAGACCGCGGTGCGCGAGCGCATCCCGATCCTCTCCATCCTGCTCAACAACTTCTCGATGGCGATCGAGCTGCCGATCATGAAGACCGCCACCGAGAAGTACCGCTCGACCGACATCAGCGGCCACTACGCGGACATGGCCAAGGCCTTCGGCGGCTACGGCGAGCGCGTCACCGAGCCGGGCGAGATCGTCGCCGCCATCAAGCGGGGCATCGCCAAGACCCGTGAGGGCGTGCCGGTGCTGCTCGAGTTCATCACCGAGAAGGAGATCAACTTCTCGATCTTCAAGTAGCGGGGAGGAGGACGGCGGCCCGGCGGGCGGGGGGCGGGTGCCCGCTCCCTTGCTCGATACCCCACTCACCGGGAGCGGGCACCCGCCCCCGCCGTCCGCTGCCTCCCGGTCCCCACTCCGTCGGCTCGTCGTCCTTCGTTGTCGGGCCAGGGGGTACAGCGAGGTGAGGCGGCAGGGATGACATATCGGCTGGCCTCGATGTCGCCGTCGATTCTGGCTCTCACGCTGTTCTTGCTGGTGCTGCCCGTGGTGTTCGTGGTGTTCGCGCTCTACTCGGCGCCTTTCGTGTTGATCCCGGCCGGGTTCCTGCTGCTGATCTATGCGTGGATCTGGCTGTGGTTCCGGCCGAGCAAGTTCGCGATCCGGGCGGACGTGGTCGAGATCGTGTGGCCGCTCCGCCGGCTTGAGATCGCGCGGCGATCCATCTCCTCGGTGCGCCTCATCGACCGCGCGGCGCTGCGCCGCGAGGTCGGCCGGAGCATGCGCGTCGGCGCGGGCGGGCTCGGAGGGGGCTTCGGCTGGCTCTGGACCACGCGCCGGGGCCTGGTTCGGATGTACGTCTCGCGGCTGGACGGCTTCGTCTGGATCGAGCGGGGCGCCGAGCAGCCGTGGCTGATCACGCCCGACCGGCCGGACGCCTTCGTCCAGGCCCTGGCTCCCCGTGGCTGATCTCACCTGGCGCGCGCCCGCCACCGAGGTGCGGTCGAGCCCCATTCACGGCCGCGGGTTCTTCGCCCGCCGCGCCATCGCGCGCGGGGAGATCGTCGCGGTCAAGGGCGGCCACGTGCTGACCCGGGCGCGATGGGTCGAGCTCGAGCCCGCGCTCGGGGCGGCCGAGATCCAGCTCACGGAGGACCTCGTCATCGCCCCCGTCCGCGCGGACCACCGCGACGGCAGCATGCTCTTCACCAACCACTCGTGCGCCGGGGCACCGTGACCGGCAAGGACTGGATGAACCCGGAGCTGCAGGCGCGCTATCGCGGGTGGTTCTGCTGGTTCCTCCAGCGGAAGATCGACGCCCCGGCGACTCCGCCCGCCGGCGCGGGCTGAGCGTGGCCGCCGGCCGCGGGAGCCGGGTCGTGACCCCGGAGCGCTTCGCGAGCGGCATGACGTTCGCGCAGTACATGACGTTCATCGGCACGCCCGAGAACCTCGCCCGCGAGGCCGGCTGGTGGCGTGGCCCCGAGCGCATGGACTGGAGCGGCATCCTCCGGGCCTGGTACGAGCGCCTCCGGCTTCGCGACGATCAGGTCGCGGCCATCCGGTGGCTGACCGCCCAGCCGCGGGGCCCGGCGCGGATCCTGGTGATCTCGGAGGAGTGGTCGTCCGACTGCCGGCGCGCGGTCCCCCGCTCGCCCGCCTGGCCGAGGCCGGCGGCCTGGACCTGCGCATCTTCCCGCGGGACGGCGCCCGGGTCGGCCGCGCGCCTCGCGCGGATCCGGCCGATTCGCCCAGCGCCGATCTCATGAACGAATTTCTCCGGGAGCGGGACGGTCAGACGTACCAGTCGATCCCGGTCGTCGTCTTCTACACGGACGACTTCGAGTACCTGTACCACTTCACCGAGCGGCCGGCGATCTACCACCCGGGCCGCCTGTCCGACGCCATGCGGGCGCCCCGGGCCGGCGAGACGACCGAGCAGACGTGGGCGCGATTCATGGAGGAGTGGGCTGCGCTCCAGCGGTCGCCGTTCTCCAAGGTGTGGGCCGCGGCGGGGATCGACGAGATGCTCTCCGCGCTGCACGAGCGCCTTGTCGTCGGCCCCTGAGCGGGCTATCTTCGTCCACCGGCCATGGAGGCACCGCCTCGTTGACGACCCCCATCGTGTTCGCGCTGCTGGCCGGGGTGTCCGCCGCCACCTACACCATCTGCGTCAAGGTCGGCTCCTCCCGGATCAGCGCGGTGGTCGGCGCGATCGTGATCACGGGCGGAGCCCTGGTGGTCAATACCATCGTGTTGATCGTCATGCGGGCGGGCGGACACCAGATCACCGTCTCCCGCGAGGGGCTCTTGCTGATGGCGGCCGCCGGCCTCGCCGCGGCGGGGGTGGACCTCTTCAGCCTCTTCGCCTACCAGCACGGCCTGCGCGTGACCTCGTCCTTCCTGATCGGCGGCACCTCCACGCTCGTGGTGATCCTCGCCGGGTTCCTGCTGCTCCACGAGCCGTTCACGTGGCTCCGCCTGCTGGCGATCGCCCTGATCAGCGCGGGCATGCTCCTCTACCAGATCCAGGGCAGCTGACCGGGTGCCGATGACGCCGCCCTTCCTCGAAGGCACCGACGTGGCCCGCCGCTTCGGGAGCCGCTGGCCGGCGCGCCGACGGGACCCTGCTTGCGAGGCCGCGCGCCCGACGCTATAGTCGCCCGCGAAGGGCAGCGATGGCTCCGAGCGTCCCGCGGTCGATCCGGGTCACCAGGTGGCGGCGACGCTTCACCGCGACGTCGGCCGTGACGGCGGCGCTCGTCCTCGCGTGGATCCTGGCCGCCGCGGCGCAGCCCGCACCGAAGACGGCCCGGATCGGGGTGCTGCTCTACAGCAATCCCGAGGCGGACCCCACGGTCGCGACGCTGCGCCAGGGCCTGCGCGGCCTCGGCTACCGCGAGGGCCAGACGCTGGCGATCGACTACCGCGCCGCGGAGGGACACCCGGAGCGTCTGCCCGCGCTGGCCGCCGAGCTGGTCCGCCTGAAGCCGGACCTCCTGGTGGCGATCGGCGGGGACGTGACCCCGGCGGCCCAGCAGGCCACCGCGACCATCCCGATCGTCGCGTGGGTGAGCAACGATCCGGTGCAGGCCGGATTCGCGGCCAGCATCCCGCGGCCGGGACGGAACATCACCGGCGTCACCCTGATCCTCGATACGCTCGCCGGCAAGCGGCTTGCCCTCCTCAAGGAGGTGGCGCCGCGGGTCACTCGGGTGGGAATCGTCTGGAACCCGGAGCACGCCGACCCGGAGTTCCGCGAGTGCCGGCGCGCCGCGCAGGCGCTCGGGATGACGGTGCAGTCCCTCGAGGTCCACAAGGCCGCCGATTTCGACGCGGCCCTGCAGGTCGCGATCCGCGAGCACAGCGAGACCCTCGTCGCGGTGTCCTCGCGCCTGGTGACCCTCCACCGCAAGCGCCTCATCGACTTCGCGGCCCAGAACCGGATCCCGCTGGTGGGGGACTGGGGCCCGTGGGCCGAGAACGGCGCCCTTCTGGCGTATGGCCCGAGCCCCACCGAGATGACGGAGCGCATGGTCTCCTACGTCGACCGCGTGCTGAAGGGCGCCCGGCCCGGCGACCTGCCGTTCCTGCAGCCGACCCGGTTCGATCTGACCGTCAACACCGGCGTGGCCCGGAGCCTCGGCCTCACCATCCCGGAGTCGGTGCTCGTTCGCGCCGACCGGGTCATCCAGTAGCTCGCGCGAGGGCGGACCGCGTGGCGGTGAGGATCGTGCGGCTGGGTACGAAGCGGCACGCGGGCGAGGGCCCACGGCTCGGCACGGTGCGCCGGCCGCCGCGCGGGGTGCGCAAGCAGGACTACGCGGCGCGCGACTACTACGACGCGTGGCTGCCCGAGCTGGCCCCGAGCGCGCCGCTCGTCTCCTACGCGCTCTCGCAGCCGTTCACCCCCGCGCGCTGGGCCGCGTACTCGCGCCGCTACCGGAGCGAGATGAGCCAGCCCGCCGCGCAGCGGCTCCTCGCGGTGCTGGCCGCGCTCTCGCAGCAGGCCAGCTTCTCGGTGGGCTGCTACTGCGAGGACGAGCGCCACTGCCACCGCTCCCTGCTCCGGCAGCTCCTGATCGAGCACGGCGCGCAGGTCGTCTGACACCGGGGCCCCGGTCTCGGGGCCCCACCAACCCAGGAGGGGCGCATGAAGTACGGCGTGGTACTTCCGATCTGGCAGCTCACGGTGGCGGAGGCCGAATCGCTCGCGACCCGGGCCGAGGCGCTCGGTCTCGACGGCGTCTTCGTGCCCGACCACATCCTGGCCAAGCCCGCCACCACGCAGCACTACGGCGGCCACTGGCCGGACCCGTTCTCGCTGCTCGCCTTCCTCGCCGGCCGCACCAAGCGCATCCACCTGGGGGCGAGCGTGATCGTGCTGCCCTATCGCAACGCGCTGGTGGCCGCAAAGGCCGCGGCCACCGTGGACCAGGCCTCGGGCGGGCGCTTCATCTTCGGCGTGGGCGTGGGCTGGGACGAGGCGGAGTTCGTGGACCTGCGCCTGCCCTTCGCGGAGCGCGGGCGGCTCAGCGACGACTACATCCGCGCCATCAAGGCCGCCTTCGGGGCCGACGTGCCGCAGTACACCGGCAAGTACGTCTCGTTCCAGGGCGCGACCTTCTCGCCGCGTCCGGTGCAGCGGCCGCATCCGCCGATCTGGGTGGGCGGCTCCCCCGCCGCCATCTCCGGCCCCGCGGTGCGCCGGTGCGCGGAGCTGGGCGACGCGTGGCATCCGCTCGGGCTCGGGCTCGACGACATCGAGCGAGGCTACGCCAAGCTGCGCGACCTGGCCGCCCGCACCGGGCGGCGCGACACGCTCGGTCTGGCCCCCCGCAATCCGCTCGACCTCACCGACTCCGCGAAAGGCGCCGGCCGCGCCGCGTTCCAGGGCTCGCCGGCCGAGGTGGCCGCCGACGTGAAGCGCGTGCGCGACATGGGCGCGGAATGGATGACGTTCGATCTGCCGCGGACCGGCATCCCCGCGATGGTGCGCGCGATGGAGCGGCTGGCCGGCGAGGTGAAGCCGGCCGCGGCGTGACCGGAGCGGCCGCGAGCCTGCGGATCCGGGACGCGGGCTCGGAGGACCGCGCCGCGGTGGAGGCGGTGACGCTCGCGGCCTACGAGCAGTACGCGGCCGTCCTGCCCGCGCCGCTCTGGGCCGCCTACCGGGAGAACATGCTCGCCGCGCTGGCGGAAGCGCCGCCGGGGGTGGTGGTGGTCGCGAAGTCCGGCGGCCGCGTGGTGGGCAGCGTGCTGCTCTACCCGGCGGGCACGGCCATGACCGAGCCGGGCACCAAGCGGGTCCGGCCGCTCCGGGAGCCCGAGGTCCGGCTGCTCGCGGTGCCGCCGGCAAGCCGCGGGCGGGGGGTGGGCCGGCGTCTCATGGAGGAGTGCATCCGCCGCGCACGGAGCGCGGGCGCGGGAACGCTGACGCTCCACACCACCGACATGATGCAGGTCGCGATGGCGCTCTACGAGCGCATGGGGTTCCGGCGGGCGCCGGAGATCGACTTCCAGCCCGCGCCCGGCGTGCTGGTGAAGGGCTATCGGCTCGCGGTGTAGAGCTCGCGCTCCACGTCGTGTCCGCCGTACACGATGCGGTGGAGCGCCCGGAGCAGCGGCACGTCGGTGACCTTCCGCTCCCGCGCGAACCGCCAGCACCAGCGGATCGCCGCGTAGCCCTCGGTCAGCTCCTCGCGCGCCCTCAGGGTCGCCACCACCTGCGCGGTCGGCGCGCCCGCGCCGCGCAGCTCGCCGAAGAGGCGGTTGCGGCCGGCCATGCCGGTGACGTGGAGGTCGCCCGCGCCACCGAGGCCGTAGACGGTGGCGGGGCGCATGCCCACGGCGCGGCCGAGCCGCGCCATCTCGCGCAGCGCCTCCGTGTACAGCGCGGACTTGGTGTTGTACATGGCCGTCGCCCGCCCCGCCGCCACCAGCCCGTCACACAGCCCGATCGCGATCGCGTAGGCGTTCTTCAGCGCGGAGCAGAGCTCGAGGCCTCGCTGATCGGCGCTCTCCTCCACACGGTAGTAGTCCGTCTCCAGCCACCCGCGGATGCGGCGCCGCTCCGCCGCGCGGGGTGAGGCGTAGACGACCGCGGTGCGCACGCGCCGCGCCAGCTCGACCGCCTTCGACGGCCCGCCCACCGTGACCACCTCCACCTTCGCGGTCTCGCGGATCGCGTCGGACAGCGTCACCGCGCGGCCGCGGCTCTGGGCCAGGCCCTTGGACACGTTGAGCACGGGGACTCCGGGCGCGAGCCGCCGCGCCGCCCGCGCGATCACCCCCACCGCGGCCTCCGAGGTCACCGCGTTGATCATCAGATCCGCGCCGGCCAGCGCGCGCGGCAGCTCGGTGGAGTCGTACGCGGTCACGCCGGCCGGCAGCATGAGACCGAGCCTCGGGTGCCGCGCCCCCGCCCGCACCGCCGCGATGAGGTGATCGTCGAGGTGCGTGCCCCACAGCGCGACGGTGTGGCCGTTGTCGGTCGCCGGCACCGTGAGGGCCGCGCCCATGAAGCCGGCCCCGAGGATGGCCACGCGGGCCATCAGGCGATCTGGCGGACCGCCGGGTACAGCGAGGCGCGCGAGGCGAGCAGCGCGGCGTAGGTGGCGGTGCGGGCGGCGTCCGGCGCGTGCCGCACCAGCGCGGGGCGCCAGCGGCGGGCCGCCTCCACGCCGTCGACCAGGCCCACCGCGATGCCGGCCAGCAGCGCTCCGCCGGTGGGCGCGGTGGCGCCGTCGGGCACGTAGTGGAGGGGCACGCCCAGCGCGTCGCAGAGGATCTGCCGCCACACCGCGCTGCGCGCGCCCCCGTTCACCGCGACGACCTCCCGCAGGCGCGCGTTCTTCTCGGCCGCCACCTCCGCGCAGTGGCGGAAGGAGACCGCCACGCTCTCCAGCACCGCGCGGTAGAGATGCCCGCGCCCATGCACCAGCGACAGCCCCACGAAGGCGCCGGTCGCCCCCGCGTCCCACACCGGGGTGCGCTCGCCCTGGAGATACGGGAGCAGGCGCAGGCCGTCGGCGCCGGCGGGCACCGCGGCCGCCTCCGCGTCGAGCGTCTCGAAGGCGACGCCCGGCGCGGCGATCGAGCGGAACCACTCCTGCAAGGCTCCCGACAGCGTGCCGCCCACGGCCAGGAAGCGGTCGCACCCGACGTGGTGGGAGTTGATGAGGCGCGTGTCGAAGTCCGGCGTGGCCAGCGGCATCATCAGATTGCCCGCGGTCCCCAGCATCAGGCACGCCTCACCCGGCTCGGTGACGCCGGCGGCCAGCGTGGAGGCCGCGAAGTCGGCGCCGCCCACCGCCACCGGCGTGCCCTCCCGCAGCCCGGTCTCCCGCGCGGCGGCCGCGGTCACCCGACCCGCGATGGCCTGGCTCGGCTTGATCTCGGGCAGCCAGGCCGGATCCACCCCGAGGGCCGCGCACATCGCGGGCGACCACGCGCGGGCGCGGCAGTCGTAGAGCGGCGCGGCCAGCGACGCGGAGGAGTAGTCGGTGACCCGCGCTCCGGTCAGGCGCAGGATCGGATAGGCGTGCGCCTGGAGGATCGTGGCCGGCCGCTCGAAGCGCGCGGGCTCGTGCCGGCGCAGCCACGCCAGCTTGGGGCCCAGGAAATAGGCGTGCACGCGGTTGCCCGCGATCGCCTCGCCCTCGGGGCCGACCCGGCTCGCGAGCTCATCCGCCTCCACGTCGCTGCGCACGTCGAGCCACAGGATCGCCGGGCGCAGCGGGCGGCCCGCCGCGTCCACCAGCAAGAGCGTCGGAGCCTGGCCGGTGACCGCCACGCCGTCGATGCGCGCGGGGCGCACCGTGCGGGCGAGCGTGCGCAGGATGCGGCAGGTGGCGCGCCACCACCCGGCCGCGTCGGCCTCGGCCCAGCCGCGCCGCGGCGTGTCGTAACGATACGCGACCTCGGCGCTCCCGAGCAGCCGGCCTTCCGGATCGTGGGCCGCGCCCTTGGCGGAGGACGCGCCGATGTCGATACCGACCAGCGCGGAGGTGGGCATGGAGCCCGGCCATTATACGGGAAGCGCGCGAGGCGCGACGGCCGCTCGCGCGCGCTCCCGCGCCTCACCGTCGGGAGCGGACGGCCTCCAGATCGTAGGGCGGCGAGACCAGCAGGATGAGCCGGCTCACACCCGCGCGCTCGATGCGCGCCCGCTCGGGCGTGTCCTCGCGCAGCCAGCGGGGACCGAGCCCGGCGAACACGCTCACCTCGAAGCGGGTCGGATCGCGCCCCGCGTCCGCGCACGCCTCGCGGGCCACCCGGGCCAGCTCGGCCAGGTGGGGATGCATCGCCTGGGTGTTGAAGCCGTCGCCGAACCGCCCGGCGATCGCGGCCATGCGCGGGCCGAAGCCGCCCACGATGATGGGCGGGGGCGGGTCCGGACGCAGGAAGCCGGACGGACGATCGAGTCGAAATCGTCGGCCCGCGAAGCTGGACGGATCACCGCTCCAGAGGCGGCGGAGCACCTGCGCGGTCTCGGCCACCCGCTCGGCGCGCACCCGGTCGCCCGGCACCTCCATGCCCAGCGCGGTCTGCTCGCGCGCGTACGCCATCGAGGGCGTGGCGCCGGCGCCGATGCCGAGCAGCAGACGCCCGCCGGAGACCTGCTGCAGGGTGGCCGTCATGTTGGCGAGCACCCCCGGATGGCGCAGGCCGGTGTTGAGCACGAGGGGGCCGATGGTCACGCGTCGGGTGGCCTCCGCGAGCGCACTGAGCGCGGTCCAGGATTCGACGACGCCGGCGTCCGCGGTTTCGTCGGGATCGCGCAGGTGATCCCAGGTCCACACCCCGTCCCAGCCGGACTCCTCGGCGGCGACGGCGGCCGCGCGCATGTCGGCGTAGCGGGCCCCGATGGGGACCAGCAGGAGATCGAGCTTCATCGCGTCGCGATGACCGGCACCACCGACATGCCGGGCACGAGCAGGTGCTGGTCGTTCTCGCCCGGCTCGAACACCAGCTTGACCGGCACGCGCTGGACCACCTTCACGAAGTTCCCGGTGGCGTTCTCCGGCGGCAGCAGCGAGAACACCGAGCCCGAGCCGGCCTGGACCGAGTCCACCCGCGCGCGAAACTTCTTGCCCGGGTAGGTGTCGACCGTCACCACCGCGCGCTGCCCGGGCCGCACGTCGGTGAGCTCGGTCTCCTTGAAATTGGCCACCACCCACACGTCGTCGAGGTCGACCACCGCGAGCAGCGCCTGGCCCGCGGTGACCACCTGGCCCAGCTCCACCGCCTTGCGGGTGACCCGGCCCGCCATGGGGGCGCGGATGGTGCAGTAGCTCAGGTTCAGCTCCGCCTGCTGCAGGTTCGCGAGGGCCTGCGAGAGACGCCCCTGCGCGGCCTCCACCTGGGCCTGGCGCACCTGCACCTGCTGACGCTGGCTGTGCGCGTTGGCGAGCGAGGCGCGGCTCTCGTCCACCCGGCGCATGGACTGCGCGACCGCGGCCTGCTGGGAGCGCTGCAGCGCTTCCGACTGGGCGACGTCGCTGCGCGCCTGGTCCAGCCGCTTCCGTGCGGTCTCGAGCGCGGCGGCCGCGGTCTGGTACGAGGCCTCCGCGTGGTCCATGTCCTGCTGGGCCACCAGCCCGTTCTTCACCAGGGCCGCGATGCGATCCCGATCGAGCTTGGCCCGATCGTAGTCCGCCTGGGCGGAGCGCACCGAGGCCTCCGCGGCGGCCACCGCGGCGCGCCGGGACTGGATCTCGGCCACCCGCTGCTCGAGCTCCTGCCGGGCGATCTCGATGCCGTGCTCGCTCGCCCCGAGGGCGGCGTCGGCCTGCTGCACCAGGCTGCGGGTGGAGTCGTCCGCGAGCGGCACGCTCGCCACCGCGTTCTGCAGCTCGCCCCTCGCCGAGACCACCGCGGCGCGGGCCATCTCCACCGTCACCTCGTAGTCGCGCGGGTCGAGCCGCACCAGGACGTCGTCGCGCTTCACGTCCTGGTTGTCGTCCACCGGCACCTCGATCACGGTGCCGGGCACGCGCGCGCTCATCGGCGCGATGTGGGCGGCGATGTAGGCGTCGTCGGTGGAGACGTGGTGGCGCCAGTAGTACCAGGTGTAGACGCCGTAGCCGAGGGCGAGGAGGACGACGAAGGCGATGCCGGCCGCCGCCATGCGATGACGCGGTGGCGCTTCCTGGTAGGTGGAGAAGCGGGCCCTCAGGCGGCCGGAGATCCCCTCCTGATCCAGATCCGTCATCGGTTCGCGACTATAATGGCCATCGGTTCTGCTACCCGTCAAGCATGCCCGACGATCGCCCACCCTCGACCACGTCGTCCGACCCGAGCGCGGAGTGGCGTCCGCGCTCGAGCCCGTTCCTCATCGCGATCTCGGTGATGCTCGGCACCTTCATGGAGGTGCTCGACACCTCGGTGGCCAACGTGGCCCTGCCCCACATCGCGGGCAGCCTCTCCGCCACCCCGGAGCAGGCCACGTGGGTGCTCACCAGCTACCTCATCTCGAACGCGATCGTGCTGCCGGTCTCCGCGTGGCTCAGCGCGGTGTTCGGCCGCAAGCGCTTCCTGCTCACCTGCATCGTCATCTTCACGCTCGCCTCCGCCGCGTGCGGCGCCGCCACCAGCCTCGGGGTGCTGATCTTCGCGCGCGTTCTGCAGGGCGTGGGCGGCGGCGCGCTCCAGCCCATCGCGCAGGCGATCCTGCTGGAGAGCTTCCCGCCCGCGCGGCGCGGCCGCGCCATGGCCGCCTACTCGATGGGCGTGATCGTGGCCCCCATCCTGGGCCCCACCCTCGGGGGCTGGATCACCGACAGCTACTCGTGGCGCTGGGTGTTCTACATCAACCTGCCGGTGGGCTTCCTCGCGCTCCTGATGACCCAGACCTTCATCGAGGATCCGCCGTACCTGCAGCGCACCGCCCTGCGCCGCATGGACTACTGGGGCTTCGCGTTCATGGCGGTCTGGCTCGCCACCCTGCAGCTGGTGCTCGACAAGGGCCAGCAGGACGACTGGCTCGCCGCCGAGTGGATCCGGTGGACGCTGACGCTGTCCCTGGCCGCGATGGTGGCCTTCATCGTGCGCGAGCTGATCACCGACGAGCCCATCGTGAACCTGCGCATCCTGGGCGACCGCAACTTCGCGATCGGCACCGCGCTCATCACCGCGATGGGCATCACGCTCTACAGCACCACCGCGCTCCTGCCCCTGTTCCTGCAGACCCTGCTCGGGTACCCGGCGCTCGAAGCCGGGCTGGCGATCAGCCCGCGCGGCCTGGGCGCGCTGCTGTCCGCAATGGTGGTCGGGCGCCTGGTGGGCGTGATCGACGCCCGCGTGCTGGTCGCGGGCGGCTTCGCGTTCCTCGCGCTCTCCGGGGTGTGGCTGTCGCGGCTCACGTTCGAGGTGGCGTGGGCGAACATCGCCTTCGTCACCTTCCTCAACGGCCTCGCCAATCCGCTGATCTTCATCGCGCTGTCCACCATGTCGTTCGCCACCCTGCGGCGCGAGCAGATGGGCAGCGCCACCGGCATCTACAACCTCATGCGCAACATCGGCGGCGGCATCGGCATCTCGCTCGCCACCACCATCCTGGCCCGCCGGGCGCAGACCCACCAGAACATTCTGGTGGGCCGCATGACGCCCTACGACCCCGTGTACCAGCAGCGGCTGGAGCAGATCCGCCGGGCGCTCACTCCCAAGGTCGGCCCCCACCAGGCGGCGCAGCAGGCGCTCGGCGTGCTCTACCGCACGCTGGTGGCGCAGGCCACCCTGCTCGCGTTCGTGGACAACTTCCGCCTGATGACGCTCCTGGCGCTCTGCATGATGCCGCTGGCGCTGCTGCTCCGGCGCGTGCGGGCGCGCGGGGCCCCGGGCGGCGCCCACTGAGCGGCGGGCGCGGCTACTTCGAGGGCGTGCCCGCGGTGGCGGGCTGGAAGTGCGAGGCCTCGGCGAGCGCGCTCAGGGACTGCACGCCCTCGCGCCGCTGGCCCCCGATCACCCAGGTCGGGAAGGCCTTCACCCCCGCCTTCTCGCAGAGGTCCGGGCGCGCGTTGACCCCGCCCGGGTCGCACTCCACGTAGGGCAGGTCGCGGGCCGCGTCGCCGAAGAGGGCCTTCTGCTCCTGGCAGTGGGGACACCAGTAGGCGCCGTACATGACGGCGCCGGAGTCGCGCAGGTGACGGGCGAGCGCGGCTTCCGAGCCCCCGCCCACCTGGGACGGCATCGCGAAGATGAAGGCGGCGCCGACGGGCACCAGCACCGCGGAGGCCAGGGCGCCCGTGACCAGCGAGCCGAGCGGGACGCGGCGGCCCGGGAGGCCGGCGCGCCGCCACCACAGCACGGCGAGGAGCGCGATCGTGATCGCGGTGGAGATGAGGCAGTACGCGCAGGTGGCGTGGATCACCAGGATCGAGACCGCGGTCAGGTAGATCGAGACCCCGACGCCGGCCGCGGCCAGGTTGAAGGCCCACCGCCACCGCGACGGAGTGAGCCCGAGCGCGGCCAGCACCCCGATGGCCACGTAGAGCAGCGCGCCCCAGAGCGCGGTGGGCACGCCCAGCAGCGTCCCGTAGCGGCTCGCCTGCACCACGTCGCAGCCGCTGCCGGAGAGGCAGAACGCGGCGGTGGTGCCGGTCCACTTGAGCCACGTCAGGTAGGCCGCGACGAGGAAGCCGGCGGCCGCGAGCGCGAGGACCGGAGAGTCGGGGCGCGCGGGCGGCGCAGGCGCGCGACGATCGGGCTTGCGTGACGCCATGGCGTTGTCCACAGTACCATACGGCCAGGAGGTCCCGATCCGTGTTCCCGCTCCCCGCCCTCACCGACGAGCAGCGCGCGGTGGTCGAGCGCGTGGCCGCGCTGTCGCGCGAGCGCTTCGCGCCGCGCGCGGCCCGCTACGACGCCGACTCCACCTTCCCCTACGAGAACTATGCGGACCTGCACGCGGCGGGCCTGCACGCCCTCACCGTCCCGCGGGAGTACGGCGGGGTGGGCGCGGACCCGGTGACCTACGTGCACGCGCTCCGGGAGATCGCGCGCGGCTGCTCGGCCACCGCGCTGACCTTCAACATGCACTCCACCGTGACCACCTTCGTGGCCGCCCTCGGCACCGAGGAGCAGAAGCGGCGCTACTTCGGCGAGGTGGTGGGCCGGGGGGCCCGCATCGCCTCCATCACCAGCGAGCCGGAGCAGAGCTTTCGCGACAAGTTCGTGCTGAACACCGTGTTCCGTCCCGTCGCCGGCGGCGGCTACCGGGTGTCGGGGGTCAAGCAGTTCTGCTCGCTGGGGGACGCGGCGGACTACTTCTTCGTGACCGGCATCCTGGAAGGCCACGCCAGCGCACGCGACGGCGTGATCTCGGCCATGATCCCGAGCCGGGACGCGGGCGTGAAGATCGAAGGCACCTGGAACGCCACCGGGATGCGGGGCACCATCAGCCACACCATCCGCTACGACTGCGCGGTGGATCCCGCGAACGTGATCGGCCGGCCCGGCCAGTACCTCACCATCGACCTGCAGGGCTTCGCGCTCGGCTACGCCGCCGTCTACCTGGGCATCGGCGAGGCCGCCTTCGAGTACATGGCGGAGATGGCGCGCACCAAGACCATGCGGCCCTCGACCGAGCCCATGAGCCACCATCCGCTGGTGCAGCGCACGGTGGCCGAGGTCGGTACCCAGATCCGGGCCGCGCGCCTGCTGCTGCACGAGGCGGCCACCCTGAAGATGCAGGGCGACCGGGAGGCCACCATGCTGGCGGTGAATCAGGCCAAGACCTACTGCGCCGATGTCGGATTGATGGCCACCGAGCGCGCGCTGCGGCTGGCGGGCGGGCGCGGCATCCTGAAGGACATGCCGCTCGAGCGCTGGCATCGCGACGCGCTCGCGGGCCCCGTGATGCCGCCGGCCAACGACCGATGCCTCGAGACCGCGGGCAAGCTCCTGTGCGGGCTGCGCGCGGCCACCCTCGAGTTCCAGTAGCCCCGCGCGCCCGCCATGCGTCCGGACGTGGTCCGGCGGGAGCTGGCGCAGGGAGCCGAGATCGTGACCGCGCCGGCGGTGGGCGTGTCCACCGATGAGGCGCGCGTCCGGCCCGCCCCCGGCGCGTGGTCGCTGATGGAGGTGATCGGCCACCTGCTGGACGAGGAGACGCTCGACTTCCGCGCCCGCCTGGACCTGACGCCAGCGCTCGCTCGCGTGGCTCGGGACCCTGACCGCGCCCGACTGGACCCGCGAGTATCGCGCCCCGTTCGGCCCCATCACCGCGGGGGACCTGCTCGCCTCCTGGGCCGCGCACGACGTGCTCCACACCCGTCAGCTCGTGGAGCTGCGCCGCGCGCGCCTGCTCGCCAACACCCAGCCGCACCGGACCCAGTACGCGGGTGACTGGTAGGGCCTGCGCCGGCGCCGGGCGCACGACCGCGCGACCGCGATGAGGGAGGCCTCACGCCGTGGCTGAGCACCGGGCCTCGATCCGGTGGGTCTCGGCCGCCGACCCCAAGGCGTTCCTCGCGGGGCGCTTCTCCCGGGCGCACACGTGGACGTTCGACGGCGGGCTCACGGTGGAGGCCTCCGCCGCGCCCTCGGTGGTCCCGGCGCCCTTCTCGAGCCCGGCCGCGGTCGATCCCGAGGAGGCCTACGTGGCCGCCATCGCGAGCTGTCACATGATGAGCTTCCTCTACGTGGCCATGCGCGCGGGCGTGGTGGTCGAGGGCTACGAGGACGACGCGGTGGGGGTCATGCGCAAGAACGAGCGCGGCGCGATCTGGGTCGCCGCGGTGACGCTGCGGCCGCGCGTCGTCTACGGCGGGAGCGCGGCGCCGACCCCGGCGGAGGTCGAACGGCTCCACCACCAGGCGCACGAGCAGTGCTTCATCGCCAACTCGGTGAAGACGGAGATCCGGGTCGAGCCGGCTACTCGATGATCTCGTCGGCGCGCGCCAGGTACAGCGGCGAGATCGTGATCCCGAGGGCCTTGGCGGTCTTGAGATTGATCAGCAGGTCGAACTTCCGGGGCTGCTCGATCGGGAGCCGTCCGGGCCCGGCACCCTTCAGGATGCGATCGACGTATCGAGACCACCGGCAGCGAGTGGCGGGCGGCGAGCTCGAGCAAGGGCTTCCGCTGCTTCGTCATCGCCCCGTCGTCCATCACGAAGACCGCCTCGGTGCGGGCGCGGACGGCGGTCTCGAACACGGCCGGAAGGTCGGCCGGCCCGGCGACGGGCAACCGGAGGAAGTGCAGTCCCAGCTGCAGGCTCCGACGCTCGGTCTCCGTCACCACCAGGAGAGCGCCCGGATTGTCCGCCTTGTAGAGCGAGGCAACCCGCGTGACGCTCGGGAGAATCTGGTGGAGCATCTCGACGCCCTTGGCCCCGAGCACGTCGGGCATGAAGGCCAATCCGGTGACGTTGCCACCGGGGTGCGCCAGGCTGCTCACGAGCCCCTGGCGGACCGGATCGGCGACCCGCAGGATGACGATGGGGATGGTCGCGGTGGCCTTCTTGGCCGCGCGGGCCGCCGGGGTGTTCACGGCCACGATCACCGCCGCCTTCGCCCGGATCAGCTCATCGACCAGGGCCGGGAGCCGGTCGCTGTGCCCGGCCGCGTTCCGCACCTCGACGTGGATGTTCCGGCCCTCGACATGGCCCCGCCGCCGCAGCTCGTCCTGGAAGGTCTCCAGCAGGCCCGGCTGTAGATCCTGGGCGAGCAGCCCGACCAGAGCCGGTCCGGCCTCCGCGCCGAGCGGCCCGGTCAGGATGGCGGCGACGACGATCGCCAGGAACCATCGACGCTTCATTGCGGCTCCTCCTCGAGGGGCGGGGCTCTCGGATCTTCGGGGCGCCCCGAGTCTAGCAGGGAACGCCCCGCGGCGCTCGGCGGGCGCGCCGGCTCTCGATGGTCCCGGCCACCGGCTCGTGGCACGATGCCACCATGCGCCGATCGGACCATCCCCGGAGCGATCTCGCGGTGCTCTTCGATCTCGACGGCACGCTCACCGACTCGCGCGTCGGCATCGCCGGGTCCATCCGCCACGCCATGACGTGCATGGGACGGGAGTGCCCGGGCGACGAGGTGCTCGCCGCCTACATCGGGCCGCCGCTGCGGGGGACGTTCGCCACCCTCCTCGGCACCACCGACCGCGACGTCATCGAGACCGCGCTCGGCCACTATCGCGCGCGCTACGACGACGTCGGCCTCTTCGAGAACGCGGTCTACGACGGCGTGCCGGAGATGCTGGAAGCCGCCGCCCGGCTGGCCGGCACCCTGCTCGTGGTGACCGCCAAGCCGCGGCACGCGGCCACCCGCATCCTCGCCCACTTCGGGCTGACCCGGCACTTCCACGGCGTCTACGGCGCCGAGCCGGGCGGCCGCTTCGACGAGAAGGCGGCGCTGGTCGCTCACCTGATCGAGCGCGGGATGATCCGCGCCGAGCGCGCGGTGCTGGTGGGCGACCGGCATCTCGACATGAAGGCGGCGCGCGCGCACGGCATCCGCGCCATCGGCGCCCTGTGGGGCTTCGGCGGCCGGGAGGAGCTCGTCGAGGCGGGCGCCGATCTCCTCTGCGAGCACCCGCGCGCGCTGGCCGGGTACCTCAACGCG
The DNA here is from genome assembly GCA_035650715.1 of Candidatus Methylomirabilota bacterium. Lineage (GTDB taxonomy): Bacteria > Methylomirabilota > Methylomirabilia > Rokubacteriales > CSP1-6 > CAMLFJ01. The sequence continues at coordinate 26,640 of DASRHC010000022.1, read as the reverse complement.
GCCCCGCCGTGAGGCACGGCTGCGGGCGACTTCGCCGGGCCCTCTACTCGATGACCCGATCGGCCCGGAGCAGGAGCCCGGGCGGCGAGACCGAGCAGGGCGACTGCCGGTTGCCGCACCGCCGCGCGCACCGGCGCGTCGAACGCATAGGGCGGCTGGCGGAACTCGGTCCGGAGGAGCTGGAGTACGGCCTTCTGCGCGCCCGTCTCCGCCTCGTCGGCCTGGTCGGCCGAAACCCTGTCCCAGAAGAGCGCCAGGCGCCGGATCCCGGGCAGCATCGCGCGGAGCAGCTCGATCCGCTTGCCCGCCAGCTCGGGCTGGCGGAGGAACATGCCGGTGATGTTGCCGCCCGGCCGCGCGAGGCTCCCGACGTAGCCCCGCGCGATCGGATCGTGGTCGACGGCGACCACCAGGATCGGCAGATGCGGGCTCGCATCACGCGCCGCCCGCAGCGAGGACTCGGGACCGATCGGGAGCAGCACGTCCACCCCGAGCCGGACCAGCTCGCTCATCAGCTCCGGGAACCGATCGGGTTGACCGTCCGCATTCCGGAATTCGATGACGAGGTTCTGGCCCTCCACGTGACCCAGCTCGGCCAGACGGCGGGTGAACGCTACCCAGTGCGGTGAGGTGCGCGGCGCCCCGGCGGACACGGCGCCCACGCGCACCGGCCTCGCCCTGGGCCCGGACCAGCGCCGGCGCGGCGAGCATCGCGCCGCCCATGGAGACCAGCGAGGTTCTCCGCTTCACGCTCCGCCCCCGGCCCGCGGCTCGAGTCAGTCCGGCCCGGACCGGCAGGGTCAAGCAGGAGATGGAGCGATACGTGATTCCGCGTAGCCGTACGCCCTCCGCACCCGATTGACAGTGCCGACAGCGGCCGCCTAATATACCGCCCACTCGTCGCGGCCATCGTCACGCTCACTCAACGCTGAGGAGGCTCTCTCATGGATCGGCGCACCTTTCTCGCGACCACCGCGGCCGGCGCGGCCGCCCTCTCGTTCCCGGCCGTCCTCCGCGCCCAGAGCAAGGATCCGCTGCGGATCGGCTGCCCCCTGCCCCTGACCGGGCCGTTCGCGGCCCTCGCCGCCGACATGCAGCGCGGGGCCCAGCTCGCGGAGGCGGAGCTGAACGCCAAGGGCGGCGTGATGGGGCGCAAGGTGGAGGTGCTCTTCCGCGACGATCAGCTGAAGCCGGCGGTGGGCGCCCAGCGCACCAAGGAGCTCATCGAGAACGACAAGTGCGCGTTCATCGTGGGCGGCCTGGCCGCGCACGTGCAGATGGCGATCAACGAGCAGACCAAGAAGTCGAAGGTGCTCTACATCTCCACCAGCCAGTCCGACGAGATCAGCGCCCGGCCCGACACCAGTACCATCACCTTCCACGAGGCGCTCAATCCCACCATCACGTGCCGGGTCATGGGCAAGTGGGCGGCCGAGAACCTCGGCAAGAAGTGGTGGATCATCTACGCGGACTACGCGTGGGGCAAGCAGTGCAACAACGTGCTGCAGGAGTCGCTCAAGAAGGCGGGCGGCACCGTGCTCGGCGCCACCCCGTACCCGCTCGGCTCGGCCGAGTTCTCCGCGCACCTGCCCAAGATCCAGGCCGCCAAGCCCGACGTTCTGATGAACGTGGCCCCGGGGGCGGACAACATCGCGCTCCACAAGCAGGTGATCAGCTTCGGCATGAAGAAGTCCATGAAGATGGCCCAGCCGCTGCTCTGGATCTCCTATCTGAAGGAGGGCGGTCCCGAGCTCTACCAGGACGTGCACGGGGCCATCAACTGGTACTGGGAGCTGCAGGAGTCCATCCCCACCGCCAAGAAGTTCGTCGAGGCGTCGATGAAGAAGTTCAACGTGCCGCCGGGTGACTACGGCGCCTACTCCTACAGCGGCGTGCTGGAGGTGGCGCGCGGAGCGGAGCTGGCCAAGTCCACCGAGGCGGAGGCGGTGGCCGACGCCCTCCGCAAGAACCCGACCTACGACCACTTCAAGGGCAAGCAGTGGTGGCGCGCCTGTGACAACAAGTCGTTCCAGGATCTCTGGATCGTCAAGGGCCGCGACAAGGCCAAGGGCGACTGGGGGTTGATGGACATCGTGGCCAAGGTGGGCGCGAGCGAGGAGTACGACCGCACCTGCGCCGAAAAGGGCCTCGCCTAGCGCGGTGCCCGAGCTCTCCACGCTCCTGGCCCAGGTCTTCACCGGCCTGGTGCTGGGGATGATCTACGTCCTCCTCGCCATCGGGCTGTCGCTCATCTTCGGCCTCATGACGGTGGTGAACTTCGCCCACGGGGCCCTGTTCATGCTGGGGGCGTACTTCGGGGTGTTCCTGCTCGCCCACACCAAGAGCTTCTGGGTGGCCCTGATCGTGGCGCCCCTCATGGTGGGGGCGCTCGGGCTCCTGATGGAGCGCTTCCTCATCCGGCGGCTCTACGGGCGCTCGCCCGACGACCCGCTGCTGCTCACCTTCGGGCTCTCGCTGATCCTGGTCGAGGGCGTGAAGGTCGTCTGGGGCAAGATCGGGCTCACCCTCGATCCGCCCCGCGCCCTCGCGGGGGCGGTCGACCTCGGCTTCATGGCCTTCCCCGCCTACCGCCTGTTCCTCATCGCGGTCACGGTGGCGGTGCTTGTGGGCCTCTACTTCTTCCTCGGGCGCACCAACATCGGCCTCATCATCCGCGCCGGCTCCCGCGATCCCCTGATGGTGCGCGCGCTCGGCATCGACCTCTCGCGCGTGTGGCTGGTGGTCTTCGGCATCGGCACCGCGCTCGCCGGGCTGGCCGGCATCCTCGCCGGTCCCATGCGCGGGGCCTACGCGGAGATGGGCGTGACGATGGTGATCGAGTCGTTCGTGGTGATCGTGGTGGGCGGCATGGGCAGCCTGCTGGGCGCGGTGGTGGCGGGCCTGCTCATCGGCCAGGTGGTGGGGCTCACCACGCTCTTCATCCCCAAGGCGGCCGAGATCATGGTGTTCATGGTGATGGCGGTCATCCTCCTGGTGCGGCCGAGCGGGCTCTTCGGCGAGGCGGGGCTGCTCGAATGACGCTGCTTCGGAGCGTCGCCCGCCGCATCGCCGCGCATCCGGTGCTCGCGTTCTGGGTCTTCTTCGCGGTCTTCCCGTTCATCGTGCCCAACCGCACCATGGCGACCCAGGTGCTGATCTTCGGTCTCCTCGCCATGGGCTTCAACCTGCTCTACGGCTACACCGGCCTGCTCTCGTTCGGGCACGCGGCCTACTACGGCCTCGGGGCCTACGGCTGCGGCATCGCGCTCGCCAAGCTCCACGCCGGCTCGCTCTGGCTCGGCCTCGCCGCCGGCCTCGGCCTCGCCGCCCTCGGCGGCATCGTGATCGGCTTCCTCTGCCTGCGCCGGCGCGGCATCTACTTCGCGATGCTGACCCTCGCCTTCGCCCAGCTCCTCTACTTCATCGGCTTCCATCTCTCCGACTGGACGGGCGGCGACGACGGGCTCCGGGGCATCCCGCAGCTCGCCGTCGGGATCGGGCCGTGGCACTATTCCATCGAGACCACGATCGGCTTCTACTACTTTGCCTACGTGCTGGTGGGGCTGGCGGTGCTCGCGCTGAAGCGGATCCTCGACTCGCCGTTCGGCGCGGTGCTGCAGGCCATCCGCGAGAACAGCAGCCGGGCCACCGCGTGCGGGTACGACGTCGATCGCGTGAAGCACCTCTCGTTCGTGTTCTCCGCCGGCTTCGCCGGGCTCGCGGGCTCCCTCGACGCCCTGCGGCTCACGGTGGTGCCGGTCGAGTCGCTCTACTGGACCACCTCGGGCCAGGTGGTCATGATGACGCTCCTGGGCGGCGCCGGGACCTTCTTCGGTCCCTTCGTGGGCGCGGCCACGTTCCTGGTGCTGGAGGAGCGTCTCAGCCTGGTGCTCGAGTCGTGGCCCCTCGTCATCGGCGCGATCTTCTCCGCGTTCGTCCTGTTCCTCCCCCGGGGGATCTGGGGCACGCTCACAGGAGGCATCCATGGCCGTCAAAGTGCTTGAGCTCCACCACCACGGCATCCGCATCGGCCCGTCGCCCGCCGACGTGAAGAAGGCCTACGGCTTCTACCACGACGTGCTGGGCCTCGACGCCGATCAGGGCCGCCCCACCATCCCGACCATCGACGGCTACTGGATGGACGTGGGCGGGACGGCTCAGATCCATCTCATGGGCGTCGACGGCCAGTCCAAGTTCGCCCAGGGCCCCGACAAGGATCCGTCGCGCCCGCACGTGGCCCTCGCGGTGCCCGACATCCAGGAGGCGAAGGCCGAGCTCGAGCGGATGGGCGTGGAGCACTGGGTGACCCGCGGAGTGGTCGGCCCCGAGTCGCAGCAGATCTTCATGTACGATCCGTTCGGCAACATGATCGAGCTGCACCAGATCGGCACCTGCCGGTGCGTGACGTCGAGCCGCAAGCCGGTCGGCGGCATGGGCTGATCGGGCGATGATCGCCACCGGCCAGAAGGCCGTCCTGGAGCGGGTCGACCGGCTCACGCGCGAGCACATCGCGCCGCGGGCCGCCGACTACGACGCGGCGGGCGCGAACCCCCTCGACTCCTGGCGCGTCCTCGCCGGGGACGGCTTCCTGGCCTCGTGCATTCCCACCGCCTACGGCGGCCTCGGGCTCGACATGCCGACCTACATCGGGGTGATCCGCACCATCGCCCGCGGCTGCGCCAACACCGCCATGACCGTGCACATGCACTCCACGGTCATGCGCTTCATCGACGCGCTCGCCACCCCCGAGCAGAAGCGCCGCTACTTCCGGGAGGTGGTCGAGCACGGCCGGCTTTTCGGCTCCTGGGGCAGCGAGCCCGCGGTGAGCCTCTCGCGCAGCTTCCTGATGGAGACGGTGGTCCGCCAGGACGGCGACGGCTACGTCGTGGACGGGGTGAAGCACTTCTGCACCATGGCCCTCGGCGCCTCGCGGTACATGGTCTGGTGCGCGCTCGACGGCGGCACCGACATGGGCAAGGCCCTCCTCCAGGTGCTGGTGCCCGCGGACGCGCCCGGCATCGCCACCGACGGCAAGTGGAACACCCTGGGCATGCGCGCCACCTTCAGCCCGTCGGTCACCTTCACCGGGGTGCGGGTGCCCCGGGACGCCGCCCTCGGCGATCCGGGCGCCGCGCTCCGCGTCGGGGTGGTGGAGAGCTTCGCGCTGGGCTACGCCGCGGTGTACGTGGGCATCGCGGAGGGCGCGCTCGCCTTCGCGATCGACTACGCCAAGCGGCGGATCGTGCGGCCCGAGAACGTGCCGGTGTCCCACGACCCCGCCGTCCAGCGGCACGTGGGCGAGCTGGCCGCCCAGCTCGACGCGGCCCGCCTGGTGCTGGCCGACTCGGCGGAGCGCTGGGAGGCGGCCGACGTGCAGGAGCGCGGGGTGCTCGGCAACAAGGCCAAGTACCTCGCCACCGAGGTGGGGCTCGCGGTGACCTCCAAGGTGATCCAGGTGGTGGGCGGCCGCGGGGCCTACAAGGAGTTCCCGGCCGAGCGCGCCTTCCGCGACCTGCGCACCTCCACGTTGATGCCGCCCACGGTGGACCGCATGCTGGAGGGCATCGGCAAGAACGTCCTCGGCATCGAGGGCGGCATGTTCAAGGTCGCCGGCAGCCCCTGACGGGGTCAGGTCTTACATTCCTACAATGTCGGAATGTAAGACCTGACCCCGTCTTCAGGCGGCGCCGGGACGGGCCTCGGCGGTGGAGGCGGCGGCGGGCGTGGTCGCGCGCCGGCGGGCGCCGACCCGGCCGACGCCGGTCACCAGGCGCATCACGGTCGGAGCCAGCCGCGGGTCCAGGCTGTCGCGGATGCCGTCGCCCAGGAGGTTGAAGGCAAGCACGGTGACGGTGATCGCGAGCCCGGGGAAGAGCACCAGCCACCACTGCGGCACGAGGCCGGTGATGGCGTCGGCCAGCATGTTGCCCCAGGTCGGGGTCGGCGGCGGCACGCCCACGCCGAGGAAGCCGAGCGCGGCCTCGATCACGATGGCCACGCCGAGGTGCGTGGTGGCCAGCACCAGGTAGGGCGCCACGCACTGGGGCAGGACGTGTCGCGCCATCACCCGGAACGCGGAGGCGCCGGCGGCCCGGCCGGCCTCGACGAACGGCATCGCGCTCACGCTGATGGCGACCGACCGGATCACGCGCCCGCCGAATGGCAGGCGGGTGATCGCGATCGCCACGATCACCGCGGGGAGCCCGGTCCCGATCGCCATCGAGATGGCCATGGCCAGGATGAGGTCCGGGAACGACTGGAGGATCTCCATGACCCGCTGGCTCACCAGGTCGAAGCGCCCGCCCAGGTAGCCGCAGGCCACGCCCCACAGCGAGCCCACCGTGGTGCCGAGCAGCACCGCGGAGAACGCCACGAACAGCGAGGTGCGCGCCCCGTAGATCACCCGGCTCAGCGCGTCCCGCCCCACCTGATCGGTGCCGAAGAGGGCCTCCGCGCTCGGGGGCTTGTTCATGTGGCGGAAGTCCGCCTTGAGCGGATCGCGCGGGGCGATGAGCGGCGCGGCGAACCCCACGACGACGATCAGCAGGGCCACCAGGCCGCCGACGGCGGCGAGCCAGTTCTGGCGCAGGAGCGTGCCCATGGACGATCTACTGGTAGCGGATCCGGGGATCGAGCCAGGCGTAGGAGAGGTCGACGAGGATGTTGACCCCCACGAAGATCAGGGCGTAGAGCAGCACCAGGTTCTGGACCACGATGATGTCGCGCTCGATGATGGCGGTGACGAGGGCGCGGCCGAGGCCCGGCACCCCGAAGGCCTGCTCCACCGCCACCGAGCCGCCCAGCACGAACCCCAGCAGCACCCCCGAGATGGTGACGACCGGCAGCAGCGCGTTGGGCAGGGCGTGGCGCAGCACCACCGCGCGCTCGACGGCGCCCTTGGCCCGCGCGGTGCGCACGTAGTCCTCGCGGATCACCTCGAGGAGACACGAGCGCGACATCCGCGCGATGTAGGCCCCCTGGGCCAGCCCCAGCACGATGGCGGGGCCGATGACGATCTGGAGGTTCTGGGCCGGGTTCTCCCAGAGCTGCACCACCATGATCGGCGCCTTGTAGCCGAACCAGAACAGCAGGGCCAGCACCAGCAGCATGCTGAGCCAGAAATTCGGGATCGCGATGAAGAGGATGGAGAAGAAGCGGCCGACCGCGTCGGACACCCCGTTGGGACGGACCGCGCTCAGGATGCCGACGGGCAGGCCCACCAGCCACGAGATCACCAGGGAGAGGAACGCAATCTCCGCGGACAGCGGCCCGCGGTGGAGGATGAGGTCGCGGACGGTATCGCCGCGGAAGAACGACTTGCCGAGCTCGCCGGTGGCGATGTCGCGCAGCCAGCGGACGTACTGCACCGGCAGCGAGTCGGACAGCCCCAGGTCGCGCATGATGATCGCGCGATCCGCCGGGGTCATCTTGGAGTGGCCTTCCACCCCGAGCAGGGCCACCAGCGGATCGCCGGGCAGGATGCGCAGCACCACGAACACGATCAGGGAGACCCCGATCACGGTGCCGAGCGCGAACACCCCCCGCCGGAGCAGGTACTTCTGCACGCGACCGCGATCCTAGGACTGGGCCATCCAGACCGTGTCCCAGCGGGTGACGTCGTAGATGCCGAAGAACTTGGTGGCGTTCTGCCCGCGCACCCGGTTGTAGAAGGCGTCGTAGATCTGCTCCCATGCGACCGGCACCAGGGGCGGATCGTTCTCGAGGATCTCCTCGGCCCTGGGGATCATCGCCTTCCGCTTGTTCTCGTCCACCTCGCGCTCCAGGTTGTGGGCGAGGGCGTGGAACTCCTCGTTGGTCCACCCCGAGTAGTTCTGCGGCCCGCCCTTGCCGTACCAGGCGGTGAAGTAGTCGGAGGGGTCCATGAGCGAGGAGACGATCGCGCTGATCGCCAGGTCGAAGTTGCCGGAGCCCGCCTCCTCGAACCACTGAGAGGTCTGCACCACGCGGAGGTTCGTCTCGACGTTCAGGTTCTCCTTGAGCATGGCCTGGATCGCCACCGCCCACAGCTTGAAGGTCGCGAGGTCGCGCACCACGAAGTCGAGGTTCTTGAGCCCGTTCGCGTACCCGGCCGCGGCCATCAGCTTCTTGGCCTCCTGGATGGCGGCCTTCGGGTCCTTCTGGTAGCCGAGCCGCTTCTCCATCTCCGCCTTCGGGGTGGACCACTCGTGGAAGGGGTACACGAAGCCGCCCACCTGCATCGGCGCGGTGTCCTTCACCACGTCGACCATCACGTGGCGGTCGGTGGCCAGGTGTAGCGCCCGGCGCACGCGCGGATCGGCGAACGGCTTGCGCTTCATGTTGAAGAAGTACGCCTGGATGACCGACTGGTTCATCGCGGTGGCGGTGACCCCGGGCATCTCCTTGGCCTTGCGCCAGGAGACCGGGTCCATGATCCGCGCGTAGTCGATCTTGCCGGAGAGGAACGCGGAGCCGAGCTCGGGCGAGAACGGCGGCAGGTTGTAGATCTCGAGCCGGTCCAGATACGGCAACCCCTTGTTCCAGTAGTTGGGGTTGCGCTCCATGATCCAGACCTCCTTGTCCTTCCGCGAGACGTGGCGGAAGGGCCCGGTGCCCGGGTAGTTCATCACCTGGCGGAGGTTGCCCCCGTTGTCGTCGAGCGTCTTCTTGCGCACCACGATGTTCCAGCCGCTCGCGAAGGCGCCCAGCATGTAGGTGCGGGGCCGCGGCTCGGTCAGTCGGAACTCGATGGTGTACGGGTCCGGCGTCACGATGTCGCCCACCGCGGTGAAGAGCGACGACCGCGGGATGACCACGCCCTTGGGCGGCCGCACGATGCGCTCGTAGGTCGCCTTCATGTCGGCCGAGGTCATCTCGGCGCCGTCGTGGAACTTCACGCCCTTTCTCAGATGGAACGTGTAGCGCTTGCCGTCCGGCGCGACCTCCCACTTGTAGGCCAGGTCCGGGATGATGGTGTTGCCGTCGCGCGGATCGCGCCGGATCAGCAGGTCGTACATCGGGGCCTGCGGGCCCAGGTTGGCGATCGTGCCGGACTGGTGCACGTCGAAGTGCGCGGGCGCGTTCAGGATCCCGAAGCGCAGGGTGCCGCCCGGCTTGGCGGCCGGATCCGCGGCCTTCAGCTTGAACTCCTGCGCGTGCGCGCGGCCGCGGAGGAAGGCGGGGGCGACGCCCGCGGCGGCGCCGGCCACGCCGAGTGTCTTCAGGAACGAGCGACGGCTGTGAGGTACCGGATCGGCCATGGCGTCCCCTCCTTGGGGCCTGCTCGACGGGTCGAGTGATTCCGGACCGGACTTGGGTCCACGGAACATACACGAGGGCCCCGGCCCCTGGCAAGACGGATTCTGCTAGACTCGACGCCAACTCACGCGCGTCCCGGAGGATTTCGCATGGAATTCGGCATCCTGTTCACGTCGCACCCCAATCACGCCAGCGAGCCCTACCCGCACCGGGCCGTCCACGCCCGGGTCACCGCCGAGATCCAGGCCGCCGACCGCCTGGGCTACGACACCGCGTGGGTGGCCGAGCACCATTTCTCGAACCAGTACGGCATCATGCCGGACGTCTTCACCTACATGGGGTACCTCGCGGCGCGGACCACGCGCGTCCGGCTCGGCACCGCGGTGGTGACCCTGCCGCTCTACGACCCGATCCGCGTGGTGGAGAACATGGCCTTCGTCGACATCCTCTCGGGGGGCCGGGTGGTCCTGGGCCTGGGCTCGGGCTACCGGCCCTACGAGTTCGAGGGCTTCGGGCGCGATTTCGATCGGCGGCGGGACGTGCAGGAGGAGGCGATCGAGCTGATCCTCGAGCTCCTGCACAAGCGACGGGTGCGCCACGAGGGCACGCACTTCCGCTCGGTCATCGAGGGCGAGTACGAGGTGTTCCCGGTCAGCGAGCAGCAGCCGCACCCGCCGCTGTTCATGGCGGGAGCCACCGAGCGCTCGATTTCTTACGCGGCGCGCCACGGCTTCGGCCTGATGCTCTCCACGCTGCCCTCCGCCGACACGCTGGCCAGGCAGATCGAGCTCTACCGCAGCCACCTGAAGCACGCGCCCGCGCCGCTCGATCGCAATCCCGCCGCCGGCAAGGTCGACATCGCGCGCTGGGTCTACGTCGCCGACACCGATGCCGAGGCCAAGCGCGATACCGAGCAGGGCATCGTGCGCCACATCCGCCACTTCATGGGGGCCGGCACCGCCGGCTACCTCGGCAACGTGTCCGAGAAGAACCGGGCGGAGTCTCTCAACTACGACGATCTGGCCGCGACCACGCTGCTGCACGGCTCGCCCGCCACGGTCATCGCCAAGCTGCGCGAGCTGCGGCACAAGACCGGGCTCACCTCGCTGCTCCTGCACTACCCGCCCTACTACGGGCACGAGAGGGCGATGCGGAGCCTGCAGCTCTTTGCCGAGAAGGTGATCCCGGAGTTCCGGCCTCCGGTGGGCCGGGCCGCGGTCGCGTGAGCGCGCCGCGCCGGCGCGACCCTTCTACACGGTAAAGCTGACGAGGTGAGCCGGGAGCCCGGGCCCGCGCTCGGCCGGCCCCCTGCATCATCCGCCCAATCGGTCCTTCGGGCGAATGACCGGTGGGCCCGCCTTCGGTGGCACGCGCGATGCCTCCTCTCCCTACGAAACCGGCGCGCATCCGGGTATCCCGGAGCGTCGCCATTCGAAAAGGAGAAGCGAGATGACGCGTTATGTGCGCATGACGATGCTGGCCGCGGCGCTGACCGCGATGACCGGGGGCGGCGCGTGGGCGCAGGTCCCGGCCCCGAGCACTCCCGGGCCGACCACTCCGGCGCCCACCGCTCCGGCCCCGAGCGCTCCGGCGCCCGCTCCGAACCGCGACAACACCGACATGGGCCGGCCGGCGACGATCGGCATGATGGAGGGCACCGTGAAGAAGGTGGATGCCGCCACCGGGACGCTGCGCCTGTCCTCCGGCCCGTTCGGGCTCTTCTCGAAGTCGTTGCGGGTGGGTCCCGACACCCAGGTCACCGTGGACGGCCGCGAGTCGAGCCTCTCCGCCCTCCGCGAGGGAACGAAGGTGAAGGCCTCCTACGAGCAGCGGAACGGCCAGACCATCGCGACCCGCATCGAGACGATGCCGCAGGAGCAGAGCGGGCGCCCCCGCAGCTAATTACACCGCTTGACACGCCGGCGCGGGCGGGGCATCGCCCGCGCCGCTTCTTTGCTCGGCGGCGCCGCTCGCGTTTGACTTCCCCGCCTTCACCTGTAAGGTGGATGGGCACCTTGAGTCGACTCTGCGCGAAGGAGGACCGACCACCATGGAGTCGATGACCATCACGATCGAGTCGAATCGCGGCACCCGCATGCGGTTTCAGGTCGAGCACGAGCCGCATTTCGATCTGCGCTCCGAGGAGGTGGACGGGCTCCACAGCACGGTGCGGACGGTCGAGAGCATCCTCTCGGAGGCGGACGACGGGCGTCTGTGCCTTGTCCTCGCGAAGCTGACGCTGGGCAGCATCATCGAGTCGTTGCCGCCCGCCGACGAGGGCGAGGAGGACGAGGAGCCGGTGGAGTGACGGGGGCCGGCCCCGCGGCGTCGCGTCAGACGGCCATGCGCGGCTGCTGGTCCAGGCGGAGCACCGGCGAGGCCAGGATCAGCGCCGCCTGGATCAGGAAGCCCCCCGCCGCGACCAGCAGCGCGGCCTCCGCCCCGTAGAGCCCGCCCACGAGGCCGCCGATGGCGGCGCCCAGCGGCCGGGAGCCATAGGCCGCGATGTTGATCGCCGACACGCGACCCAGCAGATGCCACGGGGTCACGCTCTGGCGCAGCGTGGTGGTGCTGATCACCCACAGGATCGGCCCCGCGCCCATCAGGAAGAAGCCGAGGACGGCGAGCCAGAACGAGGGGGCCCAGATCGTCAGCGCGATCACCAGCGCGGCGGCGAGCCCCGAGATGGGGCCGATCACGATCACCACCCCGAAGGGCAGGGCGCCGATCACCCGCCCCGCCAGCAGCGCGCCCAGCACCATGCCGACGCCGTAGGCGGCGAGCGTCACGCCGACCTCGCCCGCGGACAGGCCCAGGTGGTGCACCGCGTACGGCACGTACACCGCCTGCAGGACGAAGAACGCGGTGTTGAACACGAACTGGGTGAGCAGGATCGGCAGCAGCAGCGCGTGCCGCAGCATGAACCGGGCGCCCTCGCGCAGCGCGGCGAGCGGGGGTCCGGTCGCCGCGGGCGCTCGTGGCGGCTCCCGGAGGCCGGCCAGGAGGACCGCGGCGCCGGCGGAGAGCGCGGCCGCCAGGCCGAACGCGGCGCCGGCGCCGGTCGAGCCCACCAGCGCGCCCGCCAGCGCGGGCCCGCCCACGAACGCGGCGGTGCGGGCCAGCTCGAGCCGCGCGTTGGCGGAGGCCAGGCGCTCGGCCGGCACCAGCGACGGCAGCAGCGAGGGCGCGGTGACGCTGTAGGCGACCGTCCCGCACGCGCCCAGCGCGCCCAGCATGGCGAGCCAGGCCAGCGTGAGCCAGCCGCCCTGGGCGAGCGCGAGCGTCGAGATCAGCGACGCGGCCCGTACCGCCTCCGCGAGCGCCATGAGGCGCCGGCGCGGCATCCGGTCCGCGAGCAGACCGGCGGGAATGGCGAGGAGCAGGAACGGCAGCGTCTGCGCCGTCTGGAGGAACCCGGTCTCGCCCGCTCCCGCGCCCAGGGCCAGGACCGCGACCAGCGGCGTGGCTGCCAGACCGATCTGCTCGGCCGACTGCGCGGCCAGGTTGGACCACGCCAGCCGGGGAAACGCGTCCGTGCTCTTCACGCTCGGTATACGCGCGGAGGCGGCGGAACGGGCGGAACGCCGATCGGCCGCGCGGTACCGGGCCTAGACGCTCAGGAAGCGCTGCTGGACGGTAGGATCCTTCCGCAGCGCGTCGGGAGTCCCCTCGAACTGGATGCGGCCCTGGTCCATCACGTAGAGCCGGTGCGAGAGGGCCAGCGCCACCTCCAGGGTCTGCTCCACCAGGAGGACGGTGGTGCCGCGCCGGTTGATCTCGCGCAGGATCTCGGTGAGGCTCTGCACCAGCAGCGGGGCCAGCCCCTCGGTCGGCTCGTCCACCAGCATGATCCGCGGGCGCGCCACCAGCCCCCGCGCGATGGCGAGCATCTGCTGCTCGCCCCCGGAGAGGAAGCGGCCCTTCTGGCCGATGCGCTCGCGCAGCCGGGGGAAGTACTCGAGCGCCTCCTGCAGCCGTCGCTCCGCGTCCCCACCCGGGGCGGCCATCATGCCGAGCCGCAGGTTCTCCAGCACGGTGAGGTTGGGCAGCACCCGGCGCTCCTCCGGCACCCAGCCCACCCCGCGCCGGACGATCTCGTGGGTCTCGAGATGCGTGATGTCCTCGCCGCCCAGGCGCACCGTCCCGCGCCGGGCCCGCGCGATGCCCACGATCGAGAGCAGCGTGGTGGTCTTGCCCGCCCCGTTGCGCCCGATCATCGTCACCACTTCGCCCTCGGCCACCGAGAGCGAGACGCCCTGCAGCACGTGGGCCTCGCCGTAGTAGGTGTGCACGCCCTCCAGCGTGAGCAGGCTCACCGCGCGGCTCCCAGGTAGGTCTCCTGCACGAGACGGTTGCCGCGAATCTCCTCGGGGGTGCCGTCGGCCAGCACCGCGCCCTGGTGCAGCACGGTGACCCGGTCCGAGATGCCCATCACCAGCTTCATCTTGTGCTCCACCAGCACCACGGTGCGGCCGCGGGCCAGCTCGCGGATCAGCACCATGGTCTCGTCGGTCTCCTCCGGGCTCATGCCCGCGGTCGGCTCGTCCAGCAGGAGCAGCGCGGGGTCCGAGGCGAGCGCGATGGCGATCTCGAGGTGGCGCTTCTCGCCGTGGGAGAGGTGCGCGGCCGGCCGCTCGGCCTGCCGCGCGAGCGAGACAGTGGTCAGGATCTCGGCCGCCCGCTCGCGGCAGCCCGCGATGCGGTCCGCGCGCGACCAGAAGTTGAACGAGCGGGCGTAACCCTGCACCGCCACCCGCACGTTCTCCAGCACGGTGAGGTGCGGGAAGATGTTGGTGATCTGGTAGGACTTGGCGATGCCGAGCCGGCACACCCGGTGCTGCGGCAGCCCGGTGATGTCGGTGTCCCGGAAGAAGACGCGGCCCGCCGACGGCTCCATCTCGCCGGAGACGAGACGGAAGAACGTGGTCTTGCCGGCCCCGTTGGGGCCGATGATCGAGCGCAGCTCGCCACGGCGCACCGTGAGGCTCACCGCGTTCACCGCGGTCAGGCTGCCGAACGAGCGGGTGAGCCGCTCGGTGCGCAGCAGCACCCCGTCGGGCCCGGTCATACCGTCGCGAAGAACCGGGCGGGCGCCCCTTCGGTGCCGGCGATCTTGTAGAACGGGGCCGCGAACTCCACCCGCCGGCGCGGCAGCGCGGCCAGGTTGGTGAGCCCCTCCATGATCACCACGCCCGCGCCCAGGATCACCCGGTGCATCGCGAAGTCCTCGGAGGTGAAGTCGGGCAGGCGGGCGCAGTACTCCTCGAAGAAGTCGAAGCCGATGTTCTTGGGCCCGCGGTCCACCAGCCACTGGGCCGCCGCGGGCGGGAAGTAGGGCGACTGGGTGAAGTAGTCGGGCCAGCGCCCGTACATCCGGTCGGTCCAGCCGGTCCGGAGCAGCACGATGTCGCCGCGCTTGACGTCGCCCGCGCCGCCCTTCTTGAGGTCCTCGATGGTGATCTCGTGGTTGGCCCCGCACCACGAGAGGTCCACCACCAGCGCCTCCCCGATCACCTGGTCCAGGGTGATCTCGGCGGTGGTGATGCCGTTCTTGAACACGTGCAGCGGCGAGTCGATGTGGGCGCCGGTGTGCAGGCTCTGGTTCACGCTCGAGACCTGCCAGAATCCGGGGCCGCGCCGGTGGGGCGTGATCTCGAGCTTCATGTTGGTCGAGGGCGGGCTGAAGGTGTTCTCGTCCACCGTCACGGAGAGGTCGATGAAGCGGCTCATGGTCGCGAGCTCACTTGGAAAAGTTGGCGATGGCGCGGGCGGGGCCGGTCAGCTCCACGATGTGGAGCCCGGTGTCGGCCCGGTCCGCGAGGTAGATGTAGCCGCGGTCGTCCACGTCGACGTTGTTGGTCTGGATCGCGACCTTGCAGCGCGGCGGCCCACCCGCCACCTCCACGCACCGCCGGTCGGTCCGGGCGGTCACCGAGGGGATGTAGAAGCCGGCCTCGGTGGGATGGAACGGATCGCGCACGTCCACCGCGCGGACCCCCGCGTTGAAGTAGGCGATGAACACGAGGCGGCCGTAGTAGATCGGGCTGAACGACTCGTTGCTCGAGTGGGGGCCGAAGCGGCCGCCCCGCCGGCAGAAGTCGCCGGTGGGGTCGGGCACCTCGAAGGTGGCCACCGAGAACGGCAGGCGCTCGGTGGTCACGTCCACCATGAACGCCAGCTGGCGCACCTCGCGGCACTCGTTGCGCAGCGACTCCGAGACCAGCAGCACGAAGTCGCGCGTGCGCCCCGGCACGCCGGGCATCCAGTGCGGCACCGTGATGCCCAGGATCGGGAAGCTGGTGTGGCCGCCCCAGGCCGGCGACATGTCGAGACGTCCGATTTGCGGATAGAGCAGGCTGGCCGCGGTGGGCGTGAAGCGGTCCGCGGCCTGGGGGTCGCCCGCGAGCAGCCGGTCGCGGTCCACGATCTGCAGGACGCCCCTGGACCCGGTGCCGTAGGCGAAGTAGACGCGATTGCGGAAGGCGATGGGCCCGTGCACGCCCTCCGGCGCGGTGCCGGTCGAGCCCGGCTCCTGCCCGGGCAGGCCGAAGTCGCGGATGAAGCGCGGGTGCGCCGGATCGCCCAGGTCGTAGATCTTCGTCATGCGGTTGGTGCGCCAGCCGAAGGGCGCGCCGTCCGAGACCAGGTACGCGATGCCGGTGTCGCACTCCCACCAGTTCTTGTGCGTGCTCTTGAGCCCGTCGAGCACGGTGGTGACCTGCGCCGGCTTCGCGGGATCCGTCACGTCCCAGATCTCGTGGGCGAGGTTGCCGAGCGTGCGCAGCAGATACGTCCGGTCCTTCGCCGCGCGCGGCAGCGTCTTGCCGTCGCACACGCGCACCATCGAGGCGCCGCCGGCTTCCGCCTCGCCCTCCGCGCCCGGGATGTGGTGGAGATACCGCGGGTGCTCGGGGTCGGTGACGTCGACGATCGAGGTTCCGTTGTCCTCGGTCCGGCCGGTCAGCGGGTTCGGCCGCTTGCCGCCGTGGTGGCCGATGTAGGCGATCCAGCGCGCCCCCTGGTGGTGCACCACCGGCTGGTAGGCGGAGCGGGCCTGGAGATCGTCCATGCCGACCAGGCGCATGTTGCGCTGCTCCTCGGCGGCGACGGGGAGGGCGATGAGCAGGGCCAGGGCCAGGAGCGCGGCCACACGGCAGACGGCCCGCCACGCGATCGAGGCGCGGTGGCCGTCGGCGTCGATGCGTCCTCCGGAAAGCGGCACGATCGGCATGAGCGGGCCCCAAGCCTACCCGGGCCTCCGCGGGACGGTCAATAGCCAATCCCGGCGCCTACTTCGGCGCGGCGGCGCCCGGCGGGGGGCATCGCGGTTTACAATTTGCACCGTGGCCACCCCCAACCCGGCGCCCGTCCTGCGCGTGATCAACAGCATCGGCAACATGCTGGGCGCCGCCATCGCCTTCTTCTATTTCCGGGTGATCGACCCCAGCTACTCGGCCGGAATGCGGCTCGGCTGGATCGAGATCGCCTACTCCGCCCTGATCATCGCCGCCCTGATCGCGGGCGGGCATGCCCTCACCGCGCGCTGGCTGCGGCCGCTCGCGCGGGCCGGCATGGGCGACCCCACGCTGACCGAAGCGGACATGCCGCTGGTCCGCCGGCGCGCGCTGCTCTTCCCCTACATGATGGCCGCGGTCTCGCTCTTCGGCTGGACGATGGCCGGCCTCATCTGGGGCATCGCGCTCCCGCTGGCGATGCACCACTTCTCCTGGACGGACGCGCTCCGACAGCTCTTCGGGGTGACCGTGATCGCGGGCAGCGTCACCTGCGCTTTCATCTTCTTCGCCAGCGAGTACGCGTGGCGGCGCCGCCTGCCGTACTTCTTCCCGGCCGGCGACCTGCGCGCGGTCCCGCGGGTGCCGCGCCTGGCGGTGCGGGCGCGGCTGCTCGCGATCTTCCTGCTCACCGGCGTGGTGCCGCTCGTCGTGCTCGGCATCCTGGCCTACACCCGCGCGCTCGACCTGGTGGGCGCCGACCCGGCCACCGCGGCCGGGATCGTCGCCGACCTGCAGCTGTCGATCGCCTTCCTGCTGGCGGTGGGCGTGCTGGCCGCCATCGGCCTGGCCCTCTTCGCGGCCAACAGCGTGGCCACCCCGCTCAAGGAGGTGGAGCGCGCGATGGCGGAGGTGGAGCGCGGCCGGCTCGACGGCCACGCGCCGGTGGTGAGTACCGACGAGATCGGCGCGGTGGCGGAGGGCTTCAACCGCATGCTCCAGGGCCTGCGCGACCGCGAGCGGGTGAAGGAGACCTTCGGCAAGTACGTGACGCCGGAGATCCGCGACGAGATCCTCGCCGGGCGGATCAGCGGCGAGGGCGAGCTGAAGGAGGTCACGGTGCTCTTCGCGGACATCCGCGACTTCACCCCCTGGGTGGAGGCGACCGCGCCCCGCGACGTGGTGCGCGATCTCAACGAGTACTTCACCGAGATGGGGGAAGCCATCCGCGATCGCCACGGGCTCGTGCTGCAGTTCATCGGCGACGAGATCGAGGCCGTCTTCGGGGCGCCCATCGCCTCCCCCGACCACGCCACCCACGCGGTGCGCGCGGCCCTCGACATGCGCCGGCGTCTGCGCGCCTGGAACGCCCGGCGGGAGGCGGCGGGCAAGCCCGCCCTGCGCCACGGCATCGGCATCCACACCGGCACCGTGCTGGCCGGCAACATCGGCGGGACGGAGCGGCTCTCCTACGCGCTGGTGGGCGACCCGGTGAACCTCGCCTCGCGTATCCAGGGGCTCACCAAGGATTTCAAGGCGGACATCCTGATCAGCGAGGCCACCCGGAAGTCCATCGACCCCGCGCTGGCGGTGGAGGAGCTCTCCGCGGTGCGCGTGAAGGGGCGGGCCGAGGAGGTCAACGTCTACAAGGTCGTGGAGGACCCCCTCACCGGAAGCGGGGCATGACCTCGCGCGCGAAGAGCTCCATGGAGCGGCGCACCTTGTCCTCCGGCAGGCCGCCGAAGTTCATCCAGCACAGGACCTGGCCCACGCCCATCTGACGCATCTGCTCGATGTGCCGCGCCACCGTCTCGGGCGAGCCGAAGGCGAGGGTCTCGGCCACGAGCCGCTCCCAGGTGACCTTCGAGAGCCGCTCCGCCATGGCGCGGAACGCGGGCTGCAGCGTGGGATGGCTGTCCTCGATGCGCTCCGGGATCACGAACTTGCGGAACGACTCCTGGTACCACATCTCGGCGTCCCGGGCCTCGGCCAGGGCCTGCGCGTCGGTGGGCGCCACGTAGATCTGGCGCGACACGCCCCAGCGCTCGAGCAGGGCCGCGATCTCGGCGGGGCTGCGCCCGGCCTTCTGCAGGGTGCCCACGTAGCGGTCCCGGCTGGCCGCGATCTGCTCGATGCCCCCGAAGAGGATCGAGTTCAGCATGGGCCAGCCGCGCAGGGCGGTCCCCTCGATGGAGTCGGGCGAGACGCACACCTGGTAGACCGGCGGGTGCGGCTGCTGCAGCGGCTTCGGGATCACGCGCACGTTGTCGAGCTTGAAGAAGCGGCCGTCGTGGCTGATCCGCTCCTCGGTCCACGCGCGCACCATGATCTGCACCGCCTCGTCGAACCGCTCCCGGCTCTCCACCTGGGGGATGCGGTAGCCCGCGAACTCGGACGGCCGGTTCCCCCGCCCCACCCCCACGTCGAGCCGGCCGTGGGAGATGATGTCCACGAGCGCCATCTGCTCGGCGAACCGGATCGGGTCGTGGAAGGGCAGGATCGCGGCCGCCAGCCCGATGCGCACCCGCGACGTGCGGGAGGCCAGCGCGGAGGCCAGCGTGGCCGGATCGACCGAGAGGCCGTAGTCGATGAAGTGGTGCTCGGTGAGCCACACCTCGTCGAAGCCCAGCTGCTCGGACAGCACCATCTGGTCGAGCTCGCGGCGGATGATGTCGTCGTGCCGCAAGCCCGGCGGGGCCTGCAGGAAGAAGTAGGTGCCGAAGCGCATCAGGTGACCCCCAGGTAGCGCGTCTTCACGTCCTCGTTGCGCATCAGCTCACCCGGCGTGCCCGCGTGGACGATCTGCCCGCGGCTCAGCACGTGCACGCGATCGGCGACCCCGATCGCGAGCCCCAGGTTCTGCTCCACCAGCAGGATCGAGAGCCCGCCGCGCTTCAGCTCATCGAGCACCCGCCCCACCTCGCGCACCAGCAGCGGCGCCAGCCCCTCGGTCGGCTCGTCCAGCAGCAGGAGCTCCGGATTCGACATCAGGGCCCGGCCGATCGCCAGCATCTGCTGCTCGCCGCCTGACAGCTTGTTGGCCCGGTTGGCGGCCCGTCCACGCAGCCGCGGAAACAGAGCATACACCTGCTCCAGGCTCCACCGGCCGGTCCCGCGCCGCGCGACTTCCAGGTTCTCGCGCACGCTCAGCGAGGGGAACACGCGGCGGCCCTGGGGGACCAGGGCCATGCCCAGCCCGACCATGCGGAACGGAGGCAGGCGCGTGATGTCCGCACCCTTGTAGCGGACGCGGCCCTCGCGCGGCGGGGTGAAGCCCACAATGGACCGGATCAGGGTGGTCTTGCCCATGCCGTTGCGCCCGAGGATGGCCAGCACCTCGCCCGGCTCCACCCGCAGCGAGATGCCGTGCAGCACATGGCTCTCGCCGTAGTAGGTGTGGATCCCCTCCACCTCAAGCGCCAAGGTAGATCTCCTTCACCTGCGGATCGGCCTTCACCCGCTCCCGGGTGCCGTCGGCGATGACGCGGCCGTAGTGCAGCACCGCGACCATCTCCGAGAGCTCGAGCGCGATGTCCATGTCGTGCTCGATCATCAGCACGGTGATGGCGGGATCGAGCCGGCGGAGCAGCCCCGCCATGAGGCGCGACTCCGCGGGCGAGAGGCCCGCGGTGGGCTCGTCGAGCAGGAGCACCCGGGGCCGGCCGGCGAGGGCCAGCGCGATCTCGAGCTGGCGCTGCTCGCCGTGCGAGAGGTTCTTCACCACCGCGTCGGCCAGCGGCCCCACCTCGAGCGAGTCGAGGGTGGCGCGCGCCCGCTCGAGCAGGTCGCGGTAGGCGTGCCACGGGCGCAGCATGGCGAAGCGGGTCGGGGTGTGGGCCTGCACCGCCAGCACGCAGTTCTCCAGCACCGTGAGGTCGGGGAAGAGGTTGGTGATCTGGAAGGTGCGGGCCAGGCCGAGGGCGGCGCGCCGGTGCGCGGGCGCGCCGGTGACGTCCTGGCCGAACAGCGCGATGCGCCCCGAGGAGACCGGCATCGCGCCCGAGATCAGGTTGAAGAGCGTGGTCTTCCCCGCCCCGTTGGGCCCGATGAGCGCGCGCCGCTCGCCCGGGCGCACCTCGAGGCTGACCCGATCCACGGCCTGCAGGCCGCCGAAGGACCGGCACACCGCCTCGAGACGCAGAGCGGGCGGGCTCACGCGCTCAGCAGTGCTTGCACGGGGGATGGTCGCGCGTGTAGAGCGGCGTCTTCAGGTACTCGTCCGGCTTGTACTTGTAGAACTGGCCGACGGCGGGGAACGTGGCGATCACCGTGTTCTGCAGCCTGCCGCCGACCTTCTCCACCTTGCGCACGTAGATGGTCTGCACCGGGTTGTTCCACTGGTCCACCGCGATGGGCCCGCGGGGGGCGTCCTTGATCTCCACCCGGCGCAGGGCGGCCAGCAGGGCGTCCCGGTCCTCCACCTTGCCGCCGATGGCCTTGATGGCCTCGGCGATCCAGCGGGTGCCGGTGTAGGTGGCCTCGGAGTAGTAGGAGGCGCTCTTGCCCGCCCTGGCCTCGAAGGCGGTCGCGAACTTCTTGTTCTGGGGCGTGTCAATGGCGGCCGAGTAGTGGAGCGCGGTGATGGCCCCGATGGCCTCGTCGCCCATCTGGGGCAGCACCGACTCGTCGGTGGTGGTGCCGCCGCCCAGGAGCGGCACCTTGCCCTTGAGGCCGGCCGCTTCGTACTGCTTCATGAACTGCAGCGCCAGCCGGCCCACGAAGAGGGCCAGCACCGCGTCGGTGTCCCGGCGGATCTGGGCCAGGAACGGGCTGAAGTCGTTCGTGTTGAGCGGCGTCCAGATCTTCTGCACGATCTGCCCGCCGTTGTCCTCGAACGTGCGCTGGAAGCCGCCCACCGTCTCCCACCCGAACGCGTAGTCCATGCCGATGGTGACGACGCGCTTGTACTTGAGGTTCTTCGCCACCCACTCCCCGAAGGGATGCATGGGCTGGCTCGTGGTCCAGCCGGTGCGCACGATCCACTTCGCGGGCTTGCGCTGGGTGAGGTCGTCGGCCGCGATGACCGGGAACGTGGTGGGCACGCGCACCGAGTCCACGAAGGGCTGGAGCGCGTAGCCGGTGGAGGCGAGCAGGCCCCCGGTCAGCACGTGCACCCGGTCCTGGTCCACCAGCTTGCGCGCCTTGGTCAGCGCGGTGGCGGGCGTGCCCTCGGTGTCCTCGACGATCAGCTCGATCTTGCGGCCGGCCACGGTGCGGCCGATCTCGTCGAGGTACTGCTCGGTGCCCATCAGCATGTCCTTGCCGGTGGCCGAGAACGCGCCGCTCAGCGGGGCGAGCAGGCCGATCTTGATGGGACCGCCGTCCTGGGCGGGAGTCGTCGCGGGCGCGAGCGCCGCCGCCCCGATGATCAGCAGCAGGAGCAGGACCGATCGCCGCATCGTCATATGCCGCTCCTTCGAGGTCACCGCCGCCGCCCGCGGAGGGCGCCGACGATGCCGCTCGGTGCGAACAGGATCACGCCGATGTAGGTAGCGCCCAGGATCAGGAGCCACCGCTTGGTGTAGACGCTGACGAAGTTCTTCATGAACACGATGATCCCGGCGCCGATGGCGGGGCCGATCAGGGTGCCGGGGCCGCCCAGCGCCACCATCAGGAGGGTCTCCACCGAGGTGACGAGCTGCACGTCGTTCGGGCTCACGAAGCCGTTGTAGTAGGCCCAGAGCGTGCCCCCGAAGCCCGCGAAGACGCCCGAGATCACGAACGCGGCGTACTTGTGCAGCCACACGTTGTAGCCGAGGGCGCGCATGCGGCTCTCGCTGCCGCGGATGCCGCGCAGCCCGAGCCCGAAGGGGGAGACGACGAGCAGCCCCATCAGCACCCACGCCAGCGCCGCCGAGGCCAGGCAGAAGTAGTAGAACGGCACCGGGCCCGAGAGATCGAGCGGCCCCAGCACCGGCCGGGGCACGCCCGCGATGCCGTTGTCGCCCTTGGTGAGCGAGACCCACCGGAACGCGAGGCCCCAGATGACCATGCCGAGGGCGAGCGTGATCATGAGGAAGTAGGTCCCGGTGGCGCGGATGGCGAGCAGGCCGAACACCGCCGCCGTCCCCGCGGCCAGCAGCACGCCCATCACCAGGCACGGGATCAGGCCGGCCTGCCGCTCGGTGGCCATGATCGCGACCGCGTAGGCGCCCACCCCGAAGTAGGCCGCGTGGCCCAGGGACGACAGCCCGGTGTAGCCGAGGATGACGTCGAGGCTCATGGCCAGGATGCCCACGATCAGGGCCTGGGTCAGGAGCGTCAGCGGATAGGCCGGCAGGAACGGACCCGCCGCGGCCAGTACCACGACCACCACCACCGCGAGCAGCGCGCGACGGCCGATCATGAACGGCCGAAGAGGCCGGTCGGCCGCAGGGCGAGGATCAGCGCCATCGGCGCGAACAGCGTGAAGTAGGAGAGCTCGGGGAAGAGCGCCTTGCCGAAGTTGTCGAGCAGGCCCACCAGCAGGCTGCCCGCCACCGCGCCGGGCAGGCTGCCCAGCCCGCCGACGATCACCACCACGAACGCGTAGGGCAGCACCTCGAAGTCCGCCCCCGGATAGACGCCGAGGAAGCCGCCGCCGATGACGCCCCCCAGCGCGGCGAGCGCGGCCCCGAGGGCGAACACGACGAGCGACACGCGCGGTACGTCGATCCCCACCCCCTGCGCCATCTCGGCGTCGTCCACCGCGGCGCGGATCATCGCGCCCATGCGCGTGCGGTCGAGCACCAGCCACAGGGCCACGCCCACCAGGAGGGCCACCACCACGATGAAGATGCGGTAGATCGGGAAGACCGCGCCGCCCACCCGCGCGGTGCCGGTGAGCATCTTCGGGATCGGCACCGTGTACGGGTCGCCGCCCCAGATCAGCAGCGCGAGGTCCTGGAAGATCAGCGCGAAGCCGATGGTCATGAGCACCTGCCCCAGCACCTCGCCGCGCAGTCGGCGCAGGAACAGCCTCTCCATGCCGATGCCCACCAGCGCGATGGCCACCGCGGCCGCGAGGCACGCCATCGTGAAGGACCGGGTGCGCAGCGCCACCGTGAGGCCCACGTAGCCCCCCAGCATGAAGTAGGAGCCGTGGGCCAGGTTGACGATGCGCATGACGCCGAAGATCAGGGAGAGGCCGCTGGCCAGCAGGAAGAGGAGCGCGCCGTAGGAGATGCCGTTGAACGACTGCGCGATCCAGAACTCGGGGCTCACGCGCCGAGCGGGACGGTCAGCGGAGACGCAGCAGCCGGGCGGCGTTCTCGCGCACGATCTTGGCCTGGTCGGCGCGGGAGAGCTTGACCGCGTTGTCTCGAATGATGTCGAGCGGCTTCTCGTAGCCCATGTCGAAGCAGAAGTCGGTGCCGAGCATCACCCGGTCGGCGCCCACGGTCGCGATCAGGTAGCGCAGCGCCCCCGCGTCGTGGCTGATCGTGTCGTAGGTGAAGCGGCGCAGGTAGGCCTTCACCGGCTTCCTCGCCGCCTTGTTCGCCTCCGGTCGCACCTTCTGGCCCCGCTGCAGGCGCCCCCACACCAGCGGCAGCGTGCCGCCGGCGTGCGGCAGGATCACCTGCAGCTTCGGCAGCCGGTCCAGCACGCCCCCGAAGATGAGATGGGCGGCCGCGATGCCGGTGTCGTACGGGTTGCCCAGCAGGTTGGTGAGGTAGTACGCCCGGAGCCGCTCCGCGCCGTTGACGTTGAACGGATGCAGGCCGATCGGCAGCCCGAGCGCCTGACAGCGCTCGAACACCGGGAAGAACGCGGGGTCCGAGAGGTTGCGCCCGTTGACGTTGGTGCCCATGTAGACCGCGCGGGCCCCCGGCAGCTTCGAAGCCCGCTCCAGCTCGGCCAGGGCCTGCGCGGTGTCCTGCATGGGCAGCGTGATGCAGAACACGAAGCGGTCGGGGTGCGCGGTGTGGGCGGCGCTGGCCCCGTCGTTCCACTCGCGCGCCAGCCGGGCGCCCAGGTCGCCCTGCGCCCAGTAGACCATCGGCGCGGTGAGCGAGAGCGCCTGCACCGCCACGCCCTGCTTGTTCATGGAGGCCACGCGCTTGCCCAGGTCCCAGTAGCGCGCCTCGAGCGGCGCGGTGCTGCTGCCCTTGATCACGATGGCGGGCCCGCGCGGGTGGGACCGATCGATCTGGCCGCCCGAGGCGGCGCCGTCCTGCTCGATGGCGCGGAGGAAGCGCTCGGGGAAGAAATGCGCGTGGACGTCGATACCCTGGGGGGCGGTCACGGCGGGGATTCTACTATAGAACCCGCGCCTCCATGGAACCCGCGACCGGCGTCTACGCGGCCACCGGGGTGCGGCGTCCGCACACTCCTCGCCGTCTGCCCACCGTACGGAGACGCCCGAGGACTAGTTCAGCGCGAAGGGGCGGCCGGCCGCCGGCCGACCGGGATCACATGCCTCCGCCGCCTCCGCCGCAGTCCCTCCACTCGTACGCGACGATGCTCACTCGGTAGGTCGCGCCCGGGTGCCGGACCGGGACCTCGAAGTAGGCCCGATCGCGCAGCGGAACCACGCGCGGGACGAAGCCCATGTCGCGACCGATCCTCACGCCGGCCGCGTCGATTGCCTCCACCAGCAATCGCACGTCCCCGGCCGAACGGACGTAGTCGTTGTAGACGTAGCCGGCGATGATCGGCCTGCCGCCGCGGGAGGTGCCCGCCTGCCAGTCGAGCCGCAGCCGGGCGTCGACGCTCTCGGTCGCGGGAAACGCTCCCGCGGGCACGACCGGCCAGGTACTCACGAGTGCCACGGTCGCCACCACTGCCGCTGACAGCCGCTGGAGGTGAGTCATGGTGCCCTCCCTGCCCAGACGGTACCGAGACCGCACCCGCGCGTCAATCAATGGCGGTGGGCTGCTGGCGCCGGCGCTCAGTCGGTCGTGCGGTACTGGCTCGGCGGCACCAGGCGGAACTTGGTGGGGTTGGCCTTGACCACCGCGTCGGCGTAGTCGCGGTCGAAGTTGGCGCGCGCTCCGGTGGGCGTGTGCTCCAGCACCTCCACACCCCGGATGTAGTAGTCGAACCCCTTGTTCGCGCGGTCGAAGGCCGCGCTCTGGCCGCGGGCGGCGCTCTGCAGGATCTCGCTCGTCTGGCGCATCTTGGTGGCCGCGTCCTGCATGCGGTCGCGCAGCACCTGCGGGTTGAGCGACCACGAGCGCCACACGTTCAGCATCGTGACGAAATCGCGCTGGAAGATGCCGTCGGGCGCGCCCACCGTGGAGTAGTAGTAGGCCCAGGAGCGCTGGTCGATGATCGCGGTGTTGACCAGGGCGAAGTGCAGGTTCGGCCGCCCGCCGACCCGCGAGCGCAGGAACATGTAGGCCGCCTGCCCCGCACCGGTGGGCGGCGGCGTCGGCACGCGCTCCACGACCTCCACATCGCTGATCCCCATGCCGCCCCGGGCCGCCGCCTGGCGCCCCAGCACCTCGCTGACCGCTCGCACCGCGACCGTCGGATCGGCGATGAACGGCAGGTAGACCGCGCCGGGGATCGGGCCGCCGTAGGTGGGCGCCGAGAAGATCGGCAGGTAGATCCCGACGTCGACCATCTGCCCCTGCGGCCCGGCCACGTCCACCGCGCCGTTGCCCCAGCCGGTGATGCGCCAGCCCGCGGGCACCCCGATCGCGGCCTTGCCGTCTGGGGTGGTCTGCTGCTGGAGGGGCACGGCGCGGGGCGCCGGCCCGCCGGGTCCCGGCCCGCCCGCCAGCTGGCGCGCCATCGGCTTGAACGAGCGGGCGATGTCGGCCGGGCGGTCGAACAGGACGGCGACGGCGCCACCCCCACCGTCGGCGAGCTGCACCATGATGGCGCCGCGCACCGGGGTGCTCTGCAGGCGGGCGTCGAAGAAGGCCATGATGCTCCGGTCCCGCGGATCCCCGACCGCGCTCGACACCACCGGGGGCCCGTCGAAGTAACCGCGGAGGCCGCCGACCATGCCGCCCAGGACGGCGGCCGCGGAGCGGGCGTTACCGGTGAACGTGCCGGCCAGCGTGCGCCCGCCGCTCGGACCGTCGAGCGACGTGAATCCGCTGGGCGGGGTGCGCTCCGGCAGCGGGGCCGCGTCGGCCGGCGCCCGCAGCAATGCGAACAGGATCAGAGCAAACAGGAGACGCAAGCGGGCGCGGGGCACGGTTGCGCATCCTAGGCTGGCTGACGCACGGAGTCAACGGGT